>CAZIJZ010000027.1:0-23633 GCA_964539765.1 uncultured Smithella sp.
CCTTTTCTTTTTTACAGACGCAGTCGTTGACCAGAAAAGACTGGTTGGCGTCAATAACATCGGAAACCCTCTCGTAAGATATAACCTCCTGCTGGCCGGATATTTCTTCTTCCACAGGCAGTGTACGCATCAGTTGAGGCGTTTGTGAAAAAAACTGCTGACCGAAATACGGCGCGTATTCCTCATTCAGTTCAGCGAATTCCCGATCCAGTCGTTCAAGCTGAAATTCATATATGCCGAAAACCCAGGGAATCATCCTGAAAATCCGGATTCCCCCGAGATTTATGGAAAAAAGCATTCCGGCTTTCCCCATATCTTTGAGCTGTCTGTCCAATTCTTCCAGAGGGCGGCCTGTCCTTTCGGACACCTGCTGGGATGTTTCAAAAGTCAGCCTCATCTCGCAAAATAATTCGGCCTGCTCCGGTGTAAAAATCTTCTTAAGCATTTTAATCTCCGCGCCGCCCGGGGTTTTGGGAAAACCGTTGGGCAGGGTATCGAGTACCTTCGCCAGTTTATGATATATTTCATCGGCCATGCTTTTTCTCCTTCCGTTTCTTTACTTTTCCTTTTTCGAAATGATTAGCGACATAATACTTAATTCTTGTTTCCCCTGCTCTTAATCGAGGCAAACCAGACTGCTTTCTTTTTCTCTTGAGGTCAGCATGACTTCTAACTTTAGATCACGTCTCTGTTCGATGAGATGCTTAAAGGCGCTCAGGGCGAGTTGGGGCGTGTTATTGTTTGCTGAAAGATGAGACAGGAATATGTGCTTCAGCCTGCCGGAAGCGTGCTTCATAGCAAGCTGGGCCGCCTGGGTGTTGGATAGATGGCCTCTATCGGAAGCGATCCTTTTTTTCAGATAGGCAGGATAAAACCCCGTTTTCAGCATCTGGTCATCATAATTGGATTCCAGGAATACGGCATCGGCATTCCTGATATGAGCGATGACGTTTTCACATTCGAGCCCGATGTCCGTCATCACGGCAACATTCCTGTTCCCGGAAGATATTGAAAAGCTGCACGGTTCCACCGCGTCATGCGATTTGAGAAACGGGGTTACACAGATATTGCCGATTTTTACCGGCTGGCCCGGTGCAAAAAAATTGAGCAATGAATCGCTGACGACACGGCCGTAAGATATATAAGTCTTTTCCGTCATGAAAACCGGAACAGCGTGTTTCCGGCAAAAAACATCAATGCCGCGGACGTGATCGGAATGCTCGTGGGAGATGAACACGCCCCGCAACCGGGACAAAGAGAGCCCGAGCCTCGTCATCCTTTCCACGATCTGCCTGGCGCTGATGCCGGCATCGACAAGAATGGCATCATCGTCATTCTCCAGATAATAACAGTTGCCGTTGCTGCCGGAAGCTATGGACGCAATTTTCAAAGTAAGTTTCTCCTTTAAGTCCCATCAACTATTGAGGCCAGGTATCGTGCGAACCGGAATCCTGATCTGATCGCCGCGGCCTTTGTTTGTGTGGTGTTTGCGGTTTTTACCGGAAAATGTCAAGACAAATTCATCAATGGCCAAACCGGCCGTAAGAGTGTCACGACTATAAACCGGACATCCTATACGCGTTTTATGTGCTTGATAGAATGTCGGCAAACATGTAAAGTTAACACAGTGATTTTGTCCCAAACGACAGATCAAGAGGAATCAGAACATGCGTTTATTGCTGATTGAGGATGATCGCAAGATCGCGAACTTTGTCAGACGTGGCTTGCGTGAAGCCGGTTTTGCGGTTGACCATGCTGAAAATGGCATCGACGGTCTGGACCTGCTCCTGACAGAACCGTATGATGTAGCGGTTATCGACATCATGTTACCCGGTCTGGACGGTCTGAGCATTATAGAAAAGATGCGCAATCGCCGCATTAAAACCCCGGTCTTGGTCTTGAGCGCCAAGGGCACGGTGGATGACCGCATCAAAGGTCTGCAGACCGGCGCGGACGATTATCTGACCAAGCCGTTTTCGTTTTCGGAACTTCTGGCGCGCGTACAAGCCCTGATCCGCCGTTCCAGCGGCAGCGCGGAACCTACGCGCCTCACCTTCGGCGATCTGAGCATGGACCTGCTGACCCGCACAGTCAAGCGCGGTGATGAGGTGATCGATCTCATGCCCAAGGAGTTCGAACTGCTCCAATACCTTTTGCTCAATGCCGGCAAAGTGGTCTCGAAGACTGCTCTCCTGGAACATGTCTGGGGCTATGATTTCGATCCACAGACAAATGCCGTGGATGTCCTGGTTTGCCGGGTGCGGGGGAAGATTGACCGCGACTTCGACACCAAGATTCTCCATACACTGCGGGGTGTCGGGTATGTTCTTAAAATATCTTAAACAGCTCAGACGCAAAATCACCTTCCGGCTCACCCTCTGGTACGCGCTGTTCTTCGTGTTCAGCTCCCTGCTCCTTTTCGGCATAGGCTATATGGCGCTGTGGAATTCCATGCGCACCAAGGATCATCAGATCGTTTCCGAAAAGATCAATACCTATACCAATATCGTAGAGCATAGCGGAATCCCCCGCCTCGTGCAGGAATTGGAACGCACCCGTTATCAGAACGAACAAAACGGGTTTTTCATCCGTGTCGTGAGTCAGAACGGCTTAATCCTCAGCCAAACCCTGCCGCAAACCTGGAATGCAACACAGATGCAGCTTATACAAACGCCCTTGCCGTTTGTGGAGGACCAATGGACTCTGCTGAAAAAACCGCGTCTCTCCGGAACTCTGGAAGGGCTGACAGGCGGCGATAATATTGATGTCACGGGACGGCTGCTCCTTGACGGCACGATCTTGCAAGTAGGCTACTCCACCCGTGCCCGCGCACAATATCTGGGATATTACGCCGGCGTTTTTCTTATCATCCTGGGGCCGGTGATTCTGTTCGGTATTCTGATCGGGGTTTTCCTCGCGCGCCAGGCGCTCAAACCGGTACGGGAATTGACTCTGGCGACCCAGAGTGTTCGTGCCGGCCGGATGGATGCCCGAGTGCCCCTGGGAGAAACCAAAACGGAATTAAGAGAGCTTGCCCGGCAATTCAACGCCATGCTGGACTGGATCGCGACCCTGACGAGCGGCATGCGGGAAGCGCTCGATAATGTGGCGCATGACCTCAGGACGCCCTTGACCCGTATGCGATTTTCCATTGAGTCCGTTATGCAGCGCGAACCGGATAAGGCCGCCTTGCAGGAGGCTTTGCTGGATTGCGCCGAAGAATCCGGGAATATTCTGAATATGCTCAACGCGCTGATGGATATCTCCGAAGCGGAAACAGGCGTCATGACGCTTGATCTCCAAGAAATCGACCTGAAGGAACTCATCTCCACCATTGCAGATATCTACCTTTATGACGCGGAAGAGAAGAATATCCGGCTGGAAATGAACATACCCGCTCATTTGACGGTACATGCCGATGCCACGCGCCTGCGTCAGGCCATCGCCAATCTGATTGATAATGCCATTAAATATACGCCTTCGGGCGGGTGTATCACCCTTGATGCCGGCAGTAATGAAACGAATATCTTCATTTCCGTGAGTGATACCGGCGGAGGCATCAGTCCGGCGGATATGCCGCGCATCTTTGAGCGGCTGTACCGCGGCGATAAAAGCCGTTCGCAGCGCGGATTGGGCCTGGGGCTGTGCCTGGTGAAGGCTATTGCCACCGCCCACCACGGCGCGATTGACGTTCAGAATCTGCCCGGCCGAGGCGCGGTCTTTACCCTGACTCTGCCGCAGCACACGCCCACAGGACCGGCAAAAACACCCCTTGCCGATTCCGATACGGCGGTGCAGCAGGCGCCCGAACCATAATCGTGCCTTTCAACGGCGCGTGTGAACCTTTCAAAATTGTAATGTTCCGGAAATGTGGGTGTAAGTCATGCTGGTTTATAAGCAGGCCAGGGAATAAAATGATACGGCGGTGATAAATGAAAACAAAGATGAAGAGTACGATATGCGCGGTTGTCGTGGTGGTGATGGTTGCTCTGGCCTTGCCGGCCCGGGTTACCGCGTATGACGAGCCGCGGCAGGCGCAGCGCGGCGCCCTTGAAAAATCGCGAATAAGTCTTTTGCAGGCCATCAGCAATATCGAATCGGCATCGGGCGGCAGAGTGGTTATGGCCGAGGTCGAACCCAAAAGAAAGCCGCTTAATCTGAGAAAAGGGCCTCTGGTGTTCGAGTTGATGACCGTCAAGGACCACGTCATGAGGGCTTATTTTGTGGATGTCACATCCGGTAAAGTGCTCGCTCAGCTCGATGATTGGTTTGGCCTTCTGCATTTTTTGCACATCAGTAAAAAGGATGCTTTTGCCGATGCTAAAATATCCCTGGCGCGGGCCATCGCTGTCGCGGAAAAGGAAACCGGCGGCAAGACCGTCCTGGCAAAAGCCAAATTAAAAGATCATGCCCTCTATTATCGGGTCATTGTCACCAAGCGGGGGAAAAATGCATCCGAGATGGTATATGTCAACGCCACAAACGGAAAAATCACGGATAGAGAAAGGGAAGACGATTGACACCCTGAAGAATAATCTCCCTTGCGGCAACCCCGTTGCTGTCTTATTTCTATCCTGTCCTTCCTTTTATTAACAATCCAACCATAGTAACGACATTGGGCACGTGGTCATTACAGTCGTCACCCCGGTCGTAGATGACCTTTAGGTTACGGACGCCGGGGTCCAGTTTCAGTAATCCTGGATTTACCCGGATAACCTAAATACCCTGAAGGACACCATGGGGTCACTCTCGGTGCACCATGGCCGGCTAGGCCCATGCCGGAATGACCCAAGGATAGACTATGATGAAACAATGAATAACTCCTCACCTTACAAAATTGTAATACCCCCGAAAGGTTCCTGAAAGCCCGGTGGGTATATAGAGATGGTCACGAGACATGAAGGACGAGTGCAATGACACTGAAAGACTCAACCATCTTAAGGAAAAGGAGACCGATATGAACGCAATAGTAGGAGCAATTCATCTTGGAGGATTCGTGTCCACCCCGAGAGATTACATCACGACCAAACTTGGTCTGGATAAGACAACCACCGCGTGGGAATTTTTACGATCAAAATACGCCAAGCATTTCGGCTTTGGCATTGAAGTAAGGGGCAGTTCACCTGATTTCGAAAGCACTCGTGAAATGCGCCATAGAGCCATCGAAGCTGTGGATCTCGCGCTAAAACATTACGGCGACATGCTGATCAACGCGGATATACAGGTCAAGGAAGGCCGCCTGGGTGCGGAAGATCATCTGGTGACGGGTTATGATATCGATTTCGCGCTGGATTGGGATTATTCCAAGCCGGTCTTAATTGAAATAATCTATGACAGACAAAACCGGTCCTACCGGATCATGAGTCTCGTCTATAATCACGTCATCGACGGTGTGCCGCTCGCTCTGTACACGCATCTGATCCATAATCATCTGGTTTTGGGCAATGCATCATTTCTGAGTCAAAGCAAAAGGACTTTTCCGTTTTCCTACAAGTTCCATCTGTGGGACAGCGGTACCCTGCCGGATAAAAAAGGCTGGCTGAGATTAAATTGTCTGGGTGCATCGGATCTTCTCCCGATAGGAAGCCAGATCGATGTTACCAGCAGCAACATCCTGAAGCTCAGAGATAAAATAGCGCTGGAGATCGGACAGAGCGTTTCGAATTCATCCGTTGAAATTGCTCTGCTGAGTCTGGAGATGGGAATCACCTGGGCCACGGATTATATCGCGCAGGGAGATCAAAATTCCAAACGGCAAATTGATGTTCAAAAAGGATACCGCGGGCTGGGAATTGTGCGAACGCATCTGGTAGAAGAGATCGGAAACGCCGATCCGTTGACTCAATATCGATGGATTCGCGATGCCGTGAAGGACGCCGCGGGGGAAATGCATCTCGAAAGGACCGGGAAAGGACAAAACAGCAGATTTTATACGCAATACAGAAAAATCAATCGTTTCTTTGTTAATCTCTTTGACCGGAGAATCAGCCATAAAGATGTCATGGCCGTTGCGGGTACGCAGCTGATCGGGTCAAATTTAAACGGCATTGATTACGGCGTGCCTCTCTGTGTGGGGGGCGTTACACCGGACGACATGCGGTTTATTTTCATTCCTTCTCATGGAGAGCATAATGATACGACAAAGCATGAACGGGCCAAACGCGCGCTGACAACCCATGTTACGGAAGTTTCTTTTGCCTGCGGTCCCAAAATTAAGGAAAGCAACGGCCGTTCGATGGTGTACAAATCACTGAAAGTTTTACCGCAGAAAGCTGACAATATCCTTTTGGCCTGGGGACACGCTCCGGATAAAATTAAATCTTTACCACAGGCCCAACGAGTTAAGCAGGTTTTTATGGAAGCCTACAGGCCCGATAATCCAGCACTGGGCAGAATTGAAAAACGCGCTGAACGGTATCTGGATTTATAACTCAAGGGCCCTGTTGCTCAATTCCAGATACAAAGCCTCTGCAATTGTCTGTAAAAGAGGCAATAATAAATGCTTAGATTTATGCTTTTTTTATTGACAAAAACAAAAGCACGGTATAGTTTATAGCCGGATAAAGGAGAACATCATGAAAAAAACAAATGTATTGATGATACACCCGAAGACACCGCAAACGTTCTGGAGCCATGAGAGCGCGCTCAAGGCAGCCGGATTCAAGTCGGTGATGCCGCCGCTGGGGCTGATGACCGTCGCGGCCATGCTTCCAGAATATTATGACGTCACGTTAATCGACATGAATGTGCGCGATCTCGAAATACGCGACATTGAGCAGAGTGACATGGTTTTTCTCACGGGCATGTGGATACACCGGGAATCGTTTTTAAAGGTTCTCAACCTGTGCCATGAACGCGGGAAAACTGTGGTTGCCGGAGGGCCATTTGTCCAATCGGCCTACGGCAGACCGGGAGACTACCTGGAATCGGATAAGATCGATCATCTGATTCTTTATGAGGCTGAAAATAACCTTCCCGAATTCCTGTGGGACTACGCGCGGGGCGAAGCGAAAAAAGTATATGACAATAAAGAAAAACCGGCCTTGAACCTTACCCCGTCGCCGCGCTTTGATCTGATACAGCCGGATGATTACGCTTCCATGGCTCTGCAGTTCTCCCGCGGATGCCCGTTTAACTGCGAATTCTGCGATATCGTCCAGATGTTCGGACGCGTTCCGCGCACTAAATCTCCCGCGCAATTCATGCGTGAGGTTGAAGACCTGCACGCGACCGGCTACCGCGGACGCCTGTTTATCGTGGACGACAATTTTATTGCCAACCGGAAGGTTGTCAAAGAAATGCTCCGACTCCTGGCGGGGTGGCAGGAGGAGCACAACTATCCGTATATGCTGTTCACTGAAGCGAGCATTGACCTGGCCAAAGATGACGAGCTTTTGGATTTAATGACGCGTTCGGGATTCACGTCCGTATTTGTAGGTATCGAATCGCCGGACAGCGCAACGCTGCGCGCCGCCAACAAAAACCAGAACGCCGCCTGTGACATGAATAAAGCTATCGAGAAGATACAGCGTTCCGGCATAGAGGTCATGGGCGGATTTATCCTCGGCTTCGATACGGATAAAGAGGACGCGTTCGACAACCAATTGACCTTCATCCGGCAAAACGGCATTGCCCAGAGCATGGTGGGACTGCTTGCCGCCATGCCGAACACCGATCTTTTCAAACGGCTGGAACGGGAAGGCCGGATCATCTCACAGGACAAGCCGCACAGCGGCGATAACGTCGATACCGTGCTCAACTTTGTACCCGTCATGCCGGCTGAAAAACTGGTTGAAGGCTACAGACGGGTGATCGCTCAAACCTATGCGCCCAAAAACTATTTTGCCCGCGCCTCAACCCTCATCAGCCGACTGCCCGATCTTAAAATAACAAAGCTTCGCGGGGCGGAGCCGTGGAAAAAGAAACTGGCGAAATCAAAATTGACCAATTATCCCCGTAAAACAAAGATGATGCTGGAACTGGCCAGGCTTTTCTTTTCTCCGTTCGGTATCCACGCGTTATGGTTTATTATCCGGTCGTCAAGGTTCGGATTGCTCGCCCTGCCCGCGGCGATAGAGCTGGTTTTCCGGGGACGTCATTATGTCAACGTCGCCGGGAGAATCGCCCACGCCAAACCGCAGCCGGTAACGGTAAGCGGGCAGAAACGCGAATCCGTGCCGAGACTCTTGCAGCCGCTGCCCGGTTTGGGCAAGTAAGAAATAATGCTGTATGGACTTGCATTCCCCAAAGGTTGCTTTGGGGAATGCGGGAAAAAGGAATAGCGCTCTTTTTTCCCGTTAACGGCAAGCCAAGACCTTTTCCTCAACTATTTAATCTCCCATAGGCGTCTGATTAACCATCCGCACGAATAAAGCCTTGTTGCTTTCCGAACAAATCAATGTCAGAATAGCCCTAAAAGTTGTCCATCTTTTCGGGGACAGATCATAGTCATGAACCACACACGAAAGGGGAACACATTATGATCACGTATACGGAAAAGCAAATTGCGGAATTGGACAAATATTACAAGCATCCGCGAAATCTCGTCGATTTGTTCGAAGTCACGGCAGCCCGATGGAGTGATCGAAACGCCATCGGAACAAAAAATCCTGCGACGAAACAATACGAATGGATAAGCTATAAACATCTCGCCGAAAGAATAAACAACGCCAGGGGCGGGCTTCATCAACTGGGCGTCAACAAGGGCGACGCGGTCGGCGTTATCATCGGAAACTCTGTCGAATGGTATGTCTTAGAGAATGCGTCGCACGGGCTGGGCGCAATATTTGTGCCGATGTACGAAAAGGAATTGATGAAGACATGGCAATACATTATCCGGGACAGCGGGCTCAAATATCTTTTTGTCAAGGATGAAATCCTTTTTGCAAAGATCAAGCATTTCAAAGATGAAATCGAAAACTTAAAAGAAATCTTTATCATCTACGGCGAAGGTAAAAACAGTCTCAAGGCGCTGGAGGAAACCGGGAAGAACCATCCGGTCAAATCCTATAAACCCCATTGGTCGGAGCCGGCGGAGCTGATTTATACGTCCGGGACAACCGGAGATCCCAAAGGGGTTCTTCTGTCTCACGGCAATCTTTCGGCATGCTCTCAGTCGGGTTATCACATCTTTCCCGATCTCAATGAAATGTCCGTTTCTCTGGCTATCCTTCCCTGGGCGCACAGTTACGGGCTGAGCGCGGAGCTGCATAATTTCATGCAGTTCGGCGGCGCTATCGCGCTGATGGAATCGGTCGACACGCTAGCGGAAGATTTTATAAAAGTCCGCCCTACCTACCTCATCGCGGTCCCCAAGGTCTTCAACAAAATCTACGACGGGATTCAGGCAAAAATGCATGAAGAGGGCGGATTCAAAAAGATGCTTTTCGATATGACTTGCGCGGAAGCGGCAAAATGCAGGGGCCGGGCGCATAAATCCCTGAAATTAAAAATACTCGATAAAATGGTATTTTCCAAAATCAGGGAAAGATTCGGAGGCCGGCTCACCGGCGTTCTGACGGCCAGCGCGGTAATGAATCCTGATATTGCCATGTTCTTTGCCGATCTCGGCATCCCCACTTATGATGCCTACGGATTAACGGAAACCTCGCCCGCGATTACAATGAATTCACCGCTTTTGGGAAACAAGTACGGCTCGGTCGGCAAATGCGTGGAAAATATGCATGTTAAAATTGACAGTTCCGTGGCCGATAATGAGAGCGATGACGGAGAAATTATAGTTTACGGCGCTCATGTGATGATGGGCTATCACAATAAGCCGGAGCAGACCGCTCAAATCATGATGAAGGATAACTGGAACGGCTTTCCGGGAATACGCACCGGCGATCAGGGCCGTTTTGACAACGAAGGTTTTCTTTATATTACCGGCAGATTTAAAGATGAATATAAACTATCCAACGGCAAATACATTCACCCGGAATCCATTGAAACCGACATTAAGCTGGTGCATAACATTGCCAATGCTTTTCTATGGGGCGACGGCAAAGCATACAATGTCGCGGTCATCGTGCCTGATTTCGCGACAATGAAAAAGGATGACCGGATCGCCAAATGGGCCCAGGGATCTCCTGCGGAAGTCGTCAACAATAAAAATATCCAGGATTTTTTATCAGAAGAAATTAAAAGGCATCTTAAAAAATCATATGGCGGATATGAAATACCTCGGAAATTCATATTTGTCAGCGAAGATTTTACTCTGGAAAACGGATTGGTTACCCAGACCATGAAACTTAAGCGCAAAGAGGTTTTGAAGACTTACTCAACGGAAATAGAACAACTGCATAAAGACTCAGAGGGATGAAACCTTCCGCCAAATTATTATGGTTATCCCATTGGGGCTGAAGATCCGGCATCCGAAGAAACCGGGAATAGCGCCCTGTTTTTTTCAATCATGTTCACTTTATCTATTGCGGCCTATTATTGAATTTATTGCCGATAGAATCAAATGACCGTTTGTTGAATGATGCAACGGCGAGAAAACAGCCGGCAATGTCTTGCTCTGTGTCGCTCGAAATGATATGTCTTCGCGCATGGAAAAAACCATCATCCAAATTTATGAAGTACAACAGCCCCAGGAGGCGGAGGCCTTAGTCGATTTGGGCGTGGATCATATCGGTAGCGTGCTTACTGATTCCGCTCAACTCAAAAATGCAGCCATCCGTAAAACGGTTCATGTAATTCAGGAAGCGGGAGCCAAAAGCGGCCTGATTCCTCTGTTTAAAGATCCGGCCAGACTATTTCAGGCGCTTGATTACTACCAGCCGGACTTTGTTCATTTCTGCGATATGCTTTCTCCCTTTCCGGATGATCAGGACGCCGTTGCGTGCGAATGTGATGTGCTGCTTTCTTTGCAAGCTGCCGTGAAGAATCGTTTTCCGCAGATCAGGATTATGCGCTCGCTTTCCGTGCCCCGGGCCGGTGTTTTGCAGGCAGGCGAGATTCAAAAAAATATTCTGCGTCTTACCGAACGCTTTGCGCCGGTTTCCGATTATTTCCTCATCGATACGCTGATCGGCCAACCGGGCGATCCATCCGGGCAACCTGTCGATGGCTATGTCGGGATCACCGGTGAAGTCTGCGACTGGAATATTGCCGGAGCAATCATTACGGCGAGTCCGATACCGGTTATTCTGGCGGGCGGCATTTCCGATGAAAATGTTTTCGAAGCGATTACGACTTTAAACCCGGCGGGTGTGGACAGCTGCACGAAAACCAATGCCGTGGATAAGCAAGGGCGGCCCATCCGCTTTGAAAAAGACATGGAGAAAGTTCAACGGCTGGTCGAAGAAGCCCGGCGTGCGGATGAATTTTTGCTGAAAATGTGAAGGGTGAAGAGTAAAGATTTAAGTTTTAAATGATTAAGTAATTAAGAAATACTGAATTCCCGCATTCGCGGGAATAACAATAAAGGTTGCCGTAATGCGTTCGAACAAACCGCGTGATGAAAACAGCCACTGCCCGCGCTGTTACCAACGCCGGGAAATCTGCATCTGCCCGATTCTGCCCACGGTACAAACGCGGACGGAAATTTTGATTCTGCGGCATATTTACGAAGCTGAGCGCCCCAGCAATACCGGCCGGTTCGTTGCGCTGGCCATGCCAAACTCCCGGATTATCTCCTGCGGCGGCGGAAGCCGCATCGGTCTTGCGCCCGTTGATGATAAATTGCTGCGGGTTCCCGGTACCTGGCTGTTATGGCCCGATGGAACCGGTGCGAATTCTGACGTATCTGATTTGACACCGCCGGCACGCGTTGTGGTTATCGATGCGACGTGGCAGCAGGCCCGCCGATTGTATCGCAACACGCCTGTTCTGTGGGAACTGCCCCGGCTGGCGCTGCCCGCGCCAAAAGAACGCAGAGAACGGTTACGGGAACAACGCCGTTCAGACGGCATGTCAACGCTCGAGGCAGTCGCCGCCGCGGTCGCCAGATTGGAAGGCGCCGAAGCAGCCAGACCGTTGGAAGAACTTTACGATGAACTGGTCCGACGAACCGTCTCGTTGAGATGGGGGATCAAACATTCGGGGTGTGATTCAGAAGGACGCTCTATATTTCAGAAAGGTATTATTAATGCAGCATCCATGAAGATGCCGGATGATTGAACTTTTATTTAAAAGAACATTGCCCTGATGAGTAAATAAATAACATAGAGCAGAATCGCAAAGTTAACGATGCCGAACACAAAGCTGCCCCATCCACGCATAAAGGCTTTTATTGTTCCCCAGGCTTCTTTCATAAAGGACTCCTTTATCATTTTATTCAACGACAATTGATTCCGGCTATTTTCGATGAGTCGGCTATTATCATACCACTATTCATTTTTTTTAAAAGAGCAAATTACGATCTCTTGCTGGATGGCTTATTCCCGGAGCATCAATTTTCCCGCATTGTGAAAAAAAACAATTGATACTCAAGACAGATTTTTCTTGTGCTTTCATACAATCGTGAATTAAGATGCGTCTTGTCAGGACAAAGACAAGACGCATCTTTAATTTGTCGTGATAAAAACTGCTCAAGAGCCTTTAACATACAATGAAGAGCCTTAAACTGACCATCGGATTCTCACCGCCTCAGACCAGGAAGAAGCATTTACGGGGATTGAGCGCTTTCAGACCACACATATATGATCTTCATTTCCCTCACTACGATCCGCAAATAAGCGCCAGCGGCAGACGAGTAGATCCCCAAATATCCCTTTACGAAGCCCGGAAGCGGACCATGGATTTGATATCGTGGAATCAAGAACATACGGGGTTCAAATTAACGCTGCTCCTCAACTACCTTCTTCATGACAACTATAAAATGGTTGTCGATCATGTAAGAAAAGAATTCTATCCCCGCGGTGTTCACAGTTTCGTCGTAGCGGACATAGAACTGATTAAACGGCTGAAAGATGCCTTGCCGGACTGCGAAATTCAGGGTTCCTGCCTCTCGCATCGAATGACAGAAGAGGATCTGGAAGAAGAACGCAAAGAAGGGGTGGTATTGCACAACCCTTCCGTTAATATTATTCGAAACCCTGCGCAACTGGAGCGCAATCATAAAGCAGGATTCGCCCAAAAAATCATTGCCTTCGAAGGGTGTCTCCATAACTGCCCTGAGGAAAGCGCCAGGCATGGGCACCGTTGGTACCTGGCCAGAAGCCTGCACCAGGATCAGGTTTTTTGCAAAAACCCGGCAGTATCATTAGATCCCCGGTTCTTTTTCAAGGCCAACTGGGTGACCGTTTCACGACTGAAGACACTGCTGCCGTTCATCCATGTTGTCAAACTTCCGCGCGGTCCGCAAAGTTCGATTTTATCGGTCACCAAAAAGTTCATGCATATTTTTGATACGGATGCTTCCTACAATATTGCCGACTTCATCAATGCGGGATACTTCAGCTTCATTGGCGAAAAAATAGGCGATATTCCATCGCACCTGTTTGATGATGATTTTTTCACCACCGTTGAACATTGCACAATGAACTGCCGCGAACGTTCCTGCAACCTGTGCTTCGACATGATGGGAAAAATCAAGGCGGTGAATGGCGGACCCAAACGACCGGGTATATTTTTAAGATCCTATCGCCATCTGCAACATTTGATTCGGTCGACACAGGACAACACTGCGTAAGGACTGCCACCGAGAAAAGAATTTTTCTTGAAAATGCCGATGATCTGCAAAATGATAGCTCATAAAAAAGATGCCAAAACAGTTAAGAAAAATTTTGGAATATGAGGTGACGTTTTAGACTGGCGAATCGTTGTTTCTTAAAAATTAAAAAAATGCATCATGCGTTCAAGTTAGAGAGAGGATTGCTTGTTATTATTTAAGATGTTTAAACGGAAATCAACTCAATTCAATTTTCGGCTTAGTGATTAAACCCAGACTTTTGAAAAAAAGAGGGCGATTTTATTCGCCCTCTTTCATCTCATTAGTCCATGCCACCGCCGCCGCCGCCAAATAAATGTCTCATAGCTTTTCTCCTTTATTTTTTAATCAGTCATTGTTCGATATATTGTGTTTTATGTTAATTAAATTTTTATTTTTGTAAAGAAAAATTTTATAATAATACATAACTGAATTTAGAAAGCCAGGAACACTGTTTGTTTAAGTCCGGCTTGCAGAGTTCATTCTTCGGTGGCTTTTCGCAGATCGATGTGGCAATAACCGCCGGGGTTCTTTTTCAAATAATCCTGATGGTACTCTTCCGCCTTGTAAAATTCTTTCGCCGGCAAAATCTCTGTTACAATTTTCTTCGAAAATTTTCCTGATTTGGCCAGGGTTGCCAGAGATTCTTTTGCGGCTTTTTCCTGCCCCGGATTCGTGAAAAAAATGGCCGACCGGTATTGCGTTCCCACATCGTTGCCCTGTTTGTTGAGGCTGGTGGGATCGTGCAGCTCCCAGAAGTGTTTCAATAACTGCATGTAACTGACGACCTTCGGATTATAGGTAATCCGGACAGCTTCGGCATGACCTGTTTTCCCGGTGCAGACGTCTTCGTAGGCGGGATTTTTCCTGGTTCCACCGGTGTAGCCCGATTCGCTGTTGATGACGCCTTTTATTCTGCTGAAATATTCTTCCACCCCCCAGAAACAACCCGCCGCAAAAATGGCCGTTTCCACGTTTGCGGAGGATTTAGCATCGAATAAATACAGGTAATCGCCGTATCCCGTTGCCATCATTTTTTCTTTGGGAATGAATTTTAGAGAGGCAGAATTGATGCAATATGTCTTTCCGGTGGGAGCGGCGCCGTCGTCAAACACATGCCCCAGATGAATATCCGCTTTGGTGCTTCTGACTTCGGTCCGTTGCATGAAATGACTGTTGTCAGACTTCTCCGAAACAACGGTTTTTTCTATGGGACGGGTAAAACTGGGCCATCCTGAGCCGGAATCGAACTTGTCCGAAGAGCTGAAAAGAGCTTCGCCGGATACAATGTCCACATAAATCCCTGCTTGATGGCTGTCCCAGTATTCATTTCGGAAGGGCGGCTCGGTGGCGTTTTTAAAGGCTACGTCGCGCTGCAGCGGCGTCATATTTTTTACGGCGTTTTCCGCCAGAGTTTTTTTATCCATAATATTTGCTCCTTGGGGTTGTCCCGTGAAAGCTTTTGCGAGTAAAAACACCCATACAAAGCCAAATAACATGACGATCAGAAATATGGGAGTATATCGGTTTTTCATTCTCACGCCTCTTTATGAAAAGATAATAAGCCCGAATCCAAAGGGCAAGGGGTGTTTGTGGAATATGTTTTTGACAAAAAGAAATTCTTCATATATTTATACAGTACAGGAAAAGGTATTTTATCAACATTTTTACATCGCTGAGAGTCTGATATGACTCCATCACAAAAAACCGACCGCAGAGAGTTTTTAAAGAAGGGTTTGTCGCTCGGTCTTGCCGCCGGGGGCGCCGTCATTCTCGGCAAAACGGATTTTCTGCACGCCAAGGAAACTTTACAAGCCCCCCCCGATCTTGTTGCCGTTAAAAACGGTGAGCCGGATGTCATGTTTAAGAAAGCCATCGCGTTGATGGGCGGCATGGGGCAGTTTGTCCGGAAAGGCCAGACGGTTGTCGTCAAACCCAATATCGGGTTTCCAAGAAGACCGGAAGTCGGGGCAACGACCAACCCGCTGCTGGTTAAAACCGTCATCGAAAGTTGCTATCAGGCGGGGGCGAAAAAGGTATATGTGTTCGATAACGTCGTCATGCCGACATCAGGCAATTCCCGGAACTGTTATAAAATCAGCGGCATTGAGGACGCGGCCCTGGCGGCACGAGGCATCATTATTCCGGTGGATGATTTCAGCTACAAAGAAGTAACCATTCCCGGAGCCAGGATACTGAAAACAGCAGATGTTCATCGCCTGGTTCTCGATTCCGATGTGTTCATTAATGTGCCGGTCTTGAAACATCACAGCTCCACCCATCTTTCCATCGCGATGAAAAATCTGATGGGCGTCGTTAAGAACCGCATGGCCTATCATTTAAGCGGTCTGGATCAGTGCATTGCCGATTTCTGTCTTTATAAAAAGCCCGATCTGAACATTGTGGATGCGTATCGCGTGTTGATGAGCGATGGTCCGGACGGGCCGCGCGACGCCCGAGAAGCCAATGTGTTGCTGAAGAAGACCTTGCTGATGTCCCGGGACATTGTTGCGGTCGATGCGGCGGCAACAAGAATTTTCGGCGGGAATCCGGAGGACATCGGCTATATCAAAATCGGGCATCGGCAAAGAACGGGCAACATGAACCTGAGTAAACTCAAAATTGTTACCTATTCCATGTAAAGGTGCGACACGTTGAATCCGGTCAGAATCCGCATTGCATTTTCTCTCGTGATCTTCACGCTATTTTTGCTTTTATTCTGCGGTCCGGAAAAAATATCCGTTTTTCTGTCTTCAATCCTGCCGCCTTTCCAGTTTGTTCCCGCGCTGATCGGCATTTTAACGAATCCGGAAATCCTTTTCGTGATTGGATTGGTTGCAATCCTCGTTATCACGTTGATTTTCGGCAGGGTTTATTGTTCTTTCCTCTGCCCGCTGGGAACGCTTCAGGATATTTTTATTGCCGTGTCGAGGAAGAACGGCGGGCTTAAAAAACATTCTTTTCAAAAGCCGCATAACCTGCTGCGCTATGCTCTGCTCGGTGCGGTCGTTGTGACCGCGTCCCTGGGTTCAATGTCGCTGTTGAATCTCTTGGATCCATATTCGATGACGGGCAGGATATTCACGCAGTTTGTACAGCCCTTCTTTGGGTGGATCTACAATGCCGCGGTTGTCGTGATGAAATATTTCCATATTTATTTTTTCTCGAAAGATGCCGTTCCGCTGGTCCTGTCCGCATTATTCGTCAATATCGCGTTTCTGGTTGTCATTATAACCCTGTCCTTCAAATATGGCCGCCTTTATTGCAATACATTCTGTCCGGTGGGAACGCTGTTGGGATTGATCTCGCGCGTATCGTTATTCCAGTTTACCATTGATAAAACCGGATGCAACGCGTGTTTGCGCTGCGCGGGTGTTTGCAAGGCCGGTTGTATCGATGCCGAACATGCAACGATAGACCAGAGCCGTTGCGTCGGTTGTTTTAACTGCGTGTCTGTCTGTCCTCAGTCCGTTGTGCGATATGATTTATCGGGGAAGCAAAGGGAAGGGGAGGCCTGGTCGCCCGCGCGCCGGGGTATGATGATCGGGGCGCTGGCCGCCGCCGGTTCCGTGTTGGTGATGTTCAATTCCCGTATTCGCCATCTTTTGCCGGAAGCGCAGGCTTTAACGCCGCCGGTTACACCGCCCGGTTCGGTCGGGCTGGACCATTTTACGCAATCCTGCAGCGCGTGCCATCTTTGCGTGAGCGCCTGTCCGACAAAAGTCCTTGTTCCCTCATTATGGAGCTACGGCATCGGAGGATTGCTGCAGCCCAAAATGAATTATCCGGACAGCTTTTGCGAATATGAATGCACGGTTTGCGGCCAGGTCTGTCCGACGGGAGCCATCCTGCCGCTTTCTCCGGACGAGAAAAAAATCACGCAAATCGGGGAGGTTGATCTTTTAAAAGACCGATGTGTTGTTTACATAAATCACCAGAATTGCGGGGCCTGCGTGGAAGTCTGTCCGACGAAAACCATTACCTTCGTGAATAAAGGCAACATCCTCTATCCTGTCGTGGATAACCAGTACTGCATCGGCTGCGGCGCCTGTTCCAGGGCGTGTCCCACCGATCCCAAATCCATCATTGTGCATCCGAATCGCGTTCACAAAAAAGCGGTAAAACAGAATATTTCAGACGCGCCTGTCCGGCAAAAGATTGCGGTACCGGAAGAATTTCCATTTTTTAGTCAAGGGCCGGCTTTTCAGACAGCGAATAATAAGGACGGTGGCGCTGTTTGTTTGACATCATCAGCCGGAAGAAAATTTTATTGGCGCGCACCGAGGCAAGACCTTTTTTCTTTTATGTCGGAGATGAATTTGTTATAAAAATATCAGACAGGAGGATTTACATGATCGTTACCATTGTAAACGTATTTGTTAAACCGGAGAATGTCGAGCCGTTTATTGCCGCCACGATAGAAAATCATCAGCATTCGATCAAAGAACCGGGCAATCTCCGGTTTGATGTTTTACAGCGCCGCGATAATCCGGCAGCGTTCACTTTGTATGAGGCCTACGAATCCGATGAATCGGCAGCCGCGCATAAGATAACCGCTCATTATTTAAAATGGCGGAACGCGGTTGAACCCTGGATGGCCCAACCGCGTGAAGGAATCGCCCATAATATTCTGGCGCCTCTGGAAAGATCCGTATGGACTCGATAAGCTCTCTGAACCTCAGCGGTATTCCCGGCATTATTTTCGGCGCGGGAAAATTTTCAGAACTTCCGAAAATGATCGAATTGTACGGACGGCAGGCGCTGATCATGATCGGCGGCGAATCGCTGAAAAGGCACGGACGCTGGAATACGCTTGTTGTGCAACTCAGTCAGAATCATATCAAGCACAGTGTGGTGTCCGTCTGGGACGAACCGACAACGCAGGCGGTTGATGCCATCGTCTTGGAATTACAGAAAACACCGTTTAACGTTGTCGTTGCTATCGGCGGCGGCAGTGTGATCGATTTCGGCAAAGCGGTCTCCGCCATGCTGACCGCGGACGGCTCGGTGAAAGACTACCTGGAAGGCGTCGGCACAAAAAAGCCAACCGGCACCAAGATTCCGTTCATTGCAGTTCCGACCACGGCCGGCACCGGATGTGAAGCGACCCAAAATGCCGTGATCTGCGATCGTAAAGAGGGTTATAAAAAATCTCTCCGGCATGATGCTTATATGCCCGATATAGCCCTCGTTGATCCCGGCCTGACCCTGACGTTGCCACGGCACATTACGACGGCGTGCGGTCTGGATGCCCTCTCGCAACTTATCGAAGCTTATACATCGATCAAGGCGGATCCTGCTGTCGATGAACTGGTCTTAAAGGCCTTGGCTTACGTCTCGGAGAGCCTCTTGCCTCTGGCGCTCGGACAAAGCAATGATCTGACCCTGCGGTCCAAGATGTCTTACGCGGCGCTGATTTCCGGAATCGCGCTCAGCAAATCCGGGCTGGGTGCGGTACATGGCCTGGCCGGACCGCTGGGCGGCCTTTGTCCCGTGCCGCATGGCATAGCCTGCGGCAAACTGCTGTTTCCGGTGATGTCCTTTGTCATTAAAGAGATTGTTGATGAAAAAAATACTGCCGCCCAAAAGCGCTTTTCCGACATCGGGAAAATATTCAGCGGCGATGCCGGTCAGGACGATCTGATTTGTTGCAGGCAATTTTTAGAGGTTTTGAACACGTGGACACGAATGCTGAAAATTCCGCAGCTTTCCCGTTTCGGCATGACGGCTGTTCACATGGGGAAAATCATGGAACTGGCGGACAGCAAAAACAGCCCGGCAATGCTTTCCAGGAAAGACGTAAAAGTCATTCTGGAAGTTATCCGCTGATCGGCCGGGCGAAAAGGAGATGGTTATGAGTCATATCGGCGATGAAAGATTTTCGGGAACCTGGACATTGAAATCCGTCGTGAAAAAATCATCCGACGGCGTTGTGAGCCAACCGTTTGCGGAGCATCCCTTAGGTTATATCTCCTATATGCCCGGCGGCTTCATGCATGCAATCCTGATGAAGTCAGGCAGAGGTCTCGTCGGTGTTTCTCCGGAAGAGTTAAGCGACGCATTGCGCACAAAAAGGCTGTTTACGTCTCTGAGATACATCAGGGCGGGCATAAGACACGTCATGGCCATGACGTCCTTCCTGTCCTATTGCGGAACGTATGAAATCCAAGGAAACACTATCGTGCACCATGTGAAAGCCGCGATGGTGCCCGACTGGATCGGAACGGATCTGAAACGCGATTTTGTCTTTCATGAAAATACGCTGACACTGACGGCATGTGATGATGCGGGAAATATCATGGATCTGGTTTGGGAGCGTGTTTCCTGATCCGGAATACGGCGTGTTTTTCACTTTAACCAAGAATCGCCCTGACGGTTCAGCAAACGGGTTGCTTCGGCGAAACTTTTCGGGTTCCATTGCGGACGATCATCCTTGTCGAGGAGCCGGGCGCGGACACCTTCGCGGAAATCATGCTGCGTCATGAGAAAGCGGGCGACCATCAGGTCGGCGTCGTAAACCTCAGCCAGATTTTTGTGTTCGTTATGGCGGAGACAGTGCAATGTGATCACGACTGACAGAGGGGAACGTTCCGATAGTCTGGAAAATACACCTTCGCATAAATCGTTCTGGTCGCTGCAAGTCTTCAAATCCTTCAGCAGGTCAAGCACCGAGGTTTTATCGGCAAAGTAGTTTTCAATCCAGCGGTCCATCGCCTGCTTTGCGGGAATGTCCGTTTGCATGAAAGGTCGCAGGATTTCCATAAGGACCCCAGCGGCCGCTTCGCGTCCGGTCGGCAATTCCGGGGATCTTTCGATTACGGCATCGAGCGTCTCATCAAAACGCGCAGAAGGAATCAGGCAATCGGCGAGGCCCGCGCGCACGCATTCCGGACCCGGAAGCTCGTATCCGGTCAGTCCCAGAAATTCAGGATAACCGGGTCCGCATTTGCGGAACAGCCAGCCCGTGGCGCCGACATCGGGGAAAAACCCGATCCGGGTTTCCGGCATGGCCATGCGCGTGGTATCCGTGGCTGCGACAATATCGGCTCCGGCGGACAGTCCGAGACCGCCGCCCATGGTAATGCCGTGGGCAAAGACGATAACCGGTTTGTGAAAAAGATGAATGGCCAGGTCAAGATCGTTTTCGGCTTTTAAAAAACGCATTGCCGGTTCGATATTGTTTTCCGTGACAGCCCGGGCCATGATTTTTATATCGCCGCCCGCGCAAAACCCTTTCGCGGCGATTCCGCTGAAGATAACCAGTTTAATGGAATCATCTGAGGCGGCCTCATCAATTTCAGCGGCAATGATTTGCACCATTTCCAGTGTGAGGCTGTTAAGGGCTGCGGGACGATTGAGTATAAGGTGAAGCGCTGATTTTAGGCGCCGGACGATCACCGGCGATGTTGCGTCAAGCCCTGCATTCATTCGCTTTTCTCCGGCTGCGACGGTTGTCTTACTTTTTGCCGCTCAGGCACCACTCGCGTGCGGCGTCGACGTCCCGAAAACTTTTCGATTCGTAGGCGCCCCAGACTTTTTCGAAAGTATGAAACGTTTTACCCAGAGTGTTATGCGATGTTTTCCGGGGAATGATGGCGATTCTCATTTGGCGATTTTTATCGGATGCAATCGCTGCCTGCGTGGCGAAATGCTGGATTTGATCGATGGAAATGTTTATTTCTTCCGTTTTGGAAAAATCCCATATCTGATAACGCAGTTGCGGAAATGATTTGTCGGCGTGAATTTTTTTCTGAAGTTTTTCGGCCTCGTCGGCTTCCACGATTCCGGAGAAATGAATGATAATACCCGGTCCGCCTGATTCTTTGCTTAATTTGTTAGGCATAGCGACGCTCTCCCTGATTGGTATGTTATACAAAAAATATTTTAATGTTTTCTGTATAATAACACAAACATATTAATTATTCTGTATCTTTTTATGTTCCCGAAGGAATAAAGGGTACTGCTTATCCGGGAATCGGCCGCTTTATTATCCGTGAATAGTTGCCGGAGTTTGCTGCTATAGTCGCTTTCACGGTAAATTTTTAACCACCGGTTCACAATGGCTCCCGCGTATGTTTTAACGAACAGATTTCTCCATATTCTTTTTACGTCTTCCATGGATTCACCAGCGGAACGACATTGAGCACCTGGAGGGTGTCTATTCCTGATTTTTTAAAAAACTTTATATCGTATCGGGCCCGCTGTTTGATGGTCAAAGAAGCGTTTGCCTGCGCGTTCTTGCTTGTCGGAGATCAATATTTCCAGCAATTCCGATATGGTTTCTTCGCTTTCCCCGTGGACGACAATATCGATACCGGACCGGAGCGCTTCCTGCGGCAGGGCATCCACATGACTACCGCCGGCAATGGTGGCGACGCCAAAGGTCTTGTATTGAGAGGCTATCGAATACATGCGGGGTATCGAATTGCTCATGCCGCCATAGAACAACGCCATTTGCGCCGGTTGCCTGTTCTGTAAAAAGGAATGATCCGGCTGGCCGCTGGAATCCTGAGGTCCGTTGAAGTTGTTTTCGTCAATCGCGCAGATTTCTTTGATGCAGGGATGATGATTGATCTGGCTCATCGGTAAGATATTATAATTTGTCTTGACTTTACCTGTATTAGGTATAGCCTGTTGCATGAGTATGTAATAGACATCGAGAGAAGCTGTGGGTTTCTTTTTATCATGTGGAAACCGCGGCTGTTGTTCAGGCCCTGCCCATTACAATGAGGCGGGCTTTTTTTGTTTTTGGATGAAAAAATCGGGAGGAACTTGTGCTGTATCAAGTGATTATCCAACAAGGGGGAATAAAGTGAATATCCACATCATTGAAGAGTTGAATCATTTTGTAAAATTGCCGGATGACCAATGGGAAAGCGGTTGGTGGAACATAAACGAAAGCAAGGCCCAGCAATTGGTAGGGGGTGAAATTTATTTTCACAAAAAACGGATTGAACCATCTTTCTTCGGCGGGTCCATCACAGACTATCGTGTCGACCAGAGCCCGCAAAATCAGGGGAAAATTGTTTTTACATTCCACTATCAGGCAAGCTGCAGAAATGTGAATACGGATAAGTGTGGCTGGTCAAAAAAGATAAAGATAATCAGCAACGAATAAAAATTGATTAGCCGTTACTGATTGTAAAAGAGCCGCAATCTGTTGTTTAGCGTTCCCTGAATCACGCGCTTTTCAGGACAATCCCTTCCACGATGTTGGACATTTTTTCACAAGCGTCAATAGCTTCTTCAAGCAGTTGAACAATATCTTTACGTTTCACAAGTTCAATGGCGTCTTTTTCTTTTTCAAAAAGATTGGATATCGTGGTTCTTAGAACAATGTCGCCGGCATTTTCCAGTGTGTGTATTTCGATGCACCCCTTCAAAATCTTTTTGCGGTTTTTCATATCGCGCAGGTTATGGATGATGATTTTCCCTTTCTTGGTAATATCATTTAATATCTTCGCCTGTATGGTTATGGCGTCAGATATATTTTTGACTTTATAAAGATTAATCAGGATGGCCGTGGATTCAATTAAATCGATGATACTGTCCATGTTGTTAACAAGCGCGTAGATATCCTCACGGTCCAACGGCATAAGAAAAGTCTTATGCATTTTTTCATACGTTCTGTGGGTGATGCCGTCAGCTTCGTGTTCGATTTCTTTAAGCTTCGTGATTTTTTCATTGGAATAATCATTGGTTTCTGTCATTTCCAAAAAAAGTTTGCTGCCTTCTTCAATCTTTCCGGCAAGCTCATCAAAATAATCAAAAAAGATTTCTTCTCTCGGAAATAATCGCATCGGAACCTCCTCAAAAAAATGATTCCAAATATACTAAAAAAGCACTCCGGCATGATTTTCACACACGGAGTGCTCAGTTTTTAGTTTTCAACTTCCTGCGTCGCCCCAGCCCATCCCGACAAGTCGCGGATGGGGGATGGCTCGACTAACTCTTCAAACTTCGCTACGCTCGTTTTCAG
>CAZIJZ010000027.1:23733-35674 GCA_964539765.1 uncultured Smithella sp.
CGCTCGTTTTCAGAGTTTCAAAGAGTCGCACTAGATGGCTCTGACGTTTGTTGCTTCCTGGCCTTTTTTGCCTTCAGCAATATCAAAGCTTACGCGCTGGCCTTCATTCAAAGTTTTGAAGCCTTCGCCTTGAATCGAGCTGAAATGTACAAATACATCGCCGCCCTCTGCATTCTCGATGAAGCCGAAACCTTTGCTTTCGTTGAACCACTTAACTTTACCTTCTGACATAGTTCTAATCCTCCTTTCATAGATTTTCAAAAGTCGAATCAGCACGATGACAGAACTAAAAAAGCCACCAAGACTCTAAAGTACCCGGTGGCTAACCTATGTGCTTCAAAATGTCTAAATTCAACTCTTTCCTTCGCCTCTTTATTTCCAAAGACCCGAAGTTGGCGCAACCTTACGGCAATAAATAGTAATAGTCAAGCTTTATTTGTGCGGATAACGGACTGACGTCAAAAAAACAGGCCGAGACATTAATTTTCTTCATAGAAAACGTGGTGTTATGAGGATTATTGTTTTGAAAAATATATTAGATATTTCAGGGGTAACGCTTTTGATCAGAACTGCCGGCCAATATTATCCGGGAGAATTGATCAAACCGCACGCCTTCAGGAATGATTCAACTTCTTTGAAAACATCGCCGGCAATTGTGCCGCGGACAATACCATGCATGTTGTAATCGACCCAGGCGAAACATTTTTTGTCCGTACGCAGACGTCTGAATATCGCGGGACCGCTTTGCGGCGCGACTTTAGGATCGTTTCTGGCCTGAATCACCAGCGCCGGAATATCGATAGCGTGAAGGGATTTTCGAACTTCCTTCATCAGTGTTTTAACCTGAACAAAAGCGCTGACCGGACAGAGAAGATAGTTGATATGGGGATTATCCGCATTATTTGTCATGAATTCTCTGGAGAGATTATTCAGGCCCAACGCTTTGCAGAGATGATTGAATCCGTTTAACGCTTCCGCGAACCGTGATGAAAATCTTTTGAATCTGAACGGAGCACTGACGGAAATTACCGCCTCAAAATCATGAGGCTTGAGAATAACGGATTGCAGAGCAAGACCCGCGCCGGTGGAAAAACCGGCGATCAGGATTTTTTTGCAGCATGTTTTCAGGATCGCCCGGCCGCGGTCCACTGAATCCAGCCAGTCGTGATAGCTGCGAACTGAGAGATCTTTGGAGGATGTTCCGTGACCGGAAAGTCGCGGAGCGTAAACGGTCAGGCCTTTTTGATGCAGGAAATCAGCCCACTCCCTTACTTCCTCCGGCGCGGCCATTAATCCGTGAATCAGAAGAACGCCGGTATCGGAGTCCGGCGAGTGCAGGAAAAACGGCATGCCGATATCCCGAGGTTTGCTCTCTTCCGCACAATAGTTTTCTTCGTACTCTCTGAGAAACAATTCCGACTCGGCGGCCAGGAGCATGGCCAGCACAGAGCCGGTTTTTTGAGGATCCAGTGCCGTGTTCATTATTTAGGCAAGGCGGGAATAAACGCCGTAAATCATGGCGTAATGAAGCACACCGCCGATCAGAACCATGATATGAAAGAGTTCATGGAAACTGAAAATTCCGGGAATCAACTTCGGTTTTTTAATGGCGTAAATAATGCCTCCCATCGTAAAGGCTCCGGCACCGGCAAACAGCAGAACCGTCTGCGATACGGACAGGTTGGCCAATACCTGTTTGATGGTGAAAAGACCCGACCAGCCCATGAAAAGATAGATAAGGGCATATAAAGTCCGTGGCGCCCTGGGGAAGAAAATCTGTGAAATCACGCCGACGCCCACAAGACTCCACTGAAAAGCAATCATTGCCCATCTGTACGTGCCGTCCAGGCAAAAATAACAGACCGGAGTGAAGGTTCCTGCAATCATGAAAAATATTGCCAGTCTGTCCATTCTTCTCCAGAAGGACAGCTCATTTTCCTGCTTCTTGAAGGCATGGTACAGTGCGCTTGCCGAAAAAAGAAAAACAACGGAAATGCCGTAAATAAGCGCCGTAACAAGGGCGGATGCCGAATGACTGGCCTCTATGGCCAGGTAGATAGTGCCGATAACAGCGGCGATCATTCCAGCCAGGTGTGAATAAAAATTAAAAAGCTCCTGCGTTTTGACTTTCATAAATAAATAATCCTACCATTTTACTTTAGTTTTATTAATCTCATTCACAAATTCGTTTTAAAAACAAGCAATTAATTCATGCTTCCTGCAAGTGTCTGTTATTAATCATCTATAACAAATTACGCCATGAAGATGTCTCTTTTAAAGCGTAAATCGCGACTGTTTTTTTATTAACGAAAAGCATTTTCCCGCAATGATCTGAAGACCGCGGTATCTGTAAGTTTTACGTACGCGGCATGAAATATTAACGGGGAGTAAAAATTAATTTATCCTCAATTTAAATTGACGCATCGCCCGACGGAAAGGTTAAGGTTTAGAGTCGTTGTCAATGAAAAGACTTTCAACATTGAACAGGAATGATGGGAAAAAAGAAATAGAAAAATGAACGGATAACTGATAAAAAATCATCCTGACGTTGCGTTGACTGTCATCAAAAAAATAAAAATAAAATACGGATAGAAGGAGATCATAAAAATGAAAAATTATTATAAAATCGCGTACGTGTTTGCTGTTGTTTTAACGCTGCTTTGTGCATCCCCGGCCAACGCCGGTGTTTATTATACCACGGTGGAGCAGCCGCAGGCGGCTTCCGAGCAGATTAAAGCCGGCACGGAGTTCAGCGTTCTGCCCATCGATTACAGTGCTATCAATCCTAAAGACCTCGGTTACACGAATAACACGGACTGGGACGCCGACAAGAATCAGGTTCCGCAGGCTTTTGCCGATTCCTTTCCGCTCTTGCTGAAGGAAGCCAATATGACCGGCAAGAAAATATCCATGCTGAAGAGCACCGATAAAATAACCCAAGGTATCATCGCGGAAGTCGCTGTGACAAAAATCAATTTGAACTGGAACGCCTGGACGAACAGGCCGGACGACTATGTCTGCAAAATAACATTTACCAATGCCGCCGACGGCGCGAAGTTATATGCGGGTGTGGTGAATATCAGCAGTTTTTCCGGAAATCCCTTCACCAGCGCGTGGAGCAGTTTCAGCGGCAGGATGCAGGGCGTGGCTTACAACATGGCCTGGGTACTGACGAAGATCATGGCACAGGGCAGGATCGAACCGGCCGAACATTAATTTCAACAATCGGATTCGGAGAAAAATCTTTCCAACGTTCCTCAATGTTCCACATCCCGGCGCGAAGACACTCCCGTCGGGATGTGGAAATCAACGATGATACTTTTACGCTCCGCCCCTTGATATATTTCAACAAATAATATAGGTTTCAGCACGTCATTCTTATGACACGCAAGGAGATTGTATACGCTCATGACAGAAGCAACATCCTCAACCCCAACCGATTTTATCCGCGACATCATCGACGATGATTTGAAAACCAACAAAAACAATGGAAAAGTGGCCACCCGTTTCCCCCCGGAGCCGAACGGTTATATTCATATCGGACATGCCAAGTCCGTGTGCCTTAACTTCGGTATTGCCAGACAGTATCGGGGAACCTGCAATTTAAGACTCGACGACACCGATCCGACGGGAGAGTCGATGGAGTACGTTGAGTCGATCATCAACGATATCCGCTGGCTCGGATTTGACTGGGACGACCGTCTTTTTTACGCGTCCGATTATTTCGAAAAAATTTACCAGTTTGCTGTTGAGCTCATCAAATCCGGCGACGCCTACGTTTGTTCTCTAAGTCCGGACGAAATCAGGGAGCATCGTGGAACATTCACCGAACCGGGCAAGGAAAGTCCGTACCGTAACCGCTCGGTGGAAGAAAATCTTGATTTATTCGGCCGCATGCGGGCGGGGGAATTTCCGGACGGCGCTCATGTATTACGCGCGAAAATTGACATGGCTTCGCCGAATATTGTCATGCGTGATCCGATCATTTACCGTATCAAACGGGAGCCCCATTACCGGACGGGAAGCACGTGGGTCATTTATCCGATGTACGATTTCGCTCATTGCCTTTCCGATGCGCTGGAAGGGATCGTTTATTCCATCTGTACACTGGAATTTGAAAACAATCGTCCGCTGTACGACTGGATCGTGGAGAGGCTTATTCCCGGTTCGCGCCCGCGGCAGATCGAGTTCGCCCGTCTGAACTTAAGCTACACGGTGCTCAGCAAGCGACGTCTCATCGAACTGGTGGAAAAAAAATATGTCAACGGCTGGAATGATCCGCGTATGCCCACGGTTTCAGGAATGCGCCGCCGCGGCTATACGCCCGAGGCCATCCGGAACTTCTGCGCCCAGATCGGCGTGGCGAAAAACGATAACCTGATTGACGTGGCTTTGCTGGAGCATTGTGTTCGCGAAGAGCTCAATGAACATGCGCCCAGGGCCATGTGTATTTTAAAGCCGCTGCGTGTTGTTATCGACAACTATCCGGAAAATCAGGTGGAACAATTTGCGTGCGCCAATCATCCGCAAAAGCCGGAGATGGGCATGAGGAAGGTTTCCTTCTCCCGGGTGCTTTACATCGAGCAGGACGACTTCTTGGAAGATCCGCCGAAGAAATATCATCGTCTCGGACCGGGGCGTGAGGTCCGTCTGAGAAATGCCTACGTCATTAAATTTGAAAGCCTGGTTCGCGATGAGAAAACGGGCAAGGTTGTGGAACTTCACTGCACCTACGATCCGGCAACGCTCAACGGTCCGCCGGCGGACGGACGCAAAGTGCCGGGCGTTATTCACTGGGTGTCAGCCAGTCAGGGCGTTCCTGCTGAAGTGCGCCTGTACGACCGGTTATTCAGCATCGAAAATCCGGGCGGCGAAGAAGATTTCGTCAAGTATCTGAATCCGGATTCACTGGAAATATTGACCGGCTGTTACGTCGAACAAAGTCTCAAAGACGCCGCTCCGGGCAGCCGCTTTCAGTTTGAAAGACTCGGATATTTTTGCGTGGATGAAAAAGATTCGACAGCCGTCAAGCCGGTTTTCAACCGTGTCGTGCCGCTGAGAGATTCCTGGGCCAAGATTGCCGGTGCTAAATAAACACCGAACGAAAACAATTCCTCTGCCGGATTGAACGGCAATACCGTGGCAATGTATATATCTAGAGAGCGCACATGAAAACAAGCAGCAAGACGGCACTTCTGTTCATGCTCTATCTTTCACAAGGACTTCCTTTCGGCTTTCAGGCGACTGCGCTTCCGGTTCTTCTTCGTGAAAGAGGTGTTTCGCTTGCCGCTATCGGATTTGCCGGAGCGCTTGCCTTGCCCTGGTTTTTCAAACCCCTCTGGGCGCCTCTGATAGATCGCTACTGGTCCGTGCGGATCGGTAAACGCCGTTCCTGGATTATTCCTCTGCAGGCCATGATGGTCCTGACGATTCTCGCAACCGTTCCCGTCGCCGCATCCGGTTCCACGGTGTCACTGCTTGTGTGCATTTTTCTGATGAATCTTTGCGCGGCGACGCAGGACATCGCCGTGGATGGATTGGCTGTTGACATTCTTGGAGAGAATGAACTGGGCCCCGGCAATGCCGCGCAGGTTGCCGGCTATAAGGCGGGCATGGTGCTGGGTGGCGGCATCCTGGTATGGTTAAGCGCGCATACCGGCTGGGAAGGACTTTTTTTAACCATGGCGATTCTGGCGATCCTGCCTTTGGTTCTTGTTCTGCGCTACAGAGAGATTGAACCTCCCGGAAGTGCAGCCGTTCAAGCACCGCCGAAATTATCCGAATTTATCGAAACTGTTTTCAACGCTCTGCGATCTCCCGGAGCAGGCTTCTTCCTGCTTTTTATCGCCACGTACAAGATCGGGGAGGCGATGATCGATCCGATGTTTAAACCCTTTCTGGTGGACAACGGCTTTACAGCGCAACAGATCGGTTTGTGGGTTGGCACCTGGGGAATGATTGCTTCGCTGATCGGATCGGTCGCCGGCGGACTGCTTGCGGTTCGTCTTCCAATTGTGCGTGCTCTTTTCATTGCCGCGACATTAAGGTTGATCCCCCTGATTGGCGAGCTCTGGCTTTCCACCGTGGCACCCACCACGGGACAGGTGGTGTTTGTGACCGTGGCTGAGCATTTTTTTGGCGGCATGATCACCACAGCGCTTTTTGCGTATATGATGTCTCACGTGGATAAGAGGATCGGTGCCACACATTATACGGTGCTGGCAGCTGTGGAAGTTTTTGGCAAGTCCCCGGGAAGTTTTTTTTCGGGGTATATTGCAGAAAGTATTGGTTATACGGGACTATTTGCCGTAGGGGTGGTTCTGTCAGCACTGGTATTGCTGCTCTATTTCCCGTTGAGCAAAGGCATGCAGCTACCGCAAAAATAAAAATGTCAAATGCAGAACTTTTAAAAATTATTAACTATTTTTGCAGATACTTTTCAATACCATTTTTTTTATTTTTCAACCGTTTATTTTTTGAATTGGAGAAATTAATCAGTGATTGAAACGGTTTACGTCTTTGTAAAAGAATAAATTTCCCCGGCTTGAATTTTTAAACTAGAATTTTCTTGACATATAGGACCAAATTTCTTATTTATTACAATAATGAAGAGGTTGTTTTGTTAAGGTTCCCTTAAAAAGGAAACACGGTTAAGTCAAAAAATCAAATTTAACAAGGAGATGATTATGAAAAAGATTTTTGCAATTTTAGTAGGTTTTATGATGTTGATGATGATTCCCGGTCTTTCTCTCGCCAGTGATGCTGCGCCGGCCAAACAGAAACCGGCCAAAGTTAAAAAGGCTAAAGCAGTAAACGGTCCTTATGTCAGCGTTATGGGTGGAGCAGCTTTCCTGACCGATAGCGATGTGAATCCCGTTATAGACACCGATACGGGCTATGCGCTTGGTGTTGCCGCCGGTTACAAAATGGGCAAATACAGAGTTGAAGGTGAAGTCGGTTATCAGAAGAATGATGTTGATGAATGCGCAAAAGGCTGCCGCAGAACATCGGGTGATATAAAAGCTTATTCTTTCCTGATCAACGGTTATTACGATTTCTTCACCAAGGGCGGTTTTACCCCTTTCCTCAGCGCCGGTATCGGTGTGGCGAAGGTTGACGGCGACATTAACAGAGTTGCGCATGTGGACGACACAGCTTTTGCCTATCAGGTTGGCGCCGGTGTTGCCTATGCAATCACCAAAGATCTTGCGTTCGATTTGAAATATCGCTACATGGATACAGTTGATGATTTCGGATTTGGAAATACCGATCCTGAATTCTCCACCCATAATGTATACGCGGGTCTGAGATACATGTTCTAATTGAAATTGTCGTAATGGACATCCATGAAGCCAGAGGCTTTTTATCAGCCTCTGGCTTTTTTTATCCTTATTGAAGTTTCTTGCCGAATAAAATTCCATATTCCCCTGAATCCGTTATGATTGAATAATTCATGCATGCATGCGTGGATGGATGATGAATGTCTAATGATGATGAACCGGGGAACCGTGATTGTATAAAAGGCTGTTGGGAAAAATGAAGAATGAATTTTGATTGGAATTGGCTGGGGAATAAGGATTCGAACCTTAATAAACGGAGTCAGAGTCCGGTGTCCTACCGTTGAACGATTCCCCAGCATGGTATTTCAAAAAGCGTCTTAAGACCAGATTATCACTGCGAGCCATCCGGCAAGCGCTCGTAAATATAATGTGATTGACCTTTTATGTCAATAAATTTTCTTCAATAATTTTTATCATAAATATTATAAGTGAATTTAATAAGATAAGTTTTGCAGAAAAAAAGAGGCTTTCAACCGGTTATATTGTGAAGTTGCTGCTTCCGGATGATGTTGAGTAAATCCTCGTTGGAAAGCAGACCGCTTTCAATGAAGTATTCTCCAAGAGGGCGTTGCATCTTTTTCTGTTTTCCAATCAGGGCGAATAACTCATAACAGGAAATATACCCGATGCGCAGGGCGCATTCGCCGAATTTTTCATCGAATTTTCTCACTTTTAATATGCCTAAAACATCCGGATAGGAAATCAACCGCCATGATACGGCGATCTGTCCGATCAGCGGACGCTGACGGCGTTGCCAGCAAATGGCCTCAATGAGTGTCCGCCATGAGATTAACCCGGAGTAGTATAAAAACTGGCCGAGCATCAGGTTTCCCCTGGGGAAAATTCCGGTATAGAAATGGTCGTGATGTTTTTTGGATTTCGGGTTGTGCCGGGAATGCGTTTGCTCCCTGTTGTAATGACGATGATTCTGGCACGAGCCGCGTTGCTCTGTTGTATATCCGTTGTAGCGTGCTGAGCTTTCCTGCTGAATGTTTTTTGTTTCCACAAACGACAGCAGCATTTCATAAGCCTGCTGCACATTGATGAATTCAGCATTCAGATCTCCGGCAACAGCACCGAGAACCGTTGCTCTATCGGGGTGCGTGGCGAAAGCTTTTTTACGATAAGCCGTTTTGATGCCTACCAGTTGGAGATATTTCAGGAAATCATAGGATATTTTTATTTCCGGTCCGAAAATAGTTGCGCAAGCCTGAAAAAGTTCCGTTGAAGAGGTTCGCATTGCCGGCATCAATCAGATTCCTTTGGAAAGTTAGTTCCTATGAACTAGCAATATGCCACGGAATTTTCAAGAAAAAACAGCGTGCGGTCAATAATTTTTAAAAAATTTTATTTATGCTTTGTCGGCAAATTCACGAGTGATGTTCAGAAAGGTCTGCTGTTCTTCAATGAAGGCATCCACAACATCCGGATCGAAATGTTTTCCTCTTCCTTCCAGAATAGTTGTATAGGCGATTTCCTGTGGAAACGGCGGTTTGTAGACTCGACGGGTAATCAAGGCATCATAAACATCCGCCAAGGCCATGATTCGTCCCGCTAAGGGAATGGCTTCTCCGGCGAGGCCGCACGGATAACCGCTACCGTTCCATTTTTCGTGATGGGATATGGCCAGTTCATAAGCATATTTTAAATAGGGGAAGTCCACGCTGCTGCCGAGCATTGTTCCGGCTTTCTGAATAATTTGTCCTCCCATCACCGTATGGGTTTTCATCCGTTCAAATTCTTCGGGGGAGAGCCTGTCCGGTTTCAGCAGAATCCGGTCGGGAATGCCCACCTTGCCGATATCGTGAAGAGGGGCGGATTTGTATAACAGTTCAATCGCTTGATCACTGAGAATATTTTTATATTTGGCCTGTTTCCGAAGGCGTTGCGCCAGAACCTTGACATATCGCTGGGTTCTTAAAATATGGTGACCGGTTTCTTCGTTGCGCGTTTCCGTCATGGCGCTCATGCTGAGAATGGCCACATCCTGCGATTGAATGAGTTCCTCGTTACGCTTGCGTAGTTTGATTTCTTCCAGACCGTATTTGAGAGTGTTTAATACCGAAAAATTGACCAGCAGGGCGGTTAAAGGCATTACCGGAGAAAGAAAAATTCCCTGCGTCGAAAAAAGCCAGTAAAACATTGCTCCTGTTGCCAATCCCGCCATCAAGGTAAAAAGCAGCGACCAGAGAGCGCCGCCTGCGGCCAGAGCGATAGAAGAGAGAAGGCCGGCGACCACCATCAAAACGAGTTCCGCTCCCGGGGCCCAGGACGGACGTCGTAAAAAATGACCGTTGATAATGCTGTTGACAATGCTCGCATGAATTTCCGTGCCGTGAATCATTTTGTTCAGGGGAGATAAATGTCCATCCCCCATACCGGATGCATTGACTCCCACAAAAACGATCCTTCCTTTCAACGTGTCCGGCCTGATGCGTTCCGATAAAATATCAGCCGCAGATACATATGAAAAAGCATTGTCTTTGGAAAGATATGGAACGAGGAAGTATCCATGACTGTCCAGAGGTATTCTTCTGTTGTTCCAATCAATAAAAACGCCATCCTCGCTGTTTTCAATCATGACCTGATCGTTGCCGTATGCTGCAATCATCGTCGCCAGCGTCAGCGATGGATAGAGCGTACCGTTATAATCGATGACCAGCGGCACTCTGCGCACAACACCATCACTGTCCGTCAGAGAATTGACGAAACCGGAAGCGCCGGCGGCGTTCGTCAAAAGAGGCAAACTGTGGATGACGCTGCGGGCAGACAGGATCCGGTGCTTTTTCTGCGGTTTCTTCTCCTGGATGGAATATTTCAAGGGATGAAGATAAGAGTCGAATGAAGAACGTTCATCATTGAATTTGAATTGATTGGCGAGGACCACCCGTGTGTTCCTCAGAACCTCCGCCAGAACCTGATCGTTTTCGTGTTGCACCCCGCCCGGAGGTTTGTACGGAAATTTCTCTCCCCATTCTTTATTCATTTCCTTGAAAACAACCGATAGAGAGGTTCGATCGTGCTCTGGAAGGATGATATCAAGAGCGATCGCGGATGCTCCCTGATCACCGATATTTTTTAAGAGCCGGGCCAGTATATACCGCGGCCAGGGCCACTGTCCGTATTCGTTCATACTGCGGTCATCAATACCGACAATCGCAGGATTGCCGCTTTCCTGCTGGAGCGGAAGCGCCTGCATCATCAGGTCGTAGGCTTTATTGCTGGCACGATGCAAAAAAGAAGGAGTAAAAACGGCAAAGACGGCCAAAAGAAGAGTAATGAAAGCACCGCAGATAAAAAGCTTAAGACTATCGGCACTGAATCGAGAATTTGAATTTTTCATACCGTGGGGTAGATATCCTGTTGGTCATGGCAGCTTTTCATTCCGGTATTTATCGGACAATGATTTCCACTCGTCGGTTACGCGGTTCAGGGACGCCTTCTTCAGTCGGGACGAGAGGATCTCCTTCGCCGTGAGAGGCGGTGTTGATGTATGTTTCTGAAATACCGGCCTTGATCAGCATATCTTTGATGTGCGTGGTTCTTTTTAAGGAAAGTTCAAGGTTGTATTCATCAGAACCAACATTGTCGCTGTGGCCGTTGACGCTGACATCGAAAGAATGCCGTTTGCGTATGCTGTCCACGATTTCGGGGATCAGGTTTTGTGAATCCGGAAGCAGATCCGCACTGTCGCTGCCGAAATACAGAATGAATTTTTGCGGCACAGGCGGTTCGACGTCCAGAGCGCCTCCAAAAACAGGACGGATTCTTTGTTCGTCATATAAAATGGCGGGTGGCGGTGCGGTTTTTTTGTTTTTCACTATAATAGCCTTACCGGATTCAGACAGAATGTTCTGACCGCCCTCGGTTTGAACCGTTACTTCTCCGACATGTCCGTATGGATCAGGAACAAGAACTACGGTGGTTCGATGTGTGCTGCAACCGGTACAAATCACAAAAAACAAAAATACCAATGAAATTTTTTTCATCATTCCTTTTGTCCTTTAAAAATCAGATGTTTTATTCCATCACCTCAAGCAGGATTTTGGTTCCACGCACACCGATAATGCTGGAAGGCGTTTCCAGTTGAATGGAATCCGGAGCGAGTTTGCCGATTTTACCGGAAATATATACAAAGGTTCCTTTGATCATTTTCAGGAAAATTGAGAAATTTCTATTCTGGGGTTCAAAAACATATTTCTTCAAATCCAGCGAGCTGTCCGGTCCGACGGAAATAATGGAATCATCCCGGAAAATAATGCCGATGGCACCGGATTTGGCCGTTTGCACTACATCCTGCTGAAACACGGGCATCCCGATTTTGGCGGGGAATTTGTCATGGACCCGTACAATATAAGCGTCACCGTTGAGTGTTTTTACACTGCCGATCGGTTGTTCCGCAGCCAGAACAGAGAAGGGAATCAGAAGAATCGAAAGCAAGGATACAAAAAATCTCATTTTTAAGCCTCCCCAAAGTCGATCGCTTTAAGAACAGAGGTTTTAAAAATTACATTATTTTTTAAACCATTAATACAATAATAAGATAAGTATAAGAAAACCACTTTTACATGTCAATTGTTATTTCAAAAGTGTCCAGCCAA
>CAZIJZ010000028.1:0-32251 GCA_964539765.1 uncultured Smithella sp.
GAAATTATTGCCGGAGCCTGTCCGGGCATGAAGGACGCCGATCTGACCGACGCATTTATAACAATCATGAAGAGAGACGAGACGTGAAATTCACCAGACTCAAAGCCATCATCCGCAAGGAATTTTATCACCTGATTCGTGATTATCGCAGTCTCTATCTGGCCTTCGCCATCCCGCTGTTGCTGATTATTCTGTTCGGTTACGCGCTGAGCCTTGATGTGGACAATGTAGAAACGGTCTTCATTGATTACGACCGTAGCGACCTCAGCCGGGATTTCATCCGCAGGCTTGACGCTTCTTCGTATTTTCACGTCGCGGGAATACTGCCTTCAACAAAAGACGCGATTCATTATCTGGATCAGGACCGCGCCAAGCTGGCCATTGTGATCCCGCCGGATTTCAAAAAAAGCATCGGCGCCGATCGGGAAACGCCGTTGCAGATTATTATCGACGGCAGCGAACCGACCTTCGGCAACATTGTGCGGGGCTATATCACCGCCTTTGTCGAACAATATAATCAGAAACTCCTGATTCAATTTCTCAACCGGCAGGGGCAGGAAAGGATCAATCCGCCCGTGGACGGACGAATCCGCATCTGGTTCAACGAAGATATGGAAAGCCGCAATTTCATTATTCCGGGAATTATTGCGGTGATCATCATGATCGTCGGCGCGCTGCTGACGTCCCTGGTCATCGCGCGCGAATATGAAAACGGTACGATGGAAACCATTAAATCTCTGCCGGTCAAGGCCGGAGAATTACTATTGGGCAAAGCGTTGCCCTATTTCCTCATCGGGCTGACCGATGTGCTGATTGCGATTCTATTGAGCCAGCTGCTGTTTGGGATCGTAATGAAAGGAAGTTTCTGGCTGATGATGCTCTCCTCTTCTCTTTATTTAGGCATCGCTTTATCCCTCGGGCTTTTGATTTCCAGCGTGACCAAGTCGCAACTGCTGGCCAACCAGATAGCGATCATGGCAACTTATCTGCCGTCGTTTCTTCTTTCCGATTTTGTTTTTCCGATTATCAACATGCCGACAGCGATACAGATGATAACACTGGTCATCCCGGCGCGATATTTTATCGACATTTTATCGGGAATTTATCTGCGCAATCTCGGATTTGCTTACTTGTGGCCAAGCATGCTGGTTTTGCTGGTGATGTTCATCATCCTGACTTTTTTTAATTACAGAATGCTGAAAAAGGAAGGTCTATGAGCTGGCTGAGAGTCAGAGAACTGGTGCGCAAAGAATTCATTCAGCTCTTCAGCGATAAACGCAATCGCGCGCTGATGATGATCTTCCCCTTCATCATGATGCTGGTTTTCGGTTACGTTGTTAATTACGATATCCGCAATGTCCGGATGGCGGTGCTGGATTATTCCAAGACCTACGAGAGCCGATCGCTCATCGACAGTTTCGAAGGCAGTAAAATCTTCCACGTGACGCAGAATGTGACCCGTGGAAGTCAGATGTCGGAACTATTACTCAGAAAAAAAATTGATGTCGGCATCAAGATCAGCCAGGATTTCGCGGCCGTGGTCAGAGCGGGACAAACAGCGCCCATCCAGATTCTTGTTGACGGCTCCATGAGCAACATGACGGCCGTCCGGTTGGCTTATGTCGCGTCGGTTTTGGATAGATTCAACCGTGAAGAATTGCGCCGGCTTTATCCCATGCATATGAGTTACGGCAGGGTCGATGCGCGCATCCGGACCTGGTACAATCCCAATCTTGACAGTCAGTACTTTTTTGTTCCCGGTATCGTGGCTTTTCTGATCATGCTGACGAGTTTCATTTTTACCTCGATCGCCATCATCCGGGAAAAGGAAGATGGCACCATGGAACAGCTTATTGTAACCCCCTTGAAATCCTATGAGTTCATTATCGGCAAAACCATTCCCTATACGATCATTGCACTTTTGCAATTATTTGCCGTCACCGCTGTTGCCGTTTACTGGTTTGAAATCCCCTTTAAAGGAAGTTTTTTGCTGCTTTTACTGGCCGCCTGTTTATTCCTGTTGAGCACGCTGGGCATCGGACTTTTCATCTCGACCATATCCTCGACCAAACAGCAGGCCATGATGACAGCTTTCTTCTTTGTGGTGCCGTTTTTCATGCTTAGCGGTTTTGTATTTCCCATTTCCAATATGCCCGAAGTGGTGCAGTGGCTCACCTATCTCAATCCGTTGCGATTTTTTCTGGTCATCATCCGGGATATTTTCCTGAAAGGCGTTGGATTTGATGTGCTCTGGCCGCAATACCTCGCGCTGACCATCCTGGGGGCGGTTGTTTTTACCGGCGCCATCAGCCGTTCCAAAAAACGGCTGGATTAGTAAAGCGTTCTCATATAGGATTGATGAAACAATGCAGGATGTCATTCCGAACAACGGTGAGGAATATTTTGTGACCATCAGGATTCAGGAAATTTAAGTATGCTCAAGGTCGTAGCAGATCAAAAGGCAATAAAAAAATATGCCGGACAATTCCATAAAAGGTTTAAGCCCTTTGTCGATGAAACCATCAAGGTCAAACTCGGGCACCAGGGTGCAAGTTTTTCCGCCAAGGTCCTTTGGTGCGAAGAACTGGGCATCTGGAAATTTTCTCAAGCCGTCAGAGACGTGCGCTACTGGAACGCCTTCGGCATCGGCAAACCCGGAACCCCCGGCGTTCTTTCCATCGCCTCCGAAATCAATTTCCCCTGGGTGCAGATCGACCGGAAAACCGGAGGCGCTTTTGCGGAAGATGCCTGGGGCAATATTTTTGTCATTCACCGCGGGAAGATCGGCGGCGGGAGGAAAGGTGTCGGCAAATCGCTGTTCGAACAAAACTACCGCGGTGTCTGGTCCTTCATGGAAGATGGTGACAACCTGAGCGAAGTGGCTGTGATCGGCAATCTCAAATCAGAGCGTTTTGCTTCGCAGACGGCTCTGTTCGTCAAAAAAGTAGAGATGATGAAATTGTCCGCTGCCGAATCGGCGCAGACGGAAATGGATTTTGCGGAAATCAGTTTTCGGGAAGACCTGATCGGAAGCGAGAAACCTCTGCCGGAAGATGAAATCGTTGACGCCTGCGATCACGATCTCGTTGTCAGCAAACTTGCCGCCCATCTGCAGCGGCTGAAAATAAAGATCGGCAATGATACGGAAAGCGAACTTTTCGCCGTAGATGCATCGGGAAACAGAATTTCTCATATTTTCGAAATTGTCACCGCTGCCAAAGAAAAAAGCGTCATGGCTGCCGCCGGCAAATTACTCATGCAGACATCCGCGGCCGCTGTCAACCCGCTGCCGGTGGCTGTTCTGCCTGTGGATATCAAAGATATTTACGCCAAAGAACTCAATCGCATCAACATTTCCGCCATCGGTTTTCACTGGCGGGAAAAAACGATTGTCTTCTCCGGCCTGGAAAAATCGGGTTTGAATAAAACAGCATAAAAACATTTCTGTTGACAAAACCTATGCAAATAATTATGATTCAACAAAATTTGGCACTGCTAACAAGAAGATGAAAAAAGACATTCGCGCCATCATTATTATCAACATTATAATTAGCTTCTGCATAGGGGGCCGGGCCGCGGTGTAGTATCAACTCTCAAGAAACGAAATCAGAATCCGCTGCCAGGCAATCCCGGCAGCGGATTTTTTTTAAGGAGAAAAGGGCAAATGAAAAACAAAGTACTGGTTTACGACACAACTTTACGCGACGGCACGCAGGGTGAGCAGACGAATTTTTCCGCGGAGGAAAAACTGCGCATCGCCCAGCGCCTTGATGATGTTCACTTTCACTACATTGAAGGCGGCTGGCCGGGTTCCAATCCCAAGGATATGCGTTTTTTTGAAATGGCGAAAAGCATAAAATTTAAGAATTCGCGCCTGACCGCCTTCGGCAGTACGCGCCGCGCCAAAACCAAAACGGAAAGCTGCCCGAATTTAAAAGCACTGATCAAGGCGGGAACGCCCGCGGCTGCCATCGTCGGCAAATCCTGGGATCTGCACGTTACCGATATTTTAAAAACAGACCTGAGCGAAAACCTGGCGATGATCGCGGATTCCATTGAATATCTGAAATCCATGGGCAAAGAAGTTTTTTTTGATGCCGAACATTTTTTCGACGGGTATAAAAATAATGCCCGTTACACGACCAACGTCGTGAAAACGGCGTTGGCCGCCGGAGCCGATTTTATCGTGCTGTGCGATACCAACGGCGGCTCCCTTCCCCATGAAATCTGTACCTTTGTGAAAAGAATTTCTTCCCATATCCCTTTGGAAAAGCTGGCGATTCACTCGCACAATGACGGCGGGCTGGCTGTGGCGAATTCCATTGCCGCTGTCCAGAAAGGCGTGGTGATGGTTCAGGGAACCGTCAACGGTTACGGTGAAAGATGCGGCAACGCCGATCTGATTTCTTTAATTGCCAATTTGCAATTAAAGATGGGAAAAAAATGTCTGCCGCCGGAATCCATCCGGCAGCTGGCCAATCTCTCTCATTTTATCAGTGATGTGGCCAACATTCCGCCGCTGAATTCCCGGCCGTTTGTCGGACGCAGCGCGTTCGCACACAAAGGCGGCGTGCATGTCAGCGCCGTGGTGAAAAATTCCGTCGCCTATGAACACATCCCTCCGGAACTGGTCGGCAATAGCCGGCGCGTGCTGGTTTCCGACCTGTCGGGAAAAAGTAACGTGGAATATAAAGCGAAAGAGTTGGGCATTGATCTGGCGAAAAATGATGCTGTCAGTAAAAAGATCGTGCATGAAGTCAAGCTCATGGAAGACCGCGGATTTCAGTTTGATGCCGCCGACGGTTCTCTTTCTTTGCTGATGAAGAAGGCCATCGGCGAATTTGCCGAACCCTTCAATCTGGAAACCTTCAGTGTGATCACGTCGCGCACGGAAAAAAACCCGTGTCTGTCCCAGGCAACGATTAAGATATCGGTGGCCGGTGAAGAGGAGCTGACAGCGGCGGAAGGCAACGGTCCGGTCAACGCTCTGGACCACGCCCTGCGCAAGGCGCTGACAAAATTTTATCCGCAAATCAAAAATATGCATCTGGTTGATTTCAAGGTGCGCACGCTGGAAGGTTCGGAAGGCACCGCCGCGGGCGTCCGTGTCCTGCTGGATTCAACGGACGGGGAAGAAGTCTGGAGCACCATCGGCGTCTCTGAAAATATTATCGAGGCCAGCTGGCAGGCGCTGGTGGACAGTATTCAGTACAAGTTGAGCAAGGAAGAAAATCTCAACATAAGATAAACCTGTCGCCTTCTGCGACTAACTTTGTCGGCCGCGTCGTTATGCTTTCAATGAAAGGGGTGATGATAATAGATAACGCATTGCTATCCTCCTCCGAAGCTCCCGTTGCACAAGAACTGTTTTTGGTATATGAGTTTCTGCAAGGTTAAAAAGGGAAGGATCGAGAATGCTTTTTTCCATCAACGGCCAGAATCCGCAAATGCGCCTCATTAAGAAGGCCGCCGATATTCTGCGCGACGGCGGGATCATCATTTATCCCACCGATACGGTTTATGGTCTGGGGTGTGATTTGTCCAATAAAAAAGGGATCGAGAAAATTTACGAATTGAAACGAAGAAACAGAAAGCAGCCGCTGAGTTTTGTCTGCTCTGATCTGAAACATATCAGCGAATACGCCAAGGTGACCGACTACGCGTATAAAACCATGAAGAGGCTTTTGCCGGGAGCTTATACTTTCATTCTGGAGGCGTCGCGACTGGTGCCAAAAATTATTTTGCCTAAACGGTCAACAACGGGTATAAGAGTACCTGACAATCAGATTTGTCTGTCGCTGGTCAGGGAACTCGGCCAACCGATTATCAGCACCAGCGTGAAAACGGACAAGGGCGAAACACTGGGCGATCCTTCCGTGATCAAGGAGTATTTCGGAAAGACGGTTGATTTAATTATTGACGGCGGTATTATTCTGCCGCAACCCTCAAGCGTGATCAGTCTGGTTGATGATAATATAGAAATTATAAGAAAAGGAAAAGGCGACATTAGCGCCTTTCTGTAAATATAAAAGGTTGAGCGGTATTTTTAACCGAAAGACACATAAAACGTCTGCCGGAGCGCGGGTGCGTGCGAAAAAATATCAGCCGCCGAAAAGGACCTCTATGAAACATATTATGCTCGTTAATGCTGTTCATAAAGAACAGAGACGAATGGCTACGGTTAACGAAAAGGGCATTCTGGTTGATTTTAACATCGAAATGCCTACCAAAGAACCCATCACCGGAAATATTTACAAAGGCAAGGTTCTGAAAGTTGAACGCGGCCTGCAGGCGGCCTTCGTTGATTACGGCGGCAGCAAAGACGGTTTTCTTCCGCTCAAGGACGTCAATCCCGAATACTTCACAGCGCCGGAAAACGGACAATCCAACGGCAAACCGGTTTTAAAAGTCGGACAGGAAATCATTGTTCAGGCCGTCCGGGAAGCCATCGGCAACAAGGGAGCGCTGCTGACCTCCCATATCTCCCTGCCCGGCAGATATCTGGTCTTGCTTCCCAATAAGCCCGGCAGCGGCATCTCCCGCAAAGTGGAAGATGAAGAAGACCGCCAGAAAATAAAAAATCTCATGAAGCAGATTAAAATTCCGGAGACGATGGGATTTATCGTCCGGACGGCGGGCTACAATCGGACGAAGCAGGAAATCGCCCGCGACTACCAGCATCTGGTGCGCCTTTGGAAAGAAATCAATAAAAAGGCAAAAAGCATCAACAAAACCTCCCTGATTTATCAGGAAACGGACTTCGGCGTGCGCAGTATCCGCGACTACCTGACTTCGGAAATTGAAGAAATTCTCGTCGATGATCTGGAAACATTCCGCAAAATGCGCGCCTATTTGAGGGCGATTTCTCCCCGTTACATCAAAATGCTCAGGCATTACAAGGAGAAGATCCCTCTTTTCGACAGTTACAATCTTGAAGAGCAGATCCGCGTCATTTATCAGGAACGCGTGGAACTGAAATCGGGCGGACACATTGTCATCAACCCGACGGAAGCGATGATAACGATCGATGTCAATTCCGGCCGCGGCTCCAATAAGAAAAATATTGAAGAGACGGCTTTTAAAACCAACATCGAGGCGGGGGAGGAAATTGCCCGTCAATTGAGACTGAGGGATCTGGGGGGATTGATTGCCATCGATTTTATCGACATGATGGATAAAAAACACATCGCTGAGGTGGAAAAATGCTTCAAAAAAGCGTTAAGCATCGACAAAGCCAGGATCCAGCTTTCCCGAATTTCTAAGTTTGGCATTCTGGAATTATCAAGGCAGAAGAAGCAATCCACTATTCAGGAAATAAGTTACACAAAATGTCCTTACTGTAAAGGCAGCGGCCTGCGTCCATCACTGGAATATGCGGCGCTGGGCGCGTACCGGAAAGTCGAATCCGAGGCCGTGAAGGGAACTTGTTCCGAATTAAAGATAACGCTGCCTCATGAAATCGCCGATTATCTGCTCAATCGCAAGAGAAGCGAGCTGCTGGATCTGGAATCGTCATTTGATGTGGCTTTGAGTATCTGCGGAAGTTCTGAAATACCCTGGGATAGGGTGGAAATTCAACAGATCGTAAAAGAACACATCGAAAGCCACGACCCCCCGCAGGAAGCTGTTGAGGCAAAAGGGGAAGAAACTCCGACGACCGCTGACGAAGAAAAATCTGCGCCCGACGGGGAAAAGTCCGTCAGGAAAAGAGGACGGCGAAGACCGCGTCATAAGAGAAGAAAACCGGCGGGACCGACGACAGACACTGTTTCGCCGGACACTGTTTCCGCGGTTGCCGCCGAAGAAAATTTATCAAATCTGCTGATCATTCAACCGGCGGAGAATAAAGAAGAAGTGGTTCCCGGCAAGAGTGAAATCCCGGAAAATAATATTGCCGAAACAACAAAAGACAATGAATAACGAGTCTGTGGAGGTTATTTTCCTTTAGCCAGTTCCTTGGAGCGGTTGGTCGCTGCTGCAACGGCGGCAATGATGATATTGCGTATTTTCTTCTTTTCCATCACCTGCAAACCGGCAAATGTCGTGCCGTTGGGCGATGTCACCATTGCTCTGAGCTCTGCCGGTTCTTTGTCGCTTTCGATACACAAACGCGCGGCTCCCAGCATGGTTTGCGTCGCCAGTTTTTTCGCCAGATCCCTTGACAATCCGTTTTTGACCCCGGCTTCAATCAGCGCTTCGATCATCAGGAAAAAATAGGCGGGGCCACTGCCGCTCAAGCCCGTAACCGCGTCCATCAGATTCTCCTGCACTTCCACGCTGACACCCACGGCATTGAAGATAGCGCGCGTGATCTTAACGTCACCGGCCTTGGCATTGCGTCCGGCAGCCACGGCCGCGGCTCCCTCGCCGACAAGCGCCGGCGTGTTGGGCATCACCCTGACCACACGAACCCCTCGGCCCAAACGGGTCTCGATAAACTTTGTCGTGATGCCGGCGGCAATGGAAATGACCACCTTTGACTTATCAACGGAGGATTTGATTTCCTCAAGGGTAGCGGTCATATTCTGCGGTTTGACGGCAAGAATGATGATCTGTCCGTCGTGGGCGGCTTTTTTATTATCGGACGATGTCTTTACCTTAAGCGATGATTTGAGCAATTTAAGTCTGGCGGCGTCAAGATCCGTCACGACAATATTGATGGCGGGAACAATTTTCTGCGTGATCAACCCCCGGGCAATGATGCCGCCCATTTTACCGCCACCGATGATGACCGCTTTTTTATCCTTAAACATACGCTGAATCCCTCCATACATTCATATTGTTTTCATTATCCTGCTTAAGCTGATCAGGTCAAGCGGTTTATAATGAGACCCAAACTTCAGAAACGGAGGGTACTGAAGCTTGCAGGTCGAATTATCCCGCGAAGCGGAGGGCAGCATGCCCGTGATTATCCCGTTGCATTCGATTTTGTTTTTGTGATACTTAATCGACGAAAGGTTTATCGACATGCTTAAATATCTTAATATCGGATCAACAAAGATATCCTGCTGGGTAAATACCGGGGCATTTGACTCACGAAAAAATAATCTGGTTTTTATTCACGGCTCCGGCGGCAACCACAGTATCTGGTCTCATCAGTACGGTCGGCTGCACAAACGCTATAACATCGTTGCCGTCAATCTTCCGGGGCACGGCCATTCAGAAGGCAATGGCGAACGTCATGTTCAACACTACCGTGAGTGGATGAAAAAAATTCTTCCGGCATTTGATCTGAAAGACCCGGTGCTGGTGGGACATTCGATGGGCGCGGCGATCGCGCTTGACTTTGCGCTGCGTTATCCCTCAGATACCGCCGGTATTGTCTGCATCGGCACGGGAATGAAGATGCCGGTGAATGCTTTTTTTCTGGACTACCTGCAAACCAATCCGCCGGAAATACCCGCCGAGATCATCGACGTGATCTGCAAATTTTCGCTCGCCAGGGCAAACCGCGAAAAATTATCCGACCCTTTGCGCAAGAGCCTTGCCCTTTCCCGCGTGGAGACTTTATACGGTGATCTGCTGGCATGCAACGAGCTGGACTTGTCTCAGGACGCGGACAAAATCAACGTGCCCGCATTAATCGTTTGCGGCGCGGAAGACAAAATGACGCCGCCCGATTTATCGCGCGCGCTTGCCCAACAGATCGTCGGGGCGAAGCTGGCAATCGTTGAAGGCGCCGGCCATACGGTGATGCTGGAAAAACCTTCGGAATTTAATAACGGCCTGGATCAATTTGCCGAGTCCGTTTGCCCGGCTTCGAATCCGTTGAAAAAATATGATACAGGAGACATGCCATGTTTATTTTGAGTAATTTTATTATCGCAGTGGCCAAGGTCACCGATATTGTTTTAACGGTTTATATGTGGATTATTATCTTTCGCGCGCTGATATCCTGGGTCAATCCGGATCCCTATAATCAGATCGTCATTATCCTGCATCGCATCACGGAACCTGTTCTGGCGCCGATTAGAAGAATGATTCCCATGCGCAATATCGGGCTGGATTTTTCGCCCATTATTGTTTTACTGATCATTATGTTTCTGAAATATTTTCTGGTGGAAGTATTAATACAAGCCGCGCAGCGGCTGTAATATTGTTCGGCAAGCGATTGTCTTAAAAACATTATGCTCAATCTGAAAGAATCGAAAAAAGGTCTGACCTTCGACATTCACGTGATTCCGCACGCTTCCCGTGCGGAAATCGTTTGTATTCAGGACGGTGCTTTTAAAGTCAGGGTGACCGCGCCCCCCGTGAAGGGTGCGGCCAATGAGGCCTGCATCAAATTGCTGGCCGGGGAACTGGGACTGAAAAAAAGCCAGATGGAAATTTCCGCCGGCGCGAAATCGAGAAAAAAAACCGTTCTGGTCAAAAACATCGGCAAAACGGATTTGGCATTGAAGATAAAAAATTTCGTACAGGAAAATAAAATCGCCGAACAAAAAAGTCTTTTAGAAAATATTTAAAAAAAATAAAACAAAAGTCCTTTTTTTATGACCAAGACAAGCCATTCGGAAAATTCTCGGGTCGCTAAAGCGGCCGGCATTGTCGGCGCCGCCACCATGGTCAGCCGCGTTTTCGGACTGGCACGCGATATGGTCATTGCCGCATTTTTCGGCGCCAGCTGGATGACGGACGCCTTCTGGGTCGCCTTCCGCATTCCCAACATGCTCAGGCGCCTTCTGGGTGAAGGATCGCTGACGGTTTCGTTTGTTCCTGTCTTTACCGAATATCTGGAGAAGAAAACAAAAGAACAAGCTCTCGAACTGGCTTATAACGCGATTACCCTTCTTTCCATTATTCTCGCGGTCATTTCGGTGTTGGGAATTATTCTGTCGCCGCTGATTGTCGGGCTCATCGCGCCCGGTTTCATTTCCGAACCGAAACAGTTCGCGCTCGCGGTTTTCTTAAACCGTCTGATGTTTCCCTATATATTTTTTATCGCCCTGGTGGCCTTTTGCATGGGAATTCTGAATTCCTTCCGGCATTTTACGGCTCCCGCGCTGTCTCCGGTATTGCTTAACATCGCCATGATCGGGGCCGCCTTCTTTTTACGGCCTTTTTTTGCCGAACCGATCACGTCCCTGGCCATCGGTGTTTTAATCGGGGGCGTGTTGCAGTTGGCCATGCAATGGCCTTTTTTAAGGAAATTCGGCGTCAAATTAAAGTTCCGTTTCAATCCGAAACACCCCGGTATTAAGCAGATTGGCGTGCTGATGATACCGGCCATTCTCGGCGCCGGAGTGTCCACCATTAATGTTTTTGTGGGAACGATTCTGGCTTCTCTGCTGCCCGGCGGCTCCGTAACGTACTTATTTTACGCCGACCGGATTATGGAACTTCCGCTGGGAATTTTCGCCATTGCCATCGGAACGGCGACGCTGCCCAGTTTTTCCAAACATGTCGCCGCGGGAAACATGGACGAATTAAAATCCGGGATTTCCTTTTCCCTGCGACTGATGCTTTTTCTGACCATTCCGGCAATGGCAGCCCTGATGGCGCTGAATCTGCCGATCATTTCTGTTTTGTTTCAGCGCGGCGCCTTTGATGTGCTCTCGGCCGTTTATACGGGACAGGCACTGTTTTGCTACGCTCTGGGGCTGTGGGCTTTTTCCGTTCTGCGTGTTTTTGTTTCCTCGTTTTATTCCCTGCAGGATTCCAAGTGGCCGATGAAAGCGGCCATCATCGCGCTGATTGTCAATGTCGTGGCCAGTCTGGTCTTGATGTATCCTTTGAAACACAACGGCATCGCGCTGGCCAGTTCCATCGCCGCTGCAGTCAATGTTCTGGTCCTGACGATTGTTCTGAAAAGAAAAATTGGAAAATTTCTCGACCGTACTTTCTATCATTCCGTTTTCAAAATCATCCTGTCCTCCGTGTTGATGCTTTTCGCGATAGGACTGATTGAGTACTTTATGCCCTGGGACACTCAGGCCGGTTTTAAAACAAGACTGATTTATCTTTCCGCAACCATCCTGACCGGAGCCGGCGCATTCTTTTTGAGCGCCTACCTGCTGAAAAGCCCCGAAATGCACGCTTTCACAAATATTGTCAAAAAGAGACTGACCCGTCCCTGATCCCGGCTTATCTGACAAAATTATTGACTTCAACAGCCCAAAGTGATAGGAAATTCAGTCTTTTAAAAGACAGGGCAAGTAAAAATGTGCAGGATTAATTTATGTTAGATATCAAATATTTAAGACAAAACATCGATTTTGTCCGCGGGAAAATGGAAGAACGGGGCCAAAAAATTGATTTTGACCGTTTTTTGAATCTGGACGCGAAAAGGCGTGATATTCTGCAGGCGGTAGAAACGCTCCGCAACGAGCGCAACAGCGTTTCCAAGCAGGTTGGTGAACTTAAGAAGAAGAAAGAAGATGCTTCAGCGCTGATTGAAAAGATGAGCGAGGTATCGGCCAAAATAAAAGAATATGATGAGAACCTGCGCCAGACGGAGGAGGAACTTAACGTCTTCGTCATGATTGTCCCCAATGTTCAGCACGAATCGGTTCCTCAGGGTCAGGGGTCCGAAGACAACACCGTCGTGCGGACCTGGGGTGAAAAAACAGCATTCAACTTCGAGCCCAAGCAGCATTTCGATCTGGGCGAAAATTTAAATATTCTGGATTTCGCGCGCGGAGCAAAAATCACCGGAGCGCGTTTCACGCTATACCGCGGGGCGGGAGCGCAACTGGAAAGAGCGATTTTAAATTTCATGCTGGATCTGCACACCGAGCATCACGGTTACACGGAAGTGCTGACACCGTTCATGGTCAACGCCGAAAGCATGACGGGAACCGGCCAACTGCCGAAGTTCAAAGAAGATCTTTTTAAGATAGAAGGCATGGAATACTACATGATTCCGACCGCTGAGGTTCCGGTCACTAACATTCACCGGGACGAGATTCTGGAAGAAGACATGCTGCCCATTTATCTGGTGGCTTACTCTCCCTGTTTCCGCGCGGAAGCCGGATCATACGGCAAGGACACACGCGGACTGATCCGCCAGCATCAGTTCAATAAAGTGGAAATGGTCAAGTTTTCCAAACCGGAAACGTCCTATGACGAGCTGGAAAAACTGACGGCCAACGCGGAAGAAGTACTGAAGAAACTGGGCATTCCCTTCCGGACCGTTTGTCTCTGCACCGCGGACCTCGGTTTTTCATCGGCGAAGACCTACGACGTGGAAGCCTGGTTGCCCGGGCAGAACACCTATCGGGAAATTTCCTCATGCAGCAACTTCGAGGATTTTCAGGCGCGTCGCGCTTCAATCCGGTTTCGCAGAAAGGAAAGCGGTAAGGTAGAATTTGTCCATACGTTGAACGGTTCGGGACTGGCGGTGGGCAGAACGGTTGTGGCGGTACTGGAAAACTATCAGCAGGCAGACGGCAGCATTATCATACCGGAAGCCCTGCGTCCCTATATGAGAGGTCTTGAACGCATTATTCTTTAAGATGATCTGAAGGATAATCAAGGGAATTTTTAAAATCCGGAGGGATGGCCGAGTGGTCGATGGCGGCGGTCTTGAAAACCGTTGGGTGAAAGCCTCGCGGGTTCGAATCCTGCTCCCTCCGCCAGAAAATAAAGACAAGCGGTAAATTTTTACCGTTGTGTTCTAAAATAGATTGGCAACAAAGCGGAGAGATGGCTGAGTGGTCGAAAGCGATCGCCTGCTAAGCGATTGTACGCCCTTTAAAGGTGTACCGCGGGTTCAAATCCCGCTCTCTCCGCCAGTTTTTTGCAAATTGACGTTGTGGATGAATGAACGATTCACTGACCGTCTTTTGAAAATTATAAAAGCGCCCATGGCTCAGCTGGATAGAGCGCCAGACTACGAATCTGGATGTCGCAAGTTCGAATCTTGCTGGGCGCACCAGAAAATAAAAATGGGTCCCTGAAATCAGGAGCCCATTTTTATTTTTTTCAAAAAAAATTGCTGTAGACCCATTAGGGATTCAAGCCTCGTTTTTTCAATTCCATCAGCACATCGATTCTTCGCGCTCTTAAATCGTTCGCCGTATAGTGTGTATCTCCGGTGCCGACTTCCGCGCCGGCGCCGATGGCTCCGCCAAAACCGACAATGCCGACACTGAATTGCGGACTGGATTTTTTCTCCTGACGCTCAATTTCATCATTGAGCCTGTAGTAATAACGGAGAATATTTTCGTTGTTCATGGCTTTGTAATCTTCGGCCAGCAACGCCTGAGAACCTGCGACACAGCTGCATAAAGAAATGAACATCAAAAATAACAAAGCCTCTTTAATGATTTGCTTCTGCATGTTCTTCTCCCGGTCCGGATTATTTTGAACATTATAAATCACGGGTATGAACCCCAGGGCAAGCCCTGGACCCTAATTCCGCAGCAAGTTGCTGGGTGTTATACCCATGCAGGGGCAGGATAATTCGATCTCCAAGTTTCAGTGTACTTCGTTTCTGAAACTTGGATCTCATTACCCTCCGCTGTGCGGGATTGTTCGACTTACAAATTTCAACGCACTTCGTTTTTGAAATTTGAGTCTCACAATAAAATTTAAGGTTTGTCCATCCGGATTAGCCGCTGGCAATTTTTTATTTGAATTTGAAATTTCAAGACAGGAATGGGCGTTCTATATTTAAAACCCCTCCGTGCTTTATGTTTGTAAAACTTGGGAAAAAACAACCCCCCTTAAAATCTCTTTTAAGGGGGGGGCATTCTATTATTAACAGATCATGTTTCCGGTGTCACTTCAGAGTCTGTTAATCTCTCAGCTGACGATGGTTTTGACCGTTTCGATGACCGGGTTGGTGAACAGCGCCATCAGAATGGTGTACAGCGCGAAGATCCCGACCACTTCACCAACATACATCTTTTCATATTTGCGTTTTAAAGAAACAAGAATCAAACCACCAACGATTAAGCAGCCCAACTGGAAGAAAGGAAAATTGGCCGCACCGGCTGCCGCGTATTCAGCAAAGCTGAATGTTGCCGTTAAGAGAATAACTGCCGCTGCCACGATTGTTGTTGCCATTGTTTTTTTCATGATCTGTTACCTCCTTTGGGTAATTGTTTGTTGATTTGTCTTTATATTAATGAAAAGAACGTGCCAAAAGACAAAAAAATATCAAAGATATATATAAGATATTGAATACATTAAATTCTATTATAAAAGCAGCTCGTTGTTTACTTAGTAAAACCATACCTGACCACTCACTTTTTAAATACAATATTAACAACCATTGAACGAAATATTGAAGACCTTCCTTTTTAACCCCGGATTCAAATTTGACAAAAAATTGTTTGCCGGTTATTTAATGACAAACTTAAATGGGAAAATTGATGGAGAATTTTAATGAAAGAAATATCTCTGGAGACCCGCTCCCGCGTCGAAATGATCGATATTACCGCGGCCGTACAAAAAACACTTCGGGAAGAAGGCATACCATCAGGAATCTGTCTTGTTTACACGCCGCACACCACCGCGGCGATAACAATCAATGAAAACGCCGATCCGGATGTGCAACGGGACATGATTGCAGCGTTGGACAAGGCAGTGCCGCTTTCCGCGAATTACCGGCATGCGGAAGGAAATTCCGCGGCTCATGTAAAATCCTCTCTGGTCGGAGCGTCCGAATTTATTATCCTTGAAAACGGCCGTCTGGTACTGGGAACATGGCAGTCTGTTTTTTTCTGCGAATTTGACGGGCCGAGAACAAGAAAAGTTTTAATCTCAATCATTGCCGGTTAGCCTTAACGGCGTGATTCATTAAACCGATATTTTTAAAACTTCTTATCAAAAACGAAGGGTTGCCTTACAAGACGGCTATGTCAGCGACCGCGCATAAGTTGATCCGTGTCATTTAGGCCATGCTCACACAGCGAACAACTTGTTGTCCGAAACTGCCTTCATGATGGTTGACTGAAATCAACCAATCTTAACCGTCCAAACAGGCAAGATTTAAATTCGTAACAAATACAGTTCATATCAGACAAATACAGGCGCAGCTCTTGTATTCATGATGAGTCATGCTTATATTATAGATACGAGATACTGCGATGCCCGTATTGAGTCTATTCTACTGGAAGTTAACAAAAAAGAAGTAAAAGAGTCTTTGTGGTGATTATCACCCGTAAAAGACATAGAATTAGAATGATGGACTCCAGTAAAATGACAAGACGGCATATGCGGGTCTCGGTTTTTTTTGCCAGGAGGAATTAAAAATGGGGAAAAGATTAAAGGGATTCAGAGATTACGTGGATTATTTGACTTATGCTGAAATGTATTTATTCTGGATGGACGGGAATGAACATAAAAAAACTTACAATATGCTCATGAAACGGCAGGAAGATATGGAACCTATTCGTTATATGCGTAAAATGAGCTTGGAAGCTCATAGTCAGAATTGAATTCGGAAGCGAATTAACAACGGGAGAGATGCGTTAAAATGTGGGGAGTCATAATAGCTATCGGTTATAATATCAAAAGAGACCGATATAAAGTCGCCGGGGGATGGATTGTCTGGACATTTAAACCAGATGAATATGACAGCCCGGAGAATCGGACTTTTGTGAGTGACCCAAATCACAAATGGAAGATGTATATGAAGGAATCATTTAACGCTTAAATAGAGTTTCTTTAAATAAAGGGGAAATTAAAAATGTATAATATTGCTTTTGAAATAGGTCCGCTTCTCAATAGTATGTTCCATTTTTCAGGCGTAAACGCGGTTATGGAAACTTGTCGAAATTACGGGTATGTTATCGCTGTTATTTTCGGATTATCTATTATAGGTATTATGGGTAAGCTTGCTTATTGTGAAGTCAAAGACAAATAATATTTACCTTTAACGATAAAGGACATATCATGGGAGACAAAGGCGGCAAGAAAAATAAAGAAAAAAGTCATAAGCAGAACAATGAAAAACAGAAACAAAAGGCAAAAGACAAGTTTGATAAGCAACCCAAAAGGAAGCCTTGATCTTAGAATACCCAAAATAATATTTAACCCGTAAGGCAACTTATTGACAAACATTCGTAAAGCAGCTGAAAAAGGAATCGCCTATTCACAATATGTTTTGGGCGGACTATACTATAAGGGCGAAGGTATTCCACAGGATTATGCCGAGGCCGTGAAGTGGTTTCGCAAGGCGGCTGAACAAGGTGAAGTATATGCCCAGTATAATCTGGGCTGGATATATGGAACCGGCACAGGCGTTCCGCGGGATTATGCCGAGGCCAGGAAATGGTATCGCCGGGCAGCTGGGCAAGGTAACGCAAGCGCGCAGTTGAGACTGAATGAGATGAACGATAAATAATGCAAGCAGATAAACTCAACCGGTACTTGATACACTAAAATTGTTTTTCTCATTTTCCGCTTCGTACAGCATTTCAATCTAACAAACACCAATCAGCCCTGACAATAACAGCATGAAAAGAGAATTTATGATCAAAAAACGCAAGACCAAGCTGGTCATCACCATGGGACCGGCTTTGCAAGACAGAGATCTCCTGCGGGAAGCCCTGAAACTCGCCGACGCCGTTCGGCTCAACGCCAGCCACAGTAGGCCTGAGGAACGCACACCAATCCTGAAACTCATCAGAAATATTTCGGACGACTTGGGAAGAATAATACCGGTCTTTCTGGATCTCCAGGGACCCAAATGGCGTATCGGTCTGCTGGAAGCTCCGGTAAACCTGGAGAAAGACAGCATCGGCGTCCTTTGCTTATCCGGCACACCAGAGCCCGAAGGTTATCCATGGGTGGCGCCGCTACCGCATCAAGAATTGTTCACAGGTGCCAAGGTCGGCCAGATCTGGGTACTGGACGATGGGGCGCTGAAACTGGAAGTCATGGAAACACATCATCAGCAAATCATGCTGAAGGTGCTGGTCGGCGGTATGCTGAAGGCCCGCAAGGGCGTCCATCCCATCGGATTGGACGTGGCCTTCGATCCCCTGACTCATCAGGATCTGGAAGATGTCCGCTGGGGCGTACAGGAGGGCGTGGATTTGTTTGCGCAGAGTTTCGTGCGCCGTGCTTCCGACGTGGAGGCGCTGAATCTTCACATCAAAGAACTGGGCGGTCCGCAAACCGTGATCGCCAAAATCGAGCATCCTCAGGCGCTGGACAATTTGGAGGAGATTCTGCACGTGAGTTGGGGCGTCATGGTAGCGCGAGGCGATCTGGGGGTCGAGTTTGGCGTGGAGAAGGTGCCCGCGCTCCAGAAGCAGATTATCAGGAAGGCTCGTCAGGCTTTGAAACCAGTTATTACCGCGACCCAGATGCTGGAGAGCATGATCGAGAATCCGCAACCCACCCGAGCCGAGGCGAGCGACGTCGCCAATGCCATATGGGACGGCACCGACGCCGTGATGCTCTCCGCCGAAAGTGCCGTCGGAAAACATCCCCTCGAAGCCGTGCGCTATCTGGACAGTATTGCCGCCGACGCTGACGCGCATTACCAACCCCGCATCGGCCTACTGGCTGATGCCCTTGAGGAAAATCTCTCCAGCCGCACGGACGTATCCGTAGCTTTCGCAGCCTGCCGCACGGCAGAAGAAATCGGCGCGAAGCTCATCGTCGTCTTCACCGAAGGCGGAGGCAGCGCGCGCCTGGTCTCCCGATTGGCTGCGGATATTCCCGTCATTGGCGCCACCACGGACATCGGAAATTCCCGGCGGATGGGCCTTCTTCGAGGCGTGGAGAGCCTGCTCATTCCCCGGGCAAAGCATCTCTCGGAAATGTTGGCCTCCATCCAACCGCTCCTCAAGATTAGAAAGGGGCTTGAATTCGGTGATCGAGTCGTCATGACACTCGGCCACCCGCTGTGGACCACGGGAACAACAAATATGATGAGGGTGGAAACATACTGATATCAGCGCTTATTGCTTCTCGAGGAAGCATCAGAGCCTTCATGCGCTTCCGCAATGGTCGTTATTGAAAACGGCTGTCTGGTTTTGGACACGCGGCAATTTATTTTTTTCTGCGAATTCGACGGTCCGCAAACGTGGAACGTCATCATAAAAATATTTTAAAAATCAAGCAGCTTCTGAACATGCTCAAAGGTGAAATATTTTTACATTACCCCATTTAGCTTGAAAATATTCAGCAACAAGTCGTCGGTGGCATTGGGTGGGCTTTTCCTCGCTGCATAAAAGGCAAGCCTCATCCAACAGCTCAGGTTTGATTTTTTTTTCAACTTCTCTTGTGGTAAGCAACGCAAGAAAGTCTTTTTCGTAAATCTCCCAACTGCCCTTGTTCTGCTTGAAATTATCCAGTATCTCTTGGGTGGGAGCCAGATCCGGATAATGTATGTAATCCATTCCGCAAATTGACCGGAGAAAGTAGCGTAGGTCATCTCGCTTGGCAAAACCGGCCAGCTGGGAAACATTGTTTAGCCGGATGTCGATCACCCGCTTGACCCCTGCCCGCATCAAACGCGTGAAAAACTCCTCGGCCGTCTTCTTCGTAAATCCGATGGTAAATATTTTTATTTCATTCATGACGTTTCCTGTTTTTCCTCCAATGTATAAGCGACTTTATCCGCCTGAAGATCATAGGCGCGTTGAATTTGCTCCTCTTCGGTTGAAAAAAGATCTGCAGGATCTATTTTTAACATTTTCATCAAACGTTTTTCTGTGTCCCTATTATCTTCCAGAGATCCATCTTCCAGAATATGCCGTATGATCATGTTATGCTCGCGCAGATTCCTGCAAACGAGCAGCATCCGATGGCACGTTAGAGGGTCCTTCTCAGCGCACATCAGGGCGATCCGGTAAGTCTCGATTCCTTTCCGAAGCCGGCCCAATCCCTGTTGAAATATTTCTTTTTCGGCAAGACGTTTGTATATGACCTTTCCATTTTCATAGCAAGACGTATCGGAGCTTCGAGGCCCCAGTTCAGCACCAAGATAAATATAATGAATGCGGTGTTTTGATATTTCTTCTTTTAGGGATTCACGATTAAATTGAGGCGTAAAACGGCTGTACGGACTGGACCGAACATCGCACAAGGCATTGATATGATGTTTTTTTAACAGTTCAATAAACTTATCCATTGTATGAACAGAATGCCCTATGGTGAACAACTCTTTCATTTTAATCCCTTTCTGGAACAATCACAGCCGCAACCAGTTTGTAGCAAAAGCCGTTGAATGGTTCACCCAGGCTGATGGTGAGGTAAATATCTTTGTCGCCTAACGGATACTCACCCTTTGGCTTTATCAGATAATCTCTTTCGATTGCCATATCGGTTACCGAAAGAAGATACGGCGTCCCCCTGTATGCAAATCTAGCATAAACTTTCTTTCTCCCATACAAATCATTTGATACAAAAATCGTAAAATCATCAGGCTGAATCAGGTAAAGAGATGGGTCATTGTCTTTCAGCACGATTTCTTCGGGTATCCGATCGTTCAAACCATTTGTGCTGTTGAACCCAGCTAACCAGAGATTGTCAGTTTCATCGACCAGTTTAGGTAAAGTTGGATGTGGTAATTTCAATTGCCATATCCAACGACTTTTTTCAACGGCAAAGAAATTTTCCTTCTGATAAGTATGACTCGCGGGACCTCCGGTTTCTATCTCAACAATATCCATAAAGCATGGAAGGGCGCCATTATTCATCCTAACATCTTCTGTAGAAAGCTCACCATTTGTTCTCCCGCTGACAGGTCGAATCCACGACCCTATATTTCCATTCACCCATTCTTTGCCAGCAATACAATAGCCGCCGTATTTTCGGGATGCGGCAAGAACAACAAAGGTCTTGGTGTTATCAATGCCGTTCTGTTCTTGACATAAAACATACAAACGAACAATTTTTAATTCATCGTAAGAAATCGTTTCATTCAAATCGTCAAAAATAGGGCGCAATAGATTCGTTCCCAGACGGGAGAAAGAAGAGAGAGCCGATTGCCATTGTGCTTCTGTAAGAGAAGAATTTGCAATAAGGTATTTTTTCTGGAGAGAACCGTTTTGGCTTAAATATCGGGATAGATGATCAATTATTGTATTTCTTTTGACGCCGGAATCCGATGCCAATTGATCAATGGTGTGGCCTTGATTGAATAGCTTGCCAATCGCGATTTGACGCGACTCTCCATTATGTGACTGAGAAGTGGTATGAGAGTTATGGGCGGAAGGTTGATTGTTATTTTCTAAAGGTTGATGTGCTTGATAATATGTCTGAATTATATTCAAAAATGCATCAGCATATTTTTCCAGTTTACTCTTGCCAATCCCATGGAGTTTCATAAAACTTTCTTGTGTTTGAGGATAATAGAAAGCCATTTCTCTTAAAGTACGGTCGTGAAAAATCACGTAAGGCGGAAGATTTGCTTGGTCGGCCAGTTCCTTTCTCTTCGTCCGGAGTATTTCAAATAGTTCCGTATCATACTTGTCAGCTTCATCTTTGTGAACCTTTTGAACTGTTCCATTTTCTTTTCCTGCTTGTCCCGGCTTGCCCAAAAATGTCTCCTCTCCCTTTAAAACTTTCCAGGCTTTCAACGTCAGCTTAAGTGATCCATGATCATAGTCGTTTTGCAACAAGCCTTTCTGGATTAATTGACGGGCAATATAACGCCATTGTCTTGTGGAATAAGCTATGCCAATGCCATAAGTTGATAATTTTTCATGTTCAAATTTCAAAACTCTTTGAGATTTTGAGCCTCGTAGTATATTTATAATATGGCCTGCGCCAAAAATTTCTCCGGTCCGTTTCACACAGGAAAGGAACATCTGCGCCGGAATGGTCAAATCATCAAGATCCTTTTTTCCATCTTCCATTCGACAATTGTCGCACATGCCGCAACGGTTCGCGGTGTTCGCATCTCCAAAATAATTTAGAAGAGGGATTCGGCGACACAGGTCTGTTTCAGCAAAACCTGTAATATGATCCAAAAGTATATTGGCTACTCTTTGTTCCTTTTCCGATTTTTGTCCAATGAAAAAACGTACTTTATGAATGTCCCCATAACTAAACAAAAGAAGACAGTGGGCAGGCAGGCCATCGCGGCCCGCCCGTCCAATCTCCTGATAATAATTGTCGATGCTTCCGGGAAGATTGTAATGGATAACAAACCTGACATTGGGTTTGTTGATTCCCATCCCAAAAGCAATTGTCGCTACGATGATTCGGATATCATCTCTGCTGAATAACTCCTGGTTTTGAGTGCGCTCTTTTTCTGAAAGTCCTGCATGGTAAGGGCGGACAGAGTAACCCTTGCTTTTCAGGGTAGCGTAAAGGTTATCTGTTTGCCGGCGTGTGGCACAGTAAATGATTCCTGATTCTTTTGGATTTTGATCGATAAGAGTTAACACTTGATCGATGGCATCGGTTTTGGGGGCCACTTCTAAGAATAGATTCGGACGGTCAAAAGAACCTACATATTCATTTTTATTGTCAATGTTCAGGGAACGGCAAATGTCTTCCCGAACACGAGGTGTGGCCGTTGCCGTAAGAGCTACGCAGCATGCATCTGGAAACACGGTACGTACTTCTGCCAGCTGTCGGTATTCCGGACGAAAGTCATGCCCCCACTCAGAGATACAGTGGGCTTCGTCAATAGCGATGCAATCTACCGATAAATCGCCTAATGTGGCGAGAGTTCTTTGAGACAATAGAGCCTCCGGTGACAAGTAGAGGAGTTTGGCATTGTTACGACGGAGTTGTTCCATATTCCGCTTGAAAGATCCCATGTCCAGTGAACTATTTAAAAAAAGACTTGGAACCCCAAATTCTTTCAACTGATCGACCTGATCCTTCATAAGAGAAATCAACGGTGTGACCACGATGGTCAGACCTTCAAAGATCATTGCCGGAATTTGATAACACAGGGACTTGCCCCCACCCGTCGGCATTACGATAAGCGCATCCTTTTTATTCAGGATATGAGCAATAATCTTTTCTTGTAGAGGCCAGAACGTGTTGAATCCAAATGTATTTTTTAAAATAGATTGTGCACGCTTCATTGATATTCTACATCCTTCAAAATATTAATCATTTGTTTATGAATCAAACCGTTGCTTGCCAGAATATTGGCAGATTGTAAATGCCACTTATCTCCTTTGATATCCGAAATCATGCCGCCTGCCTCTTCCACCATCAGGCAGCCGGCTGCCGTATCCCAGGGTTGGAGCTTGAGTTCCCAGAACCCGTCAAACCTTCCCGCGGCAAGATAAGCGAGATCCAGGGCGGCCGCTCCGGCGCGACGAATGGCCTGAACGTTCACAGCCATGACATTGAAATACTCAAGATTATTTTCTTTGCTTTCTCTGATGTCATAAGGAAAACCGGTAGCCAGAAGACCACGGGAAAGATCTTTGACGGAAGAAACCGATATCTTTTTTTCATTCAGAAAGGCCCCTTCGTCGCGCACCGCAACAAATATATCGTCTCTCATCGGATCGTAAATCACACCCAGAACAATTTTATCTTCTATTTCCAAAGCGATGGAGACGCAAAAAACAGGATACCCATGAGCGTAGTTTGTCGTTCCGTCCAGAGGATCGACGATCCAGCGCATTTTCCCGGCACCGGCAATGGCCGGTGATTCTTCCGACAAGATTCCATGATCGGGGAATTTGTGTCTTATCGATTGAATGATTAAGTTTTCGGACTTTTTGTCGGCTTCAGTAACAATATTGATATCGCCCTTGTATTGAATTGTGTGTGTTTTGTTGAATTTCTTTTTCAGTAGAGCACCGGCGTTACGCGCCAGGTCAACGGCAAAAAATTTTAATTCCCGCATAAAAAATACTCCTGTCCTTTTTTCTTCAGCATCCTAACAATAAAATCAAAAAATGTTAAAGTGATTATTGTTTTTATTTTAAATAGTTGTATTGCAATCAAATTAATGCTAATAAGTAAAAAAAAACAGCTTTATCTGTGAATCTGCATGTTTATCGAACAGAGATCGAACGAAAATTCGCAAAAACTGAAAATGAAAAGAGAGTCAATGGGACTTTCTCCTGATGATGTCTATAAAAAAATACGCATCAGAGCCAGCTATCTTCAAGCTATAGAAAACAGTGAGTTTGAACAGCTTCCGGATCCGGTTTACACAAAAAATTTCATTAAAATTTACGCCAAATTTCTGGGTGTTGATGAAGAGCCCGTCCTTAAAGACTACAATGATTACATCTACAAACGCAAAGAAGCACAAATGCCTCCGCCGGAGACACCCCCGGAAGAAAAACATTTTTTCCCATCCACCGCCAATAAAAAAAATTATTGGGGAATTATTTTCGTCATCATCGTTGTTTTGGTAATCTGGCTGATTCTGAAACAGAATCAGCCAGTCCCGGAAGGAATCAACACGCCGGTGGCAGCCGTCGGGAGTCCCAATTCGACCTCTCCTCCCGCCGCCGCGCCCACAGACAGCCAGGCGACCGTGTCCATCCCCGCACCGCAAGCCGGCCTGACGGCCGATCCTTCAACACCGGTCGCCGCAAAAAAAAGTAATTTATTGATCACAGCGACGCAGGAAACGTGGCTTCGCGTAAAACCGGATGACAATCTTCCGGTGCAGATTTTGTTAAAATCGGGAGAAAAATTTGAAAGCGATGCAGAATTTTTTAATCTGGACATTGGCAATGCCGGAGGAATTAAGATACAATACAAAGGCAGGTATATAGAGAACCCGGGGAAACCGGGAGAGGTAATCCATATAAGATTGCCGCAGGTAAAACAATAAACAATCAAGAGGTATACTATGTTTGGAATGGGATGGCAGGAACTGATTATCGTTTTGATAATCGTTGTAATTATTTTTGGTGTCGGAAAATTGCCGGAAATCGGTTCAGCACTGGGCAGAGGAATCAAAAATTTTAAAAAATCAATGAATGACCAGAACGAAATCACCGATAATTCATCAAAGAAAGAAGAAGACAAAAAATAACGATATCGGAAATTATTGCTTTCGTGAAATTTGCCGGATTATACCCATAAACGCATCCGCTTTTAAAGACGCGCCGCCGACCAGCGCGCCGTCAATATCTTCCATCGCGATCAGATCGCCGATATTATCCTGGGTTACGCTTCCGCCGTACAGGATGCAGACATCGTCAGACGCTTTGCCGCCGAAGATTTCCTTCAAAATGCCGCGAATAAAGGCGTGAACTTCCTGCGCCTGGGCGGATGTTGCCACTTTTCCCGTGCCTATCGCCCAGACCGGTTCATAGGCGATAACAAGGTTATCAATTTGTGCCAGGCCGGCCAGACCGTGTTTTACCTGCCTGCCGACAATATCTTTCGTGATTCCTTTTTCTCTTTCTTCTTCCGTTTCGCCCACACACATAATCGGCGTCAATCCGACTTCCAGAGCCTTTTTGACTTTCAGATTGACATCCGCGTCACTTTCCTGAAAATATTTCCGGCGTTCCGAATGACCGATGATAACATAGGAACAGCCCGTGTTTTTGAGCATGACCGGTGATATTTCACCGGTAAATGCGCCCTTGTCTTCATAATACATGTTTTGCGCGGCCAGTGACAGGTTCGAACCTTTAATGATTTCACCGACGCTGAAGAGCGCGGTATAGGGCGGCGCCAGAACCACAGCCCCACCTTGAATACCGGATGATTCTTCTTTAATGGCTTTCGCCAGAGCGATTGATTCTGTAACGGTGTTGTTCATTTTCCAGTTACCGGCGACGATCCATTTTCTCATTTTCATTTCCTCTTTCTTATTGTGAAACGCCTATCGAATGATTTTCCAGTTTCAGAAAAATGGCGAACTGAAATTTATTGGACGTAATGAGACCAAAACTTCAAAAGTCAAGCGCAATGAAGTTTCTCAGTCGAATTTTCCCCTTTATTTTTCCAGCGCGGCAATTCCGGGCAGAGTCTTTCCTTCCAGCCATTCCAAGAATGCGCCACCGCCGGTGGAGATATAAGACATTTTGGAAGTCAATCCCGCTTTTTTAATCGCTGTGTCCGTGTCGCCGCCGCCGATAATGGAGAGCGCGCCGGAATCGGCCACTGCCTGAGCCAGTTGGAAAGTCCCTTTGCTGAAAGAAACGATTTCGAACATACCCATCGGGCCATTCCAGATCACGGTTTTAACCCCTTTCAATGCCTCACTGAACAAAGCAATCGTTGCCGGACCGATGTCCAGGCCAATCCATTCTTTGGGAATTTCCTGAACGCCGCAGACTTTTGCTTCAGCTTCCGCCGTCGCGGCCTGAGCGATGACGGCATCCACCGGCAACAGGAACTGCACATTTTTCTGTTTGGCCTTTTCCACGATCCTGCGCGCTGTCTCCAGCATGTCTTCTTCGCAAAGCGATTTGCCGGTTTCGTAACCAGCCGCTCGCAAAAAAGTAAAGGCCATGCCGCCGCCGATAATGATCTTATCCACTTTTTCGGTGAGATTTTCCAGAAGACCGATTTTGTCGGAAACCTTCGCGCCACCGATAATCGCGGCCAGCGGTTTGGCCGGGTTGACCATGGCTTTCTTAAAATATTCGACTTCGTTTTTCAGCAGAAATCCTGCCGCACAAACGGGAACGAATTCAGTAATGGCGGAATTGGAAGCCGCGGCGCGGTGCGAAACGGCAAACGCGTCGTCAATGTAAATGTCGCACAGCGCGGCCAATTGCCTGGCAAATTCGGGATCGTTTTTATCTTCGCCCGGCTGAAACCGGAGGTTCTCGAGAAGAATGATGTCTCCTTCCTTCATTTTGCCAACAGCTTCTTCAACGGTTGCTCCTACGCAATCGTCCAGAAAAATGACCGGTTTTTTTATCAGGTCGGAAAGTACCTTGACCACCGGTTTAAGTGACATCTCGGCAACCCGTTTGCCTTTCGGCCTGCCCAGATGGGAAGCGATGATTAATTTCGCGCCCTTTTCCAGCGCGTAATTGATCGTCGGAATACTGGCGCGCACGCGCTTGTCGCCGGTTACATTTCCCTCTTTATCCATCGGAACGTTAAAATCAACTCTGAGAAAAACTCTTTTGCCTTTCATTTCGATCTGATCAATATACTTCATAAAACAATCCTCATCTTTTCTATTTCATTATAAAAGAAAGCAGTTCCAGCATCCTGTTGGAAAAGCCCCATTCATTGTCATACCAGGAGAGAATCTTGACCATGTTGCCGCCGATAACTGTTGTGTTGGGCATATCCACGATGGACGAATGTTTGTTGCCGTTAAAATCGCGGGAAACCAGTTCTTCTTCCGAACAGGCGAGAATGCCCTTCATGGCGCCCTTGGCGTATTCGCGAAACTTATCGTTGATTTCATTTCTGGTGGTACTTTTGGAAAGCATGGCCACAAAATCAACCAGAGAAACATTCGGCGTCGGCACACGTATAGCCAGCCCGTCGAGTTTGCCCTTCATTTCCGGAATCACTTCCGCAATGGCCCGGGCGGCGCCGGTGGTAGTGGGAATCATGGAAAGAGCCGCCGCGCGCGCTCTTCTTAAGTCCTTGTGCGCTTCATCCACCACAACCTGATCATTGGTGTAGGAATGGATGGTTGTCATGAGGCCGTACTCGACACCGAATTCCTGATGCAGTATTTTTACAATCGGCGCCAGACAATTTGTAGTGCAGGAACCCATGGAAATAATGTTGTGCTTGGTTTTATCGTAAACCTCCTGATTGACGCCGAGAACAAACGTCACATCCGGATTCTTTGCCGGCGCGGAAATGACAACCTTCTTCGCTCCTGCCTCGATGTGTTTTCCGGCCCCGGTCTTGTCGGTAAATCTGCCTGTACTTTCCAAAACAACATCAACCCCTAAATCTTTCCAGGGCAATGTTTCCGGTTCCCGGACGGAAAAAGTTTTTATTTCTTTCCCGTCAACAGCAATGGCATTGTTCCCGGCCTTGACGTCCGCATCCATTATCCCATGAGTCGAATCATATTTAAGAAGGTGAGCCAGCGTTTTGGTGTCGGCCAGATCATTAACCGCCACAAACTCCACATCTTTACTGTTGTATCCGGCTCGATAAACCAGCCGACCGATCCTTCCAAAGCCATTAATGGCTATTCTGACTGTCATATCAACCTCCTAGATTGCGAAAAATTATTCATTAAAAGGATTTTTTTGTCAACCTGTTTTGCCGGAAATGCAGTTAATGTACCGGCAAACGCAGATATTTTTCAAGAAAACAAAAAAGTAGAGTTTTTCCGACCGCTTACGATTAATCAGGTGATGAATAAATCGTTCGTTGAGAAGTTCGGATCAGTGGTCAGATTGATTCCCAACCTTCTGAGGCCCGCTTCATCGCCCGGAGTGGGAATGTGCGTCATGTGAGCTTCGCAATCACGGAGTTCCCTTAATTTTTCCAGCGCCAGTTGGGCGGCGGGATTGTTTGTTGCGCTGATACTGATGGCGATCAGCGCTTCCTCAAGATCAAGGCTTAGCGATTTTTCATTCAGGATCTCCGTTTTCAGATTTTTCACCGAATCAGTGATCTGAGGCGGCAACAGTTTGATCTTATCCGGAATTTCGGCCAGATGCTTGACGGCATGCAAAACCATGCTGGTCGCGGCATGCATCAGAGATGAATTGCTTCCCGTTACGATGGTTCCGTCTTTCAATTCCAGAGCCGCGCCGCAGAATATTCCTTCATTGCCTCTTTCGTAATCCCTTTCTTCCCGGGGTGGCGTCACGGCGGCGGAGCGGGCCGGTGTGACGACCGAACGCTCTTCCGGCATAAGATTAAAATCTTTCATGAACAATTCCACACGCTGCACGGTTTCGCGGTCGGTAAACCCCATCGCGTATTCACAACGGTAGCGGAAGTAGCGGCGGATGATTTCCATTTTCGATGCCTGCTGGGTGACTTCATCGTCAATAATAGCGAATCCGGCGCGGTTAACCCCCATATCCGTCGGCGACTTGTAAAATGAAGGTTCTCCCGTAATTTTTTCCAGAATTCTCCTGAGAACCGGAAAGACTTCTACGTCCCGGTTGTAATTCACAGACTTCTCTCCATAGGCGTCCAGATGAAACGGATCAATGAGATTGAAGTCCCGGATATCGGCCGTGGCTGCTTCGTAGGCCACGTTGGCCGGATGTTTCAGGGGAATATTCCAGATAGGAAACGTCTCAAATTTGGCGTAACCGGATTTAATGCCGCGCCTGTAATCGTGATACAATTGGGAGAGGCAGGTCGCCATTTTACCGCTGCCCGGACCCGGCCCGGTCACAATAACCAGCGGTTTGTCAGTTTTGATATAAGTATTTGCGCCATAGCCGTCGTCGCTGACGATTGTTTCCACGTCGGTGGGATACCCCTTAGTGAACCGGTGCGTATAAACGGGAATATCGCGTCTTTCCAGCTTGTTCCTAAAGATGATCGCAGCAGGCTGTTCGTCGAAACGGGTAATGACGACACCTAGAATATTGATTCCCCACGTTCGCAGGTTATCGATTAGTTTGAGAGCGTCCGCGTCGTAGGTTATTCCGAAGTCGGCGCGGATTTTTTTTCTTTCGATGTCGCCGGCGTAAATACAAAGGATGATATCCGCCTTGTCTTTCAGTTCCTGGATGAGACGCATTTTGACATTGGGGTCATAACCGGGCAGAACACGGGCGGCGTGGTAATCATATAAAAGTTTGCCGCCGAATTCGAGATACAGTTTGTTGTTGAACCGGTCAACTCTCTTGAGAATTTCCGTCGTCTGTTCCTGGATGTATTTCTCGTTGTCAAAACCCGGTTTCTGAATCATTGAATTACTCCCCTCGAAAAGAATTATATCCGCATTTCAGTTCATTTTGGGACTATAAGTAGAACAATTTTGTATGTCAATTTAAATATTGATTAAAAAGAGAGGGGAAAATTTATTATCGTCTTCAGAAAGAAAATAAGGGCGCACGTTCTCTGTGCGCCCTTATTCATAACAGAAGTGAATCAGTTTTTCGCCGCGACGAATTATTTTTTCTGAGCGTCGTAAATTTTGATGATTTGATCCGTCACATCAATGCCTTCATCAATGACCAAGGCAGCCTTTCTTTCAAAAATCATCGAATATTTTTCGTTCTTGGAAAACTGCTTCAGGATTTGCTGCAGATCAACAAGAATTTTTTGCGTCAGTTCGGCATCCTTTTTCTTCAATTGTTCATTCAAATCGCTTTCCAGGCGTTTAAATTCCTTGAATTCCTGAGATAGTTTTTCACGCTTCTCCTTCAATGCGGGAGAATCCTGCTTGATGTTTTTCAGGTCCTTCTCCAGACTGGCGACCCGGTCGCCTTTTGCTTTGAGTGTCGCTTTTTTGGATTCAAGGTCTTTTTGGTATATCGCCCGGGCGTTCTGGGCGGCCCTGGAATCTTTCATGATCTTTCCGATATCCACGAAGCCTATTTTAGCCGGCGCGGTGTCCGCCACGGCAACATCCGCCGCGTTTATACTGAACAGTAAAGCAACACCAAACGCTAATATGAACAGCACATGCTTATTTCTTTCTTTCATCGAAATTCTCCTTTTACAATAATTGTCTAAAGTCAAACATATTGCTGAAACTTCGGTTCATACATTGCTGATTTGATGTGACGGTAAAGATCCGCCGGCTCCGGCATCGCCGTGAGCGAGCGGTTAAAAACGACTTTCGCCACGGCCAGCGCGATATTGGCCGATACTTCACGAATCCGCGTCAGGGACGGGAAAAGACATCCTGTTTTTAAATCTTCTGCTGTCACCTGCTTCACCAGCGATTTGGCGGCAGCCGTAAACATTTCGTCTGTAACACGCAACGCACCGGAGACCAGGACACCCAGCCCGACGCCCGGAAAAATGTAGGCATTGTTGGCCTGTCCCGGAACAAAAGTCTGTCCGTCAATATTGACTTCCGGGAAAGGACTGCCGCTGGCAAAAATAGCGCGTCCGTCTGTCTGATGATAGGCCTCTTCGGCCGTGCACTCGGCTTTGGATGTCGGATTGGAAAGGGCGAAAATAATCGGCCGTTCATTAATCCTGCCCATCACGTTGATGATGTCCGGCGTAAAGGTTTTCGGCTGGCCCGACACGCCGATGATCGCCGTCGGCTTGACGGCTTCCACCGCGGAAAGCAGTTCGCCCTGGAAAGGGAAATCATGAGCGTACGGTCTTTTGTGTTCGGCCAGATCGTTGCGACTGCTGACAACCAGCCCCTTGGAATCCACAAACCAGCAGTTCTGGCGGGCTTCAGCAAGGGACAGACCTTCTTCCATCATTGCCGAGGAAACAAGGTTGCCGATGCCGATGGCGGCCTCGCCCGCGCCCAGGAAAAGCAGGCGTTGTTCGGAAAGCCTTCCCCCTGTGATCCGCAACGCGGAATACAAACCGGCCAGCGCAACCGAAGCGGTCCCCTGGATGTCATCGTTGAACATGCAGTATTGGTTGCGGTACGCCTCCAGCAAACGAAAGGCATTCACATTGCCGAAATCTTCCATTTGAATCATGACACCGGGAAAAACTTTCGCTGCGGCAGCCATGAACTCATTGATCAGGAGATCGTATTCACGTCCGCGCAATCGCGGCTCCGGCAGTCCGATGTAATCGGAAGCGTTCAGAAGTTCCTCGTTATTGGTGCCGACATCAATGGTCACCGGCAGGCATGCTTCCGGAGCTATGCCTGCGCAGGCGGTGTACAGCGCCAACTTACCGACGGGAATTCCCATGCCGTTCGCCCCCAGATCACCGAGCCCCAGAATGCGTTCACCATCGGTGACGACAATGACTTTAATGTTTTTCTGTGGCCAGTTCTTCAGTATTTTTTTTATTTTGCCGCGATCATTTTTGGTAATGAATATGCCGCGGGGCTCGCTGAAGATTCGGCTGTATTCCTGGCAGGCCTGCCCGACAGTCGGGGTGTAGATAATGGGCATCAACTCCTGCATGTTGTTAATTAAAACACGATAGAACAAGCTCTCATTGCGGTTTTGCAGGCCGGCGAGGTAAAGGTATTTTTCCAGATCGGTGGTCTTACGCCGGACGTTACTGATGATATGCAAAGCCCTGTCTTCCGGAGAAAAAACGCGGGGAGGCAGCAATCCGCGCAAACGGAACGCTGTGCGCTCAGCCTCATTAAAGACGGTTCCCTTATTGAAAACAGGATCGCAAAGCAGCGCTCTTCCCCGGGGGATTTTTACAGATTTATTTTCTTGCTTCCGGTCGGACATGGTTTTCTCCTGAACTGACGACTGAATCACTTTTATTTCACGGAGGTGAAGTATAAGAAGAATGAGTTCGTGTCAACATAATATTCATAAGGATTCTCTTGCGATTTAACATAAAACACAAGGATTGTTGCTCCGACATTTTTTAATGAATATTTCCT
>CAZIJZ010000029.1:0-31623 GCA_964539765.1 uncultured Smithella sp.
GTTTTAGCGCCCCACACCGGATTTGAAGTCCGGGAGGCCCACCAGTGACCTTGGCGCTTCCGTGAATGAATTTATCCGCAAAACGGCGAAGTGTCAACAAGCAATAAGATATAAATGGATTTTATAATTGAAGAGACTCCGACCGGTATAAAGAGTCGTCCAGCAACTGGACCGTCACCGTCGATCCTTTTTTGATTTGGGTTTCGTTTTCTCCCATGACAATGAGGCCGTTGGCGGCGACCATCGATTTCAAAATTCCGGAACCCTGATCGCCGGTTGTTGTTGTGATATATTGGCCGTTTTCTTTTCTGACGACGGCGCGGATAAAATGCCGGAAACCGGCTTTCTTCTCGAATCCGTCCGTGCAGGTTGCTCTTATCGTCTGGCGGAAGATTTTTTTGTTCCCCATCATTTTCAAGAGAGAGGGGCGCACAAACTGCTCAAAGGAAACCATCGCGGAAACGGGATTTCCCGGCAGACCGAATAAAGGAACACCTTCAATGGCGCCGAAAGCCAGCGGTTTACCCGGGCGCATGGCGACCTGCCAGAAATGCATGGCGTTGCCGATTTCTCCCATGACGTTTTTTACGAAATCGAAATCGCCGACGGAAACGCCGCCGGAGGAAATGATCACATCGGCATTCAAGGCGGTTTTGAATTTTTTCTGCAAGGCGGATTTTTTATCCCTCGCAATTCCCAGCAGGATCGGTATCGCGCCGCATTCCAGTACCTGAGCCGCCAGTGAATAACTGTTGCTGTTGACTATTTTTCCAGGGCCGGGGTTGGTCTTGATATCAACCAGTTCGTCGCCGGTGGACATGATCGCCACGCGCGGTTTTTGATAAACGCTGACGGAGGCCTTGCCCAGAGCGGCGAGCATTCCGATATGCGCCGGACGCAGGATATCTCCCTTTTTGATAACCCGTTCTCCCTTGCGCACATCTTCGCCGGCGAAACGGATATTTGCTCCTTTTTGCGCACCGATAAAGATCATGACGGTTTTTCCGTCTTTTTGGGTATCTTCCTGGCGGATGATCGTGTCGGCTCCCTGCGGAATCACCGCGCCGGTCATGATGCGGGCGGCCTCTCCTTTATGGATTTTCTTCCGGGCGATTTTTCCCGCCGGAATGTCTTCGATGATTTTCAATGTGAGCGGTACGTTTTTAATATCAGCAAAGCACACGGCATAGCCGTCCATGGCGGAATTGGCGGCGGAGGGAATATTGCGCGGCGCGAAAATATCTTCGCCAATAACTCTGCCGCGAACGTCCAGAATATTTATTTTTTCCAGACCCAGCGGCCGGAAATTCACGAGAATCGTCTTAAGGGCTTTTTCTACAGAAATCATTTTCAATCTCCATTTAATTGATGGACGGCAGTTTATCAGAGACGCCGCGGTTGTCAACAGGTAATGGAAAGCCCCGGTAATTGATGATGTTTTCCCGCAAGAGAAGTTTTTAATTGAATTATCCCGGAAAGAAGACTACACAACATCCCAGCTTACCCATTCTGGATAAAAGAGATCTTCTTCTCCAGAATGGGTTTTGGTGTTACTTAAATTTAGAGGAAAATCATTACGATCAGTGCGGAAAATTATTACCAGTAAAAAAGCGGATGATATTGAATCCATAAACAATCTATTTAAGCACATTGATGAAAATCGGGAAAAGATTAATGTCGGCGGACTTGCCGGGGCTTCCCGGTCTTTTCTGATCTCTCTTGTTTTCAAGCGGTTGAACAGGACCGTGCTGGTTGTTTGTCCGGAGGAAAAAGAGGCCGCGGCCTTTGCCCGCGATCTGTCGCTGTTTTCAGGTGACGAAGCTGTCTTTCATTATCCCTCGCTTGATTTTCTGACGATCGACATGTTCGCTCTCCAGCGCGAGGAGGAATTACTGCGTCTGGAAACGCTGGCCAATCTGCAGATCAGCCATAAACTGATTATCGTCACATCGGCAAATGCCTTGATGCAGAAAGTGATGCCGTTTGACGAGTTTGGTAAGAACATGCAAATCATTTCCGCGGGCGATTCAATCAACAGAGACGAATTCGGCACGCGGCTTATTTCGCAGGGGTATAAAAGAGAAAGTCTGGTGGAAGAAAAAGGGGAATTCAGTATCCGCGGCAATATCATTGATATCTTTCCCCCCACGGAGAAAAATCCACTGCGTCTGGAAATGCTGGGTGACGAAATCGAATCGGTCCGGATTTTTAACCCGTCTTCTCAGCGCTCGACCGGAACGTCATCCGCTTTTGTTCTGCCGCCGGCGGGTGAAGTGATCATCGACCCGTCAACGCTCGAGCTGGCTGTGCGCAATATCCGCCGCCGCGCCGACGAACTTTCGCTTTCCCGCGAAATTCGCAATCGCCTGGTGGAGACGGTCAAAGATGGCCTGGCCAATTCGATCAATCCCATATTTTTACCGTTATTTTATGAATCTTACGGAATCGCAGGCGGTCTTTCCGGCAATACGTTATCCGGTCTTTTTGATTACCTGTCCGCCGATACGCTGGTGGTGCTTGATGATCGGCTGGCCGTCCGTCAGGCGATGCAAAATGCGGACCTGACCATTGATAAATTACTTTTCAAAACGCAAGGCAGCGGGAAATTTTATCTGGAAAAAGAAAACACTTCTTTCCATCCTGATGGCGTAACGGCCGGTCTGGAAAAATTCACGCAAATTTCTCTGGCCGGGCTTGAACTGGAACCGGAGAGAAATGAAGCTCGAATTATTTTTGAAACCCGACGTGATGCCTGCCCGGGTGAGCCGTTTGCCGGTGAAATAAAAGAAGACGCTTCCCTGCGACTGACCGCTGAAAAAATCAAATCGTGGCTAGCTCAGGGGATGCTGATCCTTTTCTTTTGTCCTATGCCGGAAGATGTCCAGCGCATGAAGCAACTGCTTCTGTCGTATGATTTGCCGGTGCACAATTTGCCGGCGACGGATTCGGTTCTGGAAATGATCGGCCGCTGGGATGGCCAAGCGCAATTAATTTTACGCGAGGGAGAAATTTCCACCGGTTTTGTGATACCGGCGATGAAACTGGCTGTCTTGAGCGCAGAAGAAATCTTTGTCAAAAAAACGCCCCGCCGCCGGGTTCGACCGGTGCGCGAAGGTTATTTTATCAAGTCATTCGGTGATCTGAAAGAAGGCGATTTTGTGGTGCACACGGATTTCGGCATCGGCCTTTACCGCGGTTTAAAAAAAATTTCCGTCCGGAAAATCGAAAACGATTTTCTGGTCATTGAGTATCTGGACGGAGACAAACTTTACCTTCCCGTCAACTCGCTGGAGAAAATTCAGCGCTATCTGGGGCCGGATGGTTACGTGCCCAGGATCGACAGAATGGGCGGCGCGTCGTGGGAAGCCGTCAAGGAAAAAGTTAAAAAATCGGTGCGGGAATATGCCGAGGAACTGGTTGCCGTTTATGCCGCGCGTGAAGCCCTGGAACGCAAATCATTTTCGCCGCCGGACCGCCTTTACGAGGAATTCTGCTCCACTTTTGAATTTGAAGAAACACCGGATCAGGTTAAAGCCATTGAAGATATCAATCTGGATATGGATGATTACAGGCCGATGGACCGGTTGATTTGCGGCGATGCCGGATTCGGAAAAACGGAAGTCGCGATCCGGTCGGCTTTTCGCGCCGTCATGGACGGCAAACAGGTTGCCGTTCTGGTGCCTACAACCATTCTCGCGGAACAGCACTACCGGACTTTTGCCCGGCGTTTCAGAGATTTTCCGGTGCGCGTGGAGGTGTTGAATCGCTTTAGAAAGGCCGCCGAACAAAAACAAATTGTGGAAGAACTGAAAAATCAAAAGGTGGATATTATTGTGGGGACACACCGCCTTTTGCAGAAGGATGTTGAATTCAAAGATTTGGGACTGGTGATCATTGACGAAGAGCAGCGATTCGGCGTGGCGCACAAGGAAAAATTAAAAAAGATGCGCACGCTTGTTGATGTGCTCACCCTGTCCGCGACACCGATTCCTCGGACGCTGCATCTGTCGCTGGTCGGCATCAGGGATTTATCCATCATCAACACGCCGCCGCAGGACCGGTTGTCGATCAAGACTTTCGTGCTGGAATTCGACGAGGAGGCCGTCAAGACGGCTATCGAGAAAGAATTGGCGCGTCAGGGGCAGATATTTTTTGTTCACGATCGGGTGCGTTCAATTTATTCCATCGCCCGGCTGGTCCAGCGTCTTGTGCCGCAGGCGAGAGTCGGCGTCGTGCACGGCCAGATGAAAGCGGCGGACATTGAAAAGGCGATGACGCGTTTTATCCGGCAGGAATGCGATGTGCTGGTCTGCACCACCATTATCGGTTCGGGTCTTGATATTCCCTCCGCCAATACGATTATCATCAATCGTGCCGAGAAATTCGGTCTGGCGCAGTTATATCAGATTCGGGGCAGGGTGGGACGCTCCAATCAGGAAGCCTTCGCGTATCTGTTATTGCCGAAGGGAGTGATGCTGTCCCGCGAAGCGATGAAACGGCTGCAGGTGATCAAAGAATTTGCCGAACCGGGTTCCGGTTTCCGAATAGCCTACAATGATCTGGAAATACGCGGTGGAGGAAATCTGCTGGGCATTTCCCAGTCCGGTCATGTGTCCGCGGTCGGTTATGAACTTTATACCGAGTTAATGGAAAAAACCATTCGGGAAATCAAGGGAGAAAGCATTGAAGAAGAAGACCTGATGCCGGAAATTCAATTGGGAATTTCCGCTTTTATTCCCGAAGATTATGTCCGGGATGTTCACCAGCGGCTGGTTTTATACAAGAGAATATCTCTGGCTGCCAATGATGAGGAAATCGAACAAATCAAAAATGAACTTCAGGACTGCTACGGAGAGCCGCCTCCTTTTGCGTATAATTTGCTCCAGGTCATCAGTATCAGAAACTACCTGAAACCGCTGAAGGGAAAAAAGATGGGCTACGACGGCAAATATATGTATGTTTTTTTCCGGGAGAATTCTCCGGTTGATCCGGCCAGGATTGTCAGTCTTTATCGCAAGAAAATTAAGGAATTGCGTTTTACGCCGGATTATAAGCTCTACGTCCCGGCACCCGCTCTTCCCGAAAAGGAAATACTGTCCCAGGCCTATGCGTTGTTAAAGATGCTTGCCCAATAAACGCAAGCAGGGTATAAGAAAAAAGATATGATTCCAGCGAGACAACGTTCAGACTTTTTTTCTATCGCCGTAAAATCGGGAAGGGGGCGCTTGCTGCGCCGTTACGGTATGGCCTGTTTGTTTTTTTGCAGTTTGATGGTTGCCTGCGATAGAATCAACAGCTTTTCCCGTCCGCATGTTGCAACGGTTAACGGCTCTAAAATTTATCTTGATGACTACCAGGCTCTTCTGGGGAAAAAAATTCGAATGGTATCCGAAGATCTTCTGAAACAGCCTGGTTATATGCAAAGGTTTGAAGCGGAAGTTCTGGAGGGTATGATTGCCGAGAAAATCATGGAGCTGCGCGCTGCGGAACTGAATATCTCAGTCAGCAATGCCGAGCTTGAAGAAAAGATAAAAGAAATAAGGCGGGACTACGGAGAAGACTTTACCGGTTTGTTTGCTCAGGAAAATATAAACTATGATCAATGGAAGGAAAAATTTAAAAAAGAAATTCTTTTCCAGAAGCTTATCTCTGCCGATGTGAATTCCAAAATTAAAATTTCCGAAGCTGAAATCAAAGATTATTTTGAAAAACATCGCACCAACTTCAAAAGTGATTTAAGCGTCAGATTATCACAAATCGTGGTTCGGGATATGTCGACAGCCAAGCGGGCACTGGAAAGACTGCAATCCGGCGAAGAATTTGCCAGAGTGGCGGCTGATGTGTCTATCAGTCCGGAAGCCGGCAAAGGCGGAGATTTGGGACTGGTCACCAGGTGGATGATGCCGGAACCGCTGGATAAAACGATTTTCGAAATGCCGGCTAATCAAATCAGTCCGATTGTGCAGAGTTCTTATGGATTTCATATTTTCAAGGTCATGGAGATTCATCAGGCGAAAGAAAAAAGCCTGTCGGACGTCAGAGAGGATATCCTTGCCGATATGCGTTTGCAGAAAGAAGAAACCGCGTTTGCAGAATGGCTGGATGCATTGAAGAAGAAAGCCGTTATTAAAAAAGAAACCAATATGAAAATCAAAAGACCTTATCAGAGCAATTAAAAAAGGGAGGACTGGTTGTGGGGTTTTACAAAAAAATCGTTTTGATTTTGTTCAGCATGACGTTGCTGTGTCCCTTGGTGCATGCGGAAGTCGTGGATAAAATTATCGCCGTGATCAATGATGAGGTGATAACCCTTTATGAATTGAACACGGCCTTTGAACCTTACCGGATGAACATCGAAAATACTTACAAAGGTAATGACAAGGACAGATTAATCATCCAGGCAAAAGAGGAGTTTTTTCAACGGCTGGTTGATAATATGCTGATTGAGCAGGAAGCGAGAAAAACCGGCGTCAGCGCAACGGTCAAGGAAGAAGATGTGATGGGGGTGCTGCAGGATATGTTGACGAAGCAGAATTTGACCATGCCGGAATTTTTAAAAAACCTTGCCCGGGAAGGCGGTTCGATCGAAACCGTGAAAAAAGAAATAAGGTCGCAAATGATCCGCATGCGTTTACTAAGGCGGGAAGTAAAAGATAAAATCATCGTCACAGACGAAGAAATCGGCGAATATTACAATCAGCACCGCGATGAATACGAAGGCAGGGAAAGTGTCAGAATGAAGCAGATTTTTCTCCTGTTGCCGGAAAAGGCGGACAATCAAACAAAAATGAAGATGAAAAAGGAAGCGGGGCAATTGCGCGAGCGCATCATCAAGGGAGAATCCTTTGATGGGCTGGCCGCCAAATACTCGCAGGGGCCGGCAGCGGCAACAGGTGGTGATGTCGGTTTTATCGAGAAAGGAACGATCATTCCGGAAGTTGAAAAGATCGCGTTTCGTCTTCCTGTGGATCAGGTGAGCGAGGTCATTGAATCCGGGAAAGGGTTTCACATCGTTAAAGTCGTGGATAAAAAAGGAGCCGGATTGAAACCGGTTGCCGTGGTGCGGGAGGAAATCAAGGCGAAAATTGAAGACGAAAAACTGGATATAAAATTCGGGGAATGGATGAATTCCCTTCGCGCGAAATCACACGTTGACATCAAATATTAGAGCAGAAGTAAATCATGGACGCAATAAAAATCCGGGGCGCGGCTCAGCACAATTTGAAAAATATAAGCCTGGATATTCCCCGGGATAAATTCGTTATCATCACCGGCGTGAGCGGTTCCGGCAAATCTTCACTGGCTTTTGATACCATCTATGCCGAGGGCCAGAGGCGTTATGTGGAATCTCTTTCCACTTACGCCCGTCAGTTTATCGGACAGATGGACAAACCGAATGTCGAGTCGATCGAGGGGCTATCGCCGGCCATCGCTATCGAACAGCGCACGTCCAGCCACAATCCCCGCTCCACCGTGGGCACCGTAACAGAAATTTATGATTACTTCCGCCTGCTTTATGCTGCGATCGGTGTCTGTCATTGTTATCGGTGCGGCCGGGAAATAAAATCGCAAACCATTGACAGCATTCTGGAAAACATTCTTTCCCTGCCCGAAAATACGCCGTTCAGTGTTCTGGCGCCGCTGGTGCGCGGAAAAAAGGGCGAGTTTCAAAAAGAACTGAAGAAACTTCAGAAAGAAGGATTTGCCCGCGTCCGGATTGATGGCGAGATCAGGGATCTGGCGGAGGAAATCGTCCTGGAAAAGAACAAGCGTCATGACATTGACCTTGTCGTTGACCGGCTGGTTTTAAAAGAGGGTGTCCGAAAGCGATTGCGGGATTCGCTGGAGATTGCGTCAACCCGCACAGAGGGACTCATGCGCATCGTGATTGCCGGCGGAGAGGACATGCTGTTCAGCGAGAAATACGCCTGTCCCGACTGCGGAATAAGTCTTCCTGCGTTGTCTCCGCGGATGTTTTCCTTTAACAATCCCTACGGGGCCTGCCCCGCCTGTAACGGTCTGGGGTCTTCCATGCGCTTTACGGAATACCTCGTAGTCCCCGACGCCGGATTGTCGCTGCGGGATGGCGCTATCGCACCGTGGGCCGGACGTCACTCCATGTATTATTATAATATTCTGGACGCGCTCAGCACGCATTATGGTTTTGATGTCAATACGCCGTTCAATAAATTGCCGGAAAAAATAAAAAAGGTTTTGCTCTACGGATCGGGGGATGAACCTATTAAGTTTTACCATGATCGCGGTAATAAAAGATATTTTGCCCACCGGCCTTTTGAAGGCGCGATCAGGCAACTGGAACGCCGCTGGCGGGAAACCGCATCGACGGCGATCCGCAACGACCTGATGCACTACATTGATTTGAGCGCCTGCGATACCTGCCACGGCGCGCGTTTAAAAGAAGAAATTCTTGCCGTAACGGTGAAGGACAAGAATATTTATGAGCTCTGTAAGATGTCCATCCGGGACTGTTCTGATTTTTTTGAAAAGATTAATCTCACGTCGCAGGAAAAAAACATCACCGAAAGAGTCGTGCGGGAAATCAAAAGCCGTCTGCAATTTTTGTTAAATGTGGGGATGGATTATTTAAATCTGGAAAGAGCCACCTCCTCCTTGTCCGGTGGCGAGAGTCAGCGCATCCGGCTGGCCACGCAAATCGGATCCGGACTGATGGGCGTTTTGTATGTTCTGGATGAGCCGACGGTCGGATTGCATCAGAAAGATAATCTCCGTCTGATCGATACCTTGAAAAGATTGCGTGATATGGGCAATACGGTGCTGGTCGTGGAACACGACGCCGACATGATCATGGCCTGCGATCATATTGTGGACATCGGGCCGGGTGCCGGTACGGAGGGGGGAAAAATCGTTTTTCAGGGAACCCCGGAGGAGATTCTGGAAAGTGAGATTTCTATGACCGGCCGGTTTTTGTCGGGAAAAGAAGTCATCGAGCCGCCGCTGAAGAGACGTTCGCTTACAGGCAGGCATATTATTCTGGAGGGAGCCAGCGAAAACAACCTGAAAAACATCGATATCAAAATACCGGTGGGGGTTTTTACGGCGGTTACCGGCGTGTCCGGTTCCGGAAAGAGCACAATGGTGATTGAAACACTTTATAAGGTGCTGGCGCGTCGTTTGAATCAATATAACGGGTCGATGGGCAAGATTAAAAAAGTCGTCGACCTGGGAGGTATCGAACGTGTCATCATGATCAACCAGCACCCCATCGGACGCACACCGCGTTCCAATCCGGTAACTTACACGGGAGTTTTCTCCTTCATTCGTGATTTGTTTACCAACCTTCCCGAATCACGAATGCGCGGATATAAACCGGGACGTTTCAGTTTTAACGTGAAGGGCGGACGTTGTGAAGCCTGTGAGGGCAACGGTTTGATCAAAATCGAAATGCACTTCCTGCCGGATGTTTACGTGACCTGCGATGCTTGTCACGGCAAGCGGTTTAATCAGGATACCCTGGATATTCACTATAAGGATAAGAACATTGCCGATATTCTGGATATGACGGTAAACGAGGGACTGATCTTTTTTTCCAATATTCCTTCCATCCGATCGCATCTGCAACTGCTTAATGATGTCGGTCTGGGTTATATTCATCTGGGACAATCGGCGACAACCCTTTCCGGAGGAGAAGCGCAAAGAATCAAACTGGCGCGGGAACTGGGAAAGAAAGTAAACAGTAACACATTGTATATTCTGGATGAACCGACCATCGGCCTGCATTTTGCCGATATTCAGAAATTGCTGGATGTTTTAATGCGCCTTGTGGATATGGGCAATACGATGGTTGTTATTGAACATAATCTGGACATCATCAAGTGTGCCGATTACCTGATTGATCTTGGACCGGCAGGAGGCTCCGGCGGCGGGCGGATCATTTCTTCGGGAACGGTGGAAAAAGTGGCACGGGATGAGAAATCCGTGACCGGTCAATTTTTAAAAAAAATTATTTCTCCCTGACGGCTTCAGTTCTTTAAGAAGAACGATTTCTGTTTATTCAATCATTCCGGTTCTTCAATCGGAAACCGGACCATTGTTCTGTCAAGACAAATAATGTCTTGACAGAAGCGTCGTAATAGTTTTACTTCTAAGCAAAAGTAAATTGCAGCCTTCAGAAAAGGATTTGAAACTGTCTAAAGATTCGAAATATCAACATTGCATACTCATTGTCGATGATGAAAATTCCATTCTGAACGCTTTTAAGCGTATCTTAGCCGACGAGGATTATGAGGTTCATTTCGCCAGCAGCGGTTCGGAGGGGCTGAATAAGCTGCGGTCGGCCCCCAAACCCTATTCCCTGATTATTTCCGATCAAAGAATGCCCGAAATGAGCGGTGTTCAGTTCTTCGCTCAGGCCAAAGAAATTTTTCCGGATGCCATCCGTATCCTTCTTACGGGTTACGCAGATTCCGATGCCATCATCGAAGCCATCAATAAAGGAGGGGTTCATCTTTACTTTACCAAGCCCTGGCATGAAGAAGAAATTCTGCTGCACATCAAACAGTCTCTGTCCAAAGTGGAAATACTGGCGGAAAACAACCGCCTTGTGGAATTGATCGAAGATAAAAACAAAGCATTGACTCAATTGAATAAAAAGCTGGAGCAAAAGGCTAAGGAAAAAACAAATGACCTTTTAATTCAGACTGAGAAACTGAAGGAAAGTTACAAAAAATCGCAGATTATTCTGGATGGGATTGTCAAAACACTTTCCAAAATTATCGAAACCAGAGATCCCTATACATCCGGACATGAAGATCAGGTCGCCAAGATCGCCTGTAAGATCGCGAGGGAAATGAAATTGCCCGAAGAGCAGGTTTCCTTCATTCACATTGCCGCCACGCTTCATGATATTGGAAAAATATCAGTGCCGTCGGAAATATTAACCAAGCCCAGCGCCCTGAGTAATCTGGAAAGAGAAATAATCAAGACACATTGCAAAGTCGCCAATGATGTCCTTGTCAACATAGACTTCCCCTATCCGGTAGCGGAGGTGATCTATCAGCACCACGAAAGAATTGACGGGTCCGGTTATCCGCGAGGATTAAAAGGAGATCAAATTGCTCTGGAAGCACGGATTATAGGAGTGGCCGACGTTATTGACGCCATGGCTTCCTACCGGCCTTACCGTCCTGCGCTGGGCGTTGATGCGGCGATTGCGGAGATTATCCGGCATAAGGGAATTACTTATGACCCCACCGTTGTGGATGCCTGCCTGAAAGTTTACAAAAAGACCGCTGAAAATTTTACGGACAACGGCGGACAGACTGTCAATTAATCATTGATCGGTTTCTTGCGATAAAAAATATTATCAGTTTTTTCCGGACGGCTATTGCTTATTTGTTTCTTTCTCCGAAAATCGCGCGGCCGATTCTCACGATGGTTGCGCCTTCCTCAATGGCTATTTCAAAATCATCGGTCATGCCCATGGACAGTTCATCCATCCGGATGCCTGCAATTCTCTCCTTGATGATTTTCTGCTGAAGGTTTCTGAGTGCGGAAAAACAGGGGCGGGAATTTTCAGGATCGGAGGAATAAGGCGCCATCGTCATCAATCCTTTGACCGCAATGTTGTCCAGGCCGGAAATGGCTTGCAGCAGGTCGATGGCCTTGGCCGCTTCAAGGCCGTTTTTTGTTTTTTCTCCGCTGACATTCACTTCAATTAAAATGTTGATTTTTCTTCCGGCCACCCCCGCTCTTTTATCGATTTCCATGGCCAAGTCAAGACGATCAACGGAATGAATATAGTCGAAGAGTTTCACGACATATTTGGCCTTGTTGGTCTGTAGATGCCCGATCATGTGCCATTCTATTTTACTGCCGAGGGCGGTTATTTTTTCTTTCGCCTCCTGAACATAATTTTCCCCGAGTGCCGTAATGCCTGCGCTGATCGCTTCTTCAATAAGCATCGGGGGAATTGTTTTGCTTACCACCAGAAGTTTTACGGCATCCGGCGGACGGTGACTCCTTGCGGATGCCGCGGCTATTCTCTGTTTTATTTTAGCGATATTGGAGGCGATTGCTGTGTCCATAAAGTTTTACCGGTCTAATTTTGAGAGGGCCCTTCACCGCTCCGGTTCGTTAAAGTTTATAACTTGCAGCTTTTTAAGAATTTCCATGACTTCACAAAGCGGAAGCCCGATAACGTTCGTGTATGATCCGCGGATAGACCGGATAAAAAATGCGCCTTGTCCCTGGATGGCATATCCGCCGGCCTTGTCGTAGGGCTCATCCGAGTTGACATACCAGCTCATTTCATCGGGGGTGATTGTTTTGAAACGGACGGAGGATTGAACCACCTTTGTCGTGCGGATTCCGGAAGACATCCGGGCAATGGTGAATCCGGTAAAAACTTTATGCTCCCGTCCGCTTAATCTTTTGAGCATGTTGATCGCCTGTGTCCTGTTGCGGGGTTTGCCCAAAACCATGCTGTCAATAACGACAATGGTATCCGCTCCTAAAACCCAGGCGTTTTGTTTTTCCGCGGCGACAACGGCCGCTTTATGACGCGAAAGTCTGCGAACGTGCTCCTGCGGACTTTCTCCCGGAAGATATTTTTCGTTGACGTGAGCCGGGATAATTTTAAAATTTAATCCGACGGAACGAAGCATTTCCTGCCGTCGCGGCGAAGCGGAAGCTAGAATCAAAGATGTGTTGGAAGTGATGATCATATTTTATATGCTTTCCGAGACCAATATAGGATTTTTTTATCCCAAATTTAATCTGTGCTGTCAATTGTATTTATGATTGCAATCATCCCGTCATTGGCGTTATGATATCATCAAAATAAAACAACGAGGCGGATGATGAAAAAGGCTTTGATTTTGTTTTTTGTTTTAATGTTTTCGGGGATTGCTCTGAACGCTGTGACGGCTGAAGAAATCGTGGTTCAGATGAGCATACCCGGTTGTTCGGCCTGAGGTTCCAAGCAAAGGATAGGTTCTATCCTTAAAAATATTCAAGGCGTAAAAAATTTTCAATTCGAGAGCGGCGATGTATTGACCGTTACCTTTGATGATCAAGAAACTTCCCTTGCGGTGATCACCGGTGAACTGCAAAAAAAGGGAAACCGGATCAAGGGCCAACCGGTTTATTTGAAACGAAACTAAAGATATTTTTTCAGTTTGTCCGCATCCAGCCTGTCGACAATTTTTTTAACATCCTGCGAGCAGCCTTTTTTACAGATAAGCAGAGCGTCTTTTGTTTCAACGATGATTAAATCTTTCACGCCCACGAGCGCGGTAAGTTTTCCCGGATTGTAGATCAGAGATCCTTCCGAATTTTCGATGATCGCCCGGCTTTCATTTAAAGTAACATTGCCTCGGATGTCTTTGGACGATATTTCCCAGAGCGAATCCCAACTGCCGACGTCGCTCCAGCCGAAATCACCCGGCAGAATGTAAACCTTATCGGCTTTTTCCATAACGCCGTAGTCGATGGAAATGGAATCCAGTGTTTTGTAGACGCGGGCCACCGTGGAAGATTCCTTCGGAGAGTTCAGTGCTTTATCGATTATTATCAGTCCTTTATGTAATTCAGGCAACCAGCGGGCGATTTCTTGAAGTATCACTGATGTTCTCCAGATGAACATGCCGCTGTTCCAGTAAAAATTACCGCTTTGAAGAAAATTGCTGGCTGTCTGAAAATCAGGTTTTTCGCGAATGGATCGGACGCGGAAGACGCTTTCATTTTTAATTTTTTTGAACAACAGGCCCTTTTCAATATAACCGTATCCCGTGTGAGGGCTGGTCGGTTTGATGCCTATAGTGACCAACGTTTTCTCTGCGGCGGCCGTTTGAGCCGCCGCTTTGATGAGATCAAGATATTTGCCGGTGTCAGCAATGGCGTGATCGGCAGGCAGAACAACCATGACGTCGTCACGGACTCTGTGTTGAATATGCAGAGCGGCGAGCCCGATACAGGCTGCCGTGTTTTTCCCCTCCGGTTCGATGATGATGTTTCGGGAGGGAATTTCCGGAAGTCGTTTGATCAAGGTGCGGGCGTGTTTTTGCCCTGTCACCACGAGAACATTTGCCGGAGGAATCAATGGCTTGATCCGGTCAACGGTTTCCTGAATGATCGTTTTTTTGCTGGTGATATCGAGAAGGTGCTTGGGTTTTTTCTCTCTGCTGCGGGGCCAGAATCTCACCCCCCGGCCTCCGGCCATGATGACTGCATACATGATTTTTCTCCCTGTTCGTTCCAGTGAATTCGAAAATCGCTAAACGCTTATAATATAATGTGTCTTGCATTTTCAAGCCGGAAAATATATTTTGTTTCGCCATGACTCAAAAAATATATCCGGAAATCATTTTGAAAAAGGGTCGGGAAGAAGCTCTGCTGCGCGGGCATCCCTGGATATTTTCCGGAGCAATTGCCTCTGCTCGGGGAAATCCCGGCGCCGGTGATATTGTTCTGGCGCGGGATTCGGCGGGCAACAGCCTAGCGCTTGGTTTTTTCAATCCTTTAACAGACATATCCTTCCGTGTTTTGACGAAAAGATGTGAAGAGCCTATCTCTGAATATTTCTGGCAGTCCCGTCTGCACGACGCTTATAAACTGCGGCAAAAAATAATCGGCGGGCAGACCAACGCCTATCGTCTGATTAATGCCGAAGGTGACGGATTCCCGGGACTGATTGTTGATGTTTACAATACAACACAGGTATTTTCCGTGGCCACGGCCGGCATGGAAAAACAGAAAAATCACATTCTCAACGCCCTTGTCTCTCAGTTGAAACCGATCCGTATTTATGAGCGGAGCGACAGCCGGTCCCGTAAAATGGAAGGGCTGGAAAATGCCAGCGGAGTGGTTTTCGGTGAAGACGGCACAGGTGTTATGGAGATTATGGAAAACGGTTTAAAATTTGAAGTCGATGTTGTTTCCGGTCAGAAAACAGGATTCTTTCTCGACCAGCGTGTCAACCGGCAAAAAATAGGAGCGTTAAGCGGCGAAACTGTCGTCCTGAATTGTTTTGCCTACACCGGTGCTTTTTCCGTTTATTGCGCGGATGGCGGAGCGAAAAAAGTTGTATCGCTGGATATATCGAAGACGGCGTGTGCGGCGGCCAGAAAAAATCTGCATCTGAACTGGTTTGCCGCTGAAAATTATCCGGTCATCGAAGCGGATGTTTTTACTTATCTGCGCAATACGCAGGAAAACTATAATCTTATTGTTCTTGACCCGCCGGCTTTTGCCAAGACAAAAAAAGACGTGACCAGGGCCTCGCGCGGTTATAAGGAAATTAACCTGCAGGCGATCAAACATCTTACCCGGGGCGGAATCCTGGCGACTTTCTCCTGCTCCAATTTCATTGAGGAAGAACTTTTTTATAAGATTGTTCTTGCCGCAGCTCGCGACGCCAATGCTGATTTGCAGCTTTTATCGAGACTCGAAGCCGGACCGGACCACCCCATCGCCTTGGTACATTCTGAAGGCCGTTATCTGAAAGGGCTGCTGCTGGTCAAAAAAAATTAACAGGAAAAATTATTTGATTCAATAAACAGGATCAGTTCCCCGCCAGATTGCCGATGATCCGGTCATGAATAAGACGTGATGCCATGTTATTGCCGACCGTGCCCGCGAACACAGAAACCGAGGTCAGATTTTTACCGATATACTCTACTTTAATGATGACTCGCTCATCCTGAATGACGGACTTGATAACACCGGTGGATATTTTCCTTTCTTTGCGAGTGTCTTTCGCTTTAAGGTCCCTGACTGATTTTTCGCAGGCCTTCCACACGGAGTCAATGTCGGCTTTGTAATCACTCACCAGGCTGCCGTCCTGATAAAAAAACTTGCCGGAGCTGATGCCGGCGACCTTGCCCTGCAGATTGATAGCCGCGCTGCATCCCGTTAAAATCAATAAAGATCCCGTTAAAAAAATCAATAGCTTGTTTTTCATACAATCACCTTGCTGATATTATTTTGGTTCCTTGAAAAACATTGAACCGTCTGGTCGAAAAGTGCCGTTATTAGCCTGTCGCTGTTTTTTTATTACGCAGGGTCATGATTTCGGTTCTGGTCAAAATGGATTTAATGTTGTCACTGTGCTGGAGAATGTTTTCCCGGCCGCCTTCTTCGCGGTCAATAAGCGTGATCACCATTTCGACGCTGAGTCCCGCCTGACGGGCGTGCTCGATCGCGGTAATGGTGGAGCCGCCGGTGGTAATGACATCGTCGATAATGGCGACTTTTTCACCGGCCCGGACATTGCCTTCGATGGCGCTTTTTGTGCCGTGATCTTTAATATCTTTTCTGACAATGAAAGATTTAATCGGCTTCCCCTTCTGATAAGAGATGACGGCAAGCGCGTTGGCGATGGGGTCGGCGCCCAGCGTGAGACCACCGGCCGCGGTAATGCCGGTATCTTTGAGCATGTCGAAAATAATTGAACCGATGAGATTCATCCCCTCGGGGTCAAGCGTCGTCGGTTTGCAATTGAAATAAAAATTGCTTTTCTTGCCGGATGCAAGCGTAAAAGGAGGATTTTCACTGTACTTAAACGATCTTTCCAGAATGATTTCTCCCAGTCTTTCCTTCATTTGGTCAATGGTCATTGCAATTCCTCCGTCGTATGAAACTTATGATTGAGAATGATTTTTCAGGATGAATTTAATCGGCAACTCCACCCAGGCGGTAAACGGATTGCCCGCTTTCCTGGCGGGCTCGAATTTCCATGGTTTGATCGCCTGGAGCGCCGATTGGTCCAGAATGGCATATCCCGATGATTTCCGTATTTTGACTTCGCCCACCCGGCCGTTTGGTAAAATTTCCGCGAAAATCAAAACAAGACCTTCATAGCCGCGCATTCGGGCGATTTCCGGATAAACAGGCGGTGAGTTTTCTCGGTAAAGCGGGTAAGCCACAGCAGGACTGGAAGTATAATTCCGTTCAACGGCCGCGTTGACCGGGCGGATTTGCAGCCCCGGGGATCTTTTATCCGCAACGGATGTGAATTTTTCAGGTCCTTCAGATGTTGTCTGATCGGCGGCGATGCTCGTTGCTGTTTGCGATATTTGAATAGGATGCGGCGTGTCGGCCGGTGATGCAATCTTTGCTGTTGCACCGACCGTGCGTGGCGGTACCGGTGCCGTTTGTTCTGGGCGGCTGCTTGTCTCCGTAACGGCGTTTTTATTTTTATGATCAGGCGAAACCAAAACCATGTGCAAAACATTGAAATCATCCGGCGCTGCGGGAGCATTGGGCAAATCGAAAGCGATGAAGGCTGTGGCGGTAAGATGGAGCAGCGCCGAGAAACACAAAGCCGATAGGAGCGCAGTTTGTCTATGACGAAGATTTACGTTCATTTTTCAACACGGGTTTTTTTGATTAATTTCTCAACCACTTTGACCGCTTCCACGCCGTCCCGGGCATAAAACGCTCCGATGGATTGCGCGTAATGATCGGTGACGACCGCGCCACCGATAAGAAAATCCGTCCGGATGTCCTGGGCACGGGCCAGATTGATGATATCCTTCATATTGATCATGGTTGTGGTCATCAGGGCGGAGAGGCCGATGATGTCCGGCTTTTCTCTTTTCGCGGCGTCAACAATGGTCTGATCGGAGATGTCTTTGCCAAGGTCGATGACATCATAACCGTAATTTCGCAGAAGCAGAGCGACGATGTTTTTCCCGATATCATGAATATCACCGCGAACGGTGGCCAGAAGAACCTTCCCTTTGTTGACGGTCGTTGCTTTTTTCAGGTGCGGATCGAGATGAGACAAGGCTTTTTTCATGGTTTCGGCTGCCGCCATGAGCTGCGGCAGAAAATAAACTTTTTTCTCGTAAAGGTCGCCCACGCGCACAATGGCCGGAATCATGTAATCGTCAACCAGTTGGGAAGCCGTTTTCCCTGATTTCATAGCCTGATCAATCAGCGCGATGATACCGTCTTTGTCTCCTGCCGCGATGGCCTGTCCTGCCTTTTCTTCCGGCGGAGCTGATGCCGCAGTCACCGGGGCGGAAACGGGTTCCTGCCGGGAAAAATGGTTGATAAAATGAAAGGAAGCCTTTTCCCTGGCCGTCAAGGCATCTCCGGCTTTTTTGACATTCATAAATTCGATGCTGGCCGGATTAGCAATGGCCATCGTCAGCCCGCAGTGTTGAGCCATTGCCAGGAACGCAGCGTTAATCCAGGGACGGGCCGGCATCCCGAATGAAACATTGGAAAGACCGAGAATCGTTTTGCATCGAAAGATATTTTTACACCAGTCAACGGTCGCCAGCGTTTCCCGGGCGGCACCGGGGTCGGAAGCGATTGCCATGGTCAGTCCGTCAATCACAAAATCATTTTTGGTAAATCCGAATTTTTGCGCCTTACGAAAGATATTTTCGATGACCGTCTGTCGTTTTTTCGCCGTGCGGGGAATCTCGCCTCCGGTCAGCGGCAGCAGAATAAACATCGCCCCGTATTTGGCAGCCAATGGCAAGAGTTTAGCCAGTTTTTCCTTTTCTCCGGAAATGGAATTAATCATCATTCTTCCGGGATAGAGACGCAGAGCGGCTTCGATGGTTTCGATCCGGGAGGAGTCGATGACCAGAGGCAGACTGCTGGAGGCGGAAAGAAGACCCATCACATTTTTAATGGTTTGCACTTCATCAATGCCGGGCTGACCGACGTTGACATCCAGCAGAGCGGCGCCCTGGGTTTCCTGCTCCTGTGCCATCTGCCGGATGATGGATAGTTTGCCTTCCATCAGTTCCTGCTGCAGGGCTTTTTTACCGGTGGGATTGATTCGCTCACCGACAACGTAAAGAGGATCGTTTTCTCGAATGTCCAGGAATTTGCGCGCTGAACTGAGCGCGGAGATCGATTTGACGAAAGGTAAAACGGGTTTCTTCCGTGCCACCGAACCTTTCAACGCCCGGATATGTTCCGGTGTTGTTCCGCAGCAGCCACCCAGCATATTGGCGCCCGCAGCAGCCAGTTTGACACTGAAAGAGGCAAATGTTTTTGCGTTCATTTCAAAGACGGTGATGCCGCCATCAAGACGGGGCATGCCGGCATTGGGCTTGGCCACAAGGGGCACGGTGGCGTAAGGTTTCATGGCTGTGATGAAATCAATCATTTGTTCGGGGCCGGCCGAGCAGTTGCAGCCCACAGCGTCCGCACCCAGACTCTGCAGGGTAATCAGCGCGCTGGGGGGAGGCGTTCCTCCCAGGGTGTGACTGTCTTTTTCATACGTCATGGAGACCACCGTGAAAATATCGGCCATTTCTTTGACGGCCAGCAGGGCAGCGCGCGCTTCCTGAATGTCAATCATGGTTTCGATGACGATCAGATCGCATCCGCCGTCGATTAATCCGCGCGCCTGTTCTTTGAAAGTATTTACGGCCTCTTCAAAGGTCAGCGATCCGAAAGGTTCAACAAACAAGCCGGTCGGCCCGATATCTCCGGCAACAAGCGCTTTTTTGCCGCAGGCTTTTTTAGCCAGCCGCGCAAGTTCGTGATTGATCGAATAAACGTCTTTTTTGCCGCCATATTGTTTCAGCTTGAAACGGTTGGCCCCGAAAGTACAGGTGTAAACGACCTGCGCACCCGCTTTGATATAGGATGTATGAACATCACGGATAATCTCAGGATTTTCCAGGCACCAGATTTCCGGAGAACCCCCCGGCGGCAATCCCCTTTTTTGCAGTTCCGTTCCGGTAGCTCCGTCCAGAATGATAATTTTTTTAGTTAAAAGATTTTTTATATTAGCAAATTCAGCCACGGTAATCTCCCGAAAAACAAGCTGTCATATTTTGACAGTTCTTATACCTCAATGATTGCTTTTCTGCAAATCTCATTTCATGGTCGGGGTTGATGTTATTCCAGAACATAACCTTTTTCGCGGAATAATTTCAGGCAGGTGTCGGCAACGGCTTCATCATAAAGAATGCCCTTGTTTTTTTCGATTTCTTCCAGAGCGGTTTCGATGCCCAGTGAGGCGCGATAAGGACGGTGGGAAGCCATGGCTTCTACAACGTCAGCCACTGTAAGAATGCGGGCTTCGAGAAGAATTTCGTCTCCTTTCAGATTTTTCGGATAACCGGTTCCGTTTATTCTTTCATGATGCTGCTGAACAATCTCCGCCAGTGGCCAGGGAGAATCAATATCCTTAAGCATCTCGAATCCGTTTCTTTTCAGTTCACGGAAGGTCAGCAGCGCGTCATCTTCAACATCTTCAATCATCAGCCCTCTAAAATTTTGGGGTTTAATATTTTTCATGATCAATTTACCTTTTATGTTTACCATCCCATTGTGTTTACGCTTTGCCTGGCCAAACTGTTATGTAAATTTATACGGAAGGAAGTTTATAGCCTTTTTCTTTGAACAGTCTCAAACAGGCATTGACAACCGTTTCGTCGTAGAGAATTCCCCTGTTTTTTTCGATCTCCTCCAGGGCAACATTAAGACCAAGGGAGGCACGATAAGGACGATGAGATGCGATTGCTTCAACAACATCCGCAACGGAAATAATTCTAGCCTCAAGAATAATTTCATCGCCTTTCAATTTTCTCGGGTAGCCGGTGCCATCCATTCGCTCATGGTGCTGTAAGACGATTTCCGCCAGGGCCCAAGGGGATTCTACGTTTTTCAACATCTCGAATCCAGTTTGAGAGTGCTCCTGAATAAGAGAATATTCGATTTTCGTCAGCTTGGTCGGTTTAGACAATATTTCCGACGGAATGGATAGTTTCCCGATGTCGTGGATCGTGCCGGCCATGCGAATTCCATCAATTCTGTCCTGAGGCAAACCCATTTCCGTGGCAATGGATCTGGCAATGTCTGCAACCCGCAGCTGATGGCCGGCTGTATAAGGATCCCGCATTTCGATGGCGGATACCATAACCTGGATAGTGGTGCCGACTGATTTTCTGAGACTTTCCAGCGTTCGCTTCAGTTCCATATCCATCAGCTTGCGCTCGGTTGTATCCTGCAGGATAAAAATAGCGCATTTTTGTTCGTCGATCGTTATGGTTCGTGCGGAGTAGTTGCCGAAACGTTCGGTTCCGTCATTTTTCCGGAATTTAAGTTCGCGATGCAGGATATCCCTGCCGCATTTTAATTCATTGACCATGAAGTTGCGTTCCGCCGGATCTACCCAGAATGATTTTATGTATTTTTCAGCCTTTTTCCCGATGACTTGTTCGCGTTTCCATCCGACGATGTCTTCATGCCCCTGATTGACGTCAATAATAAAGCTGTCATTCAAGCGTGAAATCACAATGCAATCCGGCGTCGTCATGAAAATTTTATAGAATTTTTCCTCGGATTTTTGTGAATTTTCTTCCGCGAGCTTGCGTTCTGAAATATTCAATAAAATTCCATCAAAAACGATTTGATCTCCAAGGCGTGTCGGTATGGACAGTCCCTGAAACCAGATTAACTTGCCCGACTGTATGGCCACCCGACCTTCAAAACTCCAGCGGGAAAATGTTTCGACCGATTTTTGAATGGATGTGAGAAATCTTTCCCTGTCGTCTTCGTGGATGCGGGAAAGAAACTCAGGAAACACAGTGTCCATGTTGTCCGAATCCAGCTTTGATAATATTTTCGCAAATTCTTCCAGGGGTTCGCTGAGATAGTTGATTCCATATTCGCCGTTGTTTTTTGCGTAGAACTGAAAGATAACGCCGGGCAGGTTTTCCGTGATGCCGCGCAAACGTTCATCTTTGTCTCGCATGATTTTTTCTGTTCGTTTGCGCTCGGTGATGTCTCGACAGACATGGACGATGGCAAAAGGCGTTCCATCATCATGACGTAAAATATCTCCGTTTATTTCGAACAGGATTTCTCGGCCGTCCTTTCCAACCAGATTGTATTCTCTGGCACCAAGCTGACCTTCTCTCATGAGCTGCAAATTTTTCACTGCCACTTTATAATCTTCCGGAGCTACGAATTTAAGCAAATTTTGGCCAAGCATCTCCTCATGGCTGTAACCGCCTATTTGTAATGTCTTGTCGTTCATAAAGTGGATGTTGCCATTGAGATCGGTGCGGACAACGACATCAGGAATGGCATTTAACAGTTTGATCTGCAATTCCTCACTTTTTCGCAGATCTTCCAGAGCGGCCTTTCGTTCCATTTCAACTTGCCGGCGTTTGGTGACGTCTCTGGAAACTCCGTGAATTCCGGTTAAAACGCCCTGCTCATCGCGAAGTCCGCCCATGACGGTTTCCATCCAACGTGTCGAACCATCTTTGTGGTAGTATTCCAGGATCAGGGTTGCGTTTATTTGGGAATCCGCTTGACCCTTCTTTTCCAGATCAAGCTCTTTGGCCATCGCCTCCAGTCCGAAAGTTAAGGATTCAGGCGTCAGTTGTTGATCGACCGTCTGATTCATTCTTTCTTCCTGCGTGAATCCCAGTATCTTCTCTACAGACGGCGTGACATAAACAGTTCGTAAATTCATATCTGTAATCCATACGATATCGGTCATTTTTTCCGTAAGGAGTTTGTATTTTTTTTCGCTTTCCAGAAGGGCCTCGCGGGCTTTTTTACGCTCGGTGACGTCACGTGTAATGCCGATAATGCCGTTTGGTTTGCCATCCTCGGACCAGAGAAAGGTGGCTGTGACCTCAGCCCAAAACGTTGATCCATCCTTGCGTAATTCCTCCGATTCGAAAGAGAGGGTCGCCTTATTGCGATCAAAACCAGGTTCATTGGCTTTCACAAGTTGCTCTGCAATCATTTCAGTATCTTTAGCAATTTGTTGAGGGGATACCAGGTCTTGTAACGAGAGCTTTAGAAACTCATCGACCGTCCAGCCGTGCGTGCGTTCCACCGCTTCATTGGCATAGACGAAACGGCCCGATAAATCTATGATCCAAATCAAATCCGGAATGCATTTGGTAATTTTGCGATATCGTTCCTCATTATGATGTAATTGTTCCAGCCCAGCCGTCCCCAGGGATTCTTTTCCCTTCTGTGCTTTTCTGATTTTTGATTCTTCCAGTTCTCTGGCGATGACTGGGCAAAGGCGAGAATATTTACCCTTCCTGATGTAATCACGAGCGCCCAAACGCATACATTCGACAGCTTTCTCTTCGCCGATGGGTCCGGATACAATGATCAAAGGAATGTCCGCTTTGGCTTTTTTTAACAGATTCATTGCCGCCGGAGCATCAAGTCCCGGCAGGCTGTAATCACAAAGAATAATGTCCCAAGGCTTTTCTTCCAGGGCTTTTCGCAGCGCGGTTGCACTTTCGATCCGGTCATACACGGGTTTGGAGCCGCCTTTTACCAGTTCACTGACGATGTGCCTTGCGTCATCTTCAGAATCGTCCAGGATTAACACATGAAGCGTTTGTCGTTTGTCGGATTTGGATCCCATAATGTTCTCCGTAAACTTACCATTCCAGATATCACTGGAGACAAGGGTTTGAAATCAAATTTCTTCCGTTCAATGTGCTGTTGATTATGAAATATAATTTTAATTGATGCTAAACTATAAAATTTTATCTTTGGTGTGTCAACCAGTAATAGCCGAGGTGAATTCTGGGATCGGAAAGCAAAAAGATCGATTGATTAACTATTAACTTTTATCCGCCTATGCCGCCGATGGCGGTGACCGATTTTTCCGGTATAAGCAGATAGTTCGGGTTGATGTTTACACCGATTTTTCCCATCTGAAGTTTGTCGTAAATTGTTTTTTGATTTTCCAGATTGAAATCGGCATAACCTGCGGAAAAACGGCGCGGTAAAAGGGATTTTCCTTCACGACGAAGAAGCTGGTTTAAATAATTCATGATCCAGTCCAGCGTCGCGTCCGTCATTTCACTGGCGGTAGCGTCATAAACAACGGCCGCGGCCAGGTCATCTTGGCGCGTTTTTCCCCTGATGGCTTCCATAATGGCATTTCCTGCCGTCGCGCCCATCAGGACAGCTTCGCGGCAGTCGCGCAGAAAAACGCACAGCTTCTCGCTGGCGAGTTGAATATTTTCTGACAAAAATATTCTTTTTCCGTCACGATGAGCGATGGGAAGGCGTAAAAAAACCCCCTGGAGAGAAATGACAGAAGCCGCTTCGTGGATGAGAAGATCCGTTTGTTTTTGCTGGCCGGGTGAGATCGTGGTTGTTCTTTTTTGATAGCCGAGACGCTGATATATTTTTTCGCGGGGAGGCTCCATGAATATTTTTTCCAGAAAAACAACAGATTCCATTTTCTCCGCCTTGCGATGATTGCCTGTAACTGCCTTGATCTTTTTTAATTCAGAAGTCTGTGCAGATTTTCTGCGACACGATCGCCCATTTCCGCGGTACTGACGAGCCTTTTATCCGGCTGATGAATATCCCGCGTTCTGAACCCATCTTTTAGTGTTTCGGTGACGGCGCTCTCGATAATCTGCGCTTCGGCGGGCATGGACAGAGAATACCGAAGCATCAGCGCGACTGAAAGAATCATGGCCAGCGGGTTGGCAATGTTCTGACTGGCTATGTCCGGTGCCGATCCATGAATGGGTTCATATAAAGCGGATTTTTTACCCAGACTGGCTGAGGGAAGCATGCCAATCGAGCCGGTCAGCATTGCGGCTTCGTCGCTTAGGATATCGCCGAACAAATTCGTGGTGACGATGACGTCGAACTGAGCCGGATTCCTGATGAGTTGCAGAGCGCAGTTGTCAACATACATGTGTTGCAGCGTTACGTCGGGATAGTCCCGGCCGACTTCAGTGACCACATCACGCCACAATTGCATGGTCTCCAGAATATTGGCCTTATCCACCGAAAGGAGATTCTTCTTGCGCGTACGGGCGATTTCGAAGGCGCGGACAGCAATCCGGCGGATTTCATCCTCGGAATAAACCAGAGTGTTGACCCCCTTGCGTTTCCCGTTTTTCCCTTGTCTGACGCCGCGCGGTTTGCCGAAATAGACATCGCCGGTCAGTTCGCGGACAATCATGATATCGATGCCCTGCACAATGGATCTTTTCAGGGGTGAGGCATCCAGGAGTTCATCGAAAACGACAATCGGTCGTAAGTTGGCATAAATGCCCAGACTGCCGCGCAACCCCAGAAGCGCTCTTTCCGGCCGGATGCTGTAATCCAATTTTTCCCATTGCGGTCCGCCAACGGCTCCCAGTAAAACGGCGTGGCTTTGCAGGGCAAGGCGAAGGCTGGAATCCGGCAGGGGCGTGCCGAAATGATCGTAAGCGCAGCCGCCGGCAAGCCCTTCGCTGATTTGAAAAGTCATCTTTGTCTGGTCGGAAATGATTTTCAAAATCTTTAAAGCTTCTTTCATGATTTCCGGTCCGATACCGTCACCGGCAAATACAGCGATTTTGAAATTTTTATTTTTCATTCGATTCCCTTTTCTTGGCGATGTGTTTCATTAACCCGCCGTCGGTAATCAGCGCTTCCATGAAAGGAGGAATCGGATTGAACCGGAAAGTCTTTTTGGAACTGGCGATGGTTATCGTTCCCGCGGCGCTGTCCACATGGATTTTTTCACCTTCTTTGATAGCGTCGAAGAGTTCTCTGGATTCAAAAATGGGCAAACCCATGTTAAAGGAGTTGCGATAAAAGATGCGGGCGAAACTCTTGGCGATAACGCAGGAAATACCGGCTGCTTTGATCGAAATGGGCGCGTGCTCGCGGGAGGAGCCGCAGCCGAAATTTTCTCCGCCCAGAATAATGTCGCCGGGGTTCATTTTGGCGACAAACTCGGGATCGGCATCTTCCATGCAGTGAGCCGCCAGTTCTTTGGGATCAGATGTCGTCAGATAACGCGCCGGAATAATCGCGTCCGTGTCGATATTGTCTCCGAATTTCCAGACTTTTCCTTTGAATATCATATTAAAATCCTTAATAATACTTAATGAGACCCAAGCTTCAGAAACAAAGTGCGCTGAAGCTTGCAGGTCGTAATGAGGCTTAAACTTCAAAAGCAACGCGCATTGAAGTTTTTAAGCCGAATTATCCAATCCCGATTTATCGGGACTAGTTTACAATTCTTCCGGAGAAGCAATTCTCCCCAGCACAGCGGAAGCGGCCGCCACGGCCGGATTAGTCAGATAGACTTCGCTTTTCGGATGTCCCATCCGGCCGATGAAGTTACGGTTCGTTGTCGCGACCGCTCTTTCTCCGGCCGCCAGAATTCCCATGTGACCGCCCAGACAGGCGCCGCAGGAAGGCGGACTGATGATAGCTCCAGCCTTCATGAAAGTTTCAATCAATCCTTCTTTCAGGGCCGTTTTGTAAATTTCGGGTGTTGCCGGAACAACGATCAATCTTACGTCTTTTGCCGCTTTGCGATTTTTCAGAACCCGGGCAGCAATCCTCAAGTCTTCAATCCGGCCGTTCGTGCAGGATCCGATCAGCGACTGATCAATTTTTACCCTGCCTGCTTTGCTGATTCCCTTGACATTGGAAGGCAGATGGGGAAAGGCCACCTGCGGCTCGATTTTTGAGGCGTCGATTTCCATGACATCGGCATAAACGGCATCGTCGTCGGAAAAATAAAATTTGTAATCGCGCTGGGCTTTTTTCTTCACGTATTCTTCCGTGATTTTATCAGGAGTGAAAATGCCGTTTTTCGCGCCGGCTTCGATTGCCATATTCGCCATGGAGAGCCTGTCGGCCATGGGCAGTTTCCTGATGGTATCTCCGGTGAACTCCATCGCCTGATAAAGAGCGCCGTCCACGCCGATGCGGCCGATGATGTGCAAAATCAAATCTTTGCCGGAAACCCATTTTTGCAATCTGCCGTCAATGACGAATTTGATCGACGGCGGAACTTTAAACCAAAGTTCGCCCGTCAGCATGGCCGCCGCCAGATCGGTGCTGCCCACCCCTGTGGCAAAGGCACCCAACGCTCCATAGGTGCAGGTGTGGCTGTCCGCGCCGACGATCAGGTCGCCCGGCAGAACGATACCCTGTTCCGGGAGTAAGGCGTGTTCCACACCCACATTTCCGCCTTCATAAAAATGAGTTATTTTCTGTTTGGCGGCAAATTCGCGCACCGCTTTGCATTGCTGGGCTGAATTGATGTCTTTATTCGGCGTGAAGTGATCCAGAACCAGGGCCACCTTGTTTCTATTGAATACTTTCTTGCCGCCGGACTTGTGAAATTCATGTATGGCTATCGGGGCGGTGACGTCGTTGCCCAACGCGATATCAACCCGTGCATTGATCAACTGCCCGGCGCTTATTTTTTTTAGCTTGGTATGAACCAGTAAAATTTTTTCCGTAATAGTGTTGCCCACGATTGACTCTCCTTGTGAAAAGTGAAAGGATCTTTAACTTATTTCAAGGGTTTATTCAACAATTTTAACCTTTTTTATATTGTCTTTTAAAAATTCGATACGATTCAGCGCGTTGATATAGGCCTTGGCGGAAGCGACAATGACATCGGGATGCGCCCCGCGGCCGACAACAGAATGACCGTTGTATTTCAACTGTACCGTAACTTCGCCCTGCGCGTCCGAACCGCCCGTGATGGCGTTGACAATATATTTCATCAGCGGATGATTTGTTTTGGTGATGTTGCGGATAGCCGCAAACGTCGCATCAACCGGACCGTTGCCGAATCCCGCTTCCCGGACGACGTCTTTGGCTATTTGCATTTCCATCGTTGCCGTGGGAATCGCTACGTTGCCGCTGACAACGTTCAGGTAAACCAGACTGTATTTATCCTCGCCCCGGTAGATCTCTTCGGAAAGAATCGCCTCCAGGTCTTCGTCGTAAATATCTTTCTTGATGTCGGCCAGTTCCTTAACCCGGGCCGCAACCTTGTTGATTTGTTCATCGTTGAGCAGATAGCCCATTTTTTTCAAGTGGTGTGAAATAGCATTGCGACCGGAATGCTTGCCGAGAACGATGTGCGTGTCACTGATGCCGACGGATTGCGGCGTCATGATTTCATACGTGATTTTCTCCTTGATCAATCCGTCCTGATGAATGCCCGATTCGTGTGCGAAAGCGTTGGCGCCCACGATGGCTTTGTTCGGCTGTACCGATATGCCGGTGATCTGCGTGAGCAGACGCGAGGTTTTGTAAATCTGATCTGTTTTAATCTTTGTGTAAAGGCCGAAAAGATCTTTGCGGGTCTGCAGCGCCATGACCACTTCTTCCATGGCCGTATTGCCCGCCCGCTCGCCGATGCCGTTGATGGTGCATTCTATCTGACGTGCTCCCTGCTTGATGGCCGCAAGGGAATTGGCAACAGCCAGACCCAAATCGTTATGGCAGTGAGTGGCAATAATCGTGTCACCTATATTCTTCACGTTGGCGAACAGATAGGCAATAAGATTGCCAAACTCCTCCGGAATGGCATAACCAACGGTATCAGGAATGTTGACGGTGCAGGCTCCTGCATCAATAACGGCGGAGATCATTTCTACCAGATAATCCTTATCCGAGCGCGTGGCATCCATCGGTGAGAATTCGACATTTTCCGTGTAAGAGCGGGCCAGTTTGACAGCGGCGACCGCTTCTTTGAGCACCTGTCCCCGGCTTTTCTTAAGTTGATATTTTAAATGAATATCCGATGAAGAAATGAATGTATGGATACGGGGATGAGCCGCGTCTTTGATCGCCTGCCAGGCGCGGTCAATATCGGTCTTGTTGGCGCGGGCAAGACCCGCCACCTGAGATTTTTTTATTTCCCGTGCAATCTGCCGGACAGCATCAAAGTCCCCTTCGGAAGCGATGGGAAATCCCGCCTCGATGATATCGACGCCCAGCCTTTCGAGTTGACGGGCGAGCATCAATTTTTCCTCGGTATTCATGCTGTAGCCCGGTGATTGTTCGCCGTCCCTTAATGTTGTATCGAAGATGTAAACGCGATTTTTATCTTTTTTCATGTTCATCGTCTCCTTGTATTCTGTTTTATTAAATAGTTGATCCCGCATTGGCGGGATTGTTCGGCTTGCCCATTCTGCTGCGCTTTGTTTGCAAAAAGAGAGCCTCAGAATAAAAAAGGCCGTGGTTTTCACCCACGGCCTTTTAGGTAATCCATTATTTTACTGTCCTAATGATGACCTAAAAACGATGGGCGGGCGGCCTTGAGTAAAAGGCGCAACAGCGCGAATCCCGGAAGCAGGGACAGAATGTTCAATATTAAATTCTGTTGTTTCTTTGTACCCGACATCGTTTAAATGCCTTTCCCAAAAATTTCTCGCATCCTAATGTAAAAAACAAATCTTGTCAAAATATTTTTTCCGGATCTTTGATGAAATGACCGTCTGGAGAAAAATTTTATGGTGAGACTCAAATTTTAATGAAACTCAGATATTACAAACGCAGTGCGGTAATATCTGTAAGTTGAATTATCCCGCAAGCGAAGCTTGTCGGGGCAAAAACAATCCCGCACAGCGGAGGGTAGTGAGATCCAAGTTTCAGAAACGAAGTACACTGAAACTTGCAGATCGAACTAATGAAACTCAAATATTACAAGCAAAGCGAAGTAATATTTGCTAGTTGAATTATCCCGTGTGTATAGCACATAGGGATATCCTGCATAAGCATGGATATAATACCCTGGAGCTTGCTGCGGAATTAGGATCCGGGGCTTGCCCTGGGGTTCATACCCGTGATTAAAACCCTCATTTTAAGAATATGTTTGCATGTGACAACGAAATATATTAATAAAACGAAAATAAAATTCCTCCGCCCGTCATGATGAAAGAAACAACAGGTAAAAAAGTTGTTTTGAACGAGTGGTTTTTTTATTTAAATTCAATAAGGGGATTGTCGTGAATATGTTAAGAAAAACCTTGTTATTATCGGGACTCTTTTTTCTTGCGGTTTGTAGTTTGAATGCTTTGGCAGAGGATAAAAAAACCCAGATATCGTTATCGGAAAAAATACTCCTGAAGTTTGATTTTGCTCCGGTAGTCTTAACGACAAGTCCCGACGGCAGACGTGTGGCTTATGCGACTCGGGAAGGAGATAAGCAATTTGTCATTGTGGACGGTAAGCCCCAGAAACGTTATGACGGCATCGGTTCCAATGTTGTTTTCAGCCCGGACAGTAAACGTTTTGCCTATAGAGCACAGGCCGGTAATAAGCAGATCGTTGTTGTTGAGGGTATTGAAGGTAAACACTACGATGTGGTCGGGTCAACGATCGTTTTCAGCCCCGATAGCCAAAGGGTTGCCTATGCCGCCAAATTGGGCAAGCGGTGTTTTCTTGTGGTTGATGGGAAGGAAGGCAAATATTATGAAGGCGGCATCGGTTCCAATATTGTTTTCAGCCCGGACAGCCAGCATCTGGCCTACGGGGTTCAATCGGGGAAAACGCAATTTGTGGTTGTTGACGAAAAAGAGGGAAAGCCTTACGACAGTGTCAGTAATCGTATAATTTTCAGTTCCGACGGTACTCGAATGGCCTATAAAGCTCAGTCAAACAAAAAATATTTTTTAATTTTTGATGGGCGAGAAGGCAAAAAATATGATGAGATAAGCGATAGTTTTGTTTTTAGTCCGGACAGCAGGCAGTTGGCTTATGTTGCCAAATTATCCGGTAAATGGACGGTGGCCGTGAATGAGCAGGAAAACAAATATTATGATGCGGTAGGCGATAATATTGTTTTCAGTCCGGACAGCAGTCGTATTGCCTACCAGACCATGTCAGATAAAAAACGTTTTCTCGTTGTAAACGGAGAAGCGGGAAAAGGTTATGAGAGAATTGGTTCGACCGTTGTTTTCAGTCCGGACAGCACACAATTGGCTTATATTGCTCAAATAGTGAAGGATAAATTCTCCGTGGTTGTTAATGGCAAAGAGGAAAAACATTACAATAATATTGGCAATGGCTCTGTTGTTTTCAGTCCGGACAGCAAGCGCCTGGCCTATGGAGCGCAGTTGAGGAAAAAGCGTTTTGTGGTTGTTGATGGAAAAGAGGGTAAACATTTCGATGGCGTTGGAAGCAGTACGCTTGTTTTCAGCCCGGACAGCAGGAGAATCGCATACGTTGCGCAATCGGAAAACAGGCAAATTGCCGTGATCAATGAGAAGGAGATCAATAAATACGATAGTATTTTATCTTTAGAAAAAGGAGGATTTATTTTTGACGCGCCTGATAAATTGCATTTTCTGGCAACAAAAGATAGAAGCATATATTCAGTCGATGTAAAAACGAATTAAAATAGTTAAATCGTACGTCGAGGTGATGGACTTCATCATAAAAAATTTTATTCAATGTTGATGACGGGATCTTTAATCTTTATCTATGCGGATTTTCTTGAAGAGTTTTTGTTTTATCCACAATTTTTTGAAAAATTTACTTGACAAAAACATCTATAAAAATTAGATTGCGCAATTCGCTTGAAGGTGTAGGTGTGTTTTTTTTACATTCTATAGCGTAAGTTATTGATATTAAAGTTTTATTGATGGGATTTGCTGGCGTAGCTCAATCGGTAGAGCAGCTGATTTGTAATCAGCAGGTTGCGGGTTCGAGTCCCATCGCCAGCTCCAGTTTGGGATTATTGCTGGAGGGGTTCCCGAGTGGCCAAAGGGAGCAGACTGTAAATCTGCCGGCGGAGCCTACGGAGGTTCGAATCCTCCCCCCTCCACCAGGGATTTTTGAAATTGAAATAGGCGGGAGTAGCTCAGTGGCTAGAGCGTCAGCCTTCCAAGCTGAGGGTCGCGGGTT
>CAZIJZ010000030.1:0-31333 GCA_964539765.1 uncultured Smithella sp.
GATATTTTGCTGGAAAACTCTAATTCATAGTGGCACTATTGCCGGGGGTAGTTCAGATAGATTACAATGAAACCCGGCCTCATAGCACGCTGGGATTTCTCACGCCGAAGGAATTTGCACAAAAAGAAGAAACTATGTTATTGGAAAACTCTAATTCTCAGTGGCACTATAACTGGGGGTAGTCCAACGTCTTCAAATTCATCTATATCAAGAGAGTTATAACCAATGTTAGCAAGAAGAAGAACTGTTGTTTCAATATCCTGGTATTTCTTAACAGACTCTTTCAATTGTTTTGTTGCTTTCGCGACATGGCTCTTTATGGGAGTTTCCATTATTCTGTAATATTCACGCCGCTCATTTTCCGACAGCAAATTAGGACTGAGAACTACAATAGGACGGTTTGGTTGATTTGAGACAAACAGTTCTGCAAGTTTCCTTTGTCTCTCAGATTTTTCCATTCCCTCCTCTTTCAAGAGTTTGAGTTCAATGATAGAATTACCCATTCTATCATCTGCGGTTTGCCCTACTGTCTTTTTATCTGGTGTATCAATTCGTTTGGCGCCTGCTGCTTCTAGAATGACATCAAAGTCTCGCTCTTGAAGATTAGCTATTCGGATTGTATCCATATTCAGCGTTTATTTATCAATTTAATCTACTTCAGTGGTAAAAATCCAAACTTCCTAAAAATGTTTCATCCCTTTTGTTGAGTTCGTTATTACTTATTTTGAGACGAGATTCTCTTAAATTTTTTTACACCATTTTCTATGAAAATTCCGAGAACAATATACTTAAATCTGGTATTGTCTTTTCTTCTTATTGTTATTCGTATTCTTCCAGATATCCTTCAATGTAGGAGCGGGTGCGTTCTTTGGAATCAAATATTCCGAAATGTCCCTCGCAAAGAATATCCGCGTTGAGATCCAGCAATTTCCGCATGGATTTTTTCCAGACGTCGATATCGGAGTCGAAATCCTTGTGAAACGGTCCGTGAATGTCCTGCCCGAAAAGGACCCTCTTGCCCGCCCTGTCCAGATAAAGAGCAATGGAACCGGGCGTATGGCCGGGTGTATGCAGGCAGTGCAATGCTTCACTACCGAAAGTTAAGATTTCGTGTTCACCTTTAAGTTTTCGGTCAACTGCCGTCGGCGGAAAAGCAGTACCATACCAGTTGGCGGCTGTTTTGCGGGAATCGCCTCTTTCCACGGCTGCCGCGTCGCGTTCATGAATCAGTATTTTTGTGCCGAATTGTTTTTTCAAAAAAGGCGCCGAGCCGATGTGGTCGATGTGGCAATGCGTCAGTATCAAATGGGAAATGTTTGCGAGATTCAGGCCGAGCATTTCGATGTTGCGAATAATTTGTGAGGAACTTCTGCCCGCTCCCGAATCAATCAGAACCAGCTCGCCGTCAAAATCGATCAGATAAATCGCCGCGTCATCGGCGGATGTCATCCCGGCGCCGCCGATTAAATAAACGCCTTTGATTATTTCTTCTGAGTTTTTTCTCATGAACTATTTACGGCTTAAAAGTACCGATGATATCGTTGATATCTTTTATCTTCTGCTCTGCCAGATAATTTTTCATCCCCTCAACAACTTCCATTGTAACAAGGGGATTGATAAAATTCGCCGTGCCGATCTGGACTGCTTTGGCTCCCACAACCAGAAACTCCAGAGCATCCTCCGCCGTCATGATGCCGCCAATGCCGATCACGGGAATGGAAACTCTCTGCACCACCTGCCAGACCATCCGCAACGCTATCGGCTTGATCGCCGGACCAGACAAGCCGCCGGTGATGTTTTTCAGATGCGGTCTTCGGGTTTTCAAATCAACGGACATTCCCGTCAGGGTATTGATCAACGATACGGCATCCGCGCCGGCTTTTTCCACCGCTTCGGCGATTGCCGCTATATCGGTGACATTGGGCGTAAGTTTCACAATCACGGGCAGAGAAGTTTCGTCCTTGACCGTGCGCGTCACTCTGGCGGCAATCTTGGGATCGGAACCGAAACTCAGACCGCCATTTTTTACGTTGGGGCAGGAGATATTGACTTCCAGCGCGCGGACACCCTTGACCGGACTGAGTTTTCGGGCCACCTTTTTATATTCATCGTAGGTTTCGCCGTAGATATTGGCGATAACTTTCGTGTCAAATTGGCGTAGAAAAGGCATTTTCTCTTCGATAAACGCGTCAACACCGATATTCTGCAGACCCACCGCGTTGAGCATTCCGCCGGTGGTTTCCATGATGCGCGGCGGCGGATTTCCCAGCCGGGGTTTCAAAGACAAACCCTTGACAACGATTGCGCCCAGTTTGTTCAAATCAACATAACCGGCGTATTCCTCTCCGTAACCAAACGTTCCCGAAGCCGTCATCACGGGATTATTTAATTTCAGGCGTCCCAGGCTCACAGCCATTTTCGGAGATTGTGTTGTTTTTGTTTTCGTCATCGAATTTAATCCCAGATAATATCGGATAAATTAAAAACCGGCCCGTCGGCGCATACCCGCTTGTAAGCAAATGCGCCCTCTTTATCTTTGACTGCAACTGCGCAGCCCATACAGGCCCCGGTGCCGCAGGCCATCCGTTCCTCCAAAGATACCTGACAGTCGAATTTACTTTTATTCAATATTTTTGCCAGCGCCTTGAGCATTTCCCTGGGTCCGCAGGCATAAATCGACGTATTCTCCGGTGTAAAATTTTTCATGTCCTTTTGAAAGACCTGCGTCACAAAACCTTTACTGCCCAGCGTTCCGTCGTCGGTGCAGACGCTGACATCGCGACAAGCCCCGCGCATTTTATCCAGGCCGACAACGGCGGTTTTGTTCTGAAAACCCGTATACATCATTATTGCCGCTGAAGAACGACGGGCTGTCCGCCGCAAACTTTCCATCAGCATCGACAGCGGAGCGATCCCGATGCCTCCGGAAATCAAAACGATATTTTCTTTGACATTTTCCGTTTCAAAACCGTTGCCCAGGGGCCCATTGATCTCCAGGTAAGACCCTTCAATCAGCCCCGCCATGACTTGCGTTCCCTTGCCCACGACGCGGTAGAGCAGTTCAATAGTGCAGTAATTTGTCTCGCGAGTGAATGAATAAATACTGATGGGACGGGATAGAAAGGGATCATTCAGCCCGGCAATGCGCACCATCACAAACTGACCCGGCAGCGGATTTTCAAAAGAAGAATGGGTCCGCACCTTCATGAGAAAGCAGTCCTCCTGAATCTCTTCGTTTGCGATGATTTCTCCGATGTAAATATTTCCGGCCATCTTCAGCAAATCCCCTTATTCACCAACCGGGTTGATATCCGCCCACATGATGAGAGCATCTTCATGGGTGTCCGAATAATAAAGCGGACGGATTCCTTTTACTACAAAACCGCGCTTCCGGTAAAGCTTTATTGCTTCGACATTCGATGCCCTGACTTCCAGCGTCTGAAACATCATTTCATTTTCACCGGCAATATTATTCATCGCTTCCATCAGACGGAAAGCGATTCCCTGTTTCCGGTATTCCTTTTTGACCGCCAGATTGTGCAGGTGAGCTTCATCGATAATCAGCCAGAAAATAATATACCCGACAACAAGGCTTTCACCGTCGGATGGGATCCTCGCACAGAGGCAGAGGGATTGTTCTAAATTCAGTTCTCTTTTAAACATGTTCGCCGTCCAGGGCGAAAGAAAAGATTCCCGCTCGATGGTCATGATTTCCGGCAGGTCGGTTTTTTTCATCCGATCGATGATCAGCGACAAGGCATCCTCTTTACAAGACATGGAAAAGTTCCCAAAGCAGTGACACGACCAAAAACACGGCGCAAACAATCGGAACGGTATTGCGCAGCTTCAGCATGTTAAAGGCCACGGCAATTCCCAGCAGAGGTAGAAAATAGTACGTGCAGGAAAGCGCTTTCATGATGATCTCATTGAACTGAGGATATGCCCAGATCACGAGGGGAATTAAAATCGACTGCGCGACCAGAAGAAAAACCGCATAAGATAAAAACACCTTGATCAGACCCAGGTAACTTTTTCGTTCAATGGCGCGGATGTTGTTTTCCTGCGCGTCCTGCAGAGCCTGATCGGAAAGGGCGTTGTTGGATTTGATGATCATCACATCGATCTGTTTGGCCAGACTGCCGCAGGGAATGGACAAAATAACGGCAAACGCGATGATTTCCGGGGAAACACCTCCGGTTGCTGAACCGGCAATTAAAGCGATGGACGTGGCAACGACGGCCGTCATGGAATCGTTGGGAGGGATATAGGTCCCTATCGGCAGACGATCGATCCAGATCAGCTCAATCAGCGCGCCGATGATCAGACCGGCGTAAAGGTTGCCCAGAAACAGCCCTATCAACGGAGCAATCACCACCGGACGGGAAATCATGGCCTGAATGAAAACACGATCCAGGCACAGCAGACTTCCGCAAAATGAAATTAAAATAATCTCAGCAAACAAATGAACACCCGTCTTGATTTTGTCGCAAGAATTCCGATTCTAAAGCGGCATGACAAAGAAAACTGCCGCGAACGATTTCCGGACAGAGAAGCCGCGCGAAGGATGAATGTGAATTTTTCGCGGTCATAGGCACTATTATTATTTTGAACGCCAGTAATCCTTAAGAGCCTCTTTGATATTGACAGCCCTTCCCTTCGGCACCCTCTGCAGTTCGACGAAAACACCCGTCTCCTTCAGCAGATCTTCCAGACCCGTTATTTCCTCATCGCACAGGAAAACCGATGACGAACAACAAACCTTGTATTCATTGTTGTAAACGTTGCCGATATTCAGCCGGTCGAAACGGAAACCACGGTCAAAAGCGTTGCATGCGTCCTTAATATTACTGAATAAAACGATCGTTTTCTTTCCTCTTCCGTGAGAGAAAGTGTAATTCTGAACAAAATCATCCAGGGACGTAATAACCACTTCTATATCGCTGGGCACCGCCATTCTGATCACGGTATCGAGAAAAGGATCTGCGGCCACTTTATCGTTAACGACAATGATGCACTTTGCGTTAACGAAAGGCACCCAGGCCTCCAAGATCTGGCCGTGAACCAGTCTGCTGTCAACACGCACCAGAGCTATATTCAGATCATTTGCCAAGCAACCACCTATCACGGGAGCCGACAGCCCCCTGTCAAGACAGCGGCCTCTTGCGGTTAGAAGGCCGCGGTTTCAATTACCTGTTCGCTTTTTTGCTTAGAATTTCACTGGCCAGCATAATATTCTTTTCGCCGTAACTCTTCACCAGACAGGCAAAATCGCGCAACGTCATATCTTCTTTAGCGTCGGACAATTTAAGCATCATGGGCAAATTGACGCCGGTAAGAACTTCAACCTTGCCCTCCTTCATAAAGGAAAGTGAAATATTGGACGGCGTGCCTCCGAAAAGATCGGTCAGGATCAACACGCCTCTGCCTTTATCCAGCTTTTTGATGGCGTTGTTGATTTCTTTTTTCAGGTCTTCGACATCTTTTGTCTGGTCGATGCAAATATGCATTATATTTTCGAGCTGACCCTTGATCAGTTCGGCTGATTTTATCAGTTCATCCCCTAAATTGCCGTGCGTGGTAATAAGTGTGCCAAACATTATTCACCCCCCTTTCAACGCGTTAAAGCAATGATGACGCTCTTGCCATTGCCTTCAAATATGGAGTGTTACGCTAATTGATTGCATCCTAATTGTCAAGGTTTATGGAAACATTTTTTAGTTGTTTTCAAACGAATTCAAATGGGGAATTTATTCTACGGCAAGGGAAACATTTTGCGGAAAAAAATTATCGTAAACCGGTCAATCCGGGAAAGGGCGGAATGTCCGGGGCAACGCCTGGCCGGCTTTATCCCGGCGCGTGTCGTCATTATTCCCGTGTTTCATCGGTAAAAATATAACGGCTCATCATATCGCCCAGTTCATCGATAAAATCTTCGGGTTTGATTTCATTGGAAACCGAGATGATATAATCGTGAAAGACGGCCTGCACGGTTGTCCAGATAATGTGCACGCCAATTTTCGGATTCCGGACCCGCACACTGGCGAAATCATGGAATACCGCTTCCATGGTTGACTCCATGTACAGACCGAGTTCCCGGCGTTTTTGGATAATAGTCTCGGGTAAACCGACCTGGCTGATAAACAGTCGATTCTGCACCCTTTCATAACTGACAAGATCCAAAGCAAGATTCAGCATGACCGAAACAATACTGCGATCAAAAGAACCCTGCTTCCGGATATCCTGATCCACCCGCTGTGTTATGGCCTTGATCTCCTGTTCGTATTTTTCCCACAAACCATATAATATGGCCTCCTTGCCGGGGAAATAATTATAAAGCGTTCCTATCGAAACGCCCGCTTTTTCCGCTATTTGATCCGTGGTCGCTTCCGTGTATCCCGTCGTGACAAATACATCGGTTGCCGCCTCATAGATAGCGGCCACGGTCTTGCGTGAGCGCTCCTGAGAAGGAATTTTTCTCGGTTCAAGCAATTCTTCTTTAGGCATAGAAGCTTCCTCGACTTCAGAATCAACTTATCAAGTGATTTCTGCTTATAGAAAAACTTATTTTAACAGTCAAGCTGAAAAGACCATGAACTGATTTTAAGGCATTTTTTTTGTTTGAGAAAAACGTCCGTCAATGCCGATTGACGAACGATGAACCTGAAAACAGCGCTGCTTAAAGAATCTGCGCCTGGCCAGATTAGCGGCCGATGTGAATATCCATCAGCGAAAAATTATTTTTCAGGAAATTGCTGAAAATATTTTGCGCTGTTCTTGCCGCATCCGGGCGAAAATCGCTCATTTACTTTTTTCCATGTCATTCAATTCCATTTTCAAAGACAGCAGCGCGAGCATGTCTTTTAAAGAAATGATGCCGGCCAGTTCGTCTCCCTGAACCACCAGCAAGCGGCTGTTGCCCGTGCGATTCATCAATTCCAGGGCTTTATTGGCGTCCTCTTCCGGATCAATCGTGATCTCCGCGCTGCAGGACAAAGCGATCGAGCCTACCGTATGCTGAGACCATTGATCACGGGGAATGGAGGCAACCTGCTTCAGAAAGATGCAGCCGGTCAACCGTCCGAACGAAACAACCGGATAAGCCTGAAAATGATATTTATAGACATAATCCCGGATGAAATCCTCCAGCGATATGGATCGCGGCACCGTGACGGGATTGGCAACCATCAGATCTTTTACCTTTTTGGAATGAAACAGGTTGCGCGCAAGAATCTGCCGGTAAGAGCTCTGCGCCGCGGCCCGGACAAACAGGCCGATCAGAAACCACCATAGACCGCCGACAAAATTTCCTTTGACGATGTAAATAATGCCCATGATGATCAGCATCAGGCCGAAGCCGGAACCGATCCGGGACGCGATGTTCGTTGACCAGCGCAGATCTTTTTTCCACTTCCAGAGAGCGGAGCGCAATATTCTTCCGCCGTCCAGAGGGAAAGCGGGAATCAGATTGAAAACAGCCAGAATCAGGTTGAGCCAGGACAAATAGTTTAAAACGCCGGTGATGGTCACCGGCCAGCCGATGTTCAGCCCCATTTTGTAAAGTAAAAAGAAAAAAGCCGCCAGCAGGAAACTGGAAACGGGACCGACGACGGAAATCATGAATTCAGCTTTGGGGCTGTCCGGGTCTTCTTCCATATGAGCGACACCGCCGAAAATGAACAGCGTTATTTCCTTCATGGATAAGCCGTAGTGGCGGGCAACAAGGGAATGTGTCAGTTCGTGAATAATAATGGATAAAAAAAGTCCGACGGCGCCGGCGACTCCCATCCACCAGTAAGCGGATTGGGGAAGGTCCTTATAATATTCGGGGAAAAGACCGCTGGCCAGCGACCAGGTAATTAACGCCGCCAAAATAAGCCAGCTCATATCGACTTTGATTTCAAATCCAAACACTGAAAAAAGACTTACCGGTTTTCCAAACATAAAATCTCCTCATGTGATCTGCTCCATATCATATAGAAGAAGAGAGACGAAAATCAATCATTTTAACAATAAATATCGATAATGATCTCATAAAGCCGGAGCAGACGTCTCGAGAAAGAATTTGACAACCCGCGATGATTTAAGTTACTTTTAATGAACTTGCAACAGGTTTGATCGTGCCGCTTGATGTAAGCTGGATTTTTTCGACTCGGAAAGAGTAAATATTTCTTAAAACAGTTTTATCGTGAGGTCAGGCTATGAAAAAGTATATATTATTGTCGATTTTGTTCTCAGTCTTTCTTTGTCAGACGGCAACGGCTGATTTCTATAAATGGACCGATGAAAAAGGAGAAATGCAAATCACTGATTATCCGCCTCCTGATGAAAAAGCCGCAAAAAATATCGAAATTCATGAAGTCGGATCCGAAAATCAGCCGAACGCGGAAAGTGAAAATGACGCAGCAAAAGCCAAGAGCCAGAAGAAGCCGGATGTTGTGCTTTATACCAAAAACAACTGTAAAGACTGCGACAAGGCCCGGGAATTTTTAAATTCCAAGCAGGTTCCCTTCGTTGAATATAACATGGACACTGATAAAAACGCCGTCGCGAAAAGAAAAGAAGTGGACCAGGGCGACGAAGTGCCCTTTGCGATTATAAACAAAAATCAGGTCTATGGATTCTCGGAAATCGTTTATAACAAGGTCCTGCAAGTACAGCCTTGATTGAATGCAATGGAAACAACAATTTTTTTCTATACCGGAACGGGAAATTCTCTCTGGACGGCAAAAAAGCTTTCCGCATTGCTCAATGACACTGAATCGGTTCCCATAACGCTCAGCCGCAATGACAGGATTGTTGCCGACGCGAAAAATATCGGTTTTGTTTTTCCGGTTCACATCTGGGGAATCCCGCCGCCGGTGATTGATTTTTTAAATCGTCTTCAGACGGATCCGAAAAAATATTATTTCGCCGTGGCTGTCAACGCCGGCCAGGTTGCCGCGACGCTGATACAATTGCAAAAACTACTGCAAAAGAAAAATGTCAAACTTTCGTCAGGCTTCTCTGTTTGCCTACCCAGCAACTACATTCCCTGGGGAGGAGCCGAAGCGCCGGTAAAGCAACAGAAGAAGTTCAGCGCCACGCTGGATAAGATCAACCGCATCGCGTCATCGGTCCGGGCGAAAGAAGAAAAACCGCCGGAAAAAGGTCCCCTCTGGCAGAATCTTTTTTTTTCCGCCATCTATCGCATGACGTTTGAACGCGTTCCCCGAATGGACAAGCCCTTCTTTGCTGATGCAAAATGCACGAGTTGCGGAATCTGTGAAAAAATCTGTCCGGCGCAAAATATAAAACTTATCAGCGGGAAACCGGTATGGCAGAACCGCTGCGAACAATGCTTTGCCTGCATTCAATGGTGTCCTGATGAAGCGATTCAATATGGAAAAGGCACCGCAAAAAAGAAACGCTATCATCATCCGGCAATAACTCTTAAAGAGATGCTGGCTTGTGTACCAAAGCGAAAATAATAATTTTAAAAAGAGCTGAATTTATGAAAACAAAAATCACCGAATTGTTTGGAATCCAATATCCGGTTATTCTTCCCGGCATGAGCTGGATCAGCGTGCCGGAACTCGTCGCTGCGGTCTCCAATGCCGGAGGCATCGGCTATCTTGCCACGGGACCTTTAAGCCCGGCGAAAACACGGCAGTCCATTAAACGAATCAGGGAGTTGACGGACAAGCCCTTCGGCGTGGGCGCGACACTTCTGATGCCCGGCGCGTATGAAAACGCTTTGGTCGCCATCGAAGAAAAAGTCCCCGTCCTCAATATATCCCTGGGCAAGGGCGGAGAGTTGATTAAAAAAGTACACGCCTACGGTGGGAAAGTCATATCGACGGTCACCACCGTGGAACACGCGCTGGCCGCTCAGAATTCGGGCGCGGACGCCCTGCAGGTCACCGGATACGAAGCCGCCGCTCACGGCAGCCAGATTACAACGCTCGTTCTGGTTCCGGCGGTTGTTGATGCGGTCAAGATTCCCGTGGTCGCCATTGGCGGCATCGCGGATGGCAGAGGTATGGCCGCGGTATTTGCTCTGGGGGCCGAGGGCGTGGGCATGGGCACGCGGCTCTCCATGACCAAAGAAAGTCCCGTTCATCAATTATCCAAACAAAAGCAAGTGGAACTGGGAGTAGAAGACACCATCTATTCCAACAGATTCGACGCGCTGTATTGCCGGGTCATGAAAACCCCTTCCGCTGAAAAAGCGGTTAAAAACGGCCGCAACTTGGCAAAAGGTTTTGCCGCATCGTTCGACATCGCCAAGTCGCTGGATTTATCCTGGGTGAAACTGGCGACATCGATTTTGTCCGGTGCCAAAAGCGAGAAATCCGACAAGCCGAAAAATGCTGAAGTAAAAATTGCAGCAGCAAAACCAAAAAAGAAAACGTCCATCGTGCAAAAGATAATGAAAGGCCCGCAGATGGGCATGAACCTCGCGCACATGGCGCAGGCGTATGTGGCTATTCAAAAAGCAACGGAAGAAGGCGATCTGGAAAAAGGCGTTTATCTTTCCGGTCAGGTGCAGGGCATTATCCACGACATCCCAACGGTCGCTGAAGTCATCAATCGAACCGTGGAAGAATTTACCAAAATTCAGAAAGATATGGCACAAAAAACAGCTTAACGGCCCCATGGTTCGGACGATCGTTATGATGTGTCATAATTCAAGGCCTGGCGATTGCCGAAAGTATCCAATTTCTTTTTACTTTCATGCGCAAAGCAAGAATCCCTTTGCCTACCCTTACCTTCTGCCAGATTACTCTTCGCCAAGAGATTCGATATCTGCCAAATCTTTTTTCCGTCCTATGGCCCGTTTATTGGTTATGAACTGTTTTCGACCCAAGAAATATACCGGAACATCTCCGTATAAACCTTTGGCCTTTCCTTTATCCGCGTCTTCCCACGTAACACCGGTTAATGAAGTCATGATATCGATACGGACTGGAGGAACGCCAAGCTGAATGACAGAATCTGAATTCTGGAAATCTTCAGCTTTCAGGTTCAGAGAATCGAAACCAAAACCGGACAAAGCCGCCAAGATTTTTTTTGCATTTTCAGTGGACGTTTTGACAAAAACATCAATATCGCCGGAGAAACGCGGCGCCCCATGATATGCCAAGGCATAAGCTCCCACAATGATATATTCAACCTTGTGTGCGTTGAATAACCCTAGCAATTCTTTGAAGTCTTGTTGTGCTTCCATAATATTGATTTCTGAGATAATCAACCGTTGCAACACGTTCTTCCGCGGGCCGGCCTAACCAGTACTCAAGATCATTCCCGGATAATTGGAACTTACGAAGATGATTTTTACAAACAACTTTTTTAATCATGGTTAAAAATTATCATAAATAAAAGCTTTTTGCCACAATTGTTTGCTCGTTATTCGGCTGATTCAGGCTTGTATAACATCATGCATCTTTTCTTTATCTCACCGGTGAAAAATGTTCCCCAAATTGCGAATCTGTTAACTTACGGCCTTCATGGTGGTGATGTACTTTCGACAAAGCTCCCGATAATAATTTATCCCCTCTTTGGCCATCAACTTCTGATCATCAGAAACATCGCGGATAATTTTTGCCGGATTGCCCGCAACAACTTTGCCGGCGGGAATCTGCATGCCTTTGGACACGACCGCACCCACGGAAACGAAAACGTCTTCCTCGCAAACCGCATTAAAAAGAAGAATAGCGCCCATGCTGATCACGCATCTGGATTTGATGTGCACGTCATGAAGAATCACGCCATGAGCCACAATGACATCCTGTTCAATAATGACCTTTGAGCCGGGAAAGACATGGATAACGCTGTTGTCCTGGACATTGGAACGATCACCGATGATGACCGGCCCGAAATCGGCGCGAATGGAAACACCGGGCGCAATCAGACATTCATGGCCGATTTCGATATCTCCAATCAAGGCAGCCTGCGGATGGACGAAAGAATCCTCCGGCACGCGCGGTCTTTTACCGTCAAATTCATAAAGCGCCATAAAATTATTTCTCCTGTTTCTTAATATACAAAAAATACAAGTATGGTGCCATAAAATTTAGTTAACCACAAACCGGGCGATGTCCTTACCTCCTGATATTATTAAGAAAACATTATTGACAAGTTCGGGCAATTCATTTATAGAATGACAGTCTCATCGAATCAATAAAGTAATGACACTCGCTGATAATGGATAATGAGACCCAAGCTTCAGAAACGCAGTGCACTGAAGATTGCTGGACGAATTATCCTAGGAGCGTAGCGACGTAGGAAAACGAGTCCCGATGAATCGGGATTGGAAACTATCCCCGAAGCGAAGCGGATGGGGATTTCAACGAATTTCACAAAAAAGTTTCACAGATTTACGGTTGTTCAGATCAAAAGTATGAACTGCTTTAAACGGTTCATACTAAGGAAAAAGAGTGAGAGTTCCTTTTGATCAACAAAAAAACGCTGTCATTCCCGTCGCAGATGCCCCCCACGGTGACCTTCAGGTTATTCAGGGTACGCAGGCGCGAAGCCTGGCGCATCCGACACGTGTGACCTTCAGGTTATTCGCCGGAGTTCCTGCCGGAGGAATCCAGAAGTATTTCCAAAAAAATAAGCGTTTGTTCCGTTATTCAAGAAGCATTTCTAATATTATTCCGCAAATAATTAATCATAATAAAACATTTGTTTTGGAACGTAACTGTGTCGTTACAGGACTGCGAGTATCTTTATGCGAAAATTGAAGGAGGAATTAATGAGAAAAAATAAGGAAATTATTTCAAAAAATAGAACCGTCCCATTTTGGGGAATCGTTACATCGATAAAAAAGGCGGCTTTATGCTGCATAACAATATTCATTTTTATAAACGTGATGACATTTACAGGAGGTTGTTTTGCCATGCTTGAAGAAAAAGATACCATAAGTAACTTAAGCTTTTCCCATGACGGAAAGAAGGTCGTATTCGACCGCTGCCGCGATGAAGGTTGTCAGATACAGGTTTATGATCTGGAGACAGGAGATCTGGCCGCTTATCAATCTCCTAAAAATGAACGCTGGACCATGGGCAAATACTCCTATGACGGCAAGAAAATAACCTTTTCCGTGATCCCCAAAAAAACGATGGGAGGTCTTGATCTGGGCAACATGCAAATCGCTGTCATGGACGCCGACGGAAAAAACTATAAAAAGATTACCACCGGCCCCGGCGCCAAACTCTATCCTGGCTTCTCCCATAATGGGAAGAAAATACTTTATGCACGCGCCAAGCGCATCAGGGAGCAGGGCCAAACCCCAGCCGCACAGTATGACGCCTGGGAAGTCAATCTGGAAACGGGTGTGCAGGAGCAACTGACTTTCTGTGAATATTATTACATGAGCAATTTGACCTATTTCCCCGATGATGAACGGTTCATGTATTACGGAGAAATGCCGTCTTCCTATAAGGGAGAGGAAGCCTCATTGCTGAAAGACTCGCCTTTCAGAAAGAAGATGGATGAACTGATACCGCAGGGCAAGAGCATTTACGGTCTTGTGGTCATGAAAGGGAAGGAACTGATTCCCAATCCATATAAATTTCCGCCGAAGACCTCTCCGCACAAGCCACTTTTGAGCAAGGATGGTTCTGTTTTGATCTATGAAAAATCTGAATCGGGAGATTTTTATCTTTATTCAGAGGATAGTAATCATCGGCGTGTTTGTCGTGCTGGTTCGGTTGGCTCTGTGGCGATATCGCCCGACGGGAAATTAATAGGAATATGTAATGGTGAAGTCATTACTGTTTTAAGCGTTTCAGACGGTACAAATTATCGAGCAATTATCTCAAGGCATTCAAGTTATGTAAAGCATTCAGAAAAATGGGATGAACAGGTACGGAAAATGCCTCAACTGAGATTATTACAAGAGGTGCCATCACGAATTGTGACAATAAAAAATCAGTATTAAACAACTTCACACGGAGGACGGAATATGTCTACAGTAAAATATTATCCTAATTGGCCCAATACTGTACCAGAATACGACATCGGCACCGAAGGCAGAGAATTATTTCCCATTGCCGTGGGCAATGGCGTATTTGATACTTTTCTAAATGTTGCCCGCAGAATAGAGACAGCGGGACGCCCCTAAAATACTAAGATTCTATAAGGAGAAGCGGCAAATCAAGGAGAGCAGATGCCGAGAACAGCAAGACTAGACGCCCCTGGCGTATTACATCACATCATGATCAGGGGGATAGAGCGTCGCAAGATATTCATGGACGATAATGATCGGGATGATTTTCTTTCACGTCTTGAAAAACTCATACCTGAAACCGGGACTTCATGTTTTGCCTGGGCGTTTATGCCGAATCACGCCCATTTTCTTTTTCGGACCGGCAGCGCACCGATCGCTACCCTGATGCGAAGACTTTTAACCGGCTATGCTGTGTATTTCAATCACAGACACAAACGTAGCGGGCAGCTATTTCAGAATAGATACAAATCGATCCTGTGTCAGGAAGATGCGTATTTAACGGAACTGGTTCGGTATATTCATCTAAATCCGGTCCGGGCAGGACTTGTGAAGGATATGGCTGCGTTGCGCAAATATGCATATTGTGGTCACAGCGTCCTGATGGGCAATAGAAAAAGAGAATGGCAAGATACGGATTATGTTCTGGGCTATTTTGGAAAACAAAGAAAATCGGCTTGCAGACATTATGACGTATTTGTAGCGGAAGGTCTTCATCAAGGCCGAAGAGAGGATCTTATTGGCGGCGGGCTGATTCGAAGTATCGGGGGCTGGTCAGCGGTAACGGCAAACAAACTGAAAGGCACATTCATAAAGAGCGACGAAAGAATTCTTGGAGATGGAGATTTTGTGGAAGAGATATTGTCGGAGGCTGATGAAACGTTTGAGCGGAAATATGCGATGAGGCGTCGGGGGTACGATCTGGACAAGGTTGCCAAACGAGCGGCGACGTTATGCGCCGTGGACGCGAACGATATTTTCAGCAGGACAAAGCAACCGGCCAGAGTAAAAGCAAGAAGTTTATTTTGTTATTGGGCGTCAAGTGAGTTGGGGATCACCTACACCGAGTTGTCCCGACGCATAGGAATAAGTGCGCCGGGGGTAGGCTACAGCGCTGAAAGAGGCAAAATTATTGCGCAAGAAAACGGATATCAGTTACTGGAATAAATAGAAACTTAGTATTTTAGGGGCGTCCCCATGAGCCACTCAAGGAATTTGTCTTGTCCATGCTGGAAGAGAACAAGAACAAACAAAAACAGTCCTACCTGGAATTTATGAAAAAGGAAGAGTCGGATACGTTGAAGACAATATATGAAAAAAGTACCCTGCCGTTGTTTCTGGGTGCCAGGGATTTCATTGACGACATCAGGCATAAGTATAGCGGTAAAACGATGAGAAAAGAAATGCCTCAGTCCAGAGAAATGGCAATAGACAAAATCGATGTAGAACATGCCGTGGTCAAGTACTACAAATTGGAAGTGGAAGACCTTTTAAAATCGCGTCGCGGCAATTATAACGAAGCGCGGAATGTAGCCATATATCTGATGCGGAAACACACCGGTGCAGCGTTAAGGGATATCGGCATTCATTTCGGGATGAACAATTACAGCAGCGTAGGCAGCGTGATTACAAGAACGAAACAGGAGATGGTTAAGAATAGAAATTTACGGCAAAGGGTGCAAGAAGTCGAAAAACTGTTGGCATGAGCCAAGAGCCAAGCAAAGACTTGACCCCTTTTCCTTTGGGGAGGATAGCGGCATGAAAAAAAGGGAAAACAAAAACAGCAATAGATTCATTTTGTATATCTGCAAAGCAAATTTTCACAAATCAATCAGCAAGGCAGTTTTACGCTGCATAACCACATTCATTTTAATAATATTGATGACATCCATAGGAGGTTGCTTTTCCATGTTTGAAGACAAAGACACCATCAACAATTTGAGCTTTGCCCCTGACGGGAAGAAAGTCGTGTTTGACCGTTGCCATAAAATAGGCTGCCAGATACAAGTTTATAATCTGGAAACTGGGGAACTGGCCGCTTACAAATCACCACTTATGGAACGCTGGACGATGGGGAAATACTCTGATGACGGCAAGAGAATAACTTTCTCCGTCATTCCGATAAAACTTACCGGCGGTCTTGATTTAGGCGAGATGCAGATCGTGGTTATGGACGCCGACGGAAAAAACTACAAAAAAGTCACTACCGGCCCCGGCGCCAAATTATATCCGACATTTTCCCATAACGGAAAGAAGATACTCTATGCCTGCGCGGCACGAATCAGAGAAAAGGGCAAAACACCCGCTGCGGACTACGATGCCTGGGAAGTTGATCTGGCAACCGGCAAGCAAACAAGGCGCACCTATTTCGAGTATTTTTACATGGGTAATCTGACCTACTTTCCCGATGATGAACGATTCATTTATTACGGAGAACTACCATCGGTATTGGAGGGGGAGAGTTTATCTTATAGCGGGGGTAGTTATGATCCTAGATTGGTTGAATTGGGGAGCAAGGGCCTGAACATTATGAATGTTGTGGTGATGAAGGGTAAGGCACTGATACCGAATCCTTATCATTTCCCTCCGAAAACCTTTCCGGGAAAGCCCCTTTTAAGCAAGGTCGGTTCTATCCTGATCTATGAAAAATCACAGTCGGGAGATTTTTATCTCTATTCCCAGGATGACAATCACCGGCTTATTGGTAGTGGAGGTTCTGTTAGTTCTGCAGCGATTTCGTCAGATGGCTTATTGCTGGGGGTGATTTCAGCAGATTATATACTACAAATATTTAATGTGCGCGAGAGTAGCCTATATAAATGTGTGGCACTTGCTGAGAATAAACCTAAACGCGATTATGGCCCTATGCGAAATAAAATAAATAAAATATTTGCGGATAAACCTAAGTATATCTTGAACCAATAGAAATGAGAGTCTGATAAATAGTATAAAAATTTGGAGGGCATTGTAATGTCAACAGTAGATTACGGTATTTACAAAATCGGCACCAATGGTTGGGAACTTCCAGGTTTTTTCGATATTATATTGCCATCCGGAATTCAGGGGACATAACACTTAATTCATCCTTTCTTGGGGCCTGGCTTTGCCCGCTGCAATAAACGTCCCGTTAATTCCTCAATCTTCTTAACAAAATTACCATCTCCAGCAGGACGGCCTGTCTTCGTTGATTTCTTTATGGTAGCGACTTCGTCACTTCCTTTATTTTGTTCATCCAGACATTTTCGCCAGTCTTTGACCAAATTATATAAATTTCTTCCGTTCACTAAAATATCCTGCTTGGTATCCCCAACATGATATCTAGCACTGGACCATTCATATTGCCATGCATGCCTGACCATGCGGGCCTCAACAGGATTATTTTCTACATATCGCACCGCAGCCAATAAATGTCTTTCGTCCAGTACGCATGAGCCAAATCGCCCCTGGAATAAATATCCGCGAACATTATCTCTGAAATTCTTCATACGAGTATATCGTTTGTGGGCTTCTCCAAAGCCGCGGGCAAATGATTGCTCCATGTGCGGTATGGCAATAAAGTGAACATGATTGGTCATCAGGCACCAGGCAATGATTTCTATTTCACTTTTCCGGGATTCTTCTTTGATGAATTGTAAATACTGATTTCTGTCATAATCGCTGTTAAAGATAGACATGGATCGGACGCCACGCTGTGTTATGTGATGGGGATAATCTACAGCAACTATTCGTGATATTCTGGGCATGGGAAACATTTAAATGATTTCTTCGCCGAGGTCAAGATAATTAAGTGTTGTGTCCCCTGAATTCCCCTGAATTCGAACGGTTGCCGATGATGACCGGCCCGAAATCGGCGCGAATGGAAACACCGGGCGCGATCAGGCATTCATGGCCGACCTCGATATCTCCAATCAAGGCAGCTTGCGGGTGGACAAAAGAATCATCCGGCACCCGCGGCCTTTTGCCGTCAAATTCATAAAGCGCCATAAGCAATTGCCTTCTGAAAAACTAAGCCAGTGAAATGCTGACCGAGCCGCCGCGGCCGAGGATGTCATGCAGGTGGACGTATCCCTTGAGTTCTTTTTTCTCATTAACCACGGCAAAGGAGGTTATTTCCCGCTTCTGCATCATTTCCATGGCCTGAGCCAGAGACATTTTTTCATCTATTGTTTTCGGATCGGGGGTCATGACGTCGTCGATAGATTTCCCTTCAAACGATATGCCTTTACTGATCATACGGCGGACATCGCCGTCGGTGAGGATTCCCAGCAATTTACTTTTCTTGTCGGTAATCAAGACAAATCCGACGTTTTTGCGGTTGATTTCTTCTATCGCCTTTTGCACGGACGCTCCCGTAAACACCCGGGGAATTTTCTTGCCCGTAATCATGGCGTCGGCAACCGTCTCTCTCAATCTCGCGCCCAGACTTCCGCCCGGATGAAATTTATAGAAATCTTTTTCATTGAACTGCTTTTCCGCGAGCAGTGCAATCGCCAGGGCATCGCCGATCGCCAGGGTGGCGGTGGAACTGGACGTGGGAACAAGATTGAACGGACAGGCTTCTTTTTCCACGGAAACATCAACGACAATATCGCTCGCCTGCGCCAGGGTTGACGACAAGCCGCCGGTAAAAGCGATAATGGGAGCGCCGATATGGCGAACGGAAGTAATGACGGGCATCAGTTCTCTGGTTTCGCCGCTGTTGGAGATGGCCAGCAAGATATCTTCTCTGGTGACAATGCCCAGATCGCCGTGCAGCCCCTCGACCGGGTGCAAAAAGAGAGCCGGCGTTCCGGTGCTGGTGAGCGTCGCAACGATTTTTCTTCCGATCAGACCGGACTTGCCGATGCCGGTGATGATCACCCTTCCCTTGGATTTGCATATCAAATTCACAGCCCGGGCAAAGTTATTGTCGATGGTATCCACCAGCCGCAAAATGCTCTGGGCTTCAATTTTCAAAACGTCTTTCGCCCGTTTGATGATGTTTTGTTTTTTTGTCATTTTTCGCCTTCTATGCAAACATTGAATTCTGATCATGTTTCGTTCATGACAGGTTTTAACTAGCAAAAAAACTCCGACAAAACAAGGTTCAATTCAGCCGGATCAGGCACAAATCATTTATCCGTCGACGGAAATTTACCGAGATTACGTTATTTTTTATGTTTATTGACCTGAAGACCTGTATCTGCTAAACAAGATTCACTTTAAACACGCGGATTTAACCTATGAAAGCCATTTTCATTTCCGATGCGCATTTACGGAAAGCCGGCGATGAACGCTATAAAAAATTGTTAAAATTTTTCGATGCCGTTCAGGCAGGCCATGTGATGACAGCAGCCGATCCGGGTGCAAAATCCGACGGGAGAATGTTGATCGATCATCTTTATATTGCCGGAGACTTGTTTGACTTCTGGTTTTGTCCGAAAGAGAAAATCAATCCGGAATTCAAACCCGTGATTGATAAATTAAAAGAAATGAAAAATTCCGGCATCGGCATTCACTTATGCGAAGGCAATCACGATTTCTTTATGAGAGATTATTTCGCCGATGTAATGGGATTGGACGTCGCCGAGGAATGCATGGAAGCCAGGCTGCATCATCTGAAGGTGTTGATCGCTCACGGCGACACTGCGGACAGCACCAATTCCAATTACCTGATGTTGCGTAAAATTCTGCGCAGCAAAGCTTTTTACAACATCCAGCGGGTTATCCCGGCGTCCGTCCGCTGGTCCCTGGCAGGGCTGTTTTCCACGGCCAGCAAGGAGCTCACCACGGAAGACGGCAACGCGCTGGTCAAAAAAATGGAGCCGTTCGCCCTGAACAAATTTCAGGAAGGCTTTGATGCCGTTATTCTCGGCCACTGTCATGTGCCGGGCATCAATCGTTATGATGTGGACGGCCGAGAAAGAACGTTTGTAACCCTGGGCGACTGGATAACGCATTATTCCTTCGTCTATTATGAGAATAATAATTTTTTTATCCATCGTTACCGAGGCTGATGACCCAAACCGAAATTAACTTAAGAAAGGATGACCATAATGAATTTTGGAGGAATTTATCCCGCGCATTCACTGCGTGAAGCAACGTTTGTCGTGGTGCCCGTTCCCTATGATCTGACGTCGACATATCAGCCGGGAAGCCGCCGCGGACCGATAGCCATCATCGAGGCGTCCACCAATATGGAACTCTATGACGATGAACTAAAGAAAGAAACTTACCTGGCCGGAATTCACACGACACTGCCGGTAGAAATTGACGCCCGCGGGCCGAAAAACATGATCACTGCCGTGCGGAAAAAGATTTCCAAAATTGTCGCGCTGAATAAAATTCCTGTCATGCTGGGAGGAGAACACAGCATCAGCCTGGGAGCGGTGCAGGCGCTGAAAGAAAAATATCCCAGACTTTCCGTTCTGCAACTGGACGCGCATGCCGACTTAAGGGACAGCTACCAGGGAAGCCCCTACAGTCATGCTTCTGTCGCCCGAAGAATTTCGGAGCTCTGTCCGCTCGTTCAGGTCGGCATCCGGAGCATGAGTAAGGAAGAAGGCGATTTTTTGCCGACCAGCAACGTGAAATCCTACAGCGCGGACTTTGTCGCGGAAAGAAAAGACTGGTGTGAGAAAGTCTGCAAAGACATCAAGGGCGATGTTTTTGTCACCATCGATCTGGATGTTTTCGATCCTTCCATCATGGCGTCCACCGGGACACCGGAACCGGGAGGTCTGTACTGGAGAGATGTTCTGCGCCTGCTTAAATCCGTTTCACGCACCTGCAAGATCCGCGGTTTCGATGTCGTGGAACTGGCCCCGATTTCCGGCGATATCGCACCCGATTTCATGACGGCCAAACTGATTTATCGTTTCATGGGCTATATCACAGCGTGAAAATTTAAATCCGCGGACAGTAATCGGAGTATGGATAAAATAACTCCTTGACAAACAGTGTAGATAATGGTGTAAAGTCAACGTTTTTCTAATGTCGCGGGGTGGAGCAGTCCGGTAGCTCGTTGGGCTCATAACCCAAAGGTCGAAGGTTCGAATCCTTCCCCCGCTACCAAATTTCATTACTTTCCCAATATATTTTCCGGAATTCGAACCGGCAAATTTGCTCCTTTTCACAGACAAGATTGTCTTGACAGGAAAGACCACATTTTCTATACTTTCGCCAAACATAAGATTAAAAATATTTTAAATATTTACAGTGATTTAACGCTCAAGGGCAGGGCCATTCAAACCGGAACAAGTAAACGCTCGGACTGCCTGTCGATTATTTTAAAATTTGTTACGATTATATAATCATCATAAATTTTTTTTAGAAAAGCGGTGTTGTGATGAACATCCGGGATAACAATAATAAGGAAACGGATAAATTCCTTTCCGTCAAACAATCGGATGAGATCAAAAAACTGTTCGGCCAGATGCTGCTGACCAGTAAGAATGTGTCTTTGTATCCCGAAGGTCACAGTATCAGTTCCAATTCCATCAAACAATTCCATGAAGCGCTGGATGCTCATATTCGCAAATATGGAGATATCCGGTTTGCATTTGAAAGGGATCGAGTTCTTTGTCAGAAAATCGAGGTTCAGGCGGAAGCGTCGGAGGAGGGATCATTAAGCTTCACACTTTTTCGCGACGGAATACGGTGGCTGGAGTTCACCGAAGGGATAGAACTGAAAGAAATTCGCGAATTATTATCTATTGTTCAGAAATATTCCGCGCTGACAAAAGAACCGGAAGGAGACATTGTCACCGCTTTCTGGGAAGCCCGTTTTGACCATATATTTTATCAGGCCGACGATTTTGTTTCAGAACACACCACGGACAAACTTGATCAATTTGTAAAATCCGATATCATGCCATCTGCTGAAGAAGCGGGAACGGGAGACGCTGCACCGGAGGAAACGGCCGCACTCGAAAAAACGGCAACCGATGATCTTTCAACCGGCGAACCGGTTTTGGATCAAGATTCTTTTGTGCTGACAACCAGTGAACAAATCGCTCTTCAGGAGATGATTTCCCACGAAGAAATGCTGCCCGCAACGGCACATTTGAATATGCTGCTGGACATGCTTCTGCAGTACAAAGATGAAAAAGACTTTAACGTTATTCTGGAAGTTATATCGGAAGAATTTGACGGTTCGGTTCGTCGTCACGATTTCGAGGCCGCGGTTATTATTCTCAACGGCATTCGCAAAATTCTGGACAGCGGACGGGTAAATTGTACGCAGGCCGGTCCTTTAATCGAAACCTTCTACAACAACATTTCATCCGATGCCAGATGCCTGAAACCGCTGAAGGAAGCATGGGGTTCCTTCAATTTCAAGCAAATTGAATTTCTCGGGCAGGTATTCAAGCATCTCCATCCGCAAGCTGTTGATACGCTGGTGCATCTTTTGCTTTCCGGACAGCCGTCTCAGTTGGAACAAATGGTTCAGGACACGATTATTACCCTCATCCGGCTGGACATGAATCCTTTCGATCAATTGGTCCATACTGCGGATGAAAAAACGGCGGAAAAACTGGTTTTCATCCTGTCGAAGCTGGAGACGGAAATATCTTTGAATGATCTTATGAAACTGGCCCGCCATTTGTCTGCGTCGGTTCGTCGCCTGGCGGTCAAAACGATCGGACAATCCGGCGAGGAACAGGCGTCGAAAATTTTCGAGTTCATTCACGATCCGGACGAATCGGTGCGCCGGGTCATCCTGATGCACATGGGCAGGACAAGGAATGATCTTGCGGAAGATTTTCTGCTGCAATATCTTCAAAGCCGGGAATCAGGGTCCGCCGGCATTGAACATATTATGGAATGTTTCGCCGCTCTGGGAAAATGCGGATCGGCCCGTTCCATTCCATTGCTCAGTCAAATCCTGCTGCACCGGAAGTGGACAGGTGACTTTAGAAAATCGGTATATCGCGAAGGCGCCGCGCAGGCATTGATGGCTTTGAAAATAGCGGAGGCCCGTCAAGTGGTTGAAAAAGCGGGGCACAGCTTGAATCCCGGTCTGCGCAGAATTGCACGTAAAGCCGGCAAAGAACTTTTTCAAAAAAACAAGAAGGGACGATAGCCATGTCTGAGCAAAAATCGATTCTGGAAAAAGTTGGCCATGATTTTCTGAGAACCCTTTATCACACGATCAGCGCCGTGCGGATGTATCAAGACAACAACCAGATTGTCCGCACCAGTGTCGACTCTTTTCAGAAAATACTCAATGAATTGACCGTCAAAAGTGACATGAGTCTGCGTCTCCATCGAAGCCGCTTTCATCTCGCAGGAGAAAAAATTCCCTATCGAAGAAACGCGGCAGTTGTTGTTTACAATATGGCGGATTTTTTTTCGAAACGAGACATCGGCTGTATCAACTTTCTGAAGTCCGCTCAAAATGCGTCGCCCGAGAACATCATGGCTTTTATGCGTCTGCTCAATGACACCATAAAACATGATAACCACATTGCCTGGCTGGACGAACAGCTGTATACAAATGATTTTTCATGGGTGACAATTCTTCCGAAACAGGATGACGATGAAACCGTGGAAAGCGGATCCCTCGAGGATAAAAAATTTGAAAAAGCGCGCAAAAATTATTTTCAGGCCATAGAAGCGGTTAAAGAAGTGGCGCAGAAAGTATCCGAGGGCATGGTGGGCGTGCGCAAAGTCAGACGACTGTCCCAGAATATCGTGGACATGGTCAAGCAGGATTCCGCCCTGATGATCGGGCTGGCAACGCTCAAGGACTACGATGATTATACGTTCGCTCACTCCGTCAATGTCGCCCTGCTGGCCACCTGCCTAGGGAAACACATCGACTTGTCGGATATCGCCCTCGAGCATCTGACCATTTGCGGTCTTTTTCATGATTTGGGCAAAGTGGATGTTCCCAGGGAGATTCTCTTCAAACATGGAGAATTGACCGATGGAGAGTGGGATATCGTTAAAACGCATCCCGTCAAGGGTGTGAAAAAGATTCTCATGCTCAATACAAACCCGTCGTTGAGATCAAAAATCATCCTCGGTCCCTTTGAACATCACCTGAATCTGGACATGACCGGTTATCCGGGAACCTTGTTTAGCACCAACCTGAGTCTGATGGGCAAGATCATTCATATAGCCGACGTATATGAAGCAATGACCGGCGAAAGAGTTTACCGGCGAAAGCCCTTTACCCCCGATGAAGCGCTGAAAGATATGTGGACAGAAGCGGGAAAAAGCTTTGACACAATTCTTTTGAAGCGTTTCATTCACATGATGGGGACTTATCCTATCGGTTCCGTCGTGGAATTGAGCAACGGAGCTTTCGGACTGGTTATGGATTACCCCGAAGAAAACGAACGCAACCGGCCCTTGGTCCTGCTTTTGGAAGACGATGGGAAAGGCGACTGGCACAGCGGTAAAATGATTTATCTGGCCGATCAGGAAATCAAGGATGGTCCGGACGGTTTAAATATTGTCAGAACAATGTTGCCGAATCAACTGCGCATTAAACCTGCGGAGTTTTTTCTGCACATAAAATGACAGAGAGCAAATATTTTGTTAATTTTTTTAAATAATTATGCTAGGGAACTAAAATACCAAACATTCTTCATGGAGGCGGATATTATGAAAAAAAGTGTTTTTTTTATTCTTCTACTAACTGTGACATTAACCCTCATTTGCTCATGTTCGAAGCCCTCTGAAAACGCCGAGGACCTAACTAACGAGGCAAACCTTTTATGGGACGGCAAACAATATACGGAGCCGCAAAAGGCTGTAGAATATCTGAGTAAAGCTATTAAACAGCAACCCGAGTACGCTGACACCTATAATCAGCGGGGCGTTGCTTATAAAAATATCGGCAATAACCAGCTCGCTCTTGAAGATTTCAGCAAGGCAATCCGTCTGCAGCCTGATTTCGTTTTGGCTTATTACAACCGCGCAACCGTGCACAATAATCTTGGCCATTACAAAGAAGCCATTGACGACTGTGGTGAAGCCATTCGCCTCAAGCCCGATTTTGCCGAAGCGTATAATATCAGAGGAATCAATCATAATAAGATCAAAAACTACAAGATGGCCATTGAGGATTTCAACAAGGCCATCAAGCTTGAGCCGAATAATGCCAATGCATATAACAATCGAGGCCTGGCTTATTTTATGCTGGAGAACAATACACAGGGATGCAGCGACGTTAAAAAAGCATGCGCGTTGGGATTTTGTAAAGCGCTGGACCTGATTAAAAGCCGAGGATACTGCCTCTAATCAGGCACGTATCTGATTGTAAAAAATTAGCCGAGTGTTTTTATCCGTATCATTTATTCCTGTTGGTGCGCCGATTATCTATTAATGTAAAGCGTTTATCCAATAAATAATGAAGGATGTCATGATTAATCTGGGTATTTTCAAACCATTTAAAAAAACGCCGACCATAAAAAATCTGGGCGTTCGAAACTATCAGATTTATTGTTCCCTGGGCAGCCTTACTCCGGGTGTGGACAATATTCATCTGGATGTCCGGATCAGCCCCCAAGTATACAACAGCCTGAAGAAGACAACGTTTCTTCTGATGGTAAAACACAGCGGAGCTGAATTTTTTTTCAAGGAATACAAGAAAGAGTTTTGTGAAGTCGAAAAGGATGCCTTAAGACGGATATGCAACGATATTTTGCTTGATGGAATCAACAAAGCGAAAACGGCTTCTGAGGTACAGATTGACTTTCTGGCACAGATGGCGCTGGCAAAACTGTTTCTGGAAGAAATCAAATTACAGTACACAATACTGGTAGGACAAATTGAACCGCTTGTGAAACTGTACCAGCTGTCCGCCAAGCATGATCAGAGCGATGTCTTTGTGATCAAAGATAAATTATCAAAAATAAAACTTCACCATAATCAGATTATCCGGACGGTGGGAAAGGAACTTTTTGAACTTCTCGCTGATGTTAACACGAGAAAACTCAGAGACATGCGTGAAACACACTTCCCCTCCCGTGATATTTTGCCGAGTTCTTTCCTTACCAACCCCCTGTTACACGTCAGCAATCCCAATGACGATTTCTTTCTTATTGAAGAATATGTGCTGATGGGCCAGCGGTCGGAGGACATTGACAACTACAAAAGCGTCAAATTGATCATGTATGAACTGCTGGGTCAGATTGATTTAACGACCGAGGACAGCAGCAATAAGGATGCGGACACCTATGAACGCAAGTTTCAGACAATCGATGGTCTTTTCGATGCTGAGAATCAGGCTCTTGATGCATTAATGATGGAACCGGATAATATAGAAAGGATGCTCGACTTTTTCGATTCACACGACCAGTACGAAAAAGCAAAAAAAGCAAAAGAAGCGGAAAGCGACATAAAAAAGTTGAAAGAACGGAAAGAGGCTCAGAAAAATTTACTGAATCTTTTTTATCATCAATTCAAATCTGCCGGCCTGATGCCGCAGATTGTTGCAAATTTTAAAATGAAACCTGTCTATGAAAAGTACTGTCCGCCATTGTCACCCAGACAGGTCAGGGAGTTTCTGGTTAATTTCTGGAAAAGAACATCCATGAGAACAAATCTCAAACGTATGAAATCCCGGTATGGTGATCAATTTAATTTCGGACCTCTTTTACAAACCGTAAAAGAAATTAAAGACTGTTCCGCGAAAGAGAAGAAACAATATCTGATCATGTTTCTCCAGCAGTTTTCCAGATACTACCGTGATTTTTATAATTTTCACCTCATCAAAGAAGCGATGGACTCCATCAATCTGGTTACGGAAGACAAAATTATTTTATTGTCACGCGAGAATCACTCCCTTTTTGAATTTTTACTGCCGGATGAAAAAGTTAAAGAAGAAAAGCCGATTGCCAACCACGTTATTATCAAAGCCGATATCCGGGGTTCCATCGCTATCAATCATACGATGAGAAAAATGGGACTGAATCCGGCATCGCATTTCAGCCTTAATTTCTTTGATCCGATTTCAGCCGTTCTGACCGAATACGGGGCTTCCAAAGTTTTTATTGAAGGAGATGCGATCATCTTATCCATATTTGAGAATGAAGATACGGTGGAAGGAAATTACAGCGTGGCCAGGGCGTGTGGACTGGCAATCAGAATCCTGCAAATCGTTCAAAGTTACAATGAAAAAAACAAGGAAAATAATCTTCCGGTGCTGGAACTGGGAATCGGGATCTGCTACTCTCAGGATCCTCCCACCTTCCTGTTCGATGGTGATGCCCGAATCATGATTTCTCAAGCCATCAACCAGGCCGACCGCTTGTCCAGTTGTGATAAATTGCTTCGCAAAATATTTAAGAGTCATAACGACATTTTTAATTTGTTTGTTTTTGAAAATGAAGCGGATGATATCAGCGAAACCGCTGGAGAAGATTCCACGTACCGTTACAATGTCAACGGCATTGAACTCAACGAAGATGGATTCAGCAAATTGATCAATGAAATCAATCTTCAAGCATTGGTCTTCCCGTCGGATACCAATGAAAATATAAAATTATACACGGGCAAGGTGCCGCTCGCCAACGGGAATTACCAGCGCATTGCCGTCCGGGAAGCCCCCATTCACAAATTACAGCCAAGCGCACTGGACGCAGCCGGGAAAATATCAAAAAAATACTATGAAGTCTGCACCCATCAGGATATTTACGATTTTACAGATAAACAATATTAGAATAATACCGTTGAACAAACCGGTTGTCCCTGATTCGCACAAAGTTTAATGTGAAATCATACAGAGCAGCAAATATCGTTTTCCTGCACTTTCTTTTTTTGTTAAGATTACTTAAAGATATTGCTATAATGAACTGATAGGGATATTGACGGCGAAACACGATGAATACAGATAATAAAGACTATCCGAGTTACTATCTGCTGCTGATTATCGCCTTCCTGGCCGGTTTTGTCAGTCTGGCCTACGAAATCATCGCGACGAAAGTTCTTTATTATTTTTTCAATGAAAGCACAATCACCACATCCAGTGTTATTTCGATCTTTCTTTTCGGCATAGGGTTGGGAAGTTTCATTTTCAGCAAACTGGAAAAAAAAATTGGCGATCAGAAAAAATTAGTCCTCGCGGCCCAATTGCTGATCGCTGTTTACGCTGTCTTTATTTTCACGAATTACGATATCGTCCCTTCGGTTTTTAATCTTTTCCATCCTTTTTTCGGGGATACGGTTGCCATGTTGCTCCTCAATAAACTGATCATTAGTTTTCTCTACCTCATCTTTCCGACCATTTTGATGGGCATGGTTTTCCCGGCCCTTATTGTGATGTCCATTAGCAACATCGAACAATTACCGGAGAAAATTGGAGTCATTTACAGTTTCGATCTGTTTGGGGCAGTTCTGGGAGCCCTGCTCAGCGGGTTTCTTTTCATTCCCTTCTTCGGAATCAAAGCGTTGATCTTCTTCGCTGTCACGATCAATCTCATCATAGGCCTTCTCCTGTACCTTCAGAGAAATAAAAAATTTATTTTTATGATTCTCTGCTTTGTCGTCATTTTGCCGGTTTTTTACCTCATCATCAATCCCTTTAACGGGAATGCGACAATTTATTCAGATCCTGAAAGCAAGGAAAAATATATAACCCAGGACAATCTTCTTTTCAAAAACAAAGAAAATCCAAAATATTTTCAGAAGATTAAAGTCAAAGAAAAAATATTTTTTTCTCACTCTCCCTATGGTGAGCTGAGTGTCTTTGACGAAGTTTTCAACAACGAACAACACCGGTATCTTTATATTGAAACAAGAATTCAATGTTCGACGGCGGGACTCAGGCAAAAAGAAGTCAGTGAAATTAATTTCGCCAATGTCTCCATAGATGCTCTGAATAAGGACAATCTGAAGGTTTTAAATATCGGGTTAGGGTGCGGTTTTACCCTTAACGAGATAGCGAAGCATCCCAAAGTCAAATCCGTTGATGTGGTGGAGATTAATCCGGTGATGCCGCAAGCCACGCAATGTTTCAGTGACTTCACGGACAACGTGCTGGAAAATTCTAAAGTGCACATCATTTATAATGACGGCTATCAATATCTACTGGGAACCAAAAATAAATATGACTTGATCATCATGGATATTGAACATCCTTCCGTGATTTATTCCAGCAATCTGTACACGCTGGAATTTTACAAACTGGTCAGGAAATCCTTGAATGAAGGCGGAATATTTACCCAATGGTCATACCGGCCGATCGCTGACGCTCAGGTTATAAACTTTAACACGCTGAAAACAGTATTCCCCGATGTCTTTCCGAAGATATCCGGAGTTTTTAACGATCTCTATTACATTGCCGGAAACAAAAATATTTCGCTGGATACAAGAGAAAATGTTTTTCTAAATAAAATGTTGAGCAGTAAAGACAACCGACTGAATACGTTAAACAACCCTTATTTCGGAACGGAAATGATGTTAAGGGAAATGTTTAAAGTTAAGTAGTATGACCAAAAATAAATTTAAAAAGGAGATCACAGGAAAATGAAAAAAGTAGCCGTCATGGTCGTTGTGTTGTTTATCGTGGGAGTGATGACCGGGTTCGCCAGTGGAGCCTCCATCGGATATATCGATGGTCAGAAAGTTTTCTCAAGCTATGATAAGACAAAGAAAGCTCAGGAACAGTTCAAGAAGAAGGAACAGGTTATCCAGGATGAAATAACCAAAAAACAAAAACAATTTGAACAGGAAAAGAGCAAAGGCATGTCAGACGCAGACCTCAGAAAAATGGTTGAAAAGTTTGAAAAAGAGTTGGCGCCGAAACAGAAAGATCTTGTAGAATCGCAAAACAAAGTACGAAAAGAAATTCAGGGTGATATCGTCAAGGCAACGGAAGTCATTTCCCGGAAAATGGGTATTGAAATTGTTCTTGATAAACAGGTTTTCGTTACGGGCGGCACCGACTTGACCGATAAAGTTGTCGAACAACTGAACAAAAAATAATGAAGATCGATCATGCGTTGATGTTTGGAAAGTATTGAAATTTAGATGTCCTTCATAAAAAAGGCGCTCCGTTTCGGGAGCGCCTTTTCAGTTTATGGTTAAATTTCTTTAATGACTAGCCCAGTTTTTCAGCGGATATTCTCATGCTGTAGAAAGAACGATACGCGAAAACAAGAGCAATCAGCAGGAAGACGATGGCCAGACCCGTTTTCAAATTCGCGTCTGTCATGGTAACGGCAATTTCCGTTGCCAACAGACCAAACAAGGTCGTGAATTTGATGATCGGGTTCAAAGAAACCGAAGAGGTGTCCTTGAAGGGGTCGCCGACGGTGTCGCCGACAACGCTGGCTTCGTGCAGCGGGGTGTTTTTCATCTTGAGGTCGACTTCAACAATCTTCTTGCCGTTATCCCAGCAGCCGCCGGCATTGGCCATGAAAATCGCCTGAAACAGGCCGAAGAAAGCGATACCGATCAGGTAACCGATGAAGAAGTAGGGGTTAACAAAGGCAAAAGCCAAGCACATGAAGAAGATTACGATAAAGATATTGATCATACCTTTTTGAGCATACTGGGTGCAAATCTGAACGACTTTCTTGGAGTCTTCAATTGAGGCTTCTGCTTTATCCAGATTGATATTCTTTTTGATGAAAACAGGGCGAATCTCAAAGTTACCGATTTCGGTATTTCGAAGGATCTTAAATCGACGGTCAATGTGACTACTCACGGCAAGAACGAAGATACGTTCGTATTGGGAACCGTGCATTATCTCTCACGATACTCATTTGAAAACGTTGAGATTGACGAATGCGATGTTGAGGAAAATCCGTATGGCGAGAGCATTCACAAGCGCACCGGGGTTCCCGTATTCAGGAATCTCGACGGGTCGTTCGAAATGTCGTACAAAGGCGAGAAAATCGATTTAAGCGTATTGTCGTCGACCATACTGTTTGAAATAATAACGCGTCACAATCCATTTAAAAACTCCCCGCTCACCGGGGCGATCAACGATATCATTTCGGGCAAAAAACTAAACCTCAGAATATTCTGTCGTGAATATCCCTTTCGTGTCGACGGCCAGATACTCCGCTCCCCCTGGTTATTGTCGCAATTCGCCGAGATGATCAGACGGGGGTCCCAACCGGATATGGCTCTAACGTACGGCAGTGCAGCGGAGATCCGGAGGGACATCGAACATATCGCCCGGCATGCGCTCAAAAAGAAATTTGGCGCCGATGAGATAGCCACCATCATGAAAATGTTTTTCAGCGTAACGTTGGGAGAAGATTTTTTAATGACGCTCACCAATCTCGAGAATGCGTTCCGCAATGGAACGATCAGCGACGATCCCGATAATGTCCAGCGGATCATTCTTCTCTATAAATTACGGAGGACCGACCGGTTCATGGAATTTGTCAAGGCACTGAT
>CAZIJZ010000031.1:0-31217 GCA_964539765.1 uncultured Smithella sp.
TATCAGCACCCATACGGTCAGATAGCGTTCAAAACAGCCGCCGAACCCAAGCGGCTCAATGTGTTTGAACGCTATCTGACCGTATGGGTGCTGATATGCATGGTGGTGGGCGTCGCGCTGGGCAAGTTCCTGCCGGAAATCACCGCGTCACTCAGTGCAATGGAATTCGGTGAAGGATCGAAGGTCAATGTGCCGATTGCCGTTTTGATCTGGCTGATGATTTTTCCGATGATGCTGAAAATCGATTTCGGGTCTCTGGGTGATGTGGCCAAAAAACCGAAAGGATTGATGATAACGTTGTTTGTCAACTGGCTGGTGAAACCTTTCAGCATGGCTTTTCTGGCCTGGCTGTTTATTCAGAATATCTTTTCTCTCTGGATTGATCCCGAAACGGCCAAAAGCTACACGGCCGGTCTGATTATTCTGGCGGCGGCGCCCTGCACGGCGATGGTGTTTGTCTGGTCGTATCTGACCGAAGGCGATCCCGCTTACACGCTGGTTCAGGTGGCGGTAAACGATTTAATCATGCTGCTGGCCTTCGCACCGATTGTCATGTTTCTTCTGGGAGTGGCGGATGTGATTGTTCCCTCCAATGTGCTGATTACATCGGTGGTTGTGTTTATCGTAATTCCGCTGGCGGCGGGATTTGTTACAAGAATGGTCCTGCTGAAAAAATACGGCAAGGAGTGGTTTGAAACACAGTTCCTGCCCAAATTTCATCCGGTGACGGTGGTGGCGCTTCTTTTGACGCTTGTTCTGATATTCGCGTTTCAGGCGGAAAACCTCACCACAAAATGGATCGCCGTTATTCTGATCGCCATTCCAATCATTATTCAGGTTTATTTTAATTCCAGCTTGACGTACATGCTGATGCGATTCTTCAAGGTTCAGCACAACGTGGCTTCTCCCGGCGCGCTCATCGGCGCGAGTAATTTCTTCGAACTGGCCGTGGCTGTGGCCATCACACTTTTCGGGCCGAGTTCCGGCGCGGCGCTTGCCTGCGTGGTCGGCGTTCTGGTGGAAGTGCCGGTGATGCTGTCGGTCTGCAATATCTGCAACCGTTCGCGGGGCTGGTATAATAAAGTTGTTACAGATTCGTGTAACACTTAAATTTAGCAAGGAGAAAATAATGAAAATAGAAATTCTGGGCGTGGGATGCGCAAAGTGCCATAAGCTGGAGGAAATGGTGCGAGATATCGCGTCAAAAGAAGGCGTCAACGCGGATATTTCCAAAGTCGAAGATTTCAAAAAGATAATGAACTACGGCGTGATGACGACACCGGCGCTGGTTATTGACGGCGAAGTGAAGGCCGCGGGGAAAATACCTTCAGAAGATCAGATCAGAAGTTGGTTAAAAAGTTAGCAAATCAAAATCACGGGTATGAACCCCAGGGCAAGCCCTGCTAATTCCGCAGCAAGCTGCGGGGTATTATACCCTCCGCTTTGCGGGATTGTTCGACTTACAAATTTCAATTCACTTCGTTTTTGAAATTTGAGTCTCACAATAATGACCTGTCTGGCAGGAAGCGGCGCGGGCCTTTCCGGATTTGTCCAGGCGGTAATTGGAGCATCCGAGAAAAGTATATCACTTAGAACTGAAGGAGAATATTGCCAATGAAATTAAGTGCAAAATTAATAGGAATTCTTGCGGGGGTGATGATTTTTACATTCGCATTCAACTATATGCCTTACACACAGGCTTTGGCGCAAAATCAAAAGTCAACCTCCGCGGTGACAAAAGACACAAAGAAATCAACTGCGCAACCAGAAAATATTCTGGCAACTTTTATAGAAATCGGTGCGGCCAGGTGCATTCCCTGCAAAGCGATGCAGCCGATCATGAAAGAGGTAGCAGAAAAATATAAAGGACAGGTGCAGGTTCTTTTTTATGATGTATGGACACCGCAAGGCAAAATAGACGCCGAAAAATACGACATTCGCATAATTCCAACGCAGGTTTTTCTGGACAAAAATGGCAAGGAATACTTCCGGCATGAAGGTTATTTTCCCAAGGAAGAATTAATCAAGGTGCTTAAAATGCAGGGTGTCAAATAATGATTGTCGAGCTTTTCACCTGGCTGACGAATGCGCTGACTCAATCCCCCGAAATTGCCATAGGGGCTGCCTTTATCTGGGGCGTGCTGTCTGTCATTCTGTCGCCCTGTCATATTGCGTGCATTCCTCTGATTGTCGGTTTCATTGATGGCCAGGGAAACATCAGTACCGGTCGGGCATTCGGACTTTCATTTCTTTTTGGATTGGGAATTCTGATAACTATTGCCGTCATCGGCGTTATCACAGGACTTGCGGGAAGAATGGTCGGCGACATAGGCGGCTATGGCAGTTATTTTGTGGCGGTCATCTTCTTTGCCATCGGTCTTAACTTACTGGGTATTCTGCCGTTGCCTTTTATGGAAGGAGGAGCGAATCCGAATTATAAAAGGAAAGGATTCCTGGCGGCATTCATTCTGGGACTGTTGTTTGGCATCGCGTTAGGGCCTTGCACATTCGCTTATATGGCTACGATGCTGGGCGTTGTTTTCAGTATGGCCTCCACCAAAACCGTTTTTGCCGTGTCTCTGCTATTAGCTTACGGCATCGGTCATTGTGCGGTTCTTGTTTTGGCGGGCACTTTCACCGAAGTGGTTGAACACTTTCTGCGATGGAATGAAAAATCAAAGGGCGCAATCATTCTTAAAAAGATTTGCGGTGTTCTTGTCATTTTAGGCGGAATTTATATGATTACGCTGAATTTTATTCAGGGATGACGAATGAAAAAAAAGAGTCCCGTTTCTACACGGCAAAAGCCACTGGCACGCCTGATGAAATTTTGGTAGATTTCGTCATGTCCGGAATGAAGCAAAAGAAAAACTTTCTGAACTTTTTCAGGTGTAAAATTATTGACTTCGTATGCGGATAGTGAATAGATTAAATGAGATTAAATTGAGGAAAGGTGAACAAAAGTATAAACTTGGAGGTTAAGTTGTAATGAGCATCATTGAGCTTATCAAAAAAAATCGCCCTATCATTACGATAGCACTGGCGCTTATCAGCATCGGCCTTATGGCGTATTATGACTATTGCGATACGGCATGCAGTTACCTCCGGGGCGACATTTTGGGAATTGATCTCAAATGGGTCGGTATCGCTTACATGTCCGCCATTATCCTTTTTGCCGCTTTGAAACAAATGTCTTTTGTTCGGGCGCTGCTGGCGACCGGGCTGGGCGTTGAAGTTTATCTGTATTATTTTCAGATCGAAAACGATGTTTACTGTCCTTTTTGTCTGGCGTTTTCAGTGATGTTGATTTTGTCGTTTTTAATTAACTACGAAGTTCCTTCCGCGTGGCGGGAAAACCGGCGCCGGATATGGCTATATTTTCTAGGGGAGGTAAGTTTTCCGATGTTCAGATTACATAAGTTGCCGTTATTGTTGTTCAGCATCCTGGGTTATTTGACCATTATATTTACTTTTTCCGGTTCCGTGACTCCCGCTTTCGGACAGATCAATGAAAAAGCTGTTCCGTCAATAGGCAAAGGACATTATGAAATAATCATCTTCACCGATTATTTCTGTCCGCCCTGCCGCCGGATTGACACAAAAGCCGAACCGCTATTGAAGCAAATACTGGCAACCGGCAAGGTAAAAATTACCTTTGTCGATGTTCCCTTCGCCAAGGCGACCCCTGTTTACGCCAAATATTATCTTTATGCGGCCAATGCGGATGCCGGCGCGGACAATATTTTCAAGGTCCGGAAGTTGTTTTTTGAAGCTGCCCAGGGCAGACACATCCAGGAAGAAATCGGGTTGCTTGCTTACATAAAAGAAAAAAATATAAAATTTAAGCCATTGGACGAAAAATCCGTTTTCCCGATACTGACTGCCATAGCCAAAGACAATAAAGTTAGGGCCACGCCGACCTGCGTCATCAGGTATTCTGCCAAAGACACAAAAACTTTTGTCGGTGATAGCGAAATATGGGATGGACTGAAAAAACTAGGGGATTCTCTGACCACCCAAAAATAAACAGGCAAAGACGAAACTGCACCGCGTTTTAAGGAGCGATTGATGAAAGAATGGCAAAAACTATTGTGGATCATCGCGATATTTCTGGGGGCGTATTATATCCCCTGGGATTCCGTTCTCATACGACAATCCGGTCTGGAAGCATTTATGATGCTTCAGGACTACGCGCGTCAGCATGTGCTAACCTGCCTGATTCCCGCCTTTTTTATTGCCGGCGCCATCAGCGTTTTTGTATCGCAGGCGGCGGTGCTCAAGTATTTTGGCGCAAAGGCCAATAAGATTTTATCTTATTCAGTCGCTTCCGTTTCCGGCTCGGTGCTGGCGGTCTGTTCCTGTACCGTACTTCCTCTTTTTGCGGGAATCTACACACGCGGCGCGGGCATCGGCCCCGCCACGGCATTTTTGTATTCCGGCCCGGCCATTAATGTGCTGGCGATTATCCTGACGGCCAAGATATTGGGCTGGCAACTGGGTCTGGCGCGCGCCATCGGCGCCATTATCTTTGCTGTTGTTACCGGTCTTTTGATGGCGTTCATTTTCCGTAAGGATGATGCCAACCGCGAAACCGGCGAGCTTTTTCTTCCCGAAGAGGATGGAAAACGACGGGCGCTGTGGCAGGATGCTGTTTACATGCTGACGATGGTGTTGATTCTGGTCTTTGCCTCATTTGCAAGACCGACCGAAAACGACGGTGTCGTATGGCAAATGATTTTCAGCGCCAAGTGGTATCTGGTTGTATTATTGCTTGTCGTTTTAGCTGTAATGCTCAAAAAATGGTTTGTCAAAGAAGAACTCAAAGGATGGGTAGAGGCCACCTGGGGATTTTCCAAGCAGATTCTGCCGCTCTTGTTGGGCGGCGTACTGGTCGCGGGATTTCTTCTGGGACGTCCCGGCCATCAGGCGTTGATTCCTGAACAATATATTCAGGCGCTGGTCGGCGGCAATTCGCTTTGGGCGAATTTCTTCGCCTCCATCGTCGGCGCGCTGATGTACTTTGCCACGCTCACGGAAGTGCCTATTTTGCAGGGGTTAATCGGTTCCGGCATGGGCCAGGGGCCTGCTTTGGCGCTGCTTCTGGCCGGCCCCGCGCTTTCTCTGCCCAGCATGATTGCCATCGCCAGCATCATGGGAATTAAGAAAACAGCCGTTTACTGCGCCATCGTGGTGGTTCTTTCAACCATTGCAGGCATGACATACGGATTTATAATGGCCTAGTATAAAAAGACTAATGCAATGAGTCATAACCACAATCATAATGATGAACAGCCGGCATCGCTCATAAACCTGATTCTCGCCATAATTATCAATGGCGGAATCGTCGTTTTTGAAATGGTTTTCGGTCTGCTCATCGGAAGCATGGCGCTGATTTCCGATGCCGTCCATAATTTAAGCGATATCGCCGCCATGAGTTTTACCTATTGGGCGGAAAAGATTGCCCGCCGCCCGGCTAACGACCGCAAAACTTACGGTTACCTTAAAATAGAGTTCATCGCCTCCTTCATCAACAGCCTTGTCCTTTCGGTGGTGATCGCTTTTGTTTTCTGGGAATCACTTCAACGACTGATGGCACCCGCGGACATTCCCGGGAAAACGATGCTGTGGGTTGCCCTGGTGGCTTTTGCGGGAAACGGCGCGGCTACTCTTTTGTTGAAAAGAATTTCCGGGCGGAATTTTAATATCAGGGCGGCGTGGCTGCATTCAATGCAGGACGCTTTATTTTCTTTAGGGGTTATTATCGGCGCGCTGCTGATTACATTCTTCGGCTGGCGTTTCATTGACCCGCTTATTTCCATGCTCATCTGTCTTTTCATCGCGCGGGAAATCTATAAAATTGTCCGGCATACGGTCAACGCGCTCCTGGATGCTGTGCCGGCGGATGTGGATTTCAATGAAGTGAAGAAAAACTTACTGGCGATTTCTTCCGTGGCGGAAGTCAACGATCTGCATATCTGGCAGACCGGCACTCGCCAGAAGCTGCTTTCCGCTCATCTTAAATCGTCTGACGATTCGCCCGATCATGAAGTAATTATCCGCAATGTTCAGGAAATGCTGATGCATAAGCACGGAATCAATCACACGACGATTCAGATCCTGCCATCTTCGGCGGAAAACATGGAACATTGCAATCACTGCAATTAATACGCATGAAATCGGGTTGACGGGTTCTGACACAAAAACATTCATCGGTCCGGCTCAGGGCGATGCCATCATCTCAGATTCCGTTTTTTCACCAAGCAAGATTTCTCAAATTGAAAAATTATACCATTGAAAATAACGTTCCGTCAGTGGTCAGCATCCCTGTATTTATCCAGTTTCGTGCAGAGTGTTTTTCTGGTAATACCGAGCCTCCGGGCCGTTTCGCTTTTATTGCCGCCGCAGGCATCCAGGGCGTCTAAAATGCTTCTTTTCTCGATAGCTTCCAATGACAAATTTTTTGCCGGTTCATCAGCCTCGGAGGAACCGGATTTATTTTTACCACCTTCCATGATCAATTCGATTGCATCAACATCCAAAACATCCGACGATGCCAAAACGACGGATCGTTCCACGGCGTTCATCAGTTCCCGTATGTTTCCCGGCCAGTTATAGGCCAAAAGTTTTTCCATCGCCCGCGGGGTGAACGTTTTGATGGCTTTTTTATTGCGCCCGGCAAACAGCTGAAGAAAATGCTGCGCCAGGATCGGAATGTCCTCTTTTCTTTCGCGCAGCGGCGGCACATTCAACGAAACAACATTCAACCGATAAAATAAATCGTCGCGGAAGTTTCCTTTCCCGATCTCTTCTTTCAAATCCTTGTTGGAAGCGGCAATGACGCGCACGTCAACTTTAATGACTTCAGACCCGCCCACGCGTGTCAACTCCCGTTCCTGCAAAACACGCAAAAGTTTTACCTGCATCGCTTTGGACATTTCGCTGACTTCATCCAGAAACAAACTGCCGCCGTGAGCTTGAACGAATTTGCCCTCGCGTCTGCGTTCCGCGCCGGTAAAAGCTCCCTTCTCGTGCCCGAACAGTTCCGACTCCAGAAGCGTTTCCGTCAGCGCAGCGCAGTTGATCTTGACAAACGGAGCATCTTTGCGCTGGCTGTTATAATGAATCGCGTTGGCAATGATTTCCTTGCCGGTACCCGATTCGCCGGCAATTAACACGGTAGCTTCCGTGGGTGCAACAAGCGCAATGGTTTCCAGAAGCTTAACCATGGCCGGACTCTGGCCGATCAGACTCTGCCGGTCAAACTGAGCACCCAGTCTGATTTTTAAATCTTCGTTTTCTTTCTTCAGCCGGTTATGTTCCGTCGCCCTTTCGATAGAGATTTTTAGTTCATCAAAGTCCAGCGGTTTGGTCAGATAATCATAAGCCCCTTTTTTAAGCGCACTGACCGCCGTTTCCACGGAAGCGTAAGCGGTCATAATAATGACCGGGATAGCCGGGTTGATTATTTTAATCTGTTCCAGAGCTTCAATCCCGGAAACATTCAGCATTCGGATGTCCATTAAAATCAGATCAAAAGATTTCCGGCGCACTGTTTCAATGGCCACAGCGCCGTCTTCCGCTTCAGCAATGGCATAACCCCAGCCACCCAGCAGTTTCTTCAGCATGGTGCGATGGGCCAGATCGTCATCAACAATTAAAATGGTCTGCTTACGATTCATTTTTATTCCTTTATTGATTTGTTCCCATTCAACGGGAAATGTAAATAAACTTTTGTGCCGAGACATACCGTGCTCTCCACGTTAATTTTTCCTCCATGCGCCTCCATAATTTTCTGGACAATGGCCAGACCGAGGCCGGTTCCCGCCGGTTTGGATGTAAAATAAGGATCATAAATGCGGGACAGATTGGTTGATTCGATGCCTTTGCCGGCATCTGAAATAATCACGGTCAGGATATCGGCCGACGGCGCAAACTGAATGGTCAGATTGCCGCCTTTTTTTTGCGCCTCGATAGCATTGAGAAAAATATTGAGAAGAACCTGCTTGATTTTATCGGGATCAACTTCCATTTCCGGCAGATCTTCCGCGGCATGAATTTTAACGTCAACATTGTTTTTCCCGGCATCGCCCGCAATCAATTTTATCGTGTGCTGAACCAATTCCATAAACTGAACTTTTTCTTTCTTCAGTTCCAGCGGTCTCGCAAATTCAATGAGCTGGCTGATCACGCGATTGAGTCTTTCCGTTTCGGCAATCATGACGTCCGCCGTCTGTTCATCTTCCTTGTCGCCGGATAACCTTTGCTTGAAATAAACGGCAAAACCTTTAATGGAACTCAACGGATTACGAATTTCATGAGCCACACCGGCCGCGAGGGATGAAATAGACTTTAAATGCCGGCTTCTGGCCACTTCTTTCTCCAGATCGCGTATTTGGGTAACGTCGCGTATCAGCAGAATTTTTCCGGACGCCCTGTCATCATCCTCAAGACCGGCGGCAACCGCTTCCCATTTCTGATTATCGCCTGCCGGAGTAACGACATCCATATCGCGTTCCAGCAGACCGCCTGTTGCCGGCAGTTCTTTCAGCATGGTCTGCAGACTCGCGGGCAGAATTTCTTCGATTTTTTTGCCGGAAACACTCGAACAAAAGGTCTGAAGCATTTCCTGAGCTTTTTCGTTGCAGCTGATCATTTCCCCTCCTTCGTCAATGGCCATCAGACCAATGGGCATGTTTTTGACAAGAGTTTCCGAAAATATTTTCATGCGCGAAAAAGATGTCCGTGTCAAACGATAGGCCTGAACAAGAAAAAGAGAAACGATGGCCAGCGAACCGATGAGTAAAAGAAAAATCGTCAGGAGGATCGTGTTACGCGTATCCTGCGCAGCAGCCTTTTCAATTTTATCCATATTAAAGCCGAGATAAACCACAAACCTCCCCTCCCGGTCTTTCAATGCAGCGGGCTGATCCGAACTTTTTAAAGACGAGGGGAAAAAACCACGATAAACTTCGAAGGTGTCGGCCCCCTGCGGATTCTCGGTCTGACGCCAGTTAATTTCTCTGTTTTGCGCGATTTGTACGGTCTGCAAATCCAGACCGTATTTTTGAGAAATCATGGAAGGGTCACTGTCTGCCAGGATATAGCCCCGATCATCAGTGACAATCATGTAATCAATATCGGGTTGTTGCGATATGACCATCAGCAGCCGCTGGATATCAAAAGCGCGGCTTTGATGATCAGAACGGTCAGGCAATCCTGCTTCAAACGACTGAATTAATGTCTCTCCTTTTTCCATAAAAATTTCAACGGCGTGTGTTTTCTGCTTTTGAAACTGAGACATGGCCATAATGATTGAAACGACCGCTAAAACAGCTATCGCACTTATTACTGCCCAAAAGGATATATCAAAACGGAATTTCTTCTTTCTTTTATTCATTCTCCGTCACGTATTACAACATGGATAAATTTTACGCATGTTCATTTTTTGTATAAATATTATCCATATGCTTATGATTAATTCAACCTGTATTTATGTCGTATAGACCGATGCATATAACTTGACAAATTTATCATTAAATGCAATAAGTTCCCCATCGTTTTCCCCCACAAATGTCAAAAGAAGAGTATCATTAATAAAACAACAGGAGGATTTTTATGTCTAAGAGAAATGTTATTATTACTGTCGTACTGATGCTTTTGATTGCCGCCACAACGTGTTTTTCCGCCGACAAATACCAGTGGAAACTTGTCGATACGGAAGACAACTGCCAGATTTATACCAGTGCGGTTGCGGGCAAAGACTACATTGCAGCCAAAGCCACCTGCCTCATACCCGCGCGGATCGAAGTGTTGGGTACGCTTTTGAGAGACATCCCCAACTATCCGGAATGGATGCACGATTGTAAAGAAACCAAAATGTTGAAAACAGTGGACGACGAAAAGGATGTTTTTATCTTCTGGTTCCGCCAGCACATTGACCTGCTGACAGACAGAGATATGATTCTTAAAAGCAAAACGGTCATTGATATGCAAAACGGAACGAATCTGATTTATGCCGATTCCACCAAGGAAATGTCCTATGATTCCGGCAAGGGATACGTTCGGATGCCCTCATTCTATTCCCTGTTCACATTGCAGTGGGTGGACCGGGAACATACCAGAGTCACTTTTATAGTCGACCCGGATCTGGGTCCCGGCGTGCCGTCCGGAATTGCCAACAGCAAAATCAAAACAACGCCGTTTAAGACATTAAAGAATATGATGAAGATGGTGAAAAAATCTAAATATGTTGAAGCGGCAAAAACGTCCAAGTACAACAAGATGGCCGAGGATTTTGTCAAATCCGGGCATAAATAAACACAATAACTAACCATAAATCAAAAAGAAAAGGCGGTTCGTCGATGATCCGCCTTTTCTTTTATGGATGGAAAGATAACGGCAGACAGCGGGAAATTCTGATGCTAACCGGATATTTAAAATAACAAAAAAACAGTGGATTCTTTCCGTTATTTTTTTGAGTCAAAGCTTGACATTCTGATTTTATCAATATATAAGACACAACTTGCTTGAAACGGCTTAAAGACGTCCCCATCGTCTAGAGGCCTAGGACACGGGCCTTTCACGCCTGTAACCGCGGTTCGAATCCGCGTGGGGACGCCAAATCCAAGAATAGAAAAAGGGGTAAGTTGAAGGACTTACCCCTTTTTTATTGATTTGAATTTCACCGCTATTCTTCTTTTTTCTTGGTTGTTTTCTTTTTGGGAGCCGCTTCATCACCTTCGGAAGACGGTTTCTTTGCTTTTTTCGGCGCTGCCCCTTCCGCATCAGCCGGCTGTTTTTTCGCCTTCTTCGGTGCAGTACCATCTTCTGCAGCAGGTTGCTTCTTGGCTTCTTTTTCGGCACCTTCTTCTTTCTTCTTAGCCTTCGGTTTTGCTTCTGAAACCGGTTCAACAGATGTCTTCTCTTCCTCAATGGCGGCATCCAGTTTGGCCGCTTTTGCCTGGACTAATGCCTGAGTCTGCTGAACGAATTTATCGAACGCTGCGATTCTTACCTTGGTTTGTCTGATTTTTGCTTTCAGGCTTTTAACTATTGGATCATTCTGGAGTTTTTCCTTGCTGACGCCATTTTTTCCCAACTGTTCCAATCGCAAAGACAATTTTTTTTCAAACATGCGGAGTTGCTCAATTCTTACATCCTTACTTTTTGATGCCATCTTATATCTCCTTGTTTATTTGTAGATTATTTTTTTTAATAACAACTTTTTTTATTTAAATCTATATTTTTATTTCCGATAATGTGGTTTTTTCTTAAAAGGTCTGCTTTTTATCTCAATTCCAAATAACCGATGACTTCGATATGCTGGGTTTGCGGAAACATATCCAGCGGCTGCAGGCTTTGCAGATGATACCCGCATTCATTCAGATACTTGACATCCCGCGCCTGCGTAGCCGGATTGCAGGAAATATAAATAATCTTTCGCGGGTGCAGATCGACCATTGATTTCAACACGATCTGCGAACAGCCGATACGGGGAGGGTCCAGAACAAACAAATCGATCTTTTCCCCTGGCGGCAGAAAATTTTTGCACAACACAGATTCAACATCACCCTGGATGAAATCCACGTTTTTTGTACCGTGATTTCCGGCGTTGATTCGCGCGTATCGTATCGCTTGCTCACTGATTTCAATCCCGGTAACTCTGGCCAACGACGAAAGAAAAACAGAAAAGAGGCCGCTGCCGCAATAGGCATCGACAACGGTGCTTATTTCATCAAGCGCCGCCAGACGGCAGACTGCATCCACCATCGCATCCGTCAGAGACAGATTGGCCTGGAAAAATCCGTCGCAAGGAACCAGAAATGATTTTCCCTGAACCATTCGTATGATTGTTTTCTCATCACCCGATGCGCCGACTGGACAATCCGACCAGACGGCCAGTTCGCTTTTGCGGTATAGCGGCTTTTTGCTTTCACGCAAAATACGCATTTGCCGGTTAATCGTTTCTTCCATGATTTCACAATGTTCGATATCCACCAGCCTGCCGCCGGAAACATCGAGAAATCCGATTTTCCATTCCCGTAAATTTTCTTCGGCATGATATTGAGCCTTGCCCCGGTAATGATAATTTTCCGGCGAAGCAATGACATCCGCTACGGGAGGATTTGCAATTTTACTTATTTTCCGGAAAGCATCCTCCACCTGTTTTTTCTTAAAAACCAGTTGACTGTCATAACGGATGTGCTGATAACAGCACCCGCCGCAATTTCCGTAGTAACGGCAAAGGGGCTCCACCCGCAGGGGTGATGGTTTGATGATTCTGACTATTCGACCGCGCAGAAATCTGTTTTTCCGCTGGCTTATTTCAACCTCCAGTTCATCACCGGGCGCTGAAAACGGAACAAAAGTCACCAAATTATCAATGCGGCCGACGCCTTCTCCACCGAACGCCACTGAATCAATTTTTATTACGGCGCGATCTTTTATCTGCAAATCCATTCTCCTTCGCAGCTTAGATAACACATCGCTAAATCAGCCGTCAATAAAGGATCGGTATTTTTCTTTACAACTCGGAATAATGTTGTTAATTAACATCTCACTGAAAATTGAAGAAATGGTCTTATGTGCTCTCCAAAAGTTGTACCGGGTTCAGCAGCCTTATCATAAGTTTCAGGGGCAGCGCAGCACATGAATTTTTACGAGGTCGTTAATGTCTTCTGGAAGAAAATCAATTCTTTGTCCCAATTGCCGTAAATTGATCAGCATGGATGAACCGGCCTGTCCCTACTGCGGGTTGAATCGCCCCGGGATGCATAATGTAGCCGGTAATATTCGAAAAATCTTCATGGATTACAATCCGGTTATGATCATTATTTACATCAATATTGCTTTTTATATTTTATCGATGTTTCTGGATCCGCAGGGCATATTCGGAGGCGGCGGAGCTTTTAATTTTTTGTCGCCTTCCAATCAGAGTCTCTTTCTGCTGGGTGCAAGCGGAACGTTTCCCGTCATCGGCGCTCATCGCTTCTGGACTTTGATTTCGGCCTCTTTTCTGCACGGAGGAATCCTGCACATCGCCTTTAACATGATGGCGCTTTACCAGTTGGGTCCTTTTATTTTACAGGAATTCGGGTTTCATCGTTTCATTATCTTATACATTATCAGCGGCGCGCTCGGTTTTGCCGCTTCCGTCCTGTCAGGAACGCCGTTTACGATTGGAGCTTCCGCCGCAATCTGCGGTTTGATCGGAGCCATCATCTATTACGGGAAAAGCCGCGGTGACTCCTACGGAGAAGCCATTTATAAGCAGGCCATGGGCTGGGTGATCGGATTGGTAATTTTCGGCCTGATTTTCAGCGGCATAGACAATTGGGCTCACGGCGGCGGACTGCTGTCCGGCATAGGCCTGGCTTTTCTCATAGGGTACAATGACAACAAACAGGAAACCGCCTGGTGCAAGATTGCGGCTTACATCTGTATTGGGCTCACGGCGGTCATTTTACTATGGTCGGTTGCAAATTCCATCCTGGGCGGCTTGAACCTGTCCGTTTGATCTCATCAAGGTATCGCCGTAGACAAGGGGCATCCCCGGCACATAATATTGAGAGAGGAGTATCATGGCATGGCAGATAAACAGAATTTCCCGATTCCCACGCTTCAGGAAGGCGATGAGCTGTATGGATTTAAAGTAATCCGGGTAAAAACTTTTCCCGCAATTCGAGTGACCGCTTATGAAATCGAACATAAAAAAACAGGCGCTCAACTGTTGCACCTGCATTCGTTCGACCGTGAGAATTTATATGCGATAGGGTTTCGCACGCCGCCATACGACTCCACCGGGCTGCCCCACATACTTGAACATTCAGTGCTGGCCGGATCCGAAAAATATCCGTTGAAAGATGTCTTCAAGGAATTGATGCGTTCCACGCTGCAAACCTTCATGAATGCCTTCACCTATCCGGACAAGACAATTTATCCGGTAGCCAGCCAGATAAAAACCGATTTTTTCAATCTGGCCCGTGTTTATACCGACCTGGTATTGCATCCCCGGATGCTGAAGGAAACTTTCCTTCAGGAAGGCCACCATCTGGAATTTTCTGTTCCGGATGACCTTTCCAGTGATCTGATTATTTCCGGCATTGTTTATAATGAAATGAAAGGGGCGTATTCCTCACCGGATTCCCTGATATATAAGGCTCTTCAGGAAAATATCTATCCGGACAGTGTATACGCCTTTGATTCCGGCGGCGATCCCAATGTCATTCCTTCGCTCACCTACGAGCATTTTTGTGAATTTCACCGTAAGTATTATTCGCCGTCCAACGCGCGTTTTTTCATTTATGGAGATATAGCCACTTCCGATCATCTGGCGTTTATCGCTGAGATGCTGCAGGATTTTGAACGTGTGGATATAGACTCCGTCATTAAGAGTCAACAGCGTTTTACCGAACCGCGGATTATCCGGGGCACTTATCCCGTCAGCAAGGATGAATCCCGCGGACGAAAAACCATGGTGAACATCGCCTGGATGCTGTCCGAAAATACCGACTATGAAACCTCCCTGATGCTGGAAATTATATCCGCCTTGCTGGTAGGCAGTGCCGCCAGTCCTCTGCGCAAGGCCCTGATCGATTCCGGCCTGGGGGAGGACCTGACTCCGGTTTCCGGAATCGAGGCCGATCTCAAACAACTGATGTTTTGCGCCGGTTTAAGGAACACGCAAAATCAGGACGCTCCAAGGATAGAACAGCTTATCTTCGACACATTAAGAGATATTGTTGACCGCGGCTACGACTGGGAGCTGATCGAAGGCGTTCTGCACCAGGTCGAGTTTCACGGCAAGGAAATAGTGCGCGGTTCGTACCCATACGGTATTGCTCTGATGGGAGGGGTGTTCCAAACCTGGCTTTATGATGGAGATCCTTTAATCGGATTGGATTTTCCCCTGGCCATAGAGAGTATCCGACGGCGTTGGGCTGAAGATCCTCAAATATTCCAGAAAATGACCCGCCAATGGCTGACGGACAATCCGCATCGCGTTCTGTCGATTATGGAACCGGATCCCGATTTTAATGAAAAAAAAGAGGTTTCTTACAAAGAAAAGATGTCCCGATTGAAGTCGTCCCTGACGGAAGACGAACTGAGGAAGATCAATGCTCAGGCCAGGGAACTGAAAAACTTTCAGGCGCAGCAGGATTCGCCGGAAGCGGCGGCAACCATACCAGAATTGAAAACAGAGGACATCCCGCGATCCATCGAAACCATCCCTTCACGGGACCTGCAAGTTTCCGGCATTGCGGCTCTCGAGCACGATCTGTTCACCAACGGCATTGCGTATGTTGATCTGGCCTTTGATGTGGCGCATATCCCGGAAGAACTTCAAATCTATTTACCGCTGATGGGTAAAATGATTACCGGCATGGGTGCCGCTAATTTTACCTATGAGGAAATGGCAAAGCGCATCGCATTAAACATGGGCGGTTTCGGTTACAATCTTTCCGCCGGCTTTACGGCGCAGGGCGATGCAAGCTGGCAAAAGATGATTTTTTCTTTCAAATCCCTTTACCGCAACCTTCCGGAAGCCTTTAAGATTATCAGCGATGTTATCTGTGACGGGGACCTGAGCCATGAAGCGCGCATGCGGGACCTGATTTCCGAGAGGAAGAACAATCTTCAATCGGCAATCGTTCCCTCCGGTCATGTTTTTGCCAAAATGGCGGCGGGAGCCGCGCTGACTCTTCCGGCTTATCGCGATGAACAATGGCACGGACGGACGCAATATAAATTCGTGCAGACGAAAGCGAATAACTTCGATTCATCAAAACAGGATTTAAGAGACAAGATCGCAGAATTGAAAAGAATTTTATTCGGCAGAAATAATCTGGTCATCAACCTCACGGCAGAAAGCGGTGGTTTAAAGATAGCACGAGAAAATTTGCCGCTGGTACTGGAAAGGCTGCCCCAAGTCTCAACAGCAAATTCCGGAGTAAAACTAAAGCTGAATCCGATATTTGCCGGAATTTCCATACCGACCCAGGTTTCTTATGTGGCCTACGTTTTAAAAACGCCTCCTTATACAGACCCGGCCAGTCCTCTACTGCTGCTTTCCGCTAAAGAGCTGTCCAATAATTATCTCTACAAGCATATTCGCGTGCAGGGAGGAGCTTACGGAGGGATGTCCTCTTTTGATGCATCCATGGGACTATTTTCTTTTCTTTCCTATCGTGATCCGCATATTGCTGAAACTTTAAAGGTGTTCAAAGACGCACAAAAATTCTATTCCAAAACTGAAATTTCTTCATCAGAGATGGGAAAAGCAATTATCAGCACTATCGGCATGATCGATAAACCTTCCGACCCTTCAAGTCGCGGTTACACCTCGATGATGAGAAGTTTTGCCGGAATTAAAGATGAAATGCGCCAGAAATTCAGAGACGATATTTTATCCGCTTCTCCGCATAAACTGAAAAATGTTTTATTTGATTATTTTTCCCAGACTCCAAAATCAGCGGCAGTAGCTGTTTATTCCGCTCCGGAAAAATTGAGTGAAGCGAATAAACAACTGGAAGAAAAACTTGTTATTGAAAGTATTTTTGAAAACTGATGTTTCCCGTTAATCACGGGTATGAACCCAGGACAAGCCCGGGACCCTAATTCCGATTCATTAGGTTTGGATAATTCGATTTACAAAATTCAGTTCACTCTGTTCCTGAATTTTGAGTCTCATTACGTCCAGCAAGCTTCAGTGCACCTATAGTGACTTTTAGGTTATTTGTTTCTGAAGCTTGGGACTCACTAAAACAAAGGAGGTTAAAGAATGATCTTTAACCTCCTCAACTTCATAACTTAAATTTTAGTTTAAAACGAATTATTGCTGCTTTTCAGCAACGCTGATACGTGCGATAGCCCTCGTCAGAGCTGCGCGCATGATTTCAAAATCGGCATCCTCTTTGGTTAACTGACCCAAGCGGGATTCGGCATTATCTTTTGCTTTGAGAGCTCTTTCTTTATCAATCTGGTCTGATTTTTCAGCTGTTTCAATTAAAACAGTGACCTTGCTCCCCGTTACTTCCACATAACCGGTATTAACCGCATAAAAGGTTTTTTTACCTTCTTTGACAAAATTCATCTCGCCGATTTCCACGGAAGTTAAAAAAGCCTCATGACCGCGCAATACGCCGAATTCACCTTCCGTTCCCGGAAGGGTAATTTCTTCGATATTACCGGAAAAAACCAGCTTTTCCGGCGTTACAATTTCAAGTATTAATTCGTCTGCCATTTACTTTCTCCAGCACAATATTATTAACCGGCAATCTTCTTGGCCTTTTCTACAGCTTCTTCAATACCGCCAACCATGTAGAAAGCCTGCTCGGGCAGATCATCGTGTTTGCCTTCCAGAATCTCTTTGAAACCTCTGATGGTATCGGGAACGGAAACAAATTTACCTTCCGTACCGGTAAACTGAGCGGCCACGAAGAACGGCTGGGACAGGAATCTCTGAATCTTTCTGGCGCGGCTAACGGTCAGTTTATCTTCTTCGGAAAGTTCATCCATACCCAGAATGGCGATAATGTCCTGAAGGTCCTTATATTTCTGCAGGGTCACCTGTACCTGACGTGCTACCTTGTAATGTTCCTCACCCAGAATGTTGGGATCAAGAATACGGGATGTTGAATCCAGAGGATCCACCGCGGGATAAATACCGAGTTCTGCAATCGGACGGGACAAAACGACGGTTCCGTCAAGATGCGCGAATGTCGTTGCGGGAGCGGGGTCGGTCAAGTCGTCGGCGGGCACGTACACGCACTGAACGGCTGTAATCGAACCTTTGGTCGTCGAGGTAATGCGTTCCTGAAGTCCGCCAAGGTCTGTAGCCAGTGTCGGCTGATAACCGACCGCCGAAGGCATACGTCCCAGCAGAGCCGAAACTTCCGAACCGGCCTGTGTGAAACGGAAGATGTTATCAACGAAGAAGAGCACGTCCTGACCTTCCACATCACGGAAATATTCGGCAGCCGCCAATCCGGTTAAAGCAACGCGGGAACGGGCTCCGGGAGGTTCCGTCATCTGGCCGTAAATCAAAGCGGCCTGTTTAATAACGCCGGATTCCAGCATTTCGCGGTACAGATCATTTCCTTCACGAGTTCTTTCACCCACGCCGCAGAACACGGAAATACCGCCGTGGTGCATGGCGATGTTGTTAATCATTTCCATCATAACGACGGTCTTGCCAACGCCTGCGCCTCCGAACATGCCCATCTTACCGCCGCGGGGAAACGGAACCAGCAGGTCGATAACCTTGACGCCTGTTTCCAGAACGTGCACCGATGTATCCTGCTCGAGGAATGTAGGCGATTCCCGGTGAATCGGCATTTTCGTCTGTGCGTTGACCGGTCCGAGACCATCCACGGGGCGACCGACAACGTTTAAGATTCTACCGAGGCCTTCTTTACCGACTGGAACCATGATCGGAGCGCCGGTATCCTTTGCTTTCATACCACGAACCAGACCGTCGGTAATATCCATGGCGATGCAGCGGACAACATTGTCACCCAAATGCAACGCAACTTCAACGACCAAATTATCTTCCTGATCATTGATGGCGGAATTGGTAATGGTAATTGCGTTTAAAATATTGGGAAGTTTGCCTTCCTCAAAAGCCACGTCAACTACAGGTCCAATAACTTGAACGATTTTTCCGATATTCATAACTATCTCCTTGCCAATAGTCGTATTAATTTATTTTACATGCGGCCGCAGCCACAGAAAAATCAATGTTTAGCCTTTTGCCAGAGCCTCCGTACCGCCGACGATATCCATCAACTCCGCCGTAATCGCCGCCTGTCTGGCTTTATTCATTTTCAACGTTAACGAACTGATCAAATCTTGACAGTTACTGGTCGCATTATCCATAGCCGCCATACGCGCACCGTTTTCACCAGCTGACGTTTCCAGAAGAGCGCGATAAACCAGAACATGAACGTACATCGGTAATAACTTGTGCAGCAACACTTCTTCCGACGGCTCGTAGGTATAATCAACCCTCTTATCCGGTTCCTCTTCCGTTTCCTGACCGATGGAAGGCAGAGGGAACAATCTGACGATAGTCGGTTTCTGAACGGAAACATTCATAAACTGATTATAAATCAGATAAAGTTCATCGTACTCTTCTTTAATAAATGGATTGATGACTTCATCGGCTATGGAGACAGCCAGGGTCATGTCAAATTTACTTAAAATATCAACCTTTTGCGCAATGACATTCGCTTTTTTGCGAAAATAATCTCTCCCTTTACGACCGACGTTGATCAGCGACACATCTTTCCCTTCGCTTACTTTTTCCTTCAGAAATCTTTCGGTCACTTTGATCAGATTAGTATTAAAACCTCCGCAAAGGCCACGGTCTGACGTCATACAGATGACCCGAATCCTCTTGGGATCTCGAACGGCCAGCAGAGGATGTGATATACTTTCCACGCGCAGGGCAAGACTGTTAAGCACATCCATGAATTTTCCGGCATAGGGACGGAAATTCTCCATTTTCAACTGCGCCGACTTAAATTTTGACGCGGCAACCATATTCATCGCGCGCGTAATTTGCTTCGTCTTTGAAACGGCGCCGACTTTTCTTTTTATGTCTTTTAGCGAGGCCACTTGAATTTCTCCTCAACCTTTTATTGGACTTCAGTGCTTCCATTACCCCTGATTTCACAATTTCATTGAAATCAGTCTAAAGTTAACAATTTATTCCGCAACAAAAACAGAATCGAAAGCGGTCATAACTTCTTTCATCTTCTTTTCCAGTTCGGGAGATATGATCTTCTTATCTTCTATTTCTTTCATAATGTCGGGATGCTTGCTTTCCACGAAACTCAAAAGCTGTTCTTCGTAAATACGGACTTTTTCCACATCGTATTTATCAATGAAACCCTTGGTTCCCGCGAAGAGAATAACAATTTCCTGTCCCAGAGACATCGGTTTGAACTGGGGCTGCTTGAGCAGTTCCACCAGACGAACACCGCGATCCAACTGAGCCTGCGTCGCTTTATCCAGGTCGGATCCGAACTGAGCAAACGCCGCCAGTTCGCGGTACTGAGCCAGATCGAGTTTCAGCGTTCCGGCAACCTGCTTCATCGCCTTCACCTGAGCCGCGCCACCGACGCGGGAAACCGAAAGACCGACGTTAATCGCCGGACGAATACCGGAGAAGAACAAGCTCGGCTCCAGATAAACCTGACCGTCCGTAATGGAAATAACGTTGGTCGGAATGTAAGCGGAAACGTCACCGGCCTGAGTTTCAATAACCGGAAGAGCCGTCAAAGAACCGCCGCCCAATTCCTGGCTGACACGCGCGGCACGCTCGAGCAGACGGGAGTGATTGTAGAAAATATCACCGGGATAAGCTTCACGTCCGGGCGGACGACGCAGCAATAGAGAAATCTGACGGTAAGCGACAGCCTGTTTGGACAAATCGTCGTAAATGATCAAAGCATCCTGACCGTTGTCTCTGAAGTATTCGCCGATACTGCAACCGGCATAAGCGGCGATGTACTGCAGGGTGGCGGGGTCGGAAGCACAGCCGGCAACAACGCACGTATAAGACAGCGCGTCATGCTGTTTCAGTCTTTCCACAATCTGAGACACTGTCGATTTTTTCTGACCGATGGCAACATAGATACATTTTACACCGGTATCTTTCTGACGGATGATCGCATCAATCCCGATGGCTGTTTTGCCAATCTGACGGTCTCCAATAATCAGTTCACGCTGACCGCGTCCGATCGGCGTCATCGCATCGATCGATTTTAAACCTGTGTACATCGGCTGATTAACCGGCTGGCGTTGAATAACACCGGGGGCAACCATTTCAATTCGGCGAAACTCTTTGGTTTCAATCGGCCCTTTGCCGTCCAGCGGTTTTCCGGTAGCGTCAATAACGCGTCCCAACAAGGCTTCACCGACCGGGACCTGGGCGATTTTACCGGTTCTCTTCACGATGTCACCCTCTTTGATGTAGGTAACTTCACCAAGAACCGCGACGCCGACATTGTCCGCTTCCAGATTAAGAACCATGCCTAAGATTCCGCCGGGAAATTCCAAAAGCTCCATAGCCATCGCATTTTGAACGCCGTATACGCGGGCAATACCGTCACCGACCGACAAGACCGTTCCGGTTTCGCTTATATCCAGCTTTTTCTCATAGCTTTTGATCTGCTCAGAAATAATTTGACTAATTTCTTCCGCTTTAATTGTTTCCATGTCCTATCTTGCCTCCCCTAAGAGATTCCTCATGTTATTCAACTGATTTTTTATACTGCCATCGTAAAGTGTATCGCCAACGCCGATGACCACACCGCCCAAAAGGGTGGGGTCCTGTTCCACAGTCATATCAACTGTTTTACCCAGCGCTTTTTCCAGGTTTGCACCGATTAAAGAACGTAATTCATCGGAAAGAGCGAAAGCGGTTTTTACATTCACTCTCACCTTCTTCAGCGCTTCGTCCATCAACTGGCGATAACAAACGACTATGTCCTCTAAAATATCAATCCTTTTCTTATCCACCAGCAGTCTTAAAAAGCTCACCGTCATGCCTGACAATTTCATTTTGGCAATGACACCTTCGACAACGCCTTTTTTAGCTACTTGTTCAAAGACCGGATTGGCCAGAAAATCTTTCAAAGACTTGTTCTGGGAAACGACCGATGTGAACTGATCAAGTTCATTGTAATACAGCTCTATTTGTTTTTCCTCTTTTGCAATTTCAAAAAAGGCTCGCGCATATCTTTTAGAAATATTGCTGATCAATGTTTGATTACCACCTTATTTACGTATTCTTTTACCATCGTCGCGTGATCATCCTGTGTAATGCTTCGCTTCAGAATTTCTTCCGCCATTTGCACAGAAAGCTCCACGGCCTGGGATTTCAGCTGTTCAGTAGCTTTTTTCATTTCCTGTTCGATGCGGGCGTGAGCATCCTCTTTCATCTTCTTGGCCGTTCTTTCGGCGTCTTCAATAATCTTCTGTTTTTCGGTAACGCCCTGAGCCTTGATCATCTCAATAATGCCATCAATTTCAGTGGACGCTTTGTCAATCTTTTCCGAATACTCACGATATTTTTTCTCGGCTTCAGCTTTCTTGTCCACCGCTTTTTCCAGGCTATCTTTAATCTCAGCACGACGTCCGGTGAAGAATTCCTTTATTTTGGCAGCCAGAAGCCAGTAAAGAAGACCGATCAAGACAACAACATTAAAGGTCTTTACGCCGAAACTCTTCCACATCGCCGCACTTTCGTGCCCGCCTTCGGCGTCACCCGAAGCGAATGCGAAACCGACGGCAATTAATAAAACAAATAGAGAAGCAAGCAGAGAAATCGTTTTTTTCATTGTACCGCCCTCCCCAATATTTTCTGGGCAATTTCGACGGATAACTGCCGGGAGTGACCATCCAGAATGGCCCTACCCTTTTCCACTTCCTTATCCATCTTCTGCTGAAACTCACGCGCCATGATCGGAATCTCATTGCGGACGGCGTCGATAATATTTTTCGCCTGATTCGCACCTTCCTGAATAACTTCTTTCTTCGCCTCGGAAGCCTTGAGTTTAGCCAGTTTCAATTTTTCCTCATATTCGGCAACTTTCTTTTCGGCGTTTTCGGTAAAGAGCCTGATCTCGTTTTCCGATTCTTCGAGCTGTTTTTTGCGCCGGTCAATGATGGAGAGAATGGGTTTGTAAAGAAGGATGTTGAGAAGAAAAACTAAGGCCAGGAAAAGAACCATTTGAACTAAAAGCGTATAATCGGGAATGACTGTAACCATTTTTTACCTCTGCTTATCTCTTGCACTTTCTATAAAAACCGCAGGAAGATTTTCCTTTGGTGACGGTTTTTAACGGCATGCCTAAGCTAAAGTGCATACAGTTTTTATTCAATTGTGTTTTGAATATTTTTACCTATGAAGAAGGACGGAATTTAATTCCCGGATACTCAAAACTGGAGAGTTATTAATCACAACATGATTTGCTTGTCAAGCATTTTCTGACCATCAGTCTGTTTTTTTGTAATATCTTATTATTTCAATGACTTATTGCGTTACGATGACTGATTCAGATGGTTTTTAATTTGTCAAATAAAAACAGGCTGAATGACGTTATTCGCGGATAATTACCCTGCCGGGAAAGCTTCATTTTTCTTCTGTGTTGTTTCCTTCATATGAGACATACCATCAAAGACAGCTCCTTCTTCCATGATAAATACAGGGGTGCGCACCTCTCCTGAAAATTTTCCCGTTGAGTGGATATTCATTTTTTCATTAACTTCGATGTTGCCCTCAACGTCACCGCTGATGTAGACGCTTTTGACCGCGATATTCGCCCTGACGGTAGCGCCCTGCCCGACAACCAGCGATCCCTGTCCGAAAATTTCTCCGTCAAACTTTCCGTCGATACGGACCGATCCGTTAAAAATCAGCTTTCCTGAAAATTCGGCGCCCTGACCGAGGAAAGCTTTTATTTCTTCAGTATCCTTCTTTTTCTCCCACACGTTGTCCCCCTTTTTCCGTCAAGAAAGTTTCGTTATATTTCTGTTATAAAAAATTTTGTCCGCCGTCCGTCGCTATTTCTGCAGAATAAATCTGCGCGCGCTGACATTCATCAGCAATCCGATGGCAATCATCAGAGACAGCATGGCCGATCCTCCATAGCTGAAGAAAGGAAGCGGAATGCCGACAACCGGCAAAATCCCCAGAACCATCCCTATATTGATAAAGACTTCCCATGCAATCAGAGCGGTCACACCGAATGCGATGATTGTGCCCAATAAATCTCTCGCTTGCAAGGCAATTTTTAATCCCCAGAAAATGATCATAACAAATACGCCGATCAGAAACATGGAACCGAGGAATCCCCATTCCTCCGCAAACACGGAAAAAACAAAATCAGTCTGTTGTTCAGGCAAAAACTTCAACTGGGTTTGTGAACCGCTGAGAAAACCCTTGCCGAATATTTCTCCTGAACCGATGGCAATCTTCGACTGGATGATGTGATAACCGGAACCCAGCGGATCTCTTTCCGGATTCAGAAATGTAATCAATCTTTCCCGTTGATAATCCTTCAGCAAAAACCAGCCCAGCGGTATGAATATTAGACCGGCGGTAAAAACGAAGACAAGAGACTTTTTGTCAACGCCCATAAAAAAAACAACAGAAACAAAAATGACAATCAGGATCAGAGCCGTGCCCAAATCCGGCTGTTTTAAAATCAGCGCAAAAGGAACAGCGACAATCAAAAGAGGAATGAAAAGTTCTTTTAATGTATAAGGCTCGTTCGATTTATGATTATCGAAATAACGGGCCAGGGTAACGATGATGACGACTTTCATTAATTCGGAAGGTTGAATGGCGAAAAAACCGCCGCCAAGCCATCGCTGGGCGCCATGCGACGAAGAGCCAACAATCAAGACGAGCACCAGCAGGATCATTGCCAAGCCGTAGATGATATAGGCATACTCGACAATCACCCGGTAATCCGCGAAAAATACAAACATCATGAAAACCAATCCCACGGCGATCCATTGCATTTGTTTCAGATAAAAAGGAGATTGTCCCCCCGCGGCGCTGAAACCGGTGGAATATATGTTCAAAACGCCCATCGCGCAGACACACAGCACGAAAGCCAGAAGCGTCCAGTCAAAATAATGAAAAATGCGACGATCAAATTTAAGAAAAATCATCTGTATTCCTTATTCAATAAAACCTGTCGGTGTCAAATCATTCATCCCGTTCATTTAAATTTGCGTTCCGAACCGCTTTTTGCGTATTTTTATCCTTCTTCTTCCCTTCGAAATAAGCGGATAATATTTTGCGGGCTACCGGTGCGGCCACCGCTCCGCCACCGCCGGCATTTTCCAGAATGACCGCCACAACGATCTCCGGATGATTTGCCGGAGCGTAAGAGGCAAATAAAGCATGATCCTTGTGGAAGGCGCTGAGGACTTTCCGACGGCGGGCCTTTTCATTTTCCGGCAATCCCAGCACCTGGGACGTACCGGTTTTACCGCAGACTTCAATGCCGGGCAATTTCGCATTCTGACCCGTGCCTCCGGGCTCGTTTACCACTGCCCTTAACGCATCATTTAAAATTTCAATTGTTTTTTTACTCAACTTTAATTCTCCCTTTTTCAAGGGAAAAATTTCTTTATAAATTTTGCCGCCGGATGACTCGATTTTTTTGACGATAAACGGCCGCCACAGGATTCCACCGTTGGCAAAAGCACTGTAGGCGTTGGCCAGCTGCAACGTCGTAACCAGATTGAATCCCTGCCCGATGGATATGGATATCGTCTCGCCCATCAGCCAGGCCTCTTTCTTCTTTTTCAACTTCCATTCCTTAGTCGGCACCAGCCCTTTTTTTTCATTGGGTAAATCAATGCCGGCAAAATCTCCCAGACCAAAACGTCTCGCGTACTCGGCTATCTTGTCCACACCCAGCATTTTACCCACGGTATAGAAATAGACATCACAGGAACCGACCAAGGCCTGGTGAAGATTAACATGACCATGCCCTCCCCGCTTCCAGCAGCGATACGTTCGATTACCCAGAGTGTAAGAGCCGTTGCAGAATATCTTGGTTTCCGGCGAGATCATGCCTTCTTCCAGAGCGGCAGCGGCAACAATTAATTTATAGGTTGAGCCAGGCGGATATTGTCCGGAAATCGCCTTGTTGGATAAAGGCGCAAAAGGATTACTCTGCAACTGTTTCCACAGTTCGATGGAGATTCCCTCGTTAAATAAATTGGGGTCAAAAGACGGAGAGCTGACCATGGCCAGAATGGCCCCATCCCGCGGATCCATAACCACGACGGAACCGGCTTTCCCTTCAATCGCCTGCCAGGCGGCTCTCTGCAAATCGGCATCAATCGTCAAGGTCATATTATAACCGGAGACAGGATCAATCCTGCCAAGATTCTTTATCTCTCTGCCGTAAACATTGACTTCAACGAGCTCCGCGCCGCGGTTCCCGCGAATATATTCATCAAAAAATCTTTCCAAACCGTGCTTTCCGGCAATATCTCCGTACGCGTACTTGCCGTCACCTTTTTCCATTTCCTCCTTGCTGATTTCACCGGTATAACCGATAATCGGCGCCAGGATTTCTCCGTCCAGATACAAACGAATCGGGGAAACATCGACATAAATACCCGGCAGATTCAGAGCGTTTGTTTCCACCAGCGCTATTTTTTCCATCGTCACATTCTTGTCCAATCGCACCGGCAAATAGGGTTTCGCCTTTTTCAGCGCAGACGGATCAAAGGCAAAAAGCATCGATTTGCTTTCATAGAGTTTTCTCAGTTTTTCCACTGATAATTCGTTGGCTTTATTTTTGTTGGGTATGTAAAGAACATCAAAAGACGGTTTGTTATCCACCAGAACATTTCCGTTACGGTCCATGATCAATCCGCGCAGCGGTTTTATCTGCCGGAAACGGACAGAATTGTTTTCTGATTTTTTTTTGAACTCTTCTCCCTTGATAATCTGTAGGTAGCCTAAACGCACAATTAAGACACAGACAGCGATAAGAAATATTCCCCCGACGACTCTTATTTTTTCCCTGAATTCAACCGGCTCGTGTCTGTTCAACATGTTACACCTTTTTTTCGTAAAGAAATATTCCGGTTCTATCGATGAAGTAAAAAAACACGGGAGCAACCAGGCTGACGACGAAAGACTGCGTGAAAATAACAGCATACACATCCGGACGCAGGCCCACATCGAAGGCCAGATAATAAAATGTCTGCAGCATGATTTCTTTCAGAAAAACGCAAATAAAGCTGAACAGAACAATGACATGATTTTTTTCGGTATCCAGAAAATCGGATGAAAAGAATGAACACAAAAAAACGATGAGATAAACACAGGAGAACAAACCAGGTACCGAGCCGCTGACACAATCAAGCATGAAGCCGAGGAAAAAAGACAGAAGCAACCCTTTCATCATCTCAAAACGAAATCCGGCGTAAATAACAACCACCAGAGACATCTCGAACGTGAAATAACTGGAAAAAATTAGATCCGTTACGGTTGATTGCAGAACGATTAATAATATGGCTAAAATTAGCAGTGACAGATAATGTAACATTATTATTCAATGGCCGTCTCGGCGGAAGACAAAATTAATAGTTCCTCCAGTTTGGAAAGATCGACAAATGGAGCGACATCGATTTTAAAAAAAAGACCGTCATTCTGCCGGTCAACACTGATGACCTGCCCAATCAGCCACCCTTTGGGAAAAATGCCGCCCATTCCGGACGAAATAATAACATCGCCTTTTTGAACGTCCTGTGTCTTGGGGATGTATTTTAACGTCATCCCCCGGGAACCGGCGCCGCTGATAATTCCCTGAATGCGGTTTCGCTGTACAATAGCATCAACATTGCTGTTCTCATCAATAAACAGAAGCACCCGTGACACATGGCTGGACACATCGATCAGGCGGCCGATCAATCCCGGATAAGCCATGACGGGCATTCCGTTTTTCAAACCATCCGAAGAACCCTTATTGATCAAAACGGTTCTGGAAAGCGTGGCCTGTTCCCGCCCGATCACTCGGGCTGCGGTAAAATTATACTTATACTCATCGGTAACCGATAAAAGCTTTTTCAGTCGCTGAGCTTCCAGATAGCCTTCCCGGTATGAAACAACGACCGCCTTGAGCTCATTAATCTTTTTTTTTAATTTTTGATTTTCTTCTTGAATGCCCACAAGCAGGAAATAGTTACGCCAGGCATTTTGAATTCCTTGAATGGAGCCATTAAAAACTTTATAAACCGGAGCAACAGTTTCCAAAGTGACTTTTTTGAGAAAATTTTTTTCCGTACCGAATTTCAGATTGTATGAAATCATGATCAATGTTGAAACAAGCAGGGCAACAATGAAAATGATTATTTTGTGCTTTTTCAAAAAAAACATTTTTGACCTGACGGAAAATATTTATAAAACACATCCAAAATTGTCATCCGCAAAAAATGATGGATACAAAAGCCCCCTGTACCGGTTTTCTCTTGATCGCAGAAATCAGTTGATATCACCAGAAATCGAGTGGAGTATATCGTCGTAAAGCAGCAGGCAGAACTGATTTATTTAAACCTCAAGAGCGATATCCTTGAGCACGCTGATCTGTTCCAGAGCCATGCCGGCACCTCTTGCCACAGCCGATAAAGGATCGTCGGTAATCGTGATGGGCAGTCCGGTTTCTTCCCTGACCAGAACATCGATATTCGCGAGCAGGGCGCCGCCGCCGGTCAGAACGATGCCACGGTCCACAATATCTCCGGCCAGTTCCGGCGGAGAATTTTCCAGAGTATCTTTAATTGCGTCGACAATAAAAGTAATCTGTTCGTTGATGGCTTCCCTAATTTCTTCCGAATTGGTTTCCGTTATTTTGGGAATTCCGGAAATCAGATCCCGTCCTTTAATGGAGCCGACTTTCATTTCATCGAACGGATAGGCACAGCCGATTTCCATTTTGATGATCTCCGCCGTTCTTTCACCGATCAGCAGGTTATGTTTGCGCTTCATGTACTGAACGATCGCCTCGTCGATTTTATCTCCGGCGACTCTCACAGATTTCGAATAAACAATTCCGGCCAGAGAAATCACGGCGACTTCCGTCGTCCCGCCGCCGATGTCAACGACCATGGAACTGGTCGGTTCGGCAACCGGCAGACCGGCGCCGATGGCCGCCGCCATCGGTTCTTCAATGAGATAAATCTCGCGCGCGCCGGCCGATTCCACCGTCTCGCGCACCGCGCGTCTTTCCACCTGCGTTATTCCTGACGGCACGGAAATGATGATCCGCGGCCTCACCAGAGACTTGCGGTTATGCACGCTCAGAATAAAGTGCTTAAGCATGGCTTCCGTAATATCGAAATCGGCGATAACGCCGTCGCGCATCGGCCGGATGGCCACGATATTGCCCGGCGTGCGGCCCAGCATATTTTTGGCTTCATTGCCCACGGCCAGAACTTTTTTCATCCCTCTCGCGTCCTGATGAACAGCGACTACGGAAGGTTCATTCAAAACAATTCCTTTATCCTTGACGTAAACAATCGTATTGGCCGTTCCAAGATCAATGGCCAGATCGTTGGAAAATTTTCCTAAAATATAATCAAAAAACATTTATCCTCCTGTGTTTTCACAAATTAATATAATGACTTTCAGGCTTTAAAGTTTTTTCATACAGTATTTCATTATCCTAATCAACTCATTTTTAAATTATATTTGCATTTTGTAAATGACTATAATAATAAGATAAAGTTAATTTCTTAATGAATAAATCCTGTATCGTTTTGAGGTGATTTTTATGCTGAAATTTTTTCGCAAACACGCACGCGGCTGGTTCATGATCGCGATCATCGCTATTATCATTGTTGTATTCGTTCTCTATTTCGGAGCCAGCAGAGGAGGTGAACACACCAATGTGATCGCCATCATCGACAAGCAGGTCATCACCGAAAATGCATTGCTCAACGAATACGACAAACTTCTGGAAATGGCCCGGATAAACCTGAAAGAAAAACTAACGCCGGAAATGCTCAAAACAATGGACTTGAAGGCAAAAGCGTACAACAATTTACTGAACAGAGAAATTATTATCGCCAAAGCCGCAGATTTAAAGATCAAAGTCTCCGACAATGAATTGAGAAATGCCATCATGTCCATGCCGGCAGTGCAGACCAACGGAACTTTTGACGAGCGTAAGTACCAGCAGATTCTGCGCTTCAACAGAATGACCGCCGAGGATTTTGAAACCCTGCATCGGGCCGATTTGACGGCGTACAAAATCGAGTCCCTTGTCCGCGAAGGCATAAAAATATCCGATAAGGAAATTTACGATCTTTATGCTCTGCAGAGCCGGAAAGTCAGCGTCGATTTTCTGCGCATTGCAGGCGACGATGTGAAAAATAAAATCTCACCGGTTCAATCGGAGCTGGAAGATTATCTTAAACGCAACGGAAATCTCTTCCGCGTCCCCGAACAGGCCAAAATCAAATATATTGTTTTCGGCGCCGATGCTTTTTCCTCTGATATCAGCGACTCGGATATTAAAGATTATTATTCGAGTTACAAAGATAAATACAGGACCAAAGACGGCAAGCAAGCGCCGCTGGCCGATGTCCAAAACGATATCATCCGGGAACTGAAGAAGACAAGGGGCATGCAAACGGCTTATTCCGAAGCCAGAAAAGCCCGGGAAGAAATTTATCAGGAAGACAATATGGATGCCTATAGCCAAAAGCATCATCTGGCCATTCGCAACTCCGACTTTTTCGCAACCAGCAAACCGCCGCAGGAATTCGCTTCCCTAAAAAACTTTTCGGAAATACTGCTGAACCTGCAGAAAGGGGAACTGAGCAAAATCCTTTCCACGGAAAACGGTTACTACCTTTTACAGGTTGTTGACAAAAAGCCCTCTTATGTTCCCCAGCTCAGCACCATAGAAAATGACGTCCGGCTTCGTTTCATCGAAACCGAAACGAAGATCCTCGCTGAAAAAGAAGCAAAATCCGTTCTGGAACGTCTGAAAGCGGGAGAAAGTTTTGACAAGGTCTCTTCCGAAAAAGGCTTGAAAATCGGTCAGACAGGACTTTTTCAACCGGGCGATAATATTCCGGGCATTGGACAAAGTCCGGAAGCTGCAGAAATTTTAATGCAGCTTTCCTCCGGCACGCCCTACGCGGAAAAACCCCTTTTCATTAACAATGCCTATTACATACTGAAATTTAAAGAAGCAACCCAACCGGATGAGACTGCTTTTGCAAAAGAAAAAGAAATGTACAGAAGAATACTGACCGCCCTGAAACAGGAAGAAGCTGTAAAAACCTGGCTCGAAGGGAACAAAGCAAATATGATCAAGGAAAAACGGGTTAAGATAAAAAAGAAGGTTGAGGACTTGTAATCCAGGGTTTTCTCTTCGTTATTAAAAATAGATTTACATAAATAAAGGGAGGGGTTGTGAGAATCCCTCCCTTTAAATTTTGGTGGAGCTGAGGAGGATCGAACTCCTGACCTCTTGAATGCCATTCAAGCGCTCTCCCAGCTGAGCTACAACCCCGTTAAGTTTCGTGCAAACGGTTTTGTTCCCTAACATGGGCATTTATTAATTGTCAACAGATTTTAGCTTGACATTTTACCAGCCGTTTATATAATCGCGCCCGTGCCGGAGTGGTGAAACTGGTAGACGCAGGGGACTCAAAATCCCCCG
>CAZIJZ010000032.1:0-30247 GCA_964539765.1 uncultured Smithella sp.
ACCGATAACGCGGGGTAATCCCATAAAAACACCCTGTGATGACTAAATTGATTGCGGCTGGTATATAAGAAGAACGTCTGCGGATGTCAATGAAATCTTACCTGTAGAGTATGAATTGTTGCCGGTATAAAAAATAATGAATGGATTTGGGAGAGAATTTATCTTAAAAATTAAAGATAATCAGAGATGATTACACCATATACCTCTTGAATAATAAAAAGGCTTTTGCTAACTAATTATTGAATTATGAAAATTACCAGTGCTCAATTTATTAAAAGCGCGGTGTGGCCGCCACAGTATCCGCCGGCGATCATGCCGGGGATTGCTTTTGTCGGGCGTTCCAACGTCGGTAAATCATCCTTGATTAATACGCTGGTCGGACGCAGGAATCTTGCCAAAACCAGCAACACGCCCGGGCGGACGCAGTTAACATGTACAAAGTCAACGACATGGTGCAGGCGATGATGAAAGAAGCACAGGATATACTGAAGAGCGTGCAAACCAAAATGCTCGCATGACCATTCCGAAATCAAAGCGCTATCTTTGTTGACTCAACGTGGGCTTCCTCAACGTATTATCAGATACGTCTGCGGAGCCTCCTCCTTGCCGCCTCGTCAGCCTTGGAACGTGAAATGGCATAAAAATTCTTAAGGCTGCGGTTAACCAGTGACCGCGGCCTTCTTTAAACATAGTTTCACCATTCACTTTTTGCTTTTCACCCCAAGGGAAAAAGGGCTTGACCGCATTGTCTTCCTATGACATAATATACTCATCATTAAGGTTAGTTAACCAAGTTAATTGATAGCTGATTTTTTTGTATTCTGATTTTCCTGAACTTCCTCTAGCATTTGATTTGCAACCAGGCATCATCTTTTAAGCGTTGAAGTACCGTTCACCACAAGGAGGATTCTTCCATGCAAAAAGAGTATTCCATGCACTTAACCGACGAAGAGAAGGCAATCTTGGAAGGCAAACAGGGCGAAACAATGCGCAAAGCCCTGGAATCGGTAGTGCTCTATGGGCAGATTTTCGGCGCGCAAAAGCTTTCTCCCATTGAGGGAAGTGTTCATTTGGTTACCTCTTTCGGCATACCGCTTCTCAAACCGGTATTTTCCCTTATGGATGAATTAATTGCCGCGGGATTGAAAACAGCCCAACCGTTCACCGTTGATCCCCGCCCCATGGATTTCAAAAATGTTCCTGCAAACATCCTCGAAAAATTCATATTCAAAAAAATAATGTATGGGAAACAGTCGCAGTACGAAGAACAACTGCGCCAGGTGGGACTCAAAGACGCCAAATCATTTACCTGCACTTGTTACATGGACGAAGTCGGCAACATTCCGCACAAAGGTCAGATTCTGGCATGGGCCGAATCTTCCGCTGTTGTATATGCCAATTCCGTTTTGGGCGCCCGCTCCAACCGTAACTCCGGAGTGCTGGAATTGCTCTGCGGCATTGTCGGACGCGCCCCCGTGTTTGGTCTGTTGACCGGTGAAGGCCGCAAAGCAGACTGGCTGGTTGAAGTAAAAACCAAATCATTGCCGGAAGCACAGATACTGGGCAGCGCAATCGGCATGAAAGTTATGGAAGAAGTTCCTTTCATCAGCGGATTGAACGTTTTTTTAGGTAATCATCTCGACCAGAGTGCGAAGGATTATCTGAAGGATATGGGCGCCGCTTCAGCCAGCAACGGCGCGGTCGGCCTGTATCATGTTGAAGGACTCACTCCCGAAGCCGTGGACATGTCGCGCAATTTATTGAAGAAGAATTATCGCACCTATGTAATAGATGATGCTGAATTAAAGAGAACATACGACAGCTATCCGTTAATGTGGAAAAACCGCTCGGCAAAACCCAGACTTTGTTTTATCGGCTGTCCTCATCTGAGCCTCAAGCAGATATACGAATGGCTGGAACGCTTCGAAGAGGAACTCAAATCCGCAGGGAAAAAGAAGCTCGCGGTAACCACAATCATGACTGCCGCTCCCGCTGTTGTTGATGCCTTCAGAAAAGATACAAAGACCTATTCGCGATTAACAGACATCGGCGGACACCTCACGTCAATCTGTCCGCTCATGTACATGAACAATCCCCTCTGCAGTAAAAAAGCAGTGATTACCAATTCGAACAAATTGCGTACATATACAACGGCGCGTTATTTTACCGATGCCGAAATTGCGAAAATCGCAATAAGAGGAGGGATCAATGGCTGAAAAGAACAGAGAATTCAAAGGCAGAGTTATCATGGCCGGCAGCTTATCCGGCGAGGCGGTTGTATCCCGTTCAGGATTTAATACACTGGCCTCATTTCAGAAAGACGCAATGGCCAAGAAGAAAATCATGAAATGCTCCGATCAAAACAACCTTGATATATATGGCAAAATCATTACCGGAAAGATTCTGTGCCTTCCTAAAACAATCGGCTCCACCACCGGCGGTATGATTTTGCAGACCGTAGCTTCCATGGGCGCCGCGCCAGCCGCCATGCTTTTTTCTGAAGCAATCGATTCCCTGGCCGCGGCGGGAATAGTTTTGGCCGATGTGTGGAACAACAACCACATCGTAGCCATCGATAATCTTGGCGCGGCATTTCTCGCCTGTGTTCAACATGGACAAAAGGTCGATCTCTTTGAAGATGGCAGAGTCATTGTTCATGAATGACAAAGAATTTTCGGTACATATTTTTTCAATCACTTTAATTAAACTACGCGAGGTTCATTATGACAAATAAATATGACGAACGAATGAAAACAGTCGTGGATAAATTCGGCACATGGTATGAAGATAAAGCGCGTCTTAATGACGGCATAATAACCTCCAGACTTTATCCCTATACATCGATATTCAGTCCTTTGCAGGTCAACGGCGTGAAAATCAAAAATCGTCTGGTGATGGGACCGATGGGCAATATCAGTATGGCGGAAGAAACAGGCCGCCCCAACACCAAGATGATACAATACTTTACCGAAAGGGCTAAAGGCGGCGTCGGACTGATCACCTCGGGGCTGATACCGATCAGCCACGGCATAGATCCCACCGTCACAGAAATGGGCGGCCTTTCGTACTTTCCGCGCATCGATGCTTCGCGTACGCGCTTCTCCGGCTGGCGGGACATTGCCGAGCGCTGTCACGGCTACGGCGCGAAATTCTTCATTCAGTTGACCCCCGGCCTGGGACGGGTCGGGTCTCCGGAATGTCTGGTCAATAAATTCAAGCTTCCCGTATCGGCATCCTGGAATCCCAATTTTTATCTGCCTTCGATACCATGCCGTCCTCTTTCCGGACGAATGGCGTGGAAAATCATCAAAAATGCCGGCCAGGCGTCGTCAGACGCCAAAGCCGCTTTGATTGACGGCGTCTATCTGCACGGACACGAAGGTTATCTTCTCGAACAGATGACCAATACCGCCTTCAACAGGCGGACATTCGGTGCTTTTGCCGACTGGCAGAGATTCGGCATTGAACTGGTAAAAGAAATTCGCAACCGGGTCGGTAAATCTTACCCTATCATGTACCGGATTGATATTTCTCTGGTACTCAACGAAACCTACGGAGAAAAAATGAACACAGTCAAATCCCTGCGCAAGTTCAAAAACGAACGCACGGTTGAGCAGTCGCTGGAATATATGGCGGCGCTTGTGCGCGCGGGTGTAGACATGTTTGATGTTGATCTCGGCTGCTATGACAACTGGTGGCTGCCGCATCCTCCCGGGTTCATGCCTCCCGGCTGTTTTTTAGAAATATCAAAAATCGTCAAAGATTATTTTGCGGAAAACAACATACTCTCCAACACGGAGATGGAAGTGCCGGTGGTAGCGGTTGGCAAGCTCGGATATCCTGATCTTGCCGAGCAGGCTCTGCGCGATAAAAAATGTGATATGATTATGCTGGCTCGTCCACTTTTGGCTGATCCGCAGTGGCCCAATAAGGTTTATGCCGGAAAAGTCGATAAAATTTGCCCCTGCATCGGCGATCAGGAAGGATGTATCAATGAATTTGTCGATGGCGGCCATCCTCAATGCACAGTGAATCCCCGTACCGGACATGAAGATATTTACAACGGCAGCGAATTGCATCCGTCTAAAAGAATCAAAACCATTGCTGTCGTCGGTGGCGGCCCTGCCGGAGCAAATACCGCGATGATTGCCGCCCATCGCGGACATAAAGTTACTCTTTTTGAAAAAAGAGAAGAAATCGGCGGCATGCTGATTCCCGGTTCGCGTCCGGCAATCAAATTCGATATTCTCAATTACCGGGCATATTTGAAAACAATGCTCACGGAAACAATGAAAAACCACGATCTTAAGGCCGAATACGGACGTGAAGTAAATCTTGATTTACTGCGTACTGGTAATTACGACGCGATTATTTGCGCGGCAGGCACGGTTCAGAAACGTCCACCGGCTAAAAATATCGACGCGCCTCACGTTGTTCTGGCGGTTGATCTTCTGCGCGATCCGTCCATGATTGACGCCGCGCAGAACATCGTTATCGTCGGAGGAGGATCCGTAGGCTGTGAAACAGCTTATTTCCTCGTTCACGAAAAAAAGAAAAAAGTTAAGATAGTCGAAATGCTCCCTGAAATCATGAAAGGCGTCTGCACATCGAATCGCGGCTTCCTCATTCATTATATGGAAAAGATGGGAGTGGAATTACTAAACTGCTCGATGCTGAAGGAAGTCGGCGACAAAGAAGTTCTTGTCGAACAAAACATATCGAAAACGGTTCCAGATCCTTATATCACATGGACACCGCTTTTACCGGAAAACATCGAAAATCCCTTCGCCAAAAAGATTAAAGATGAATTTCAGTCGCGGACGCTCAAGGCCGACCTTGTCGTCTTATCGGCAGGGGCTCGCCCCGCTGATGAACTTTATTACGCATGCCTGTCGGCTAACATCGCCCCCGAATTGTACAACATCGGCGATTCCTTCGCCTGCGGGAGATTGCTGGAAGCGGTCAGGGCTGCTTATCAGCTCGCTACGGTAATTTAAGACAATCGCGAAGAACGAGCATATTAAAATTTGAAGTTCAAACGGAATTATCCCGGGCACATATTGCCATGGGGCACTTTTCGCATCTTTGACCATACCTACAATCTTCTAAACCTCTCGTCTTCTGCTTTTCTCCCCGTTCACTTTTTATAAAGCGTTTCGATTTTATCCTTAAAATATCATTTCAGTTTCAGTCGGTCAGGAATGAATTGTCCTTGACGGTCGCCTTACCCTTCTGGCAGCGGAGATAATCGTTGATGGTGTCCGTCCCATAACGTTAGGCAATATTTACCTTTACAAAATTTATCAAAAAAGTTACCCGAATAATCAAATTCTTTAACGATTAGTTTAGTCACAACAACACATGAGCCAAGAGGAGACTTGATCCCTTTGTCCAAGAGCTGATTTATTGATGCATTTAATGGTTTCTTACATTTTAATGATAGAAAGGAAAAAGTGATATGAGTACTGAAGGTATTGCGATATTTATTTCGATTCTTGCGTTATTAGTATCAGCATTTAACTCATATTTTCAGTTTTTCCATAAATCGAAAAAAATTATAGCTTCAATATTGAATTGTTCACCTACATTAGATGGATATTTATCTGTGAAAATTGCTTATAGCAATCCTGGAAATAGAGAAGCTGTTTTGGAAATTGTTACCCTTGTTGCTCCTAGTAAAGAAAATCTAATAAGAATAAATGAGAATCCTGATACAAATATTGAAAATGGGTATAAAAATTTACTTGATTGTAATAGCGATATAATTGGTCATACTGAACCTAATTCTGATATTCCAAAATTATTAAAACCAGGTGAAATGTTTTTGATAGAAATGCGGGTGCCATTTGTTTTAAAGGAGTATTTGCGAAAACATGATTTAGAAGATAAAAAAATAAAAAGAATGCCTGTCGGAGTTAGCTTTAAGTTGATAGACTATGATGGAAAAGAAAGAAATACATTTCTTACAGCTTGTGCTGAAATTTTAATTAACAACAATAAAAATATAGATATGATTCGATGTATGCATAAGTCAATTAATATTTGTACTCATCCTCTTAAAATTGTTCCACCAACATACTAAAAATAAAGAAAAGGGGAATTCTAGGGACAGTATACTTTTCTTGAATTGTTTAAATTATGAAAATTACCAGTGCGGAATTTATTAAAAGCGCGGTCTGGCCGCCGCAGTATCCGCCGGCGATCATGCCGGAGATCGCTTTTGTCGGGCGTTCCAACGTCGGCAAGTCATCATTAATTAATACGCTGGTCGGGCGCAGAAATCTTGCCAAAACCAGCAACACCCCCGGCCGCACTCAGTTGATTAATTTTTTCGAGATCAACCAAAAAATATCTTTTGTTGATCTTCCCGGATATGGTTTTGCCAAAGTTGCTCAGTCAGTGAAAAAAGATTGGGGCGATATGATTGAAGCCTATTTACGAGAGAGACAAAGCCTTTGTCTTGTCGTTTTAATTCTGGATATTCGGCGTGATCCCAATAACGATGATTTATCTTTGCGCGACTGGTTGGAGAATTATCGCATACCTTATTTGTATATTTTAACCAAAACCGACAAATTATCCAATAATCAGGCGATAGCTCATAAGCGTGCGATTGAAAAAAAATTACAAGTGTCGAATGAACAAAAACCAATATTGTTCTCAGCGAAGACACAGACCGGCAAGGTTGATATTTGGAATTATCTGGAAAATCATTTAAGTGCTCTGCCCGAAAATTAATGACCAAGAAACGCCGTGTATTCTTGAATGCCGGTCAGTGAACGTCGGTCATTTTTTTAGCCTTGTTATATCAAGTAGTTATCAAAAAAAATCAAATAAATTAAGCTTGTGCTCTTGACAGTGTAACCAAATTATGTTAGCGAAAATACGCCTAGCGGCGTGGCATTAAAAATTTATTTTTAGGTTCTTTAATATAGAAGAAGAGGTGTAATCAGGTGCTAAAAGATAACGAAAAAGTTGGTGCTGTAATGGTAGTTGGTTCGGGAATCGCCGGCATTCAGGCGTCTCTCGATTTGGCCAATTCCGGAATGAAAGTATATCTCGTCGAAAACGGAATCAGCATCGGCGGCGTCATGGCTCAATTGGACAAAACCTTCCCCACTAATGACTGCTCCGCCTGCATATTGTCTCCCAAACTGGTCGAAGTCGGCCGCCATCCCAATGTTGAAATCAAGACCCGGCGGACAGTGGATTCGGTCGAAGGTGAACCCGGAAAATTTAAAGTAAAAATGACATCCGCTCCGCGGTATGTCAATCTGGATAAATGCACGGGCTGCGGCGACTGCGCCAAAGTCTGCCCCGTCTCAGTTCCCGCCGGATTCAACGGCAACTTGAGCGAAAGAAAAGCCATCTATCGTCATTTCCCGCAGGCCATTCCCAGCGGTTTTGCTATTGACAAATTGGGAACCTCTCCCTGTAAAGCCCATTGTCCCACGCATATCAGCGTTCAGGGCTATATCGCGTTGATTGCCGAAGGAAAATTCAAAGAAGCTCTCAAACTGATTAAACAGGATAATCCTTTCCCCATCGTTTGCGGTCGTGTCTGCAATCATCCTTGCGAGACGGCCTGCATGCGCGGTAAAGTCGATGATCCCATTGATATTATGCACCTCAAACAATTTGTCGCTGATCTGGATCTCAACAGCGACACCCGCTATATTCCCGAAAAGAAAGAAAGCAAAGGCAAGAAAGTCGCCGTGGTCGGCGCCGGTCCTTCGGGACTTACCTGCGCTTATTATCTGGCCATTGAAGGCTATGATGTGGATGTTTTTGAAGCGCTGCCCGTGGCCGGCGGCTGGATGGCGGTAGGTATTCCGGAATATCGTCTTCCTAAAAAAGTTCTCAATGCGGAAATCAAAGTCATTGAAGATTTAGGCGTAAAAATTCACCTGAACAAGAGAATCGGCAAGGATATTTCCTTTGATAAATTGAAATCCGATTACAGTGCCGTTTTCATCGGCTGCGGTACGATGAAGAGCAGCAAGCTCAACATTCCCGGCGAAGATATGCAGGGCGTGGTTCACGGGGTTGATTATCTGATGAAAGTGAATCTCGGCGAGAAAGTTTCCCTGGGTGATAAGGTTGCCGTCATCGGCGGTGGTAACGTCGCCATGGATGCTGTCCGCGTAGCCGTCAGAACAGGCTCGAAAGAAGTGTTCATTCTCTATCGCCGTACCCGCGCGGAAATGCCCGCGTCTCCGGAAGAAATCGAAGAGGCCATTGAAGAAGGTGTTGAAATGAAATTCCTCGTTGCCCCGAAACGTGTTGTGGGCAAGGACGGAAAAGTCACCGGCATCGAATGTACGCGCATGGAACTGGGTGAGCCCGATGCAAGCGGCCGTCGCCGTCCCATTGAAATCAAAGGCTCCGAATTTATCGTCGAATGCGATGCGATCGTTCCTGCCATCGGTCAGGAAGCCGATTTGTCTTTCATCACCAAAGAAAGCGGCGTCGCTATCAACAAATGGAATAATTTAGATTTTGATAAGATCACTTACGCAACCAACGTTCCCGGTATTTTCACCGGTGGCGACGTTTCCACTGGTCCTCAGACCGTTGTTAAGGCTGTATTTTCCGGTAAGGAGGCGGCCAAATCCATTGATCGTTATCTGCGTGGCGAGGATATGAAAGCCGGTCGTGAAAAAGACTGGACCAAGGATCTGGCGGACAAAGCTGATCTTTCCAATTTCTCCAAGGTTCCGCGTGAAAAATATCCGCTGATGAAACCGGAAGATCGCAAAACCAATTTCCAGGAAGTCGGTCTTGGTTTTGATGAGGCGCAGGCCAAAGCGGAAGCAATGCGCTGTCTGTCCTGCGGTATCTGTTCCGAATGTTATCAGTGTGTGGATGCCTGTATCGCCAAGGCTATTGATCACGACATGAAAGTGGAAGAGGAAACCATCGAGGTCGGCGCGGTGATCGCTTCGGCCGGCTTTGAAATATTTGATGCCAGCAAACGCGGTGAATATGGTTACGGCATTTACAAAAACGTGGTAACCGCACTGCAGTTTGAGCGCATTCTGTCCGCATCCGGTCCGTTCTTCGGTCATGTCCAGAGAATTTCCGACGGTAAGGAACCCAAGAAAGTCGCCTTCATTCAGTGCGTCGGTTCACGCGATACATCCTGCGGCAACAGCTGGTGCTCATCGGTTTGCTGTATGTACGCCACCAAAGAGGCGATTATCGGCAAGGAACACGCCAAAGGGTTGGAGCCCACCATTTTCTACATGGATATTCGCGCGCACGGCAAGGATTTCGACCGGTTTGTCAATCGCGCTAAAGACGAATACGGCATCCGCTACATCCGTTCGATGCCATCTGTCATCAAAGAAATGCAGCAGACCAACAATCTGTTGATTACTTATGTGAATCAGGATGGAACCCTTGCCGAAGAAGAATTCGATATGGTGGTTCTGTCTGTCGGCTTGATGCCTCCCAAGGACGCGAAACAATTGGCGGCAAGCTTGGGCATTGAACTGGAAGAGCACGGTTTCTGCAAGACCAAACTGGAAAATCCCGTTGAGACATCTCGTCCCGGTGTTTTTGTTTGCGGCGCATTTGGCGGACCCAAAGACATTCCCGAAACCGTTATGGAAGCCTCAGCCGCGGCCGCCTGCGCGGAAGGGCTGCTTGCATCCCGTCGCGGCACCATGATTACGCCGGTAGAAAATCCGGAAGAAAAAGATATGCGCGGACAGGGCGTACGCACAGGCGTGTTTGTGTGCCATTGCGGCATTAACATCGGCGGTGTTGTTGATGTTCCCGCGGTCCGTGATTATGCGGCTACGTTGCCCAACGTGGTCTATACGGCCGACAATCTTTTCACTTGCTCGCAGGACACCGCCGTGAAAATGAAGGAAGTCATTGAGGAACAGAATCTGACCCGCGTGGTTGTGGCATCCTGCTCGCCTCGAACGCATGAAGGGCTGTTCCAGGAAAATTGCGAAAAAGCCGGTCTGAACCGGTATCTCTTCGAGATGGCCAACATCCGCGACCAGAACTCCTGGGTGCATATGCACGAACCGGAGGCGGCCACGGAAAAAGCCAAAGATCTGCTGCGAATGGCGGTAGCCAAGGCTCAGTATCTCAAACCATTAAAACCCGGTCAGTTATCTGTCAATCATCAGGCTTTGATTATCGGCGGCGGTTTGGCCGGTATGACGGCGGCTCTGTCGCTGGCCGATCAGGGATTTGCTTCTTTCATCGTGGAGAAGGAAGATCGTCTCGGCGGTAATTACAATCATCTATATAAAACACTGGAAGGCCTTGATGCCCAGGCTCATTTGAAAGGTCTTCTGGATAAAGTTTACAAGAATCCGCTGATCACGGTGACGACCGGAGCCAAGATTGAGAAGATCGAAGGTTTCATCGGCAATTACAAGACGACGGTCAAAGCCAAAGACGGAGAAAAAGTATTTGAACACGGCGTTGTGATTGTGGCGATCGGCGCCTACGAGAACAAGCCCAAAGAATATCTCTACGGCCAGAACGCGGCCGTGAAAACGCAGCGAGAGTTGGAAACCATGATTTACGAGAAGGATTCCAAGCTCGCGGCCATGAAGAATATCGTCATGATTCAGTGCGTGGGCAGCCGCGACAAGGAAAGGCCGTACTGCAGCCGTTACTGCTGTTCCGAAGCGATCAAAAACGCGTTGGAACTCAAAGCGGCGGATCCTTCCCGCGACATTACCATCCTTTACCGTGATATCCGCACCTTCGCTTTCAAGGAAGATTATTACAAGAAGGCGCGTGAAGCGAATATCAAGTTCATCTCTTATGAAGAAGACCGTAAACCGGAAGTGCTTGCGGTGGGCGACAAAGTGGAAGTAAAGGTATTTGATCCGATTCTGAATGAATCCGTGGCTTTGCCTGCCGATGCAGTCGTCTTAAGCGTGGGTGTTGTGCCGAATCCGGAAAACGCGACCATCGGCAATATGCTGAAAGTTCCGACCAATCAGGACGGTTTTTTCATGGAAGCCCACGTCAAATTACGTCCGGTTGATTTCGCGACCGACGGCGTCTTCATGTGCGGCATGTCCCATTCGCCCAAATTCAGCGATGAAACGATCACTCAGGCCAATGCCGCCGTTTCCCGTGCCGTCATGGTTCTCTGCCTTGATTACATTGAAGCGGAAGGCAAGACCGCCTATGTGAACAAGGAAAGATGTTCCGCGTGCGGTTTGTGCGAAATCAACTGTCCCTACAGCGCGATCAGCGTGAACGTGGTGGAAGGCTGTGCCGAAGTCAACGCGGTGCTCTGCAAGGGCTGCGGCGTCTGTACGGCGTCCTGCCGCATGAATGCCGTGGACCTCAATGGTTTCAATAACGAAGAAGTGCTGGCGCAAATATATAATTTAAACGAAGGCTAAACGGCTAAAGACCGTAAAACAGCTGGAAGGAGAATATATGGCTGAAAACTTGGCAAACAAAGAATGGACACCGAAATTCGTTGCCATTGTCTGTAACTGGTGCACCTACGCGGGCGCCGATCTGGCGGGGATTAGTAGAATTCAGTATCCGACAAATGTCCGGATCATCCGCGTTCCCTGCACGGGAAGAATCAACCCTTTTTATATTGTGAAAGCTCTGCAGTCCGGAGCCGACGGCGTTCTGGTCTCGGGTTGACACCCGGGTGAATGCCACTATATTTCGGGAAATCTGGTGGCACGGCGCAAGTTTGCGACGTTAAAAAGTTTCCTGAACTACATCGGTGTGGAAGGCGATAGAACCCTGTTTACCTGGGTTTCCGCCTCCGAAGGTGACAGATGGGCACAGGTCATCAAAGGCGCTACGGAGAAAATAAAGGCGCTGGGACCGGCTAATAAATTGATAAAAAAGATTAATTAAAGATTTGCAATAAAAATTAACGGGGAATCATCACTGTGGAAAACATCGAAACAAAATTGCGGGAAGAAGCAAACAGGCTGCTTCTGGAGAAAAAGGTTGATGTCATTGTCGGTTATGAAAATGGCACTTTACCGTTGACGGCGACGCCTTGTTTCATCACCAAGCCGGAAGAGACGGAAAAACTGGTGTGGAATAATCTCTGCACACAGAATCTGGCCAAGTACGTTCATGACCTGATTACGCAACATAAAAATTCCCAGAAAAGAGTCAAGCCGGAAGACCGGAAGAAAAAAATTGTCGGCGTTATCGCGCGCGGCTGTACCACCCGTTCACTGATTATTCATCTGCAGGAAAGGCAGTATGGACGAGATGAAGTTTTTATCATCGGCGTGCCCTGTGATGGCTACGTGGACGGCAAAGGCTTGAAGGTTGCCATCGGCGGCGGCGATATTATCGAAGGATCGCTGGAAGGCGGCCAGCTGACGATGAAAACATCCGACGGCGACAAGAACGTTGCTCTCAAGGATGTTCTGGCGGATAACTGCAAAACCTGCCGTTTCAACAATCCGATTATTTCCGATGTGATGATCGGTTCCCCCGCCCCGGCCATGAATCCGGATGCGGAATATGACGACGTCAAGGAATTTGAAGGCAAATCCATTGAGGAGCGATGGGCTTATTTTACCAAGGAAATGGAAAAATGCATTCGCTGTTATGCCTGTCGTCAGGCCTGCCCCTCCTGCTATTGCCCGACCTGTTTTGTCGAACAGAGTCAGCCGCAGTGGGTTGGCATCGGCGAAGACGCGACCGATACCCAGGTATTTCAATTCATGCGCTTGTACCACATGGTCGGGCGCTGTGTCGATTGCGGTTCGTGCATTTCCGTATGCCCGATGGGCGTAGATCTGAGGAAGTTCCTCAAGAAGCTCGACAAGGATTGTTTTGAATTTTTCGGGAACCGCGCCGGATCCAGCATGGAAGATGTGCCGCCTCTGGGCAAATTCGATGAACATCACGATAAAGGAGACTTTGTCTTCAACCCATAATCAGTTTGAGTAAATGGAGTTTACATGGAAACTTTTCTGGAAGAAGTAAACAAAAGAATAAACGGAGTGCCGCTTCAGCGTTGCTACCACTGCCGCAAGTGCACCGCCGGCTGTCCCATGACCAAACACATGGAATATAACCCCAACAAGGTTATCAAGATGATTCAGAACGGACAGCGTGATAAGGTGCTCAACAGTTCCACCATCTGGCTTTGCCTGTCCTGCGAAACGTGCATTACCCGCTGTCCCAATCAGGTGGATATCGCCAGTATGATGGATGTGCTCAGGCAGATGGCCATAAAGCAGGGCACCGTCCGTGAAGCGAATGTTTTGAAGTTCCATGAGGCATTTCTCTCCGGCATGAAGTTCGGTGGACGCATCAACGAACCGATGATGATGGTGCAGTACAAACTCAAGTCCGGAGATCTTTTCTCTGACGCCATGCTGGGTCTGGATATGTTTATGAAAGGCAAACTGGCGTTGCTGTCTCCGCGGACGAAAGACATGAAATCGGTAAGAAATATTTTTGAGAAAACAAAAACCAGATAAAGAGGTTAAAGGTTAAGGAGGCTACTCTTGAAAGTTTCATACTATCCGGGCTGTTCGCTGCACGCGACGGGAAAAGAATATGATCAGTCCATGAAGGCCGTCAGTCGAGCCCTCGACATCGAGTTGAAGGAAGTTGACGACTGGTGCTGCTGTGGAGCGTCGTCCGCCCATAACACAAATTTTGATTTATCCATTGCCCTGCCGGCGCGGAATCTCATATCGGCGGAAAAAGACGCAATGGACGTTATGGTTCCCTGTGCCGCATGTTTCAATCGTTTTAAAACAGCCGAACATTATTTGAAAACGGATAAAGATCTCAAAACGAAAATTGAAGGTATTGTCGGAGCCAAATATCAGGGTGGTATTGCGATCCGCAATCCCATTGACATCATTTACACTGATATCGGAATTGATGCCCTGGCCAAGAAGGTGGTCAAACCGCTTGCCGGTTTAAAGCCTGTTTCCTACTATGGTTGTCTACTGCTTCGGCCGCCGGAGGTTTGCCAGTTTGAAAATTATGAAAATCCGTTCATGATGGATAAGATCATGAATGCTGTTGGCGCTGATGTGAAGATGTGGTCTTACAAAACGGATTGTTGCGGGGGATCGCTGGCCATCAGTAAAACGTCCATTGTTGTGGACATGTGCGACAAACTGATGCGTGCTGCCCGCGAGGCTGATGCAAATTGTATCGTCACGGCTTGTCCTCTTTGCATGGCCAATCTGGATATGCGTCCCAGTGAAGGGAACAAAATGCCGGTATTTTATTTTACGGAATTGATTTCCCTGGCGATGGGGCTTGCCGATTCAAAAGATACATTCAAATCGCATATTTTTGATCCCCGGCCGCTGTTAACGCAATTGGGGCTGATTTGATAAATTTGTGGTTTAAGTAAAGAGATTGGATAAAATTCTTATTTAGGGAAAATTATGGAAAAACGTTTAATAAAAAAAGATGCACTGGCGGGCATTGCCAAAAAAATGGCCGAGAAACTCCTTGTCTGGGCGCCGGTTAAAAAAGAAGATAATGTTCTTTTCGAACCTTTGCAGAAAAACGCCGAGCCCAACTTTGCTTATTTAAATTCCAAAAACGCGCCGAAAAATGTTTTCTTCCCGCACACGGAAACCATGATGAAATATACCCGCACTCCCAAAGGGATGGTTTTTTCCGCTGAGGAAAACAAAGCGGATGAATCGGTGCTCTTCGGTGTGCGTCCCTGCGACGCTCACAGCTTTGTCCTGCTGGACAAACTTTTTGATCAGGAAAAATACAAGGACGGCTACTATATTGCCAAACGACAGAATACGACGGTGATTTCTCTGGCGTGTGTCAAACCTCCTTATGCCAGTTGCTTCTGCACATCAGTTGACGGTGAGCCTGTTTCCTCGGAAGGTGCGGATATTCTGATTACAGACATTGGGTCTGATTACCTGATTGAATTTATTACGCCGAAAGGCGAAAAACTTGCTTCCTATTTCGGTGACACGAAAGCCGATACCGCCGCCGAAACGAAGAAAAATGAAATCGCAGCCCAGGCCAAAGCGGCGATCACATCGAAAATTCCCGCTCATGAAATCAAACCGATTCTGGATAAGAATTTTGACAATCCCTTCTGGAATACGATCTACGGTAAATGTCTGGCTTGCGGGACCTGCACTTATATGTGTCCCACCTGTCATTGCTTCGATATCAGCGACGAGGTGAAAGGCAGTGATGGTGTCCGTATTCGTTCCTGGGATTCCTGCATGTTTCCGATGTTTACGAAAGAGACATCAGGCCATAATCCGCGCATGTCGCAGAAAGAAAGATGGCGTCAGCGCACCATGCACAAGTTCAAATATTATGTGGACATGTTCAACGCCATTGCCTGCGTCGGTTGCGGCAGATGCGTCATGTCTTGTCCCGTGAATATTGATATCAGAAAAATTGTTGAAGATATTTCAAAATTATAATCAGGGAGTTAGTAATGCAGAACCCGTACATACCTTATCCCGTTGTAGTGGATAAAATCATTACCGAGGTCGATACCAAAGACATCAAAACATTCCGTTTCAAATTCGTGAATCCGGAAGATGAACAGAAATACGCCTATATTCCCGGACAATTCGGCGAACTTTCCATCTTCGGCAAAGGCGAATCGCCGATTGGTATAGCCTCGTCTCCGACACAGAAAGGCTATGTGGAATTCACAGTGCAGAAAGCCGGTGTGGTTACCTCCGCTCTTCACGAAATGGAAGAAGGCACCATGATGGGTATCCGCGGTCCTCTGGGAAATTCCTGGCCATTGGACTTTCTGGCCGGCAAAAATATCGTCATCGTCGGCGGTGGATTTGCTTTCACCACTCTGCGTTCGCTCATCAATTATATGATTTTTGAAGAAAACCGCAAACGCTTCGGCAATATTACCGTTATTTACGGCGCCAGAAATCCCGGGTTGCTCCTTTATAAGGATGAACTGGTCGAATGGGGCAAGAGAACCGATTTGAATCTGAATGTCACCGTTGACAAAGGTGATGCGACCTGGAAAGGCAAAGAGGGTTTTGTTCCCGCCGTATGTAAAGAAGTGGCGCCCAGCAAGGAAAATGCCGTAGCGGTTATTTGCGGACCTCCCGTTATGATTCGTTTCACCTTACCGGTTTTCTTTGATTTGGGATTTTCCAAGGAAAACATTCTAACGTCTCTGGAAATGAGAATGAAGTGCGGCATCGGCAAATGCGGGCGCTGCAATGTAGGCAGTAAATATGTTTGCAAAGACGGACCGGTATTTTCACTCGCAGAACTGGATAAACTGACACCGGAATATTAAAAACGGTTCGACAAAAAATCCACAGTCAGAATAAGCATTCAACCTGAGAATTCTTATCAGGATTTGCTGTTCTTATTTGTCTGAGGTATTTTTCAGCTTAAAATTCAAAAACGAGCAATCACGTTTTTTTGCTCATGGAGGAGAGTTAAGTTTGAATAAGATTATTGAAAAAATAAATTTGTCCGAAAATGTCGTCAAAATGGTGTTGGAGGCTCCGGCCATTGCGCAAAAGAGACAGGCCGGTCAGTTCATTGTTTTGAAAATCGATGAGAAGGGCGAACGCATTCCGCTGACCATTGTGGATTCCGACGGGGAAAAAGGAACCATTACCATCATTTTCCAGATCGTGGGAAAAACCACAGCGCAACTGGCCGAAATGAAATCGGGAGAAACACTTCAGGACGTTCTGGGACCTTTGGGCAATCCGACGGAAATTGAAAATTACGGCCGGGTGGTTTGCGTTGGCGGCGGTGTCGGTGTCGGCGTTGTTTATCCGCTGATGGTCGCTCTGAAGAAGGCGGGCAATGAGGTCATTTCGATCATCGGATCGCGTACCAGGGATCTGCTTATTCTGGAAAAAGAAATCGGAGAAAGTTCGGATCGTTTAATGGTTACTACCGATGACGGCAGTTACGGAATTCATGGTTTTGTCAGCAATGTCTTACAGCAGATGATTGACAAGGGCGAAAAAATTGATCGCGTATTCGCCATCGGTCCGGTGCCGATGATGAGAGTTATTTGCGACGTGACCAAGCCGCACGGCATCAAAACAATCGTCAGCCTGAATTCGATTATGGTGGACGCGACGGGAATGTGCGGCGCGTGCCGTGTTGCCGTTGCGGGAAAAACAAAGTTTGCCTGTGTTGATGGGCCGGAATTTGACGGCCACGATGTTGATTTTAAACTGTTAGCCAACCGCCTGAAGATGTATTGCGACCAGGAACGCGAGGCTTATGAAAAACATAAGTGTGGGTGCGATGGAAACTAAAGAGACGAAACCGAAAAAAGAAAAAGTGCCACGGCAGAAAATGCCGGAGCAGGATCCGCAGAAAAGAATTCATAATTTCGAGGAAGTTCCTCTCGGCTATTCTGAAGAAACCGCGATCATCGAAGCGAAACGCTGTATCCAGTGCAAAAAACCGGGTTGCGTCGCCGGATGCCCTGTTGATGTCAAGATTCCCGAGTTCGTCAAGGAAATTGCGGAAGGCCGTTTCATTGAGGCAGCGTTGAAATTGAAGGAAACGAACGGTCTTCCCGCCGTGTGCGGTCGTGTTTGTCCGCAGGAAGATCAGTGTGAAAAGGAATGCATTTTAGGTAAAAAAGGCGAACCGGTGGCCATCGGGCGGCTGGAACGTTTCGCGGCGGACTATGAGCGCAGGGCCGGTAAAATTTCGATTCCACCGGCCGTAAAATCAAATGGCAGGAAAGTTGCTGTTGCCGGCGCCGGTCCCTCGGGACTGACCATCGCCGGTGATTTGGTAAAACTCGGTTATGAAGTGACTATTTATGAAGCCCTGCATAAAGCCGGCGGCGTGCTGGTTTACGGTATTCCGGAATTTCGTCTGCCCAAAGCGATTGTCGAAGCAGAAGTGGAATATCTGAGAAAACTGGGCGTAAAGATCGAGACCAATTTTGTTATTGGCCGCACCAAAACCATTGATGAGCTTTTTGCCGAAGGATTCCATGCTGTCTTTATTGGTGTGGGCGCGGGTGCTCCCGTGTTTATGAACATTCCCGGCGAAAATTTAATGGGCATCTATTCGGCCAATGAGTATCTGACGCGCTCCAACCTGATGAAGGCTTATTTATTCCCCGAGTATGAGACACCGATCGTCCGAGGCAAGAGAGTCGCTGTTGTCGGCGGCGGCAATGTGGCGATGGACTCCGTCCGCACGGCATTGAGGCTCGGCGCTGAAAAAGCAATGATTGTTTACCGCCGCACCGAAGTGGAAATGCCGGCCCGTAAAGAGGAGGTGCATCACGCGCAGGAAGAGGGCGTGGAATTCCTGATGCTGCACAATCCCGTCGAATATATCGGCAATGAAGCCGGCTGGGTAACCGGTATGAAGTGCATCAGAATGGAACTGGGCGAACCGGATGCGTCCGGCAGGAGAAGCCCTGTTCCCATTAAAGGCTCCGAATTCATCATTGATGTGGATACCGTTGTTGTTGCCGTGGGTACCATGGCCAATCCGATAGTTCCGGCAACCACGCCGAATCTGGAAATAAACAAGAAAGGATACATCATAACCAAAGATGAATCGGGCCTGACCAGCCGTGAAGGCATTTATGCGGGAGGCGATATTGTCACCGGATCGGCGACGGTTATTCTGGCGATGGGCGCGGGACGCAAGGCCGCGAACGCGATTCACGAATACCTTTCCCAAAAATAATTTAATCTGAAATGCCCGGGCAAAGTCCCGGGCTATCAATTTACAATCAGCGATACTGTCCGGTATAAAAAATAAATTCCGAACACCATCAGAAAAATTCCGGCAATCAGAGAAACAAATCCCACTATTTTTTCGTTGATTATTTTTTTGCCCCAATGCAATGCGGCGGCCAGAAAAAACACCCAGATAAAACAGCCCAGCAAAATGGAAAGACAGGACAAAAATGCGGATAAAGTTGTTTGCGTATGGGTTTGTGCGATCAGCAGAGCGCCGAATACGCCCGTCCACCAGACGATGGTCATCGGACTGGAAACAGCCAGGACATAACCGGTGATGAAGGAACTCTCGAACAAGCGTCCTTTTTTGCTTTCCGCAGCGGAGGATTCGCGGAAGAATTCTTTAGCGCTGATAAAGCCCAGATAAATCAAAATGAAACTTCCGAACAATCCCAACGCTATTTTCATTAAAGCAATGTTCGAAAAAGAAATAAGGCCGAAAAAAATGAGCGTCAGATACGTTGCGTCAGCGCTCATCGCGCCAGCGCCGGTCAGAAACGCCTGCTTAAAACCGGAATGAAGACCACGCCTGATGATTTCCAGATTGACCGGCCCGATGGGCGCGGCCAGCGTCAGGCCCAGCAGTATATTTTGCAGCAGGGTATATTTCATGTGCTGTGAGATATCACAAAGCAATTGCATTTGCCATATTTCATCAGCATTGGCTGGTTTCCTGCCGGCACCGGCAGAGCGCGCTTTTATCATTGATTTTTATTGTTTATTGCTTTAATCTCGCTTCATTCTTTTCTAAAGGACGAAAAATGAAATATAGTAAAACACCTCTTGTTCACGGATATGCGAATCAGATTCTATCGATAGATTTGACAGGAAAACATATCGCCGTTGCTTCGCTGGAGCCGCGCGTTCGGGATTTCTTTATCGGCGGCAGGGGATTGGCACTTTATTTTCTGCACAAAAGAATCAAATCCGACGCGACCGCCTACAGCGCTCAGAATCCGCTGATTTTTTCATCGGGACCGCTGGGCGGGATTCCGCAGTTTCCGGGCACCAGCAAGTGTATGGCTGTGTCATTATCTCCGCTCACGCATATTCCGGGTGTTTCCAATTTCGGCGGCCATTTCGGTGCTTATTTGAAATATGCCGGTTTTGACGCGCTGGAAATAACGGGGATCGCCGAACAAAACACGATGATTGTTATCGATGGTTTTAAGAATGAAGCATATATGACCGAGGCTCCGGATATTGATCAGGTCTTTGATCTGGAGCAGACACTTGTCGATCAATTTCTTCAGCAGGGTTATGAAAAGAAAGACATCGTATTTCTGACCACGGGCATCGGCGCGGCTAATACCATGTTCGGCTGCATCAACAGTCATTATTATGATGCCGTCAAACCCGCGGATGGCGGGAAAGGAATTTATCGGACCAAGCAGGCTGGACGCACCGGTCTGGGGTCGGTGATGAGCCATAAGAAGATCAGAGCGGTTGTCGTGCTGGCGGCATTTCCGCATGGCGAAAATCCTTACGGCGCGGAAGATTGGGAAAAAGTGAAGCAAGCCGGCGCTCGGCTGCACAAGGTTGTCAAAGAGGTCGATCCCCAGTCGCTTAAGATGTACCGTAAGGGTTCGGCCGGCTTGATTGCCTTTATGAATAAAGACGATTATCAGTCTTTACCCGTGAACAATTATCAGTATGGCTCGCATCCGCAGGCGGATAAAATCTGTGGAAAAAATTACGCCGAACATCTTTTTGATCATCGGGGGATGGACGGTTGTTTCCCGGGCTGTAATCTCCGATGCACCAAGGGCGGCTGGGTAACGTTGACTTCCGGTGAACATCAAGGCAAAAAAGTTTGGGTGGACGGTCCCGAATACGAAACAGCGGCCGGTTTCGGTTCCAACCTCGGCATGTGGAATCCCGAATTCATCATGGAGGCTAACTGGTATTGCGATAATTACGGAATCGATACCATCACCACCGCAGTGATCATGGCGTTTATCATGGAATGTTATCAGCGCGGCTATCTGGCCCGAGAAGACACGGACGGCTTTGAACTGACCTGGGGCGATGAGAAATCTGCACTGCAGTTTATCCACGATATTGCTTACCATAAGACGGCGCTGACCGGCATTGCCGCTCTGGGAATAATTGAACTCATCGTTTGGGTTGGCCAGAAATATTCCGCACGAACCGGAAAACCTGATCCCCGCCGGGAACTGGAAACGTTTGCCATGCAGTCCAAGGGACTCCCTTTTTCGCTTTACCGGACGCATCGTTCATTATCCATGCAAGCCTCTTACGCCGCAGCGAGCGACATCGGCGCGCATCATGCCGCCGCCTGGCTCATCAAAGTGGATCTGCTGGGAGCTTTTCCAACCTTTGAAACCAAGGCTCAGGCGCTGATCACTTATCCGCGCGTCCGCCTGGGCAATGATAATCTGGGCTTGTGCAAACTGCCGTGGGTGGATGTCTTCAATCCCGACTCCGGCAACTACAAAAATACGGATATCTACATCAATCCTGCGTCGCAGGAAATCTACGCCGATTTTTACAACGGCATGTTGGGAACCCGCATGAACTGGGAGCAGATCTTCGAGCAGACCGACCGCGATATCAACCTGCAACGCATCATGAACATGATGGCGTTTGGGGAAAAGACCGGCGAGCAGGATCGGATTCCCGACAGAGCCATCGGACCCACGGAAGATGTTCTTTACGAAAATGAAAAAGACTACAACGACACGCAACTCAGTTCCATGCTGAACAAACCGCTTGCGGACATTCAAAAAATGGAAACAGCTGAAAAGCGCGCAATCCTGATGAAGCAGCGCCGGGAAGAATTGAAAAAATTAATCGGCGTCTATTACCGCCAGCGCGGCTGGACGGAACGGGGTATTCCCACCGTGGAGACCATCCGGGGGATTGGTCTCTGGGATTTTCTGGAAGAAGAAACAAAAGAAGCAATCACCCGGATAAACGGCAATTAAAAATCGGCCTCCGGAAATCGATGCGATTCGATGATCAGCGATTTACAGTTCAGATCATTTTCACCGATGGTTCAGAAATTACATTTTCGCGGCGATGAAAAATTGACCAAGATAAACGCTTGCGACAATGATTTAATATTCACATTTTTCATGCTCAATAAATCAAATTTAAAGCTCGATTTGTCGTATTTGAGCGCCTGTCGAAAAATCATTAATATCTAAAATATTCAATAACTTACGATAATACTTGACCGTCTTTGACGGTCAGGGTACAATCAATCAGCTATTATTGCACAATGAATTAGGAGGGCAGAAAAATGGCTAAATATGTATATAACGAGGAAGCGGTCGAGAATCTGAAATTGAGCGACACATCCATGCTGGACCGGTTGATAGATTTCGAATCAGCGCGGGAAGCGCATTCGAAAAAAGAACACGCTAAGAAAGACAAACGCATGACAATCGGAGAAGCTGTTGCGACCTTTGTGCAGGATGGCGACATCATCACCGATGGCGGCTTTTCTTACGTCCGGACTCCCCATCAGGCCTTTCACGAGGTTATCAGGCAGGGGAAAAAGAATCTGCAGATGATCGGATCACCCAATACGAATCAGAGTTTTTTCATCTTTTACGGGCTGGTGGATTATTCTCATAATTCATACTCCGGAGCGGAGATGCGCGGGATTGACAGACTCTATGACCGCGCTCTGAAGCAAGACAAGGTCAAAATTCTTTCCGAGTGGAGTCACGGCGGTATGGCGCAGGGATTCAAAGCCGCTCAACTGGGTTCCCCCGGTGTTACCAGCAAGCAGATGATCGGCAGTGACCTTGTCCGCTACAATCCTTATCTCAAGGTCATCCAGAATCCCTTGAAAAAGGATAAGGATCCCGTTGTGTTCGTTCCGGCCTTGTATCCCGATGTTTCCTTTATTCACTGTAACGCGGCCGACAAGTACGGAAACGCGTATATTTATGGCCCGGCGGTGAATGATCTGGCGATGGCGGCTGCGGCCCGCAAAGTCATCATTACAGCCGAAGAGATCGTGCCCGAAGGTGATATTCGCTACAACAGGCAGGGGCAGATCATTCCGTTCTTTTATGCAGATGCCGTGGTGGAGATGCCTTTCGGGGCGCTTCCCGGAAGCATGCCCGGATGTTACTACTGGCCGAGGCAGTGGTGGGAAAAGTGTATGCGCTGGTCCACCCTCACGGACGAAAACGCCAAGGCATTCCTTGATGAATGGATTATCAATGTCAAGGATCAGTTCGAATTTGTCGAAAAACTGGGAGGCGCGAAATGGATCGCCGAAGCCCGCCGCCAGACAAAGGCTGCTGAAGGTGATAATGAAGACATTGATTTCTCTTACGAGGAATTTACCCTGAAGCATGATTCAGGACTCTACTATTAGAAAGGAGAACACCATGCGAGACTTAAATGCACCAGCCAATCCTTTGGAAACATTGGCTTATATTATAGCGCAGCAGATTCACGATCATTCGGTCGTGTATATCGGAACAGGATTACCCATGGTGGCGGGAATTCTGGCCAAGAAAACCCATGCCCCCAATATCACCATCGTTTATGAATCCGGAGGGCAGGATCCGATTGAGGGTGATATGCCCTGGTCGGTCGGTTGTCCCTTTACCTGGCGCAAATCACCCACCATCATGGAAATGGCTTATTCTTTCGCACAGTGTTACAACGGGTACGTTGATATCGGATTCCTGGGGTTTGCCCAGGTGGATATGTACGGCAATATCAATACTCACATGATCGGCAAGGATTTTCATCATCCCAAGGTTCGTTTGACGGGCAGCGGCGGCAACAACGATCTTTCTTCTTTGATGAGCAATATGGTTCTGGTCGGACTCCAAACGCCGGATAAATTCCCCGAGAAAGTTGATTTTGTCACCTCGGTGGGACATTTGACCGGCGGCAGTTCCCGTCAGGAAGCCGGCCTGATTGGCGACGGTCCCAGCGCGGTCATCAGCCCCTGGGGTGTTTATGATTTTCATCCGGTTAGTAAACGCATGCGCGTCAAATCCCTGACCCCCGGTGTCACTTTTGAAATAGCGCAATCCCTGACCGGTTTCGAACTGCTCAAACCTGAAGGAGAAATTCCGCAGACGAAATTGATTACAGACGAGGCGTTGAAGATCATACGCACTCAGGTTGATCCGCGCGGCGTTTTCACCACCATGCCGACATAGCCGGTAAACGGGAAATAGTCTTAATTATGACTGAAGCGGTTTTGATGCCGTTTGAACATATGAAGTCGGGATGATGATGTAATGGTAATGTTTTTGGTAAGCAATGAAAACCTCAAAATCACAGTAATTAAAAATTTTAATTCAGGAGGATGATGATGGAAAATACCAAAAAAATTCTTGCTGTAAGTTGGATCACTCAGTATTGTCAGGCAACCGTGCGCGCGGCTATTGCATTGGCGAGCAGGTTCGACGCCGAACTTTCCGTGATTCATGTTGTAGATACACAATTGTTGCAGGGCTGGAATCTGCCCTTCAAGTTTCATGAAGAAGAGCATCAGAAAGAGCTGGAACGAATTAAAGCGGAGTTGAATACCATTATTAATCGTGAAAAGAAGGACGGTCTGAAAGTCAAGACGGTTGTTAAGGAAGGCAATCCCGTTGAAGAGATATTGAAATATGTCGAAAAGGAAAAAATTGATCTCGTTGTCCTGAGAGAGCATGAAAAAAGCCGGCTTGAGAAGTTTATGGTTGGCAGCAGCAATGATGAAATTATCTTGAGGATGCCCTGTTCAATTTTGTTGTTGAAAAACGAGCCTCTGAAGAAAGGTGTCCGGTTTAAAACATGATTTTGGCCAAAATGTCTGTTAAAGCCGGGCCGGTTGATCACGGCATCAATTCGGGGGATTGATGCGCTGATCTTCTCCGGCTCTGTTGATTCAGATGGCATAAAGAAGCGCGAATGTGATTATTGTCATGATAATATGACGCAGGAAACTGAATTGTTCTTTAGTAAAAGGAGTATCTGATGAATTATTTACTGCAGCCGAAAAAATATCAAAGTCTCATGGCCGATGAAGGATCACGCGCCATTATGGATAAAACTATTGCCTTCTTCGAGGATTTCGGTAAAACCAGACTGACTGAGGATTTCAACAAAAAAACCTGGTATCGGGAGTTTGTCGATTTTATCGGCAAAGAGCAGATTTTTGCCAAGTTGCTGACGCCCAGCCAATACGGCGGCGATCCTGATTGCCGCTGGGACACCGCCCGCAACAGCGAATACAGCGAACTGCTGGCTTTCTATGGGTTGGGTTACTGGTATTGTTTTCAGGTCAGCATCCTGGGGCTGGGTCCCATCTGGATGAGTCCCAATGAGAAGGCCAAGAAGAAGGCTGCGGAGTTGCTCAAAAAAGGCGCGATCTTCGCCTTCGGTCTTTCCGAAAAGACGCATGGGGCGGATATCTATTCCACCGAGACCGCGCTGACGCCTGTAAGAGACGGCACATGGGTTGCCAATGGAGAAAAATATTATATCGGCAACGGCAACGAAGCGGAGATGGTCTCCACGCTGGGCAAGGTCATCGACGGCACCGGCGATTACGTTTTCTTTGTCACCAATTACAAGCATAAAGCTTATGAACTGAAAAAGAACGTCATCTCGCATCAGGAATACGTTTCCAATTTCGCGCTTCATGACTATCCCATCACCGAAGACGATATTCTTTCGCGCGGTCCTCATGCCTGGGATTCGGCGCTCAATACCGTGAACATCGGCAAGTTCAACATCGGTCCCGCCTCCATCGGCGTCGCGGAGCATTGTTTTTACGAAGCCATAACGCACGCCGCCAATCGTATTCTTTACGGCATGCCCGTAACCGATATGCCGCATGTGCGGAAAAATTTCATGGAAGCCTGGCTGCGTATCGTGGGCATGAAACTCTACCAGCGCCGCGCTACGGACTATTTCCGTAATGCCACGGAAAAAGACCGGCGCTATCTTCTGTACAATCCCACCAGCAAGATGAAGGTCACCCTGCAGGCGGAGGAAGTGATTAATCTGCTCTGGGATGTGATTGCCGCGAGAGGTTTTGAAAAAGACACCTTTTTCTCAATGGGCGCCACCGATATCCGTGGACCATCCAAGCTGGAAGGCACCGTTCATGTTAATGTTCAACTGATCCGCAAGTTCATGAAGAATTACTTCTTCAATCCGGCCGCTTATGCTCCCGTCGCGCCCGATTTTTCCGCCAAGGATGATTTGTTCCTGTTCAATCAGGGGCCGACCAAGGGATTGGGTTCCGTTCAATTCCACGATTACAAACCGGTTTTTGAAGCCGGCCGCCAGCTTCCGAACGTGGCCATCTTCATTCAGCAGATTAATCTTTTCAAGGAACTGCTGGAAAAAGCAGGGCCGGATAAGGCTCAGGACATGGATCCTTCTTGGTCGCTTCCGGTCGGCGAAATGTTCTCGATCGTTGTTTACGGTCAGCTTATTCTCGAACAGGCCGCTTTTGACAAGGTCGATAACGATGTCATCAATCAGATTTTTGATTTCATGGTGCGCGACTTTGCCCGCTTCGCCCTGCAGATTTACGGCATGCATAACACCAAGGACGAACAGCGCGCCTACTGCAAAGAAATCATGCTGATCAAGAGCCAGGGAGACGATGCCCAGTACAATAAAATCTGGCAGAATTACGTTTATGCCTTAAAAGGCGAATACGCGATGACTGAATAGGCGCGAAGAATGATGACAGAATAAAAAAATGCATCCGGCCTGAAAAAGTTTAAAAGCTAAAATTAATTGTGCCTTCCGAAGCAATGCTCCGGAAGGCACAACGCGTTTATGAAATTTCTTCGATGCCGAACGGATATTTTGACATCAACTCGCAGCCGTCTTTGGTGATGAGAAGATCATTTTCATAACGGAAACCGATATTATCTTCCGGCGCGGCATACTGCATCGCCAGGACGACCATTTCATTTTCCTGATAAACGTGATCCGGGTCGGTCCAGTACGGCATGTTCGGATTAACGACAGCGCCGACGCGCCACTCGTCGCCGAACATACCGATGCCGTGTTCGCAGCCGGGCAGAATAAGAAATTCACAGTCGCGGGACCTCGCCAGATCGACCATGATTCCCACCAGCTTGCCGGGAGTGACTCCCGCGCGGTAATTATCCATGACGATTTGAACCAGCGCGATAAAATTATCCGCGTGCCAGCGCTGGCGTTTGGTCGCGGGCGCGATCAGGTAATTGTGTGAATGATCGCCCATCGTCAATTTGAACAGCGAATGCAGATCCAGCATCAGCGGCTCGCCCGCTTTGATTTCCCTGATTGTGGGGGGCGTACAGGCGCCCAGACCGGTGCGGTATCCGCTGGAAATTTCATTCAGCCCCGCGAAATTCCATTCCGACACACTGCCCGCCCTGCGCATAGCCAGTGCGGCGATTCCTCCGATGACCGTTTCCGTCATTCCTTTATAACCGCCGTTTTCCAGCGCCGCCCGACAGGCCTTGTGTCCTTCGTCCACCATCAGCGACGCAGTGCGGAAACGCTCGATCGTGCCCTTGTCTTTGATCAGAGAAAGCGAGTCGACAATGTCGTGCGCATTCACCCATTCGAAACCGGGCAGGACGTCTTTGAAATGAGTGAATTCCCAATGCGTTAGATTTCCCTCCGCCGTGTAAGTGGAAATGCCGTCCTCATAGCCGATGCGTCCCTTCTTGAGGCCGAGGTTTATTTTTATAAAATTGGTAATCGCGGAGACCTGATCAATGCCTTCAAGGGGGCCATAGGCGCTCATGTGATCCCTGTCGAGCCATGTTTCATCGGCCACGCGCGCTGCGTCAATGATGAACGTAAAAAAAGTCGGCAGCCCCTCGGACGGAATAATGATGTAGCTTCGCCAGGGGCAAAAGGCATCCATGACAAAGCTCATGGTGCGGATGCGCGAGCCGAGGTACACGTCAATGCCGCGCTTGTGCATTTCGGCCTGAATCGCTTTAACGCGTCCCGGATTGTCAATATAATACTTATCTTTCGGATCCAATGTTCTGGCCATATTTAACCTCCCTTTTATATTGTGTTGGAATCATTGTTAGAACTTTATTCAGACTGCCCGGCGCAACCGCGGGTTTGCGCACTTTACCATACCATGCCGGACCTAAAAAGGTGCGTAGTTCTGACATGCTGATACCTCCCGCTTTGTCTGATTTCGGGCGGCATGGACATGCCGTCGGGGTGGATTTTGTTTACAGATTGCGCCTCTTCTTCAAAACGATTTAACAAAAAAACTCTTTAGCACGTGAAATTATAAGAGCAAAAGGCGGGTATGTCAACTTGCATTATTTTGCTGCCATATCCTGTTCATGAAGATTCCGGGACGATCGTCATACGATTTATGAATAATCGGAAATTCAGCGCCGGCGTGAACTTGCGCCTGTTTCATATGAAATGATAAAGGGCGCAAAGACCTTTGCTGAATTCCAGTCTTTGCGCCCTGAGCATGAAATGAAAACGTTGCCCTTATTTGCCGAGCATCGCAGCTTTTAATTTATTATCGGCCGGTTTGTTGCTGAGCCAGATTCCGAAAAGGATTTTTTTGAAATCCGGGCCTTTGGTCGTGCTCTTCAACTGTTTGTTCTTGTATGCTTTTACGCCCTCGCCGGGAATGTAAATCATGTCATACACGTCGCCCAGTTTGATATTCTCCTTAAAAACCCCGACAAATGCGTCGATCCTGTCTTTATAAGGCGCCATGTTGCCATTCGTCGAATTTTTGAATCCCTCCATGACGGTTTCTTTCATCTTGTCGCTCGTGATCATGTTGGAAATAACGTGGAGTCTGATCGCCATCGGTTCATCGGCGTTCATGATCGCGTAGGCGTCGCCGCCTTTCTGTTTAAGATACAGTCCGCTGACATAAACCTTGATGAAATACTTTGTCCGGATACCGGCTCCGTTTAACACCAGCGTGTCGCTGCCGGCGGCGAGAGTGTCCGGCATGTTGACTCCGCCGACTTCTTTCGCGTAGCCCACGGACGTAAGGATAAGGACGACTGAACACAACAGCAACAATTTTTTAAACATGATGAACACCTCTCTTTTTTAATTTTAACCTTGATAAGGCTAATTTAATAATTGATTATTCTCATAGCGCGTTAATGAAATATGGTTTTTGCTGTAGGGCGAGTATACGAATAAAGCCAATTGTCTGTCAATTAATTATTTTTACAGGAACAAAACCGTGCCGATTGTCATTTCTGTCCTCTTTTAAGATTATCTCTTTTGTGGGATGATTTCGAGCCAGTAATCGTCCGGATCATTGATAAAGTAAATTCCCATGGCTTTGTTTTCAAAGCAGATGCAACCCATTTTTTCATGCCGGGCATGAGCGGCGGCAAAATCATCCACCTTAAAGGCCAGATGAAATTCGTTGTCGCCCAGATTGTAAGGTTCTTTTCTGTCTTTGAGCCAGGTCAGCTCCAACTGATGCGGCGTTTTGCCGTCGCCCAGAAAGACGATAATGAAACTTCCATCCTGAGCCTCGATGCGCCTGACTTCCGTCAATTGCAGGGCTTCCCTGTAAAAGGCCATACTCTTTTCCAAATCAAGTACGTTGATATTATTGTGGGCGAAAGTAAATTCCATCTGTTTGCTCCATTACTATAATTGCATTTCAATCTGTCATTGCGAGACGCGCCTTGCGCATTGTGGCAATCTAATGAGCCTGTGGCTCTCGCACGGGAGCCCAAAGCGAATTATCCCTAAGCCTTAAGGCGAAAGGGATTCGCACCTTTTCATTCGTCATACCGGCGCAGGCCGGTATCCAGTTTGACATTTGCTTTTCAATCAAACTGATACTTTCATAAAAGTATCAGTTTCAGATGACCTTGTAAAAAGGCCGCAGGCAAGGCGCGCAAGTACCGAGGCGTGAGTCGTACATATAGTACGTCGCAACAACAAGGTATGTAGCGCAACGCAGCATCCGACCTTTTTACAGGGTCAGTAAATCAAGAAGCTCCCTGTTCTCCGGTATATCCATCATCGAATGACCGTAATGAACAAAGCGAACCTTGCCGGATTTATCAATTATCACCTGCGCGGGCATTCTTCCAAATTTGAATATCTTGACTTCCTGTCCGTACAATTTCAAAACCTTGTGTTCGGGATCGGGCAAGCCGATAAACGGTAACTTTTCTTTCTCCCAATAATTCTTAAAAGCCTCGGCCTTTTCCGGCCCGGCAACAAGTATTTCCGTATCCAGACTTACAAATTTTTCATAATCCTGGCGCAACTGCGCCATGTGCGCGCGGCAGAAGGGTCAAAAAAATCCGCGGTTGAAAACCACCATCACGTTCTTTCTATTTTTATAATCGGAGAGAGATACGCTCTTGCCGTTAAAATCGTCCAGCTTAAAATCCGGTGCCTGAACATTTAATTCGACTCTAGGCATAACGCTTGTCCTCCTTAGTCTTTAGTATTTTTTTTGATTAATTTACTCTTAGTCTCATTATTTATTATTTTCTCTATGGACTGCACCCCTGCGGTTAGACAGATTGGGTTAGAGCAGTCGGCCAAGGTTT
>CAZIJZ010000033.1:0-29011 GCA_964539765.1 uncultured Smithella sp.
TGATACGGAAGAAGGGCGTTTGCAGAACCGTCGCGTAGAAGCGGCTGTCGATTATATCATTGAAAAATAACTAATCCCCTCCGGGTATTTAACAAACGGGAAGAGCCTCAAATCTGACTTTGAGGCTCTTCTTTTTTTACTCTGGTTAATCTGAAATCATCATAAACATGCGTGTTGCTGTTGGGATACGATCAGATTCCTCTTGCAGAGGGACTGATAATAGGCCTGGGAGACCGACAGGGCCCGCACTGCCTGCTCCGCTGTTTCGAAGATGGGAATACGGTGCTTGGCGCGGATGGCGATGGACTTGGCTACAGCGTTCGGCGTGTAAATGGCCGCGGGTTTATTATAATGTTTGCACATCTTCGAAAGTTCCAGGAGCGTATCGATCACGAAGGTCTGCCAGACACTCAAGAGGGGTAAAAGGCCGTCCACCTCATCGGCGGAAAGAAGAATTTCAAATATATCGAGGTATGTCTGCGGCGGAGCGGGACCGATATCCACGGGATTTTTGATATTGAAGACCTGCCCCGCTTTTTTCAATTTTTCCTGTGTTTGCGGCGAAAGGCGCACGACCTGCAAGTCTGCTTCCACCAGCAGGTCCGCGCTGATACTGCCGAATGCCCCGGAGTTCGTAAACATTGCAATCCGCTTTCCTTTCAAGAGAGGCATCTCGGTGAACATTTTGGGCAGAGAATGAAGCTCGTCGATAGATTGAAGGCGAATGATCCCCGCCTGTTTACAGGCGCTCTCGAAGATCCGGTCATTGTTGGCCATTCCCGCCGTGTGAGACATGGCCGCCCTGGCGCCCTCTTGCGTGCGGCCCACTTTGTAGATCAGAACCGGCTTGCGCGATTTTTTGGCGGCCTCCATGAGCTTGCGGCCTTTATCCAGATTCTCCAGATAGATGCCGATGACTTCTGTTTCATCATTCTGAAAGTAATCGATGAGGTCCGCTTCATCCACATCGCACTTGTTGCCGATACTGACAATCTTATTCGCGCCGACAAGGTCGTAATAGAGAGATTCCATGACTAAAACGACAATGCCGCCGCTCTGGATGATATAGGAAATGTTGCCCGGGGCCTCGAATATCCGGCCCATTTCAACCAAACTCGGGTTGACGCCGTAAAAACAGCAGAATTTGTTGCGGGTGCTCAATGTCCCCAGGCAATTCGGTCCCATGATGCGAATCCCGCTGGATTGAGCCACATCGTCGATCTCACGCTGCATCGCTCTGCCGTCCGCTCCGCCTTCGGAAAAGCCTGCGCTTTCGATGATGATCCGCTTGATTCCTTTGCGGGCGCAATCCTTGATGATGTTGGGAACGTTTTTTGCCGCCACGATGATGACCGCCAGCTCCGGTATTTCAGGGATATCCATAACCGAGGCATAGCCGGGATAACCATTCACGGTTTCTCCCTTTGAATTCACGGCGTAAACATCTCCTTTGTATCGAAGATAATCTTTAAGCATGTTACAAATAGTCGCCCCCAGATTGAAGGGGGTATTGGAAGCGCCGATGACAACAACTGATTTCGGATCGAAGAATTTTTCCATGCGATACTCACCTGAAACAATAGTTTTATGTACCGTTGACTATTCAAATCGTTTGTTTTTTGTCAAGAAAGAAAAAATCCCGTAAGAATGATTTATCTGCTCTAATTCCCGTAATGTTGAGGAAAGAAAACGATATCCACAGGCGGTGCCTGCGCGCAGATGAGCGGATCTGGTTTGTATCAGCAGGTCTTTTTGTGTCAGGCACAACGGAAAAATTTTTCTTGACAAATATTTTAAGTTTCATTAAGTAATGCGTCAATAAGGACAGGATTTTCACGATGGACAGAAAACGGAATGTAAATATTAATTTTTACGGTTATTGGTTTTATACCTATTTTACATCGGTCTGCCCGTCGCTGAGGAGGACTCGTTAAGGTTCAATAAACCAAAACAGCCACGGGTAGATCGAAAACGCCCGTGGCTTTTCTTTTTTAAGGCCGGGGCGGCAAAACGCTCTGGCTTTTTAATTTTCAGGAGGGGAAAATGATTATTGTAATGAAAAATCACGCTACCGAAAAACAGATTGAAGATGTGGTCAGGTGGATTGAATCCGTCGGCTACAAAGCGCATCCTTCAATCGGTGTGGAAAGAACGATTATCGGAGCAGTCGGGGATAATCGGGGCAAGGAGATTCTCAAGTATGCCGAATCACTGCCGGGTGTCGAAAAAACAATGCCGATTTTGAAACCCTACAAACTGGCCAGTCGTGAATCGCATGACGGAAATACCGAAGTATCGATTGGTTCGGTCAAAATCGGCGGGCCGGAGTTTGTGGTTATCGCCGGTCCCTGTGCGATTGAAAGCGAGGAACAATTGCTGGAATCCGCCTATGTTGCCAAAAAAGGAGGAGCGCAAATTTTGAGGGGCGGAGCCTATAAACCGCGAACATCCCCCTACAGCTTTCAGGGCATGGAAGAAGAGGGATTGAAATTGTTGAATCAGGTCAGTACAAAAACCGGTCTTCCCACTGTAACCGAGGTCGTCAATCCGGCGGATGTCGATATTGTGGAAACGTATGCCGATATGCTGCAGATTGGCGCGCGCAATGTTCAGAATTTCGCCCTGCTGAAAAAAGTGGGTCACTCACGCAAGCCGGTGCTCTTAAAAAGAGGGATGAGTACAACCATTGAAGAATTGCTGATGTCGGCGGAATATATTCTGTCGGAGGGAAATTCAAATGTCATTCTTTGTGAACGCGGCATCCGGACTTTTGAAACGGCGACGAGAAATACGCTGGATTTAAGCGCTGTGCCGGTGTTAAAAGAAATGACGCATCTGCCGGTGATTGTCGATCCAAGCCATGCCGCCGGTAACTGGAGATATGTAATCCCGCTTTCGCGCGCAGCGGTTGCCGTGGGCGCGGACGGTATTATTGTGGAAGTGCATCCGCAACCGGAGAAAGCGGTTTCCGACGGCGCTCAGTCACTGAAGCCGGAAAAGTTCTATCAGATGATGGAGGAATTGAAAGCCATTACCGCTGTCATGAAACATTAAAATAATGATGCGGGACAGATGAAAGGATGAAGGAATATGCGAACGATAAAAGTTAATCTGGATAAAAAAACTTCATATTCTTATGAGATTCGCATTGGCAAAGACATATTGGACCGGCTGATTCTGCTTGTCGCCAAGAATCATAAAGCGGGACGTTACGCGGTGATTACCGATGACTGTGTCGGCAGACTTTACGGCAAGAAATTTCTCGGCGCATTCAAGGAGGTTGGATTAAATGCTTCTTTGATCGAGTTTCCCGCAGGCGAGGCCTCCAAAAATATCAATACGGCGCTGGATATCTCGGAGAAATTGATGAAAACGGGCGCTGACCGGGAAACCTGTCTGATTGCCCTCGGCGGGGGCGTCGTCGGCGATCTGGTGGGTTTTATTGCTTCCATATTCATGCGCTCCGTGCCTTACCTTCAGATTCCCACCACCCTTGTCGCGCAGGTGGACAGCAGTATCGGCGGCAAGACGGGGATCGATCTCCCTTATGGAAAAAATCTTCTGGGAACTTTTTATCAACCCCGCGCGGTGTTTGCCAGCCTGCACTTTCTGGAAACGCTGCCGGAAAAAGAATTTAATAACGGATTGGCGGAAATTATAAAATACGGCATTATTGATGATGAGAAAATGTTCCGCACGCTGGAAGACAACATGGACGCCATCAAATCCAGAGATCCGAAATTGATGCTCAATCTTGTGGAAACCTGCTGCCAGATCAAAAAATCGGTTGTCGAAATTGATGAAAGAGAGCAGGGATTGCGGCGCATTCTTAATTTCGGACACACGCTGGGACACGCGCTGGAATCCATCTCGAACTATTCGGTAACGCATGGCGAGGGCGTGGCGATGGGAATGATCGCTGCGGCGCGACTGTCCGAAAAGATGGGTTATCTGAAGAACAAAGAAGCCGAACGCGTCGAAGCGCTGATTCGTCAGGCGGGGCTTCCCGTGAAAATACCGAAATCACTGGACGGTGATAAACTCATTGCCCGGTTGAAAATGGATAAAAAAAGAAAAGGAGATATCATCCATTTTGTTTTACTGAAAAAAATAGGGATGCCTTTTATCAACGGTAATGTTGAAGATAAAATGATCGCTGACGTCATCGAGGAGATGAAAAAATGAAACCGCGCAGATTGGAAATATTAAGAGGAAAAATGAAGGAGAAGGACAAGGAGATCGTCCGGCTCTTAAATGAAAGGGCGCAGATATCCGTGCAGATCGGCAAGGTGAAAGGGGAAGGCGGAATGCCGGTGTACGACCCTTCGCAGGAAGCGAAAGTTCATGGTTATCTGTCCGGGATCAATCCCGGACCGCTGCCGCAGAAATCTTTAACGACGATATTCCGGGAAATTATTTCCGCGTCGCGCGATCTGCAGAAACCGATGACGATCGCTTTTCTGGGGCCGGAGGCGTCGTTTTCCCATCTGGCGTCGCGAATGCATTTCGGCGAGTCCGGTGTCTATTTTCCGCAAACCGGAATCTCCCGCGTTTTTGACGAAGTGGAAAAGGGTTCGATTGACTGGGGCGTTGTCCCCGTGGAGAATTCTCTGGAAGGTTCGGTCAACGTGACCCTGGACAGACTGATTACAACACCGCTGAAAATCAGAGCGGAGATATATCTGCGGATCAGCCAGTGTCTTATTTCCTCGGCCAAAAACATGAAAGATATAAAAAGAATTTATTCTCATCCGCAGGCTCTGGCCCAGTGCCAGGTGTGGCTCAGAACGAATTTCCCCAACTGTGTTTTGAATGAAACAGAAAGCACGGCGGCGGCGGTGCAAGTGATCCGGGGAAAGAAAAATGAAGCCGCGATCGGCAGCTCACTGGCCGGAAAAATATACGGCGTCAATCTGCTGGCGGAAGGCATTGAAGATAATTCTTCCAATATGACCCGCTTTCTGGTCATCGGTAACGGTGAAAGCGATGCAACCGGCAATGATAAAACATCTCTGATTTTTGCCACGCCTCATTCTCCCGGCTCGCTGCACAGCGCTTTATCGGCGTTTGCCAGACGAAAAATCAATCTGGCCAAAATAGAATCACATCCCGTAAAAGATAAATTGTGGGAATACAGTTTTTTTGTGGATATGATCGGCCATAGTACGGACAAGCCTGTTCAGAGCTGTCTCAACGAATTGGAAAAGAAAACAACTTTGATGAAAATGCTGGGCTCATACCCCAAAAGCGAAGGCGCACTATGATCTGTATCCCCATTACTTCAGGCACAGCCAAAGAGGCTTTGCGTGCCATTGAAAGAGCCTGTCAGTTAGCCGATCTTCTGGAATTAAGAATGGATTTAATCGGAAGGGTAAGTCTGACCAGACTGATTTCTGCCGTTCGCGATGAATCCAATTCCGTTCAGATCATTGTGACCTGCAGAAAAAAAGATGAAGCGGCTTCCGCCGGCGGGGCGGCACGTGCCGGAAGTTTTGTAAAAAGCACAAATGAAAAAGTGGCCTTGCTTAAAGAAGCGATTGAGCGGGGAGCCGATTTTATCGACATTGAACTGAGTGAAGGACGTAAAGTCATTAATGAACTTAAAACATTCTGTGAGAAAAAAGGTGCAAAGACACAGATGATCGTCTCTTATCACAATCTTCAGGAAACCCCGCCGCTGACTCAATTAAAGAAAATATTTCATCAGTGCGTCCGCTACCGACCGGGTGTTGTAAAAATCGTCACAACGGCAAGAGCCGTGGAAGATAACCTGACAACGTTAAATTTGATTTCCTATGCCCGCGAGAAATCTCAAAAGATCATTGCTCTTTGCATGGGAAATAAGGGCGGTGTCAGCCGCGCCGTCGCGCCCATGATGGGTAATTTCCTGAGCTTTGCCGCGCTGGACCGGGCGGGACAGTCAGCGCCGGGACAGTTTACCGTTCATGAAATGAATCGGATTCAGGAATGGTTCAAAGGTAAAAACAGAGAGCCATCGGTTCCCCCGGTATCGGTGCGCAGGACGTTGCCGAAAAATTACGTACTGATCGGCAATCCGGTGGAGCAAAGTCTCTCTCCATTGATGCATGACGCTGCTTTGAGACAGCTTGGCGTTCCGGGAAAATACGTTGCTTTTTGCGTTCAGAATATTGGCGGCGCGATGGAAGGTCTGAGAGCGATGAATATACGCGGCGCCAGTGTCACCATTCCTTTTAAAGTTGCCGTGATGGAACATCTGGATGATTTGAGCGAAGATGCCCTGGAAATTGGAGCGGTGAACACGATTGTGAACCATAAAGGCCGTCTGTGCGGTTATAATACGGATTGGCTGGGATTAATCCTCACCCTTAAAAAAGCGATGACCGTTAAAGATAAAACGTTTGTGATTGTCGGCGCCGGCGGAACGGCTCGCGCGGCGGCTTACGGCATTCTCAAAGAGGGCGGGTTTCCCGTCATCGTGAATCGAACAGAGAAAAAAGCGGAACTTCTGTCTGAAAAAATGCAGTGCCCTTATTATCCTCTTTCGGAAATCGGTAGAATTAAAGCTGACGGCCTGATCAACACAACGCCCGTGGGCATGTATCCTCAACGGGGTAAAACGCCGGTTGCGGCATCGGTCCTGCGCAATTATAAATATGTCATGGATGTTATCTACAATCCTCTTCAGACCAGATTGCTGGCGGATGCCGAGCGACAGGGCTGTCGCATTTTTACGGGCGTGGATATGTTTGTCAATCAGGGCGCGGAACAATTAAAGTTGTGGACGGGAAAAGAACCGCCGCGGACGCTGATGAAAAAAGTAATCATGGAGCAGTTAAGAAAACATGACTAAAGCAAACCATGAAATCGATAAACGCGTAACCGAAGTTCGTGTTCCAGGTTCCAAAAGCTTGAGTCAGCGGGCTCTGGTAGCCGCCGCTCTGGCGGAAGGTGATTCCGTCGTCAGCAATGTTCTGATTTCTCAGGATACAACCTATCTGATCGAAGGATTGCGTGCGCTGGGGGCGAAAATAGAAGCCCGTGAAAACGGTTTTTCCGTTTCCGGCACCGCCGGCAGATTAGCGAACAACGGCAGAGAATTATTTCTGGGGAATAACGGCACAGCGCTCCGATTTCTGACGGCGCTGGTGTGTCTGGGAAAAGGACAATACATTCTGACCGGTGAAAAACGTCTGTGCGAAAGACCGGTGGGCGCTCTGGCGGATGCGTTAAAAGAAATGGGCGTTGATATTGCCGCCCGTAATCATTGTCCGCCGGTTCGCATAAACGCCGCTGGTCTGGCGGGCGGAAGAGTGACGTTGCGCGATATTGAAAGCTCTCAGTACGTATCGGCGCTGCTTTTGTGCGCGCCTTACACAAAAGAAGGTATTGATTTGAATTTGGAAGGAGGCGTTGTTTCCACGCCCTATATAGATTTGACGATTGCCGTAATGAAAGATTTCGGGGCGGACATCCATCAAACAGGTCAATATGCCTATCAGGTGAAGCCGGGGAAAATCTATCAGGGCCGTCAATACGTTGTCGAAGGAGACGCCTCCAGCGCATCATATTTTTTTATGGCGGCGGCGCTGCTGAAAAAGACCATCCGGGTGGAAGGCATCAACCGGGAAAGCAAACAGGGAGATATCCGTTTACTGAATGTTTTGGAAAAGCTGGGCTGCAAGGTAAAATCGGAAAATAACGCGGTGGAGATAACGGGGAATGATTTGCCGGGAGGCGATCGTACTTTTGATCTCAACGATATGCCGGACATGGTTCCCACGCTGGCGGTGTTGTCGGCGTTTCGACGGGGACAGACGATCATCAATAATGTGGCGCATCTGAGAATCAAGGAAAGCAATCGTCTGGCTGCGATGGTTGAGGAACTGAAACGCTGCGGGATTGAATCACAGGAACTATCCGACGGGATGGTAATACGCGGCGGAAAGATGCATCCGGCAGGAATTGAAACCTATAATGATCACCGCATTGCCATGAGCTTCGCGATCGCCGGTCTTGTTGTCCGCGGTATTGACATCAGCGATAAAAAGTGCGTTGATAAATCATTCCCTGCATTCTGGACGGAATTGGAAAAGTTATGAAAGTTGTTTTAATCGGCTACAGGGCAACGGGTAAATCGACGGTGGGCAAGCTCCTGGCCGCAAAACTGAAAATTGATTTCCGGGATACCGACGCCATGATTGAGAAAAGCATGGAAATGCCGGTTAAGGAGATTGTTGCGCTTCACGGGTGGGAGTTTTTTCGCGCCAGAGAAAGAGACACCATAAAAAATCTGATTCACCTGGAGGATTGTGTAATCGCCACGGGAGGCGGCGTGGTTTTATTCAGAGAAAATATAGATTTGTTGAAACAAAATGTTGATTTGTTAAAACAGGCAGGGGTTATCGTCTGGCTGAACGCGCCGTTGGAGGATATCATCGACAGGCTGAAACACGATGCACAGAACGGCGCGACGCGACCGCAGTTTACACCCGGCAACATCGTTCAGGAAACCATCGATACAATGAGAAAAAGGATTCCTTTATACGAGAAAGCAGCCGATTTCACGGTGGACACGATGAATAAGAATCCCGGCCAGATCGCTGAGGAAATTTATCACTATTTGCTCAAAACAGGAAAATTGGATAAAATCATCAAAAAAAAATAAAAGGTAATGATCTATGTCCGGAAATACGACAGGCAGTATTTTTCGCGTAACGACCTGGGGAGAATCTCATGGAAAGGCTCTGGGTGCGGTTGTAGATGGCTGTCCCGCTGGAATTCCCTTAAACGAGGCGGATATTCAACAGGCGCTCGATAGAAGAAAACCTTCCACTGCTGTTTCCTCCACCACGAGAAAAGAGAGCGACCGGGTTGAGATTCTTTCCGGCGTATTTGAAGGAAAGACCGCTGGCACGCCCATTTCTTTGATGATCAATAATACGGATGCAAAATCGTCTTCCTATGCCGAATTAAAAGATGTATTTCGTCCCGGTCAGGGAGATTTTACCTATTTTCAAAAATACGGAATCCGGGACTGGCGCGGAGGAGGACGGGCCTCCGGCCGTGAAACCGCCGCCCGGGTTGCTGCCGGAGCCATTGCCGCAAAAATAATCGCCACGGAAAATATCGATGTCATCGCTTTTACCCGGTCGATAGGCGGGATCGATATTGACCGGGAACGTCTTGCCGCTCATAAAAATTTGAGAAAGGCTGTGCGGGAAAATCCTCTTTTCTGTCCCGATGCAGAGGCTGCCGAAAAGATGGAGAAAAAGCTGGACGCTGTCCGAAAAAAGGGCGATTCCCTGGGCGGAGTTGTGGAGATCATTGTTTACGGTTGTCCGGCCGGTCTGGGTGAACCGGTTTTTGACAAAATGGATGCCGATCTGGCCAAAGCGCTGATGAGCATCGGGTCGGTTAAGGCCGTCGAGGTAGGCGAGGGGATTGCCGCAGCGGGTCTGCAGGGTTCTCAGTCCAATGATCAAATGACTGAAAAAGGATTTAAAACAAATTATGCCGGAGGAATTCTTGCCGGTATTACCAACGGAGAACAAATCGTCCTGAGAGCTTATTGTAAACCGATTCCGTCAATCGCCAGGCCACAGCAGACTGTTGATGTCAGAGGCGCCGGACGTATTGTTGAAATCAAGGGAAGACACGATATCTGCGTCCTGCCCCGCATTGTGCCGGTTTGCGAAGCGATGGTCACTCTTGTTCTGGCGGATCATTTACTCAGACAGAAGGCGATCAGCTGATGAAGAAAATCAAAGTGGGGATTATCGGCGGCACCAACGGCATGGGCAAATGGTTGGCCCGATTGCTGAGAAAAGAAAAGTACACCGTCCATGTATGCGGTAGAAAAACAAAGTTACAAATCAACGATCTGACCAGACTCTGTCATGTGATTGTTGTGGCCGTGCCTGTTTCCGCGACGGCCAAGATCATTCAAACGGTCGGTCCGCAACTGACTGAAGACCAGCTATTCATGGATCTCACATCGTTGAAGCGGGACCCGGTTCAATGGATGCTGAAAAATTCCAGGGCGGAAGTCATCGGTTGTCATCCTCTTTTCGGGCCGCAGTTGAAAGATGTATCCGGACAGAACGTTATTGTATGTCCGGCCCGCGGAAAAAAATGGCTCGGCTGGCTGAAAGGAATTTTTCAAAGAAACAAAATGGCCGTCCGGGAATCCACGCCTGAAAAACATGACCGGATGATGGCTGTCGTTCAGGCGCTCAATCATCTCGATACCATGGTCTTGGGACTGGCGATTGCCCGGACCGGGATTGCCTTCACGGATATCGATAAATATTCCACGCCGATTTTCCGCACAAAAATGGACATTATGAGAAAGGTTTTTACGGAAAGTCCCGAACTTTATCTGGATATCATCCGGGGAAATTCTCAAACCGTTAAAATGCTGGACATCTATGAAAAAGCGCTTAAAGATATTCGTGCCGGTATCCAAGCGGGCGGTAAAAAAGAATCAAAAAGATTAGTAACAAAGGTGGCAGCGAAAATTCATGGAAGAAAAAATTAATCGGGTCGCGGAAATGATCGCGGGATCGAAGAAGTTGGTGGTTTTTACCGGAGCGGGCATCAGTACGGAATCGGGTATTCCGGATTTCAGAGGACCGGACGGCCTCTGGACGAAGGTTGATCCCGAAGATTTTACGATTGACCGATTTCTGCGTTCCGGCGAGACGCGCAAAAAGGTCTGGTACTATCTTGTGGAAGGCGGATTGATGACTAATTCCCGGCCAAACCGGGTGCATCTGGCGATTGCCGAGCTGGAGAAAATGGAGAAGTTAAGCTCGGTCATTACGCAGAATATTGACAATCTGCACCAGCGCGCGGGCAATGACCCGAAAAAAGTTCACGAACTGCACGGAAATATGGAATGGCTCGTTTGCCTTGACTGCGGTGAACGTTATGATTTGGAAATGATGAGACAAAAACATCCGTCGCCCGATCATTTTCCGGTCTGTGAAAAATGTACAGGCCTTCTCAAACCGGGAGTTGTTTTTTTCGGTGAAATGCTCCCTCCGGATACGCTGCGGATGGCCGAACAGGAATCCGAGCAATGCGATTTGTTCATGGTGATCGGATCTTCCCTGGTTGTTTATCCGGCGGCCTACATGCCGCTATATGCCAAACAATCCGGAGCGAAGATCGTCATCGTTAACATGGGGCAAACCGGACAGGACGAAATAGCGGATGTATTTATCAATTCTCCGGCGGGGGACACCCTGACGAGAATAATCGGCAGATTGAAAGAAATCCTGAAATAAAAAAATATTCCCAGTGCAGAGAATCTCATGTGCCTGATAGCATTTGCTTACGATGTTCATCCTGCTTACCGGCTGGTTCTGGCGGCCAATCGTGATGAATTTTATGAAAGACCTTCATCGGCGGTAGATTTCTGGAAAGATCATCCCCGCGTTCTGGCCGGTCGTGATTTGAAAAACGGCGGGACATGGCTGGGCATGACCCGGGATGGGAAATTAGCCGCCGTCACCAATTACCGCGATCCCTCGTCTTTAAAAAACGCCGCGCCGTCACGCGGCAGTCTGGTCAGCAATTATCTTACCAGCAGACAAAAAATTGAAAATTATCTGAGAAAAATATCAGAACAGGCCGCTCAATATAACGGCTTTAATCTGCTTGCAGGCGATAACGATGCGCTGTTCGTATTTTCCAGTCGCGGCCAAAAGCAAAAGCTCAAGCCCGGCCTTTACGGTTTAAGCAATCATCTTCTGGATACACCCTGGCCCAAAATTAAAAGGGCAAAAAAAATGATGAAAGCGGCAATGGATGAAAAAGGAGCAGCCCTGGAAGAAGCGTTATTCGCTCTGCTGGCTGATCGGCGTGTGCCCCCGGATGAAAAGTTACCCGCGACCGGTATCGGTCTCGAATGGGAACGGCTTTTATCAACCATCTTTATCGAAAGCCCGATTTACGGCACCCGCTCTTCAACGATTTTGCTGATCGGTAAAAACAGGCGCGTCCGTTTTGTAGAAAGAGTGTTTGACGGACAGAAGGAGCCATGGCTCGAAAGCCGTTTTTCTTTCATCATCGAGGGGAAAAAATAGATGGGCAACGCTTATCCGGTTGAACCGCGGGTCGGCGTCGGGGCGATCACCTTCAAGGACGGGAAAGTTCTGCTGGTCAAGCGCGGAATAGAACCGAGCCGTGGATTATGGGCGATTCCCGGCGGAACCCTGAAACTGGGGGAGACCTTGCAGGAGTGCGCGGCGAGGGAGATTCTGGAGGAAACTGGAATCACGATAAACGTCGGCGACTGCGTTTATGTTTTTGATTTCATCGAACGCGACGATCAGAGAAAAATCAAGTTTCATTATGTGATTGTCGATTTCGCGGCGGATTATCTTTCCGGAGAAGCAAAAGGCGCTGATGACGCGGAGGATGCCCGCTGGTTTTCGCCGGAAGATCTGGAAGCAGTCCGGGTGGCCGTCAATACGACCCATGCTTTAAAGTCGCTGGGATTTTTGAAGTAAGGTTCTTTTCATGTCGATGACAGGAGGTTTGTATGAAGGTGATCTATCATGAAGATTATAACGACGTTTATTCAAACGATCCTGCTTCCGCCCTCGGAAGAATTCAGGCCGTGGAAAAAGCGTTGCGCGGCAAAGTGACTTTTGTCGAACCCGTCGCGGCATCCCGTGAAGACATTCTCAACGTGCATACCCCCGATCATGTAAAATCCGTCGAGCGTGAAGGCGTTTACGATATCGCTGCGCTGGCCGCCGGTGGCGCGATCAAGGCGGCGCAGATGGGATTAACCGAACCCTGCTTCGCGCTCATTCGTCCTCCCGGACATCACGCTTCATCGGGCAGCGCCTGGGGATTTTGTTATTTTAATAATATGTCGGTCGCGCTGGAGAAACTGAAAAGAGAAGGTAAAATCAGAAAAGCGTTTATTCTGGATTTTGACCTGCATTACGGCGACGGCAATGTGAATATTCTGGAAAACAAGGGCTACGTGACGATTTTTAATCCGACAGGCTCCAATCGCAATGAATATTTAAAACAGGTGCAGAACGAACTGGCCAAAACGGATGCCGATATGCTTGCCGTGTCCGCCGGCTTCGACAATCACGAGGACGACTGGGGCGGACTTTTGAAGACGGAAGACTACAAATATATGGGCGGACTGGTGAGAGATGCCGCCCGGCGCAACAACGGCGGGTGCTTCGGCATTCTGGAAGGCGGCTACAATCACAATGTTCTGGGAAAAAATGTCCTGGCGTTTGTCGAGGGGCTGGCAGGAAAAGATTTGTGATCGGTCTTGGAAAATTACAATTTTACTAGCGTCATACGGATAGTGAAATTCAATAAAAAAATCGGTATCGTTTTTGGCCGGAATCAAACGGTGAAGAGATTAACCAATCATTGAAAGACGGAAGTGGAGAGGTATTTGAACATGGCTGGTTTTGCTGAATATGATCAATATGACGGCTTAGGTCTGGCCGCGCTTGTCCGCGAGAAAAAAATCGCGCCTCGGGAACTATGCGAAGAGGCGATAAACCGCATTGAAAAATTAAATCCCCTGCTTAATGCCGTGGTCACACCGATGTTCGATATCGGACGCGATGCCGTAAATAGAAATACGGCGGATGGGCCGTTTGCCGGAGTGCCGTTTCTGCTGAAAGATTTGATCAGTTCATTTGCCGGCGTTCGATTGACTTGGGGCTGCCGCGCCTATAAAGATTACATTCCGGATTATGACAGCGAACTGGTCAAACGTTTCAAAAAAGCGGGACTGATTACGCTGGGAAAAACCAATACGCCCGAATTCGGTTTGATGGGAATTACCGAGCCGGAGCTGTTCGGCCCGACACGCAATCCGTGGAATACGGAGAGAACGAGCGGCGGATCAAGCGGCGGATCGGCTGCGGCAGTGGCCTCGGGTATGGTGCCGATCGCCTCAGGCGGCGATGGCGGCGGTTCCATTCGCATTCCGGCTTGTTACTGCGGGCTGGTGGGGTTGAAGCCGACCAGGGGCCGGACTCCCACGGGGCCGAAATACGGCAGGATGTGGCAGGGCGCGGTGGTAGAACATGTTTTGACGCGTTCAGTTCGCGACAGCGCTGCGATGCTTGATGCCACGCTCGGCGACGAGCCGGGATCGCCTTATGATATCAAACCGCCGGAAAGACCCTACAGCGAAGAAATAAATCGGGACCCCGGTTCATTGAAAATCGCCTTCAATACGGAATCTCCGCTGGGCACCGGCACTCACGAATCCTGCGTCGATGCCGTAATAAAAACTGTCCGGCTGCTGGAGAATCTGGGATATAAAGTGGAGGAGGCCAAACCGGATATTGACGGTGTCAAACTGGCTCATACCTATTTCACCCTTTATTTCGGCGAAAATGCCGCGGATATCAAATTGGCTGAAACTGTATTGGGAAAGAAAGTCGGCCGAAAGGATTTTGAAATCACCACCTGGTTTTTCGGGGAACTGGGACGTTGTTATAACGCGGGAGATTTTGTGGTGGCCATCCGGGAATGGGATGTCGCCGCCAGAGTCATGGGACAATTTCATCTCAACTACGATTTATACCTGACACCGACCGTAGCCTATCCGGCGGCAAAAATCGGAGAACTTCTGCCTAAATCGTACGAAAAAGCAGCCATGGAAATCTTGAGTGTCCTGAAACTCGGTTCTCTTGCGAAGGTTTCCGGAATGGTGAATCAAATAGCCATCAAGACGCTTGCCATAACACCCTTCACCCAGTTGGCTAATTTTACGGGTCAGCCGGCGATGAATATTCCTCTGCACTGGGACGAAAACGGTATGCCCTGCGGCGTTCAGTTTATGGCTCCCTTCGGCGATGAGGCAATGCTCTTCCGGCTTGCGGCTCAACTGGAAAAAGCCAACCCGTGGTTTAGCAGACAACGATCCCTTAAATTCTGAATAATATCATCGGTCGGAACCCAGGCAAAAACGACTGGTATTTTCCGGAATAATCATATAGAAAATCCATTGTTATAAATTTCAAATCAGCCCTTTGCGGACGTTTTGCGTTTTAAATCAAGGGCAACAGGAGTTCATCATGTTTCCAGAAAAAAATAATTCCCGGTTCGACGGCGCATCCAAATATATCTTGGACGAGGAACTGGCAAAAATCGTTAATGTTTCCATGGCGCTGGAAATGCCCCTTCTACTTAAGGGCGAACCGGGCACGGGGAAAACCATGCTGGCTCACGCCATAGCCGAGAGCCTGAAAATGCCGCTGATCGTTTTGAACGTCAAGTCGAGCATGAAATTGATTGAGGCGCTTTATCAGTACGACACCCTGACGCGTCTCAACGACAGCCGATTCGGCGATTCCAAACGCAATGTCAGCGATATTGAAGCCTATATTAAAATGGGCAAAATCGGTCAGGCTTTCACCGCCGACAAAAAAACCGTTTTACTGATCGATGAAATCGACAAGGCCGACACCGATTTTCAGGACGACATGCTGGACGTTCTGGATCAGATGCAGTTCGACATTATTGAAATCGACAAAACCATCAAGGCCAAAAACCGTCCCGTGATCGTGATTACATCCAACGCCAAGAAAGATCTTTCCGATCCGTTCCTCGGCCGCTGTAATTTTCACCATATCGCGTTTCCCGATCCCGACATGATGCGCCTGATCGTTTCCGTGCACTTTCCCAAGCTCGATGAAGATCTGATGAAAATATGCATCACCACGTTTTATCGTTTGCGGGAGCTGCGAAGCATCGAGAAAAAACCGGCGACGCGGGAGCTGATCAACTGGATTCGCGCTCTGAAGAGCGATCCGGATTTCAAACCCAAAACGCTTTATCAGGGCCGGGTGCCTTTCCTGGGTATTCTCTTCAAGAAGAGCGCCGATCTGCAGCAGGCCAGCCAGCAGGTTGTCAAATCACGCGGTTGAGGTGTGAACGGTGTTCGTCAATTTCTTTTATACCTTAAAAGAGCGGGGCATTCCCGTCACGCCGACGTCTTTTCTGCGTTTGCAGAACGCGATGAGCCAGGGGCTTGTTCACTCTCTGGATGATTTCTACACCGTCGCGCGAACGATTCTCGTGAAAAGCGAACGGTATTTTGACACGTATGATCAGATCTTCGCCCATCATTTCAAAAACGCGTCTCTGGAAGATCCCACCGCGCTGGAACTGAATGAAGTAGCCCGAGCGATGCTGGAGGACTGGCTGCAGAATCCGCAGGAACTGGCCGATCTGCTCGGCATCGACAAGGATAAACTGAAAAAAATGACGCCGGAAGAACTCATTCAGTATTTTCTCGAGCGCTTGAAGGAACAGACCGAAGCGCATCATGGCGGCAATAAATGGATCGGCACCGGCGGAACATCGCCGACGGGACATTCCGGCGAACATCCCGGAGGAATGCGCGTCGGCGGCGCGTCCAGAAATCACTCGGCCATCAAAGTGGCGCTGGACCGGCGATACCGCGATTATTCCCAGGAAGGGCCGCTCACCCAGTCTCAGATCGGAGAAGCGCTGAGAAGACTGCGCCGCATGGCGCCGACCGGTCCCAAAGATGTGGTCAACGTTGACAAGACCATCTACGAGACCATGCGCAATGCCGGGGAAATAGACATAATGTTTGACCGGCGTCTGACCGACCGTTTGAAGGTCGTGCTCCTTATCGATAACGGCGGCTGGTCCATGGAACCCTATATCGAAGTGGTTCAAACCCTCTTTCACTATGCCAGTTCACAGTTCAAGGATTTAAAAATTTTCTTTTTTCATAATACCATCTACAGCCGCGTCTGGACTGATCCGCAGCGATATTATAAACCGCAGGAAGTGGACGAATTAATCCGCTGGGATCCGGAAACGCGGGTCATCATCGTGGGGGATGCCAATATGGCTCCCTATGAACTCATGCATCCCAACGGCGCCATTTATGTTGACGCCAAACCGTCAGGAACCAGCATTGAGCGGCTGCGCTTCATAGCACGAACCTTTCCCCACAGCGTGTGGTTCAATCCCATGCCCTCTGACGAATGGTATTACAGCACGACCGTCAGGGCCATCAGACAGGTCTTCACCATGTACGAACTCACGCTCGATGGTCTGGAGAAGGCCGTTCAGTTTCTCACATCGTCCGGAAAATAGAATCCCCGCGGGCAACCGGCTGTTTCGCGGACGGCCGGAATTTCATGCATCAACCATCCGACCATCAAATTTACAATGGCTCCCGGTTAGATAAACGGATATCGGCTTGTTATCTGCGCGATGATGCGGCCGCTTTTTTCTTTGAGCATGGTAAACCCGGTTTGAATGACCAGCCCGATGTGTAAAACAGTACCGGTCCCGGGGCCGACAAACATGGATTCAAGATCATTCAGATGGGTCATGTTGCTGGATACGATATTGGTTTCTATACTGTAGGGAGGATGCTCGTTTTTTAAAATATCAGTATCAATCTCCACGCCATAATCGGATAAATGAGCTATTATTCGAGCGTAGCTTTCGCTCCGCATGTTGACCATGGATTCTTTCAAACGGTATGCGATCTCCAGAACGGTCATTTGTTGAATTTCTTCTTTCGTGAATTCAGTAAAATTATTAAAATTTGCGCTGCCAATATACAGGGGATCAATATCGGGATGTATATCCCGGAGATTAATAGGATTCCTCAACACGATTTTATCTGTATTCGGCAGAATATGATCGCCATATTTTTTCAACAGGAATGCCGTCATGATCTGATGATTGGAAATCATATATTTTTTATTTTCTGACTTTGCCTGATTTTTGATCTCATGGAGAAATTCATCAGAAAAGTATTCGTATGTCGTATATGTTTTTATCGTATTGACGTTGTTGACTTGATTTTGAATTCCCTTTCTCAGCTCGGAAAATGACGGCGTCAGTGATTTATCAATTTTATCGGAACCGATGGGGAGGCCTTTGAATAATCTTTGCCCTGACGGCCGCAGAAACTCCTTGCCTTCGGCAATACACATCCAGGCGTAAAGAAACAGCAGGATTGAAATGCCGTCACCCACCGCGTGCGACAGACTGATGCCGGCAAATATTCCATCTTTCAAGGGTACGCCTGTAACGGCAAAAAGAGGCTCACCCGGCAGTGTCTTAACATGATGCATCTTTTTGATTAAATCATCGATATCCATGCTGGCAAAAGTTGCATCGACAGGCGGCAACGGATTGGCTACTGCGCCATCCGTGCAGTACTGCAGGGCAAATTTATTGTCCTCCGTCATAATCAAACGACTGGAGTACAGATTATAATACTCGATAGTCTTTAAAAGGCTTTCTTTCATCTTGGAGATGGAATTGATTTTCTTATACAGGAAAAAAACTTCTATCGGACTTGTGCCCAGAAAGTATGCATTTTCGAATTTGGACAACGGAAGGATGCTTTTCCCATAATGATCTTCCAGATATTTTAATGTGGTTTTGTCTAATTCCATTTTTCCAATTCCTCACTGAGCATAAAAATATATGAACCTTTTACAAGCAAAATTATTTTTATTATCTAACCTTCCTGGGTATGTTGCAATCATAAAGATAGAAATCATAATACTTTATCATTTCCGATGTTCCATCGTGCCCATTCCGCATTTTTACCTGCGGAACTGTAGAACGCCAGTGAGCAATGGATTCTCCGGGAATATTTTCTGTCGAGACGATATAATCCAGCTCTTCCGCGTTACGGCACACGGTAGTATAATTTGGCTTAAAGTTTATTTCATCCAGCTGCCACATCTGTCTTTTGACGATGTCTTTTGATTTGAAGGGATTTTCATCTGTCAACGGAAGAATAAGATTTATCCTTTTTGCATATTCCAATGACGATTCTTGATTATATACTACGCCCGCGCCTTGAATCGCGGATATGTAAGACTTTCTCCGCGCACCAAACCAGACATTAGCAGCCGAGCCATCCCATAGAATGGTGGCGTCTGATGGTAATACATTCCTGAAGAATGCTGTTTCATCTTCATTGCGCTCAAGCGTTTTAGACCATGAAGACTGGCGATCCCATACGGCAAGTGAAAATATTAAGATCACAAAAGATAAAAAAGCTATTTTAATAGAAATCTTTTTATCCCCGAAATAGTAGAGAAAGAAGATTACAGGGCATAAGATTAAAGGAGAAAAAAGCGTCAAAGGAATTGATTCAACCAATGGCGCCAGCAACTTCGTATTGAAATCGCTTTTTATGAAAATACCTATTGGACTGATCATATAAGAGAGAATCATGACGATGATTATAGTCACAAACATAATCCCAAATATGGAAGGTCGCAGCATATTGAAAGAAATTATATCTTGCCTTGATATGCGAACACAAAGATAAAAGAATATAAGCGAGACGCCAAAACTGATCATGCCCAGGGAAGAGCTGTAGTAAGTCAATATAAAGAAACAACAGAACAATAATTTGTTATTTTCTTGTTCAAGAATATTAATAATAATTACTGCAGTGCCAAGAGCGGAGATAAATTGGAGAAACCACAGCACTCGCCATATTTGTATCTGCATTAAGAATTCAATTCTAAATAATTCACCCCCGACGAAACTGATTAACATTCCGCAGCAGGCTCCGATCATGGAAGCCAGAAATAGACGACGCAGGAACCCGTCGGAAAACAAACAGGCCGCGGATGTTATGGAAATGGTATAAAAAAGAGAGGTCCAGGAAATTAAAGGCCATTGGCTTAAAAACATGAAGCTGGACCTTGACTTTGTAATTTCGTACCATTCAGTCGGCATGATACGGAATAACCCTGTCAACGGTTCTATTTTAAACAATCCCAGCAATAAAACGGCTGCGACAAGGATGGGGGCTGAAAATAAGAAGCGGGGATACGTCAGCACAAGATATATATACGCAATAAGGATTGAGCAGAGAGTCATCAATGGGTGTACGAAAAAGGATATGAGAAAAAAGACAAAAGAAGTAATGTTTCTTTGCTTTAGAAGACAGCTTACTCCAAAGATGCAAAGCGCCTCTGAAAATATCCTCGGGTTTACAAATATCTCGGCATATTGAAGACAATTAAAGCCTCCATAACCCGCCTTAATAAAGAAGACGATAGCCAGAGCAATATATAACTTTTTATCTTGAAGAAATATCCGAAACAACGTTACAGCGGCAAAAACCCATAACAGTTGACCGGCAATCGTCAATAAAAGAGCACTTTTGTATATTCCAAAAGCGTTAATTAAGCCGGCATAGATTCGGGGAAAGATCGTGTAATTGTCCTGCATCCAAAATTTACTGAAGAGGTCGTTGGCAAATATATGCGGATACAAATGCTTCAGGGCCAGGAAAGTGTAGCCGACCCCATCATGCCAGATTCCGTAATAGGGATGCTTGAGCAGGCAGAGGGCGGCGAGAATGGATATAACGACAACACTTTTCCTCAGATTGAAAGATTGATCCATTGCATATTTTTTCCGATAATGATTTGTGAAGAAAATTATTTTTAGAAATCAAATATCTTCAGCACGGTATGAAACTGAAGATTAATTATTGTGTTTGAAACAAACAATAAATTTGTGCATTATGTTCACTGATCATCCTACTGTTCTACACAACATACAAATAGGCAGGGAAAACAGAAAAAATTTCTTTTTCGTCACTCCCTGCCTATTTGTTCCGTTTTAAGTTCCTACTACTTCACCACCACAACCTGCGTTAATCATAAAAAATACCCCCTTTGCGAATTGGTTGAAATATTTGTGGCTTAAATACACAATAATTTTTTAATTTGTCAACAAAAAAATAGCCCGCTAAGAGAACAATGAACAGGAATCATTGATAAATTAGTTAATATTGATAATAACTTTCATGAACAATATTCGGTAATTTTTTTTCTGATCAAGAGCGGCAACGGTTGGACGTATGACGATTCGGACCGATTAAAAAGTGATTTTGTGATCGTCCGAATCAAGAGAAAAAGGCATGGTTGTTTCTTTAAATTCGGTCTCTGAAATTCATGAACTTTTCACACTGCTTAACGAGTCTGGAGCTTTTTTAAAATTTATATTTTACCGGATCAAAGAAACAAAGAAGGACTATACAATCCGCTAACTTTATTGTAATATATAAGCACAAGTTGTAATTTCAACGATCATGGGAAAGCGGCAATACATTCCGGCAAGTCAGTCATCTGATGTTGGTTGAAGAATCTTCTCCGGAGGAATTTCATGCTGATCGAAAAGAAAAGAGCTTTGCGAGAAATCAATATTTCCGAAGAAATGTTCGATGAATTGTTGAATGTTTTTATTGAGCAGACAGAGTCTGCTTTAAAGATACTGGAAAAAACGGCTGAAAGAAAAAATTATGAAGAAATGCGCAAAAAAGCGCACTTGATCAGTGGGTCTGCGGGAAACCTGCGGATAAGCGGAATTCAGAAGCTTGCAAAGGCAATAGAAACAGGGGCAATGGAGAAAAAGGATATTACTGGTATCAAGGTCCATATCGGAAAATTGAGGACCAATTTTGAAAAAGTTAAAAAGGAGGTTTCCGGTGAGTAAAGCAAAAAAAATTCTTGTGGTCGATGATGACAAAGTATTTTTGAAACTGGTTGAAAATGATCTGACGAAAGAAGGTTTTGTCGTTATTACCGCTCAGAATGGTAAGGAAGCCATTACACTGGCTAAAAAAGAAAGCCCGGCTCTTTTGCTGCTGGATATCAACATGCCCGGCATCAGCGGAGGAGATGTCGGAAACATACTGGGAAACGATCCGCAGACCAGCGATATTCCCATCATATTCCTGACGGCTTTATTGACCAAAAAAGAAGAAGAAACCCGTAATAATATGATCGGCCAACATTTTTTCATGGCCAAGCCTTATGATTTAAAAGCGCTGCTGAACGAAATACACAAGTTCATTTAGCTAATCTTGTCTGTCCTGTTATTTTAAATTACTTTAAATGCTCAGCTCATACAGAACTGCGTATTGCAATTTAAAAAAGATATCCGTTTTTTCTTTTCGTGATTGACCAAAAAGAAAGCAGAAATATTGTTGGAAATTCGAAATTTATCATATAAACGTTTCCCGGATTCTGAAAACAATCATTCAGGAGGGTTTGCGAAGTATTCTATAAAAAATCTTAATCAGGATATAAGTTCCGACAAAGACAAATAAAGAAGGATGAGCATGGAAAAAATAATGGCATCGGAAACGAACGGCACGAAATCCGAACCCGGCAAACCCAAAATACTGCGAGTGTTGATGGTTGATGATTCGGAAGATGATGTGTTGCTGATCATTCGGCATCTGAAAAAAGCCGGATACGAAACGGTTCACCAGCGGGTAGAAACCGCCGCGGCGATGGCGCAGGCTCTCGAGGAAAAGCAATGGGACATCATTATTTGCGATTATAAAATGCCGAAATTTAACGCGCCTGCGGCCATCACTTTGTTAAAGCAGACCAAACTCAACATTCCCATCATCGTTATATCCGGAGCCATCGGCGAGGAAACCGCCGCCGAGTGCATGCGCATGGGCGCTCATGATTATCTGATGAAAGACAATCTGTCCCGTCTTTGTCCGGCCATCACCCGGGAGCTGGAGGAAGCAAAAACAAGAGACAGACAGAAACTGGCGGAACTGCAAAAGGATGCCGCGCTTGAATCGTTGCGCAAGAGCAAGGAATTATATTCAAGACTGATCGATACCATGCCGGACGTTGTTATTCGAACCAGCCTGGAGGGCACAATTCTGTTCGTCAATGATCACGCTCTCCGGATCAGCGGTTATCAACGGGATGAAATCGAAGGCCGGAACATGATTTCGTTTGTGGCTCCCAAGGACCATGAAATAATGATGATCAACACGTTGCTGATGCTTGAGAATAAATTGGGCCCCAAAGAATATAACCTCATTGTCAAGGACGGACGGGTAATTCCCTTTGAGGTGAATGGCGACGTTATCCGCGACAAGGAAGGCGAACCGGTCGGCTTTGTGTTTGTCTGCCGGGATATCAGGGATCGCAAGCTGGCCGAAGACAAGCTGAAAGAGAGCGAGGAGCGGTACCGGACCATCATTGAGAATATTGAAGACGGATACGCGGAACTCGATCTGAAAGGTGAATTCATTTTTGTCAACGAAGCGCTTTGCCGGATAGACGGATATCCCAAAGAAGAATTAATGAAAATGAGCTATCGGGACATCATGGATGAAGAAAATGCCCGGAAAGTATTCGAGTCCTATCACAGGGTCTTCATAACGGGCGAGCCGGAGAAAAATCTGGAATACGAAATATTCTCAAAAGACGGGCAAAAAAAATATCTGGATACATCCATATCGGCCGTCAAAGATGAAGCCGGTCAGATCGTTGCGTTCCGCGGTGTCGTGCGGGATAGAACCGAGCGAAAAAAGGCGGAGGAAGAGCTTCAGCGAAGCGAAGAAAAATACCGGAATATTCTGGAAACTATTCGTGAAGGATATTTTGAAGTGGATCTGGCCGGCAATTTTACCTTTTTCAACGATTCGATATGCCGGATGTCGGGTTTTTACCGGGACGAATTGATGGGAATGAATTACAGCCGTCTTTCGGCGAATGACGAAACCACCCGGCAAGTTTATCAGACATTCAACAGAGTATATAAAACAGAACGGCCTTCAGAGGGCTATGACTGGGCGATCACAAGAAAAGACGGCTCCCGGATATTCATCGAGACCTCGATTATGCTGCGCAAGGATTCGTCCGGCGGTATCATCGGGTTTAAAGGCGTTATCCGCAATATTACCGAACGCAAACAGGCCGAGGAATTGCTGCGGGCGAGCGAGAAGAAATACCGGGAAATATTCAACGCCTCGTCGGAAGCCATTTTTATTCACGATGCAGAAAGCGGAAGAATTATCGATGTTAATGATTCGATGCTCAGAATCTATGGCTTCAATTCCAAAGAAGAAGTTCTCGGGGGCAAGGTCGTTGATTTAAGCGGTGACCCACGGGCAAATACGGAAGACGACGTGCTAAGGCTCATCAAAAAAACGATCAACGAAGGATCGCAAATATTTGAATGGCTGGCCCGTAGGAAAGACGGAACAACTTTCTGGATGGAAATACAGTTAAAAAAAACCGATATCGGCGGTCAGGGACGAATTCTTGCCGTCGGGCGGGATATTACCGAACGCAAACAGGCCGAGGAAGCCATCCGGGAGAACGAGTTGAAATATCGCTCGCTGTTCGATTATTCCATGGATGCGATTTTATTGACACGACCCGACGACGGTACCATTCTTGATGTCAACACAGCGGCCTGCAGAATGTTCGGCCGCACAAAGCAGGAGATCATTGACGCTGGACGTACCGGATTGGTGGATACATCGGATCCCCGTTTGGAACCATTACTGCAGGAACGCGTTCGGACCGGCAGAATGAGCGGCAGGCTTTTTCATTTCCGGAAAGACGGGACGCGCTTCACCGCCGAACTCACGTCGTCTGTTTTTCCGGACAGAGCAGGAACCCTGCAAAGCTGCATGATTCTGCGCGACGTTACGGAGCGGGAGCAGATGGAAGTCGCTCTCCGGGAAAGCGAAGAGCGTTATCGCACCTTCATCAGCGCGACGGCCGATATTGTTTATCTCAAGGACAGTCAATTCCGCTACATTCTGGTCAACAAGGCCATGGAAGAAATTCTGGATAAAGATCAAAAAGACATTATCGGGAAAGACGATTTTCAGTTGATGCCGCCGCATATGGCCAACAAATTTCGGGCGAACGACACACAGGTCATGCGAACAAAATCAATCATGATTGTTGAGGAACGCCTGGGTAAAAGAGTATATGAGACAACCAAATTTCCTGTTCTGCTGGAAAACGGCGACGTCATTCTCGGCGGCATTTCCCGTGACATCACCGAACGCAAGTGGGCCGGAGAAAGAATCGCCAGATCCGAGAAAAAATTTTCCACGATCTTTCATTTCAGTCCGGATCCCATGGCCATCAACGACACCAAGACTTTGAAATTTATCGATGTGAACGAGGCGTTTACGCGCTGGACCGGTTATTCACACAGGGAAGTCATCTCCGGTTCCCTCGGAGATTTCGATTTATTTGTCAATCCGAAGGAACGTGAAGTAGTCCTGAACACATTAACTAATTCCTGGGAAATTAAAAATGCGGAGATTATGGTTAAGCGCAAAGACGGCAACATCCGCAATGTGCTATTTTCCTCGCGGATCATTGAAATCGATAAGGAAAACTATATCCTGACTCTGGTTCACGACATTACCGAACGCAAGCAGGCGGAGAATAAATTAAAAGAAACGGAGGAGAGATATAAGGCCCTTTTCGAGCAATCGATCGATCTTGTTTTTGTCGTCAGCTTCGATGGGCAGTTTCTGGACGCCAATTCCGCCGCCCTTGAGCTGATCGGTTATACAAAAGATGAAATATCTTCTTTGTCTGTTATCAGCCTTTTGGATGACGACCAGATGCCCACTGCACTGGAAATTATCCGGGAAATCAGAGAATACGGGGTGCAGCAAGGCCTGCGGGAGCTCCGATTGCGCCATAAAAACGGAAACTCCGTTTATGTGGAAACTCAGGGAGCAAACATCATGTCCAACGGAAAACCGGTGGCCATACAGGGAATCGCCCGGGATATTACCGCGCGCAAGAAAGCGGAGGAAGAACTGCTTTCGCTGACCAGGCGGCTTAACGATATCATCGAATTCATTCCCGACGCAACGTATGTTATCGACCGCGACGGCAGAGTGATTGCCTGGAATCGCGCCATCGAAGAAATGACGGGCATAAGAAAAGACGCCATGCTGGGTGAAGGTCGTTACGAATACGCGATGCCCTTTTACGGGCGGCGGAGGCCTGTCATCATTGATCTTCTGGGTAGAACGGACAAAGAAATAGAAGCGTCATACAAATATGTGGAACGCGGCAGTAAGATTTACGCCGAATCATATATACCCAAGTTGCGCGACGGCCAGGGAGCGCATTTGTGGCATGTGGCGGCTCCGCTTTTCGACAAAGACGGGAATCGCATCGGGTCCATTGAAGTGATCCGGGATGTCACCGAGATCAAAGCCAAGGAAAAATCTCTTGAGGAAAGTCTGAGAAGCAAGGAAATCGCCGAGGAGGCCACAAAAGCCAAGAGCGCTTTTCTGGCCAATATGAGCCATGAAATCCGCACACCGATGAACGGCATCATCGGTCTCGTCAATCTTGCCCTTCAGGCTGATCTGACGGAAAAACAGAGAGATTATCTGAACAAAATAGAATCTTCGGCGCAGGGTCTGTTAGTCATCATCAATGATATTCTCGATTATTCCAAGATAGAAGCGGACAAGATGAAGCTGGAAACACTCGATTTCAATCTTGAAGAAATCATAACGCATATTTCCGATATCACGTATCAGAACGCCGTGCAAAAAGGGCTGGCGCTGTTCTTCCACATCGACAGGAATGTTCCTCTCTTATTGAAAGGAGATCCATTGCGTCTTCAACAGGTGCTGATGAACCTGATCGCAAATGCCGTCAAGTTTACGGAAAAAGGCGAAGTGGTTGTCCGGGTGGAATTGTCCGACAGATTCAGGAGCGGCCGCAAAGATTATATTCATTTAAAGTTTTCCGTGAAAGATACGGGTATCGGCCTGACGAAGAAGCAGATAGGTAATTTATTCGAACTTTTCACGCAGGCGGACAGCTCGGTCACGAGACGCTACGGCGGAACCGGTCTCGGGTTGGCCATTTCCAGGCAGATCGTACAGCTCATGGGAGGAAAAATAGAGGTGACAAGTGAAGTGGGGAAAGGCAGTACCTTTACTTTTCTGATCCCCCTGGGACTGGGAAAAAAGAAAAAAGCAGGCAAAACGACCCTCTCTGTAACAAACTTAAAAAATAAAAGGGCGCTGGTTGTTGATGAAAGTCCGACCGCTCAGGAAATTCTCGGGGATTATCTGGAAAGTTTCGGATTTAAAGTTGACACCGCCGCTTCAGGATCAAAAGCGTTGAAAATCCTGAAAGAGAAAGACAACTTTCATGTTCTGTTTATCGAATCAGAAATGTCGGCCTGGGACGGCATAAAAACAGTCAGGATGATCAGAAAGAATGCCGCGTTAGCCAGGATTCCCGTCGTGATGATCGTTTCAGCATCCAATCAGGATGAAATCAGATCCCTCACCGGAGAATTGGGAGTAACGTATTTTCTAAACCGGCCCTTTCACCGTTCAAACCTTTTTGATGAAATTATGAACGTCTTCGGTCAAAAGATGAAGAAGGGCATTTCCGCAGTCAATCATCCGGTCAAGGCTCATTCGACGGAGCAACTGGCCGGCAAGCGGATATTGCTGGTGGAGGACAATTTCATCAACCAGCAGGTCGCGCGAGAAATTCTTCAGAAAGCGGGACTGAGAGTAGTGATGGCCGAAAACGGAAAAGACGCTCTTGATAAAATCAAGCAGGAAAAATTCGACCTGGTGCTGATGGACATACAAATGCCCGAAATGGATGGATACCAGGCGACAAAGATGATCCGGCGGGATAAAAGATTCAAATCACTGCCCATCATCGCCATGACGGCTCAGGCCATGAGTGGAGACAAGGAAAAATGTCTGGCTGCGGGAATGAACGATTACATTGCCAAACCGATCAGCGCCCGGGATACTTATCGCGTCCTGAGCCGGTGGCTGCCGTAAAACAGTTCCAGGCGGCTACGGATGAAATATGAAAAATTGTTTTCGTCTTCCTTCCTTTCCGGAAAAATAATCGGCAGGAAAAATATCCGGTATTTGATTGACAGGTTCCTTCCGTCTGTTGTAGTTATGCTCCGCCGGACGTCAGGCGAAAATTGGATAAGAGGTGTAACGAATGATCAGTCAGGAAGCGCAAAATGTAACGGCCTTTATGGCGTCGATGAAATTACCGGATGTCAGCAATCTGCCCATTGAACTTTTACGTCAGGGAATGGCGGGAATGATGTCGTTTTCCCTGCCGCCGGCCGGATGCGCCATTGAACAGGTGAACGCCGGAGGTCCGGAAGCCTTGTGGGTCAGCGCGGCTCAACAGAACGCAAACAGCAACGCAACGATTTTCTATTTGCACGGTGGAGCCTACTCCATGGGTTCTCCCCAAACCCACATCGGAATCACCGGATTGCTGAGCGAACTGTCCCAAATCAGGGTTTTGTCCGTGGATTACCGGCTGGCGCCGGAAAATCCTTATCCCGCCGCCATAGAAGACGCGGTCTCGGCTTATCGCTGGCTTTTACAGCAGGGCGTTCCCGCCGGATCAATCGTCATCGGCGGCGATTCAGCCGGAGGCGGCCTGACCTTTGCGACACTGCTGAAACTGAAAGAAAACGGCGATCCGCTTCCCGCCGCCGCGTTTGCCATGTCGCCGTGGGTTGATCTCGAGCACTCAGGTGAAACCATGGAAACCAAAGCCGATGTGGACCCCATGTTCACCAGGTCCAGCATGGTTCATATGGCTAAACTTTACGCCCAAAATGCCAATTTACGCTCGTCGCTTGTCTCTCCTCTGTATGGCGATTTGAGCGGACTGCCGCCGGTGCTCATTCATGTGGGAACGTCCGAAATGCTGTACAGCGATTCTCTGCGCATGGCCGATGCCCTCAAAAAAGCGGGCGTCGATTGCACGCTTAAAGAATGGGAAGACCTGTTTCATGTTTTCCAATCCGCCGTTTACATTCCCGAAGCGAGAATCGCCAATGAAGAAATCGCGGCATTCATCAAAAAACATATAAAAAAGGTGGATTAGCATTTCATCGTGTCGGGCATCCCGCTTTGACCGAAGGCTAAAGTCCGGCTCCGCCGGGAAGACGTCTTGCTGATCGTCTGCAATCTGCCCCCAAACTTTTTATTATTTACAAATCAAATCAAAAGAGTTAATTAAACAGCATTAAAAATCGTCACACTTAGTCTCATATCAAATAGATGCAGGATAAAGGGATTTCATGCCGCTGGATTGGAAACAGCGGGAAGCGCCTAAATAAAATTTGCTTTTCGATTGTGAAGGAGAATAATGCCCGCACCGCAGAT
>CAZIJZ010000034.1:0-27196 GCA_964539765.1 uncultured Smithella sp.
GCGGGCGACCGGGCTCGAACCGGCGACGTCCAGCTTGGGAAGCTGACATTCTACCACTGAATTACGCCCGCTCATGGGGGGCTAATGTTATTTAACAGCGTTAATTTGTCAAGGTGTTTTTAATGACACCCGCTAAGAACTAGCTCTGTGACGTGGGAATGAAACTCCAATTTCAAAAACGAATAACCTAACTACCCTGAAGGGCACCATGGGGTCACTATAGGCGCATTGAAATTGGTAAGTCGTCGTAAGACTTGTAAAGAGCGAATGACGTGATGCTCGAAATGTTATCCGGAGTATCCGATACCAAAGGCTGTTGGAAATAGTCCCATCCGCTAAGCGCAGAGGGACATTGCCCGGGTATATTTCTCCTTGCGATGAGCAAAAAAGGCGCTAATCCGCCTCAATATTTTGCTTGCTTTGTCCTTATGGATATGCTAGCAAATTACCAAACCATCGATAAGGTTGTATTGATGAGTGGGCCCGTGCCCACTTTTTTATTTTCTGAGAGTTTATGGACTTTGATGTTAAAGAAAAAATCCGGCAGTTAGCCGAGCCGGTTGTTGCTTCTGAAGGAATGGAATTGATTCACGTGGAATGTATAAAGATGCATTCTCGCTGGATTATTCGTTTATTTCTGGATAAAGAAGGGGGGATTTCGCTGGATGATTGCGCCAGCATCAGCGATCAGTTAGGTGATGTTTTCGATATTCGAGAGGTGATCAACGGATCTTATACCCTGGAGGTTTCTTCGCCCGGTTTCGACCGGCCGATATCCCGCGATGAGGATTTTTTGAAATACAGAAATTCCAGGGTGGACATAAAAACGGCGGTCAAAATTGAAGGAAGCAAGAATTTTCACGGCATTCTTGTTGATTATATTCAGGAAGCCGGACGTAAATTTGTTTTAGTGGAAGTTGCCGGGAAAAATTATCGGATTCCGCGGCAGGATATTTTAAAAGCCAATCTTGCCGATGACAAAGAATAGGCTTTTTACGGGAATTAATGCCGGCAGGCTGAAATTCTAGTATATCAGCGAAGAAAAGGGAGGAATTTTTAAATGTTGCCAGAACTTAAACGTCTGATCGAGCAGATGGGTAAGGACAGAGGAATAAGCAAGGAAATTATCGTCGAAGCCCTCGAAGCGGCAATGCTTACTGCTGCCAGTAAAAAATTCGGACAAAATGTGGAAATAGAAGCTCATTATAATGATGAGAGCGGAGAAGTAGAGGTTTTTCAGTTTAAAACGGTTGTGGACAAGGTTCTGCATCCGGAAACGCAAATTTCCAGAGAGGAAGCAAGACATCTTGATGAAGGGGCCGAGCCCGGCGACAGTCTGGGAATGAAGATCGAAACAAGCGCCTTCGGAAGGATTGCCGTGCAACTGGCCAAGCAGATCATCATTCAGAGAGTGAAAGATGCGGAATGCGACAATATTTACGATGAATACAAGGATCGCAGGGGCGAGCTGGTCAACGGTTTTGTGCAGAGATTTGAAGGCGGCAGCATCGTTGTCAATCTCGGACGCGCGGAAGGCATTGTGCCGCCGGCGGAACAGATTCACCGCGAAACATACAAGCGCGGCGAAAGAATCCGCGCCTATATCGTGGAGGTGAAAAAGAGCGCCAAAGGACTGCAGATTATCCTTTCCCGCACACATCCGGCATTTTTGAAAGCGCTGTTTGAGGTGGAAGTTCCGGAAATTTCCGAAGGGTTGATCGATATCATCAATGTGGCGCGGGAACCCGGTAAACGGGGGAAAATTGCGGTTAAATCCAAAGACAAGGATATTGATCCCGTGGGCGCGTGCGTGGGAATGAGGGGATCGCGCGTGCAGAGTGTGGTGCAGGAATTGCGCGGCGAAAAAATTGATATTATTCCTTACAGCGAGGATCAGGCCAAGTATGTCAGCAGCGCTCTTTCTCCCGCCAAGGTCAACCGGGTTTTTATCGATGAGGAAAACCGGACCATGACCGTGATTGTCCCCGATGATCAGCTTTCTCTAGCCATCGGCAAGAACGGACAGAATGTCCGTCTGGCGGTGAAGCTGACCGGCTGGAACATTGATATGAAGAGCGAAACGATGGCGCAGGAGCAGGAGGAAGGCAAAGCAAGCCAAAACGATCTGACCAAGATTACAGGCATCGGCCCCGCGATGGCGGACAAGCTCTTCAGCAAAGGGATAAAGAGTATTGCCATGGTCGCCGCAACGGAACCGGAACTGTTATCTCAGATTCCCGGAATCGGTGAAAAGACAGCCCAGCAGTGGATTGAAACGGCTGGTAAGATTTTAAACGAGGAAATCGCTGGCAATAAAAGTGATTCGTCATCTGAAAATTAAGAAATTTTACATGGAGATTTTTACGCATGCCTAAAAAGCGGGTTCATGAATTAGCCAAAGAGCTTGGAATGGAGAGCAAGGTTCTGATAGCTCGTTTGGAGAAAATCGGCATTTCGGTTAAGTCGGCTTCCTCTTCACTGGATGAAGCAGATGTGGAGAGAGCGAAAAAAGAACTGACCGCCGGAGAACTTCGCGAAGTTGTGGAGCAGAGAATAAAGACGACGGTTATCAGGCGCCGTACGGTCGTTACCGCCGTTGAGAAACCTCCGGAAGAAACTCCTGCTGAGGAAGCAAAAACTCCGGAAAAAGAATCGGCCGAAGAAGCTTTGCTTAAAACTCCCGCCGCAAAAGCTGAAAAGGTCAAAAAAGAAAAACCGGCGGAAGCCCCGCTTGAACCACCGGCAGAAAATGCAACGAAGGCGGAAACAGGCGCGCCGGTGGACCAATCGGTTGCGGAAATACCCGCAGCGAAGGAAATTTCGGTGCAGACTGTGGAAAAATCTGCGTCCGCCGCACAGCCGGTCGAAGAACAGATTCCCGCCGACGAAAAAGCTCAAAAACCGGAAACAAAAGAGGCTCCTGCCGCCGCTCCGGCACCGGGGAAAAAGCCGGCCGTCTCTGTAAAGCCGACCCTTATTACCAAACATAAAATTATCAGACCGGAATCCGGCAGGCCCGCCGCTCCTAAGGTTCCTCTGAAACCCGGTGAAAGAATATCCACACCACCTTCGGAAAAGCCCAAAAGAAAGGGCAAAGTTCCGGTCGAAGTTTTGATCGAAGAAGACAAGAAAATACCGACCAAGAAGATTTTAGAGAAAAAGATCGAAAAGAGACTTAAACGACAGGACGACGATCAGGAAGTTACTTTCACCAAATGGCGGGAAGGCAAGAAAGCCGCTCCGGTCAAAATGAAGAAAACGGAGATCACTGTCCCGAAAGCGATTAAAAGGCGCATTAAGATTGGCGAATCCATTACAGTCGGTGAACTGGCCAAAAGGATGGGCATCAAGGTCAGTGAAATCATCAACAAATTGATATCGATGGGCGTGATGGCGACCATCAATCAGGCCATAGATTTCGATACGGCCAGCCTGGTCGCCGGTGAATTCAGTTTCCAGGTGGAGTCAGCGGATGTCGAATTTGATGAATCCTTGTTGAAAGCTCCTTCCACTCCGGAGAATCTCAAGCCGCGTGCGCCGGTGGTGACCATCATGGGACACGTTGATCACGGAAAAACATCGCTGCTGGATGCGATCAGACAGACCAACGTCACCGATGGCGAAACGGGAGGAATCACACAGGCTATCGGCGCCTATCACGTGCACATCAACGACCGGGACATTGTCTTCCTGGATACCCCCGGTCACGAAGCGTTCACGGCAATGCGGGCGCGCGGAGCACAGGTGACCGACATTGTCGTTTTGATTGTGGCCGCGGATGACGGCGTCATGAACCAGACCGTCGAGGCGATTAATCACGCCAAGGTGGCCGGCGTTCCAATTATCGTGGCGATTAATAAAATTGACAAGCCGGGCGCCGATCCGGGAAAAATCAAACAATCCCTGACCGAACACGGGCTTTTGTCCGAGCAGTGGGGCGGTGATACGATTTTCTGCGAAGTCTCCGCCAAAAAGAAAATCAACATTGAAGAACTGCTGGAAATGATTTTGCTACAGGCCGATGTGATGGAGCTGAAAGCCGATCCCGATCGTCCAGTGCGCGGAATTATTATTGAAGCGAAACTGGACAGAGGACGCGGCCCGGTGGCGACCGTTCTCATTCAGGAAGGCACTCTGAAGGAAGGCGATTCCTTTATTTCCAAAACGGAATTCGGCCGTGTGCGCGCGTTGATTAACGATCAGGGGCGGCGCATGAAAGAGGCCGGTCCGTCCATGCCGGTGGAAGTCATCGGGTTTTCCAGTGTACCGCAAACCGGCGCGGAATTTTTCGGTGTGGAAGATGAAAAGAAAGCGCGCAATATCGCTGATTACTGGACCAGAAAAGCCCGGGAAAAAGAACTTTCTTCTTTGTCCAAGGTGACTCTCGAACAACTTTATCAACGGATGAAGGAAGGCGTGAAGGAATGCAATGTCATCATCAAAGCGGATGTGCAGGGTTCGATCGAAGCGATTTCCGATGCCTTGAAAAAGCTTTCCACTGATGACATCAAACTGAAAATTATCCACAGCTCTACCGGCGCCATCAGCGAGACGGATGTGTTGCTGGCGTCCGCTTCGCAGGCGATTATTATCGGATTCAACGTGAGGCCGGATGCGCGGGTGGTGGAAGTCGCCCAGCGGGAAGGCGTGGAAATAAAACTTTACGATATTATTTATAACGTCATTGCGGACGTGCGGGCGGCAATGGAAGGGCTGCTGGAGCCCGAGTACAGGGAAGTGGTGCAGGGAAGAGCCGAGGTCCGGGAACTCTTCAAGGTGCCCAAGATCGGAACCATCGCCGGCTGTATGGTGACGGACGGCAAGATCATGCGCACCAGCAATCTCAAACTGGTTCGTGACAGTGTTGTTGTTTTTGACGGGAAAATTTTATCACTGAGGCGGTTTAAGGACGACGCGCGGGAAGTATTGACCGGTTTCGAATGCGGTATCGGCATCGACGGATTCAATGATATTCATCCGGGCGATGTTATTGAGGCGTACACCATAGAAACGCTGGAAAAGAAATTGGAATAACATCTTGAACAGACATAGAGATCTCAAAACGGGAGGCCGCTAAAACTTTACGGACTTCCCGGATGAATAAGTTTTTCGGGGAATTATTATGGTGGTTGGATACGGAATCATCAATCTCAGGATCCCGGAAAGCGGCTCTTTAAAAAGCAAAAGAAGCGTTTTAAACCGAATTTTAAAACGCGCGCAAAATGAATTTAATGTTTCCATTGCGGAAACGGGCCATCTTGATAATTACAAACGGGCCGAGATATCTTTTGCTGTTGTCGGCAATGATTCCCGTTATATTAACGGCAAGGTCAACCATCTGCTGAGGTTTATTGATAACCTCCAGGTTGCCGAAATACTGAACAGCAAAACGGAAATTATGGTTGTCTCCAGTTTTCTGGAAGCGACGGATTGGGATACAAAGAAATACGATGAGTTTTAAAAGAGCGGATAGAGTTGCCGAATTGATCAGGGCGGATATGTCCGAAATTATCAGTAAAGAAGTAAAGGATCCGCGTCTGCATTCGGTGACGATCACATCGGTGAAAGTGACCGACGATTTGCGTAATGCCAAGATTTATTTCGTGGAAATGGGCAAGGATGAATGTTCGGCCGAAATCAAAGCGGGTCTGACTCAGGCCGCCGGTTTCATCAGACGGGAACTGGGAAAGCGTTTGCAACTGCGTTTTGTGCCGGAACTGATGTTTCTTCATGACACGTCTTTCGGGTATGGCAACCGCATAGAAAAATTGCTGGCACAGATAGCCGAACAGGAAAATAAGAATGATCAGTGAAATCATTGAAGCAATCCATGATGGAAACAGTTTTCTGATTACCGCTCACGTGCGGCTGGACGGAGATGCTCTCGGTTCGGAACTCGCTGTTTATCTGATGCTGAAAGGCATGGGTAAAAAGGCGGTTGTGTATAACCGGGACCGCACGCCCGAACGCTATCAATTTCTTCCCGCGGCGCATAATATCTCGCATACTTTAACGAATATTGAACAGTACGATACCTGCATTGTCCTGGATTGCAGTGATCTGAGCAGAGTCGGCGACGAAGCGGAAGAAATCGGAAAAATTAAAAAACTCATCAACATCGATCACCACGTTTCGAATAACGGTTTTTGTTCTTTAAAAATGCTGGACGCCAAGGCCAGTTCCACCGGTGAACTGGTGTTTCGGCTGATGAGGAAAATGGGTGTGAAGATGTCCCGGGATATCTGCACCAATTTATACGCGGCGATTATCACAGATACCGGCAGTTTTCGTTACTCCAGCACGACGAAAGAGACGTTTCTGGCCGCGGGTACTCTGGTGGGAGAAGGCGCCAGTCCCCAGCGTATCGCGGAAAATATTTATGAAAGCGATTCTCCGGCCAGGCTGAAACTGCTGGCCCGAGCGCTTTCGACGCTGTCCCTTGATCTGGAAAGCAGGGTGGGTTCCATGGTTGTCACGCAGAAGGATTTGACGGACACGGGAGCGGCCTGGGAACACACGGAAGGCTTTGTTGATATTCCGCGGACCGTCAAGGGCATTGAAGTGTCCGTGCTTTATACGCAGAGAGGCGAGAATCATTTCAAACTCAGCCTGCGTTCCAAGGCAAAACTCAACGTGGAAAAAGTGGCTAAGAAATTCGGCGGCGGCGGTCACATTCATGCCGCTTCCTGCTGGATGGAAGGTGATATTGAAACGATCAAATCGCAGATTATTGAGGCGGTCAGGGAATTGTAATTTTTATGATGAACGGAGTCATCGTCATTGACAAACCGGCGGGCAAGACATCGCACGACGTTGTCAGTGAAGTCAGAAAAACACTGGGCATAAAAAAAGCCGGTCACACGGGAACGCTTGATCCTCTGGCGACCGGGGTGCTGCCGGTGTGCCTGAATGAAGCCACAAAACTGGCCGGTTTTCTGGCCGGTGACGACAAGGAATATCTGGCCACAATGCTGCTGGGTGTTAAGACGGATACGATGGACACAGAAGGAAAAATTATCAGCCAATCGGATCATCCGGTTTCTGAGGAAGAAATAAAATCGGTGATGCCGCGGATGATCGGGAAAATCAAACAGATTCCGCCGGCTTTTTCCGCGATCAAGTACTGCGGTACGCCTATGTACAAATGGGCAAGAAAAGGGGTCTTCCCGGATTTAAAGCCGCGGGAGGTGGTTATCCGCAGTCTGGTTATTGAAAAAGTTTCCCTTCCCCGGGTGATCTTCCGGGTGGCCTGTTCCAAGGGTACTTACATTAGAACGCTTTGTTCGGATATCGGTGACGCGCTGGGGACAGGAGCTTGTTTGAGCGGTTTGCGCCGTCTGCAAAGCGGGATTTTTTCGGAAAATATGGCCGTTATTTTAAATAATTATAAATCTGCGGACCAGAAAAAGGAACTGGCAAAAAAGATACTGCCGATGACGGAACTGCTGCCGCTTTTGGCGACGATCGAATTAAAAGACCATTGTGCGGCAAAACTGCGCAATGGCTGGCAGCCTTCGGTGGCTATGCTTAAAGAATATGATCTTCCCTTGCTTAAAGCGGGAGATATGATAAAATTCATCAGCGGCGGCAGCCTTCTGGCTGTTGCGGAAATGCTGGCGTCGGTCAATAATTTTGCTGAATTCGATGGAAAGATGCAGGCCGCCAGAATTATCAGGGTGTTTAATTATCAGTGAAAGAGAATAATTAAGAACAAACATTAAATTATTTTAAAATTGTAAAAGGAGGAAATAGCGTGTTAAGTTCGGAAAAAAGGAAGACAGTAATTAATGACTATCGGCTACATGAAAAGGATACGGGGTCTCCCGAAGTCCAGATAGCTCTTTTGAGCGCCAGAATAGAGTATTTGACGGAGCATTTCAAGGCGCATAAGAAAGATCATCATTCTCGCCGTGGTCTGCTAAAGCTGGTCGGCCAGAGAAGAAGGCTTCTCAATTACATCAAAGAGAATGATGTCGAAAGATACAGAAGCGTTATCAAACGTCTGAATCTGAGAAAGTAAAAGAATTATTCAAGGGCGGAAGGCATAAGGCAACCTGACCGTAAGCGAATCAATCGTTGGATGGTTGTTGGCTTATGCGTTTCGCCCTTGAATTTGAAAGGACCAGCACTCACAAACAATTCATGGAGGAAAATTAATGAGTAATGTATTCAGTGCGGATTTCGCCGGGCGGAACATATCCCTGAAGGCGAATTATGTTGCCGCGCAGGCCGATGGGGCCATTCTGGTTTACTACGGCGACACGGTTGTTCTGGTTACGGCAGTTTCGTTGAAAACCACGCGGGAAGGCGTGGACTTTCTGCCGTTGACGGTTGATTATCAGGAAATGACTTTCGCCGCGGGAAAAATTCCCGGCGGATTTTTCAAAAGAGAAGGGCGTCCCAATGAACGGGAAATCCTGACCTCGCGCATCATCGATCGCGCGATTCGTCCTTTATTCCCCAAAGGGTATTTTTCGGAAACGCAATTGATTGCCACCGTTTTATCCGTGGATAAGGAAAACGATCCGGATGTCGCGTCCATGCTCGGCGCTTCCGCCGCTCTGGGCATATCGGATGTCCCCTTCAAGGGACCGATCGCCGGTGTACGGGTCGGTCGGATCAACGGTGAATTTGTCGCCAACGCCTATCCGGAAAAAATGAAGGAAAGTGAAATGAATCTCTTTCTGGTCGGACGCAAAGTGGCGGGAACTTCCGGCCGTCCTTATGACGTGGAACTGGTCATGATGGAAGGCGAAGCCAAAGAAGTTCCGGAAGAAATCATTGTCGATGCGATTAAATTCGGTCTGGAATCCATCCGGCCGGTGATTGATTTGCAGGATCAGATTCAGGCGGCCATCGGCAAAGCCAAGAGACCGGTTGAAGAAGCGGCGCCGGATGAAGCGCTTGTTGCTCGCGTGCGCGAAGAGGCGCTGCCCGGCTTGAAAGAAGGTTATGCCATGCCGCGCAAGTTGGAACGTTACGGCAAACTGGGCGAAGTCCGCGCGGCTGTTATAAAAAATATCGGCGGGGAAGATGCCGTCCTTTGTAAAAAAGTGGCGGCAATGATCGAGCACCTTGAATCCCGTATTCTCCGTGACATGATTCTTCAGGAAAAGAAGCGAATCGACGGCCGAACTTCTACCGACATCCGTCCGATCAGTTCGGAAGTCGGTGTACTGCCGCGCGCTCACGGTTCCGCTCTGTTCAGTAGGGGCGAGACGCAGGCATTGGCCGCGCTCACGTTGGGCACATCCGCTGATGAACAGCGTATGGACTATGTCAGCGGTGAGGAAACCAGGACGTTTTTACTGCACTACAATTTCCCTCCCTTCAGTGTGGGTGAGGCAAAAGGTCAGCGCAGTCCCGGCCGAAGAGAAATCGGCCACGGCGCTCTGGCCCGCAAGGCTCTGGTCCCGGTATTGCCAACTCCGGAGGAATTTCCGTACACCATCCGGATTGTTTCGGAAATCTTATCTTCCAATGGATCATCGTCCATGGCCACCGTCTGCGGCGGCATTCTGTGTTTGATGGATGGCGGTGTGCCGGTGAAGGATATTGTGGCCGGTATCGCCATGGGTCTGCTCAAAGAAGGAAGTGACGTCGTGATTTTATCCGATATTTTGGGAGATGAAGATCATGCCGGTGATATGGATTTTAAAGTTTGCGGTACGGAAAAAGGCGTAACCGCCATGCAGATGGATATCAAAATTGACGGGCTTACCGAAGATATTCTGCGTAAAGCACTGGCCCAGGCAAGAGACGGACGGATGCACATCATTGGCAAGATTCGAGAGACGCTGACCGCTTCAAGATCTGATATATCTCTTTACGCACCTCGCATTACAACCGTTAAGGTGAAAGAGGATCAGGTCCGCAACGTCATCGGTTCCGGCGGCAAGAATATCCGACAGATTATCAGTGAAACAGGTGTTACCATTGATGTGGAAGATGACGGCACTGTGACCATCGCTTCTGCCGATGCCGAAGCAGCGGCGCGTGCCGTGAGCATGGTCAGATGGCTGACGGAAGAAGCGGAAATCGGGAAGATTTACCGCGGAACAGTCAAAAAGATTGTTGATTTCGGCGCGTTTGTGGAAATTCTTCCTGGAACGGAAGGATTGCTGCACATCTCGCAGATCGCGAAGGAGCGGATTGCCAAGGTAACCGATGTGTTACAGGAAGGCGACGAGGTTGCGGTGAAGGTGCTGGAAATTGACAAATCCGGCAAGATTCGACTCAGCCGCAAGGAAGCGCTGGGCGCGGAAGTTAAATAGTGACATTCGACGATAGTGAGCCAAGCTGAATTATAGTGAAGCGTAAGGCGAACTATCCTGGGAGCGAAGCGACGTAGGAAAGCGAGTCCCGACAAGTCGAGATGAAGCTAGTCCCTGCCACCTAAAAGGTGGCGGGATAATTCGCTCTAGATTATAGTCAAGGCTCATTAAGGCGTTAGTAGAAGTGAGATTTCAATTTCAAAAACGAAGCGGGATTTGACACTCGCTGAGTGTATCAGAAAAATCCGTTCTGTATTCGTGAACTCACGAATACAGAACAGTTCTCACCTAAAAAATATTTTATTAGTTATATTCTTAAGAAAAATGGAAAAAGTAAAAGTTTGTATTCAGAGACTTACGGGAAACGAAGATATTCCAGTGCCGCAGTATATGACGGAGCAGGCCGCGGGTATGGATATTTTTGCCGCTGTCGCGGAAGAAGAAGTGATTTTACCCGGTCAAAGAAAAAAAATTGCCACGGGAATTGCGATCGCACTGCCCGAGGGTTATGAAGCGCAGATCCGGCCGCGCAGCGGTCTGGCGCTCAAAAACGGCATCACACTTCTAAACACGCCGGGAACCATTGACGCTGATTACCGGGGAGAAATCGGACTGATTGTTGTGAATCATGGCGAGGAACCATTTGCGGTTCAGAGGGGCATGCGTATGGCGCAAATGGTGGTTCAGAAGGTTTGCCGGGTCGAATGGACAGAAACGGTAACATTGGAAAATACTTCCAGGGGAGCGGGAGGATTCGGTCACACAACCGAATCGGCTTCTTAGCTTTTGCAATTGTAGGCAAACAGTGGTATAAATTTCGATAATGATATGCTGACCAAAGTTAAAATATGAAAAAATTCAAAGTTAAGAAAACCATAAAAGAAATCAATGAAAAGATAAAAGAAGGACGCGCGGTTGTCGTTACGGCGGAAGAGATGATCGATGTCGTGGAACGTCACGGCGCAGTCGAGGCAGCCCGTAAAATCGATGTTGTGACCACCGGAACATTCGGCCCGATGTGTTCATCGGGAGCTTTTCTGAATTTCGGACATACGTCGCCGAAAATCCGGGCGTCCAAAGTATGGTTGAATGATGTTGCCGCTTACGGCGGTCTTGCCGCCGTGGATTGTTATATCGGCGCGACGGAAGTAGCCGAAAATGATCCGCTCAACAGTGTCTATCCCGGTGAATTTAATTACGGCGGCGGTCACGTGATTGAGGATCTTGTCGCCGGAAATGTTGTCAAGCTCCGTGCCGAAGGGTACGGAACTGATTGCTATCCGGCCCGGAAATACGAAAGAAACATTACGATAAAAGATTTGAGGGATGCGGTTCTGTTCAATCCCCGCAACGCGTATCAGAATTACAATTGTGCCGTGAATCTGTCCGACAAAACGATTTACACCTACATGGGGATGCTTCGTCCGCAGATGGCCAATGCGGCGTATTCCACATCCGGACAATTAAGCCCGTTATTTAATGATCCTTATTACAGAACCATCGGAATCGGCACGCGCATATTTTTGGGCGGAGCGCAGGGGTTTGTCGCCTGGCCCGGTACCCAGCATAATCCTAATGTACTTCGCGGAGCGAACGGTGTTCCCCGGGAAGGAGCCGGGACCATTGCCGTCATTGGTAATCTTAAGGAAATGTCTCCGGAATGGCTGACGGGCGCAAGTATTCTGGGTTACGGAGTGTCTCTCTTTGTGGGCATAGGAATCCCTATTCCCGTTTTAGATGAAGAGATGGCGCTGTTTACCGCAGTCAAAGATGAAGACATTTATGCCCAGGTTTACGATTACGGTATGGATTATCCCAAAGGCAGCCCTAAACCTTTGGCCGAGGTAAGTTATAAAGATTTGCGCAGCGGTGTCATTACCCTTGACGGGAAAAAAATAATCACCGCCCCTCTGTCCAGTTATTACAAGGCCAGACAGATTGCTCATCAATTAAAAGAATGGATTGAAAGCGGCCGGTTCTTTCTGGGAGAACCGCAGCAAAACCTTCCTTCCATTTGAAGAATTTTCCGAAAGGTTTTCGTTAACGCGGAAAAAGCCCTTTTTAAAAGGGCTTTTTTTATGACGGAAAGGGAATCTTGCGCGAAAACTCAGACGCATAATTTGATCAAATAATTTTCGAGAAGAAGCTGCGGGTTAGAGCCTGATGTTTTGAGCAGACGCTCCAGTTTGAGCAGTTCTTCCAGCGAGTCAATCAAGCGGTCGATGGTGAAACGCAGACAGTTACGCATTGCGTTATAGACGGAGAAGGGATGTTGATTGAAGATGAGAATGTCATTTTTTTTCCCGGATTCATTTAATCCGCTGAAGGCCGGATAAAGAGCATTCTGAAACCATCCATATTCCATGGAAGCGTTGAATTTCGGCAGTTTTCCGGAATCGACCAACGCCCGGGCCTGCAGCAGTAATCGGATCTCTCTGGAAATCATCGTCACGATCATCAGATGATGAATGCCCTGATCGAGAAGATTTTTCAGGGCGTGCAGCGCGGTCAATTGATTCTTCTCGCTCAGGGCATTGGTCAGAGCGAAAATTTCGTCCTCTTTTGTTTTGCCGACCGCTTCTTCCACGTCATCTTTGTCGATGAGATTTTTCTCTCCGACGAAGGAGATGAGCTTTTCGAGCTCTGAAACGGAACGCCGGAAATCAAAGCCTGTTTTTTTACCCAGGGCAATCCACGCCGCCGGTGACATTTTTTTGCCGCATTCCTCCAGCATATTCTGGGCTTCTTTCTGAAGAATTTCTTTGCGGGCGTATTCTTTTTTAACTTCGCCGAAATATTTAACCACACCCGTATCCGCGATAATCTTGTAGAGTTTTTTTCGTTTATCCACGGCCTCTGCCGTAAAAATCAGACAATTGCCCGCGGGCAGGCCTGATTTTAAAACGTCTTCCAGTTTTTCGGTCTTATTGACGGCTGAATCGTTAAGTCCGGCGGTCTGACATATTTCCAGAATGCGCGGCAGCCATTTTTCGCGTTCATCACCGGCGTCTCCCTTAACGATGCTGTTCCATTGCTCATCGGTTATTTTTTGCCAGCCGGAACCCCACAGATCGTCCAGCGAAAAACCGGCAATACTCAGGAAGGTCAGAAAATATCTGGCCGCTTTGGAGGGGTTCTCATCGATATTGGCCCGTATCTTGGCTGCGAGCTTGGAGAGATCTTCACGCGACGTGAAGATCGTGGAATCTTTAACAACAATGACTTTCCTGTCTCCGAGAAGAGAAGGGGTCAGAAGATTATCCGTCAGACTGTCCACGTCGGTATTTTCGCCGTCCAGATAAAAAAGGTTGAAATCACGGTTGGTGTCCGGAACAAGGATGGCAAGGATTTTATCCAGAGCGTCATGAATGAGATATTCTTCTTCCCCGTAAAGGAGGTAGCAGGGCGCAACAAGGCCCTTTTTCAAATTGGTGAAGATTTTTTCCATGACGTATGAAGAATTAAATGAGGTTAAATGATTACGTATTTCTTAATGAGTCTGACAACTTCTTCCGGTTCATCAACCACCTGGATTAATTCCATATCCGCGGGAAGAATCTTTTCTTCCGCAAGCATCCTGTTTTTCAGCCAGTCGATCAGGCCTTCCCAGTACTGGCTGCCCATGAGGATAAGCGGAAAAGATTTAATTTTTTTTGTCTGAATCAAGGTTAAGGCTTCAAAAAGCTCATCCATGGTCCCGAAACCACCCGGCATGATGACATAAGCGACGGCATATTTGACGAACATGACTTTGCGGACGAAAAAATATTTGTAATCAATATGAATGTTTGCGTATGAATTTGGTTTTTGTTCGTAAGGCAGTTTTATATTTAGTCCTACTGATTTCCCTCCGGCTTCAGCCGCACCTTTATTGGCTGCTTCCATAATTCCCGGACCGCCGCCGGTAATGACATTAAATTTTTCCTGAACCAGAAGTTTGGCCAGTTTTTCAGCTTTCTGGTAATCGATGTCATCCGGCTTGACCCTGGCGGAACCGAAAATGGTGACGGCATTTTCGATATTGGAAAGTGTCTCAATCCCCTCAACAAATTCCGCCATAATACGGAAAACCCGCCATGATTCATTAACAGACAGAGCGTCAATGACGTATTGTTTTTCATCCATAAAACGACACCTTTCCTTCAAGCGGTGATTACATGATATCAGGCAACCGTGAAATCAGTTTAGTATCTGCGGCGTCTTTGAACTTTGGCCAGACGGCGCTGCGCTTCGATCGTTTTCCTTTTTTGTTTCACCGATGGTTTTTCGTAAGCGCGGCGAACCTTCAACTCCTTGAACAACCCGCTCTTCGAAAGTTTGTTTTTCAAAATCTTTAAAGCCTTCTCTACGTCATTATCAATTACCTTAACTTCCAAGTTAAATCCTCCTTGTTAATAATTATTGTTGGTAGTTTTACTTAAATTATGAAATCATTTTTATAAATCTTGAATCCCACTCCGCTTCGCTCCTGGGATAGTTCGTCCAGCAAATTTCAGTGCGCTACGCTTCTGAAACTTGGGACTCGTTAACAAAAAAAGGGCAGTACGGCAAAAAACTTTTCTGCCGTAATCCACCCTGTCATGTTCAATAAATTTTTAAATCACGCTCCTCGCTATGGCGTTATGTTTCTCAGCGTTTTCAGAAAAGCCTCGTTTTCTTTTTTCGTTCCCACTGTCACCCTGATGCAGTCGGGCATCCGCGGTGCAAGGTTAATGTTTTTTACAGAAATCCCTTCCGTAACGAGCTTGTTGTATATGCGATTGGTATCAAAAGCGCAACTAAAAAAAATAAAATTTGCCCGGGAAGGATAAGGCTTGATTCCTCTGATACCTTGTAGCCCTAGGTAAAGCTCGGCGCGTCTTTTAACTATCTCCTTGATTTGTTTAGAGAATTCTTCTTCGTTGTCCAGAAAAAAACCGGCGGCCGTCTGGGATAAAGAATTTACATTATAGGGCAGTCTGACCTTGTCTAATTGGCTAATAATGTCGGGATTGCCGATTAAAAAGCCCAGACGGATGGAGGCCATTCCCAGTTTGGAAAGCGTTTTCAGAAAAATCACGTTATCGAATTTTTTCACCAGGGAAATCAGGCTTCGGCCGGAAAAGGCGCCGTAGGCTTCGTCAATGACGACCACGCCGGGAGTTTTTTTAATGATGGTTTCTATTCTTCCCCGGCCGAAAAGGTTGCCGGTGGGGCTGTTGGGTGAACTCAAAAATATCAGCGCGGGAAAATTATTTTTTATTCTGGCGGTGATGGCTTCCACATTCAGATCGAATTTTTTATCCAGGGGAACTTCGACGACCCTGTTGCCTGTATTGATCGCAATGATTTTGTACATGGAAAAGGTGGGCACGGGAACCAGGACGCCTTTGATTCTGCCCTTCATGGCCAGGCAGAGAATCTGAATCAGTTCGTCGGAGCCGTTGCCCGGCATGATCATGTACTTTGTCACGCCGTAATATTTGGCGAATCTTTCGCGCAATCCGGGAACGCCAGCGGGTGGATAACGGTTGAAATCTATCAAACGCAGTTTATCCCCCAGTCTCTTTTTCAGAGGTTCCTGAATGGCAAACGGATTTTCGTTGGCATCCATTTTTATCACGGCCTTAACTTCCGGCGCGATGTAGCCGTTTTGTTTATAAATTTCTTTTGCCACCAGATCCCGAATCATCATTGTAGAAAATCAAACCGCCTTAAAATATTTTTGCCGTTCTATATTCCAGTCCGTATCGGTGTATTTTCCCACCAATTCTTTTTTCAGTCTTTCTTCCGCAGGCGTCAGCGATCCTTCTTCCAGATCGATGTTCAATTCATCACGGAACCCTTTCCTTAATTCCGAACAAATTTCCCGCACGTCCATCGGTCGACCCCGCTCATGGTTTATCGCGGTCACCGATTGTTTCAGTTTCTCCACCCGTCCGGGAGGACATGATGAAAGAAGCAAGGCCGCCGTTTTATCCGGATTAAAATCGCAAAACAGTAATCCGTGTTGTAGAAAGCCTCCTCTTCTTTTAACCTGAGCACTGCCGCAAATTTTGCGTCCATCAACCAGAATTTCATTTTTGGCTGGCGTTGAGAAGCAGCAGGCGCTGATTTCCGCCGTTTTTCTTTTCCTTCCTTCCTCTGCCAGGGAGGCTTTGATTCCCAGGGCGCAAAGTCCGCGAACCAGACATCTGCTGATTATGCTGTATGTTCCCGAAATGTCGCCGGGGAAAACTTTTTCCTGATCGCCGGCGGTTACGGAATACGTAATCTCATTGAAATGGAAAACCGCTCTTCCGCCCGTTATCCTTCGAACGATGTCAATGCCGTCGCGGCGGCATTGCTCAATGTTTAAATCCTTTTTCGCATCCTGAAAGAAACCGATGGAAACGGCCGCTGGATCTGATCCGTAAAATCTTATCGTGGGTTCTCTTTTGTTTTTTATGGTTTCGCGAAAAATTGCTTCGTCGATGGCCATGTTTTCAAAGATATTATAACTTCGGTAATCGAGAAATCTCCACGCCATAAAGAAGAATTATTCGCTCTCTTCCTGCGCTATAAAATCATGGTAATTGGAAGCGGCAAGAAGATCTTCCAGTTGATCAAGGTTATCCATTTCAATCACCACCAGCCATCCGGTGTCATATGGATCTCTGTTAATGATACTGACATCTTCCAGAATATCTTCATTGACAACGACAACCGTGCCGCTGACGGGAGAAATCAAATCTACAACTTCCTTCACGGACTCAATCGAGCCGAATGTTTCATCGCGCTCCACATAGGTATCTGTTTCGATAAACTCGACGGAAAGAATATCCCCCAATCTTTCCTGAGCGTGATCGGTGATGCCTATCGTGGCCATATTTCCGTCCACCTTCACCCATATATGTTCACAACTGTAAATTATGTCTTCCGGAAAATCCTTCATAATAGAACAACCTCTTTCTTTATTCTATAATGGTAAGTTTTTTATCCATTTTTGTCAGTTTTTCGCAACTGTTTTCTTTCAGTAATACGGTATCTTCTATTCTGACACCCCAGCGTCCCGGGATATATAATCCGGGTTCGACGGTAAATATCATCCGTGGTTTTAAAATATCGTCTGACAAGGGAGACAGACGCGGAGCTTCGTGAACTTCCAGACCGACGCCGTGTCCCGTGCCATGCGTAAAATACCGGACATACTTTTTCCCGAAAATACGGCGGACGTGTTGATCGATTGCCGCTCCGGGAATTTCCGCCCTGAGTAAATCCAGAGCGCGATCATGAGCGTCTTGCACCACTTGATAAGCATTTTTTTGCCTGTCTGTCAATTTCCCAAAAGCGATGGTGCAGGTTTCATCCGAGCAATAGCCCTGGTATCTCACACCGAAATCAATAACGACAAAGTCGCCTTTCCTGATTTTTCTTTCGCACGGTTTTGCGTGGGGCAGGGAGGAGTTCTCGCCGGAGGCAACGATTGTTTCAAAGGCGGTGCCGTCAGCGCCGTTTTCCCGGGCCACGATTTCCAGCTGCCAGGCGGTTGCCTTTTCCGTCCAGCCGGGTTTGATCATGTTGATGACCGATTGGACGGCGGCTGAAGAAATCTCCGCCGCTTTTTTCATGATCTTTATTTCGTCTTCATCTTTGATCACGCGGAGCATTTTTAATTCATCCGTCCAGGGGATGAATTTATTTTCGGGAGCGAGACTTGTCAATTTATTATAGATGCTCCACGTTACAAAGTCAGCTTCAAAACCGACACGTTTCGATTTAAGTCGCTTGATCATGAGAGCAACCGCTTCAATTTTATCAGCACATTCTATAATTTTGATTCCTTCAGTTTCCATTCCCGCCTGAGAGGTGTAGCGGCCGTCGACAAACAAAACGGGTTTATGGGTGCCGATAAAGAGAACGCCTTCAGAACCGGTGAAGCCCGACAGATAAAGGATGTTGCTCATACTGAAAATAATCAGGCCGTCGATTTTCCCGTTGGAAATCTTTTTTTGAAGACGGGCAATTCTTTCGGACATTTTTCTATCTTGATGCCGCATTCATTTTCAACCTTTCGATATTTTTCAACCAGGTGGAAAAAATCCTGATCAGCTTGTCGTTAGGGTTCCCGTTTTTATTTTCGGTTAATGACGGAGCTCGCATCGCGTTTCTCAATTCAACCAGCATTGCCAGCGCCTGTTCGTTATGAGGTTCTTTTTTTATGATTTCTTCCAGAATGACTTCCGCGTCCTGATGGTGGCCCTGATCGATGTATAGTTGGGCGAGGGTCACGGTAAAAAATTCCCCTTCCGGACTTTTCCCCTTGTCACCTGCTGGAACAAGAGGCTTGTCCTCTTGTTCCAGCAAGGCCATTTTCCCGATTATTTCAGCAGCTTTTTCCGCTTCCGGACGCAGGGAGATAAACTTCTCGTAACAGGCGGCGGCCTCCTGATGAAAACCATTTTCCCGGCAGGCGTCCCCGGCACGTTCATGAACAAGATTTAATCCGGTAATGATGTTCGCTACTCTGATCAGCCATTGGCGCATTTCTTCAATCCTGCCCACGCCAATCAATGCTTCACAGTAAATTCCGAGGGCATCGGCATCTGCTGGATAGTTTTGCAGTCGCTGGCTGGCGAGACTCAGAACCGCGGGCATATTGTTTTTTCGCAAAAGCGCATCTGCTTTTTGCAGAAATGTATTGCGGTCTTCATTAAAATTATCATTTTCCATTTTTGTTGTCATTAAATTCAAGATGCAATTTTGCGCTTCGTAACACAGCCTATATTGAGTGTCAAGAAAGGAAAAGATTGAATGTTCTTAAAAGATTATGGCAGGGATTGCAAATAGTTCCCGGCCTTGCGACCGAAAGAAGATTCCGGGGACAGGTTGACGACATTTTCAAAGGCGCGCCTTGCGTTCTTGCTGTCTTTATTCTTTAAATAACTTTGACCCAGTGTATAATATGCGTCAAAAAGAGAAGAATCAAGTTCTATAGATTTTTTCAAATGCTTAATGGCTTCGATGAAATTGCCCTGATCATAATAAATCAGACCGATATTTTTTTCTACTTGCGGGCGCAGTCCGGTCATCGGATCTGTCCGGAGTACTTCATGATATTTAAGCAGCGCCTTCTTATAATCTTTTTTTGAATAGTAGGCCCAGGCCATATTATAAAGAGCCATCGATGGCGTGTCGTACATGTGATTGCTGAGCGCCTTTTCGTATTGATTAATCGCCTTGTCCCAGAGATTTTTTTCCGAATACAATGTGCCCAGATAATTTTGCGCCTCGGAATAATTTTTATCCAGAGATATTGCTTCTTTTAATTCATCAATGGCATGGTCCGACATGCCTTTACCGTGATAAGCCATGCCTAAATAATAATGAATCCGGGGGTTGCCGGAGTGGTATTTCTCGGCTTCCAGAAGCTCTTTCAGCGCGCTGTTGAATTGACCCACCTGCAAGAACGAAATACCCTTGTTCAGGAAGATTTCCGACTGTTCTCTGTGCCAGGGAGTATAGGTACAGGAAAAACAAAAAAACACTGCCGATAGGACGGATACAAAGATAACGTTGTTTGTATTTAATTTCATTTGAAAGTCGGTCTATTTCAATACAGAACCGGAGCGCCGTTAAAAAAAGGAAAGATCAGAGCCGCATCCATTTCCTTGATTTCATTCACCTGTAAATTCACTGTTCAATATTTTGGGAGTTACAAAAATCAGCAACTGTCTTTTTTCCTTAGTGATATCCTGTTTTTTAAATAACCATCCCAAAACGGGAATTTTTTGCAGCCAGGGCCATCCGCTTTCAGCTTTGCTTTCCGTTGATCTCAAAATGCCGCCGATCACAACGGTATCTCCGTCACTGATAACAACCTTGGATTCCACTTCGCTCTTCACAATGGGAGGATTGCCTTGCGGATTCAGAGAAGCTTTGGACCAGTCCGGTGTGTCATTGCTGGCCTTGATATCCATGGAAATTTTCCCATCAGCTGTTAATTTCGGTGTAACTTCCAGCTTCAGCAAAGCTTCTTTAAAAGAAACCGTTGCCGGACTGTCGCCGGATGCCGGCGTTATGTAAGGGACTTCATCGCCCTGCTTAATAACAGCCTTGATGCCTTCCATGGTCACAATCTTTGGGGCGGAGATTATTTTGCCGGTTGAGTTTTCCTCCAGCGCCGCTAATTGGGCTTCCAGAAATCCTGTTGCGCCGCCGAAAACCAGACCAATGGCCGGTGATGCGATTGCTTGCGGTAAATTCACCGCGGCCATCGCTAAAGGATTTCCACCGGGATCTGTAATGCCGACCTGAGAAGGATAATTTTGCTGGTACATCGTTCCCGTTTTGCCGCTGCCTCCCACTGCACCCATTCCATATTGGCTGCTGCCGATATGCTGTCTCTGTGCGGTTCCAAAACCCCATTGAACGCCGAGATTTCTGACAAAGCCTTCGGTTGCTTCAACAATTTTCGCTTCAATCAGCACCTGTTTCAGCAGGCCTTTTTCTGCCCTCATTTTCTGTTCTTTTATTTTCAATTCTTCCCGTGCAGCATCCTCTTTCTTGCTTCTGTCCATGCTCGTAACGATAATGACATTGTTGTCCTGTTTTTTTGTCAGACCGTTCACGTCGAGGATTGTATCCAGCGCTTTGGTCCAAGGAACGTTTTTCATGGACAGCGATATATTCCCTTTAACTTCATCGCTGGTCACGATACTTACATTGCCGTATTCGGCCATCAGTCGTAAAACGCTTTTGATATCGGCATCCTGAAAGTCAAGGGATACCAGCCTGTCCATATATTTTTTAGACGGACCTTTTTGGGCCGGTGGCAGATCCAAAGATTCATCTCGTTTATTGTCAATTTTTCCCGGTTCTGCACTTACTTTTGCCAGTGCCTTTTTGGAAACCGATGCTTTTCGGGAAGCATTCGCTTTTTTCTCTTCCAGTTCCGCAACATTGAAGTCAATTAAAACATTTTCTCCTTCCTGCCGGATCGAATAAGGAACTGCTTCGTGCGGATAAATAGTTAAATAAACGTAGCTTTTACCTTTGATGAACTGTTTCGAAGGAACAACACTGATAATATTATTTAACTCTCCTTCACCCAGCGGACGACAGAGACTTTCCGGCACGTCGGCATCTTCGAGTTTAATCAGATAACTTCCATTATCCTTGTTCTGAACATCAATTAAAGGTTGCCTGGAAACAACGAGATGGATCCTTTCTTTGCCGGGCAGTTTGGCCAGCAAAACATTTTTCAGCATTATCGGGCTTGCCAATGATTTTTCATCAGACGTTTTCTCGTCCTCGTTTATGGCTGCAAAAGAATTTCCCATGATATATGTAAAAACCCAGATCACAATCAAAAAAGCGGCAGATATTTTAGGGAAATATTTTTTCATGATTTTACCTCATTTTAATTTTTGTACAGTTTTAAAGTGACCTTTTTTCCTTTTTTGTTGTCAAACTCTTCCACAATGACACGGTCGGCAAGAATTTCCACCACCTTGCCATCGTTTAATCCGATTCTTGTTCCGATTAGCAACGGATAAAACTTCTTTGCGGAATCTTCGGCGATAGCCACCCGATGATCTTCATTCCCGACGATTCCCACCACTTTATAGCTCGTCGTTTCCGCTCTTTGTAAGGGGAAAATGGAAGTTCTTTTTTTCTTGACCGCAGTTTGTTGTTTGGGTTTCGGTGTCGTTTCAATGACAATAAAAGGACGGAAAGGATCGGGTTTGCCCGATGGATTGTAACTGTAAGTATCCGCAGCAGAAGGATTGACGGAAGGTAGAAATGCCTGCTGTTTTTGATCGTTTGCCGGCACGGGTACGGCAACAGGAAGCGCCGGCTGCGCTTGTTTGGGGGAAGCAGCATTTGCACTGACGGCAGAACCGGGGGTGGCGGCATTTTTAACCTCTGCGGCAAAAGCAAAAAATGCCGTGCCAAAAATTATCATGAGACAGTTAATGAAAATTGAAAATATTTTTTTCATTGTGTTTTTTCACTTGCCTTGTCTTTTTTATCAATAAACATGTATGTTTTTATCGTGCAGGATGCGGTAACAAGATATCCCCTGCCTTTGACTTCTCTCCGGTCTCCGATTGAAATATCGGAAACATTTACTATTCGGGGTAATTTAGAAACTTTATCGAAAAAATAGAGGATATTTTGATAGTTGCCCAAAATTGATATTCCCACCGGTATTTCTTCGTAAAAAGGTTCCTGGGACTGTTGTCCCGCAGCATTCTTGCTTTCCGGGGCATTGGCCGGTTTTTGATCCCGCTGATCGGAAGGCTTAAGTAATGCCGCTGTCTTTGGTCCTGCGGGTGCCTGCACATCCAAAGATTTGGGGACCGAAGCTTTCGGCTCGAACAATACAAACTCAACACCGGCATCCTTGCCCGCTGATGCTACTGAATGAAAAAGCGATGGTATTTCCCGCTGGTCGGGAAGCTTTTGCAATGCTGTCTTGTAACTTTCCTGTAACCTCGCGACATCAGCCTTGTATTTATCAAGCTGCATGGCGACCTTCTTCTGCTCATTGATTTTATTCTGCATTTCTGAAAGTTGTGTGCTCAAGGCGCTTCTTTTCTCGATGGCTGAAGAAAGAAAGTAGACCCAATAGAAATAGCCGATTAATAAAAATCCCAGAAACACAACTAAAGCTTTTACTTTAGGAGACATTTTCTTTATCGTGTTTATGTCAATGGCCATCTCTCAAAACCCTTTTTTTAAAATACAGGAAAAATTAAATTGTTGTAAAGTCGTTCCGGCAATTTCAGTCTTTTTTGAAGATACCAGATCAACTGATTGAATCGGTTCAAACTGTTCAATGCTTTTCATAAAATTCGCAACAATGATATTGTCCCGGCCGATTCCATCAATTGTAATGGTGTTGCCTTTTTGATTAATTTTGACGAACCAGATATCCTGGGTTGGAACAAGCAGGGCCAGGTTGTCCAGCGTTTTTAATGGAGTCAGGCGGTTTTCTTCCAGTGTGGCAATGACCCCGATTTTCTGTTCCAGTTCCTTTTTATCTTTTTTGAATTTTTCCAGATCTCCTATTTTTTTATTCAGAACGGCTATGGAGGCTTCCGAATCCTTTATCTGTGTTTCCAGGTTACTAATTGAAGATTTGATCCAGAACGCTGCCCAGACAAGCAAAAGGATGAATAAAATGACAGAGCCGGCGACAATAAATATCTGCCTGAAAAAAGTGTCTTTTTTGGCCTTCTCGCGATAGGGTAAAAGATTAATCTTAATCATTTGTCGCCTATTTTCCTCAATCCCAGGCCGATGGCGGTTGCCGCCACCGGTTTAATATTTTCCAGATTTTTGACGTCTATTTTTCTTTTGTTGTAATTGATCTTTAGAAACGGGTCCATTATTTCTGTTTTCACATTTAATAATTCCGATAAATGTTTGGTCAGGTTAAATATCCTGGCCGATCCTCCGGCAAGCAATACCTGTTTGATATCTTCTCCGCCGAACGTTGAACGAAAATAATCAATAGATCTTTCAATTTCCATGCAGATAGGTTGGGCAAATTCGAGGATATTATTTTTTAAGTCAAGATTATCCCCTTCGCTTCCGTTCGGCATTCCTTCGATTTTCAGCTTTTCCGCTTCTTCGAACGTCACATGATACTTTTCCTGGATGTTCTCGGTGATTGAATTGCCGGCCAGTGCGAAATCCCGTGTAAAAACGGATACTCCTCCCTTGACAACATTAATTCCGGTGGTGCTCGCTCCGATGTTGATCAAAACAACGATTTCTTCATTGTCGTATTCGTAATTTACTTCATATAATGTTTCGAGGACAAACGGGGCCACATCCATAATGTCAACATTCTGCCCGGCTACAGTTGCCGCTTCCAGATAACTGTTAACGATTTCTTTTTTCGCCGCGACAATGACAATATCCATCTGATTGGGATTATAATTATTTTCACCCAGAATCTGAAAATCAAAATTAACGTCGTCCATATTGTCGAAAGGCAGATACTTGCCCGCTTCATCACGGATCAAGGCGCGCAATTCCGCTTCATTCATTTGTTCTAATGTAACTTTCTTTATAATGACGGAATTTCCCGCCAGAGAAGTGACGATGCCTTTACGTCCGCAATGGGCGATCTTGAAGATTTCTTTGATTTTTGAGGAGAGAATAGTTGCATCGGCCAGAATGCCGTCGATGATGACCCCCTTGGGCAGGGGAACCTCACAAAAACGCTCAAGGTAATGTCCCTTGGAACTACTGATTACCTCCGCCAACTTTATGGAGCTTGAGCCGATATCCAAACCGACAAGACTCTTTTTTCCGGAAAATAATTCTTTCAAATCCAGCATCTAAGCACCATAATTGTTTATTGCCAAATCTTTTGTTACTTAGCCCACCGGTAAACAATATCTCCTTTTTTAACCATCCCTAGTTCGTTGCGGGCTATGACTTCTATGTAATTAATATCATTTCGTAATAAAATGATTTTCTTCTTTAATTCGTTGTTCTCCAGTGTAATCTTTCCGTTTTGCGCTTTTAATTCAGACAGCCTTTTACTCATGAAGTAATTGTCAACAATTCCTCTGTTGCCGAATGTTATCAAAAGAGACATTAACAGCAAGAAAACTATTAACAATCTGCCTACAATCTTCATTTGGATTCAATCTTTCTCCAGTAAAGACACGAGTGAGCAACAATGTCTGCTTTAATCAGGGAAATACCTCATCATACGTTTTTTGCAAAGCTTTGGCGACCTTCAATTCAGAATTTTTTCTCGTAGATAATCCCTTTTCCATCTTGGAAATTGTTTGAGGAGTTAGTCCTGCCCGGCGGGCCAATTCCGATATACTTAGAGGAATTGTTTCCCGAAATTTTTTTACTTGATTTTTCTTTGTATTATCGGCCATAGATTAAAGAGACACCTCACTTGGTTCTCATAAGGCACTAATTTTAAACAAATGTCAAGAAATATTTTTAATGTTCATCAATATTGCTTAATATACATCAATATTGCTTAATATACATTAATTTTTTAATTAAACAACAATTATTTCAATAAGATGAAGTAATAAGAATCGACAGTGAAATTAATGTCCAGAGAAAAAGTGACGGCAAATCAACAGGTGTTTACGGGCAAATATTGTCTGAGTAATCTTTAATTTTTTTGTCGGATTAACGACAGATTCCTTTATCTTTTGACACTCTGAATAGTTTGCAGTTTCCGAGCTCGCACGCCTTTTTGGCGTCGCGGCAACCATCTGGGATGTTTCCCTGTGCGAGATAATCCGCTCCTCGGTTATTGTAAGCACTGGCGTAACCGGGGTTGAGAGCGATGACTTTGCTGTATTCTTGACTGGCTTTTTGGTACTGACTGAGTTGATCGTAGGCGAAACCACGACCGAGATAAGCCTCGGTGTCATCGGGGTTATGGTGGATGGCTTCATTGAAATCCGCAATGGCCATCTGAAACTGACCGGTCGCGTTATATAAAATTCCCCTGTTACAAAAAGCCTCCGCATAATGAGATCTCAAACGGATCGCTTGATTATAATCTCTGATTGCCGTTTGATACTCACCCAGGTTGTCATATGCAACTCCTCTGTTATAGTAAGCCTCCGCGTCATTCGGCTGAAGTTTAATGGCATTATTCAAATACTCGACGGCTTTTCGCGGATCACTGAATTTTTTACCGTCCGACAAAGCAAACGCTTTATTAAACCAGTCCTGTGCTGTCTCACTCATTGCCTGAGGAGACAGTAGAAATAAAAAAACAAAACAGGTGACGATAATTCTGCACATAAAAGCTCCGCCGATCGGATAGGATTTTATCGTATTTTCTATCATACGATACCTGTATTGCAATATTTAATTTGCGTCGAAAGAACAGGAAAGAGAAATTTTGTGATTTCCGGCGAAAGGCTGTTTATTCTGATCGTGATATGAGAACGTCGGAATCAAATGTTTTATCCCTGCGGGGATTGCTTATCCCACCCAACGGGTGAGACTTTCTGCCGGTTCTCGTTCCGAACGGACCTGATTAGCCGGGAAATTTTCATCCGGATAGCCGATCGCGATCGCTATCATCAGACGCTTTTCCGGTGAAACACCGGTATGTTCTCGGACGACTTCGGGGTACATCACGCCCTGATCCTCAATACAGGTTCCCAGACCGAAATCGAGCGCCGTCAGGCAAATGTTCTGCATCACTGCTCCCAGATCCAGAAGAGGCGACGACTCGCCCAAAATTTCGTCGCACGCGATGATGATGGCCGCCGGAGCGTCAAAAAAACGAAAACCCCGCTCCATCCACCAGGCGCATTTTCCCTTGTCTTCACGGGCAATGTCCATGGCTTTGAAGAGCTGCTTGGCCAGTGTGATCTGACGATCCTTATAAACGCTTTTATCCGGCCAGCCCACCACCTGATGATCCGGTACAATGGGCGCGCCGCTTTTCAGCTTCTCCACGATCGCGGCACGAAGTTTGTTGAGCTTCTCGCCGGTAATGACGATAAATTGCCACGGTTGCGTATTCATCGCCGATGGCGCCCGGCAGGCAATGTTCAGAATTTCCAGAATCGTTTCTTTGGGCACCGGTTTATCCGTAAACGCCCGAATGCTTCTGCGCTTCTGTATGGCGTCTATTACGTTCATTAGCAGAGTCCTCTTTTCTCCCTGTATTATTGAAATGTCATATTGAATGCAAAAATTCCACGGCAACCTTCAATTGTTCAGGTCAATCACGCCTATGATCAATATTTGTTATTCTGCCATAGACTTCCATGATTATAAAGATGATTTATTGGCGGAAACGCATGGGAATCCAGTCCATTCCGTTATTGAAAAGTTAATGATATTTAAAACAATCACATCAATAACGGTGTATTTAAATTATAGCTTGATCAAAATAAAGCTTGATTTCTCATTAAAAGTTAAATTATAAAAACACAATTTTATTG
>CAZIJZ010000035.1:0-26824 GCA_964539765.1 uncultured Smithella sp.
TTCGATACGCTCGCTTTCAGCGAGTCTCATTTCCCCACTCGCTTCGCTTCGGGGATAATTCGACTATCGCTTCAAGCTTCGATACGCTCGCTTTCAGCGAGTCTCATTATAAGGCGAACCCCGCAAAACTTCGCGGGGTTCTTGAAGGGTATATCTTTGAAGGGGAAAAGGGGTTAGTTGATCAAGTTTTTAAGAGCGTCAACGACCGGCGCTGTAAAAATTGAAATCAGCAAAGCATAAAGAGCGAAAGATCCTATTGCTTCACTCATATACAGTTTGGTGTATTTTCTTTTCAGAGAAATGATAATTAAGCCGCCAACAATTAAGCAACCAAGGTGAAAGAACGGGAAATTGGTGTTTCCGGTAACGCTGAATTCGGCATAGCTGAAAGAAGCGGTTACCAAAACTACGAAAGCGGTCAAGAGGGTTGTTTGCATTAATTTTCTCATAGCCTTATTATCTCCTTTTAGACAATCTTAAAACTCTTGGTCATTACTTATGAAATAAATATGCCAACTTTTATAAAATAATTTTACTTATTATAAGTAATTGATATAGCATATGATGTTATATATCTTCCGAAAAATAAATATCGCGACCAATCCTTATAGGGTTTAAAGAAACGTTAAATTCCAAGGCGTAATACAAAAAAATATTTAATAATTCATTAACGGGAAATATTTTCACTTTCTTTAATTTTTGACTTGACAAACAATTCATATTCGATAATTATGAACCATCATTCAAAATTTGAACAATCATTCACATTGTCGGTTTTCGGTTATGGAAAGACTGGAAAGAAAAGAACGCGAATTTAATATTCGCCGGGCACATATTCTGGAACAGGCGGAAAAAATATTCTCCGTCAAGAGTTACCATAGCGTCACGATGGCTGAGATCGCCAGCGCTTCCGGTTTCTCCACGGGTTCTCTCTATCAGTTTTTCGAGGGTAAAGAAAATCTTTACACATCGATGATCACTGAAAAACTCGATTTGATGTATGCGGAAATTAAAAAAGCAACTGAACGGACCGAAAACATCATTGATAAAATCGAGTTGCTGGTCGATTCTCAATTGCAGTTTATGGAACAAAACGCTGATTTTTGCCGTTCTCTTTTTAAATGCGAAAGCGCCGCTTTGACGGAAGCCCTGACATCGCTGCGGGAAAGACTCATTGAAGACTATTTAAATTATATCCGTTTCATTGAAAATTTGTTAAAAGAAGGCATCGAAAAAGGTTTGCTGAGAAATATGTCGGCCCATGATATGGCTCAATCTCTGGTTTATTTAATCAGAGCCGTATCGATGGAATGGATGTTGTTATTGAGAAACGAGGCCCCCTCCGCCAAGAAGGGATTCGTTCTGAACATTTTCTTTAACGGAGTAAGAAATCATGATCGATAAAAAATTCCCGTTCATTATATTCGTGTTACTGACAATCGTTTTTTCTACATCTCCGGGTTTTGCCCGGGAATTTATGACTCTGGAGGAAAGCATCGACCTTGCTTTGAAAAACAGCATCGTGCTGAATATTGCGAAGGAAGGATTAAAAATCGCTTCCGCCCAGAAGATGGAGGCGGTGACCGGATTTCTGCCGAAATTCAGCACCTCCTACAGTTATTCACGATTGAACGAGGCGCCCTTCTCCCGATTTCAGGGTCTTCCTCCGGGACCTCTCTATGACATGAACGGGATGGAAATTCCCGTGGGAACCAAAAACAATTACAACTGGATTATTGAAGCCAGACAACCGCTGTTTGCCGGCGGTGCGATTCTGGCCAATTACCAGGCTAATCGTATCGGCGAAGACACCGCCCGCCTGGAAGAAACAGCAAAAATTCAGGATGTCGTGCAGGACGTTAAAATCGCTTATTTCAATATCTTGCGGGCTCAGAAAATTCAGGAAACGGCCGTTCAATCCGTCGAAATGCTGAAAGCGCACCGAGATGTAGCAGAAAATTATTTTAAAGTGGGCATGATTCCCAAGAATGATTTGCTTTATGCCGAAGTGGAACTGGCCAATGGCAAACAGGCCCTGATGCGCGCGCAAAATGCCGTGGAACTGGCCAAATCACGTCTTAATACCCTGTTGAAACGCGATATTTTTTCACCGGTGGAAGTGGTGGACAGGCTGACGTATGAGCCGATGAAACAATCCTTCGAAGAATGTCTGAATATTGCCCGCCAGTCGAGGCCGGAGCTGAAGATATCTTCTCTCAGAGCGGAACAGGCCGGAAAACTTGTGCGGATATCCCAGAGCGAATATTTTCCCGCCGTCAGTGTGATCGGCAACTATGGCCGTTTCGGCGATCATTCCTCGGTTCACGGCAGCGATTATAAGGACGCGGAAAACTGGTACGTCATGGCCGTGGCCAACTGGAATTTCTGGGAATGGGGCAGAACAAAATTCAGGGTTGATGCCAGCAGAGCAAAGGAAAATCAGGCTATCGCGATATCCGAAGAGTTAAACGACCAGATCGTTCTGGAAATAAAGAACGCCTATCTGATGCTGCAGGAAGCGGAAAACCAAATCGCCGTATCGCAGAAACTGATTGAGCAAGCCGAGGAAAATTTCCGTATCTCCGAGGAACGGTATAAAGAAAGAGTCTCCACCGCCACGGAAGTTCTCGACGCTCAGACTCTTTTGACCAGAGCGAAATCGGAATACGCCAACGCTCTGGGAGACTACAATATAAATTATGCGCGGTTGCAGAGGGCCATGGGAAATATCTGGCCGTAAATTTTTTTGTATGAGAAAGGACTTAACAATGAAAAAAGTTTTTTCATGTATGATGATCACGCTGTCGGCGGCGTTCATTTTTGCCGCGCCATCGGCGGCGCAGGAATACTCTCTTCCTGAAATTTATCAGAAGGCATTGAAAAGTTCCGAAAAAATTGAAATGGCGCAGGAAAACATATATGTCGCAAAAATGGGTAAAAACAAAGCCTTGTCGCTTTTGATTCCCCGCCTGACCGCTTATGGAACTTACAACTGGTTCACGGAAGATAAATATTCGCCTACCGATATCATGATTCAACCTGATGAATCAGCAACCTGGGGTGTTCGCGCCGATCAAACTTTTTCGCTCAGCGCGCGTGAACTCGACGCGTTGACCATTGCCGGTCAATCCATCACGAAAAGTGAATACGATCTGGATACCGCCAAATCGGATTTTTTACTGGCGGTCGCGGCTTCTTTCTATGATGTGCTCAAAGCTCAGAGAGCCCTTGAAATCGCCAAAACCAATGTGGAAAGACTGACACAATATCATCATTTTGTCGAAACAAGAGTCCGGGTCGGTGAATTGACCAAAACCGCCCTTTTGAGATCACAGGGAGAATTATCAGGCGCTCAAGCGGATAAGCTGAAGGCTTCCAATGGTGTGCAACTGGCACGGACGGCATTGATCCGGTTGACCGGGGTGGAGCAGGATTTCTCCCTGAAGGATGAAAGAATATTTTCATCAGAGGTTTGCGAGCTGGACAGTTTGCGGCAGTCGGCTCAGGAGCGAACCGATTTGAAAAGTTACGATATGCAGACAAAAATGGCTGAACAACAGGTGAAATTCGCCCGCGGCGCCTTCTGGCCCAATATGGGTTTGTTTGCAATTTATAACCGGGCTGATCAGGATCCGCTGACCTCGACCTTCAATGACGAGAGTATTTTGGGAGGGGTTTCTCTGTCCTTTCCTTTCTTTGAAGGCGGCCTGAGGATGGCCGAATTTAAGGAAGCCAGGGCCAGGGAGCGTCAGGCGCGGCTGGCTTACGATGATTTGAAGAAAAGCGTGGATCTGGAGCTGCAAGCGGCTTGTCTTGATCTGGATACGTTGAAGGGCTCGCTGAAATTTCTGGAAGATCAGCAGATTTTTGCCAGGGATAATTATAACGCGGTGATGAAACAATTTGAAAACGGTCTGGCAACGAGCCTCGATGTTATGGATGCCAACACGCTGCTGCTCACTGCGGATAAAAACGTGGCGGAAGCGTTATACAACTACCAGCTTGCCTTTCTGACAGTGAAGAAATCCAGCGGCACGTTACTGCAATTGCTTAATGTGAATACGGTCTTTTCCCCGAAAACGGTACCGCTTAATAAGTTGGTTTTCTGGCATGATAAAAATTATGAGTAGAAATTAATAATGAGAGACTTTACCGGCTTAATATTCAGGAGGATAAAATGATGTTTGCGAAAAAGCGCACTGGCTTCAATATCCAAAATTCATCAGCAGGCGGTTTGTTAAAATTATTGTTTTTGATTTTGCTGATATTGTTCATCAGCGCGCCATTGATTGCGTGTAAAAAAGAAAAAAAGGTGGAGAAGGAAATCCTGATCAATGTCCGCGTTGCCGACGCTCAAAAGAAAACCGTTCGGCCTTATATTGAAACAACAGGCTCTTTAAGAGCGGACGAAGAAGTTACGGTCAGCTCGGAAGTGGACGGCATTGTCAAAAGCATCAAGGTCGAGGAAGGAACCGCTGTCAGCAAGGGAAGTCTTCTGGTGGAAATCAATCAAACGGATTATCGGCTGGATAAACAACGGGCCGAGGCGGCCCTGAAACAGGCGGAAGCCAGCCTCGCCAATGTTAAATCCGAGTTTCAGAGGAAAGAATCTCTTTACAAGGAAGAGTTGATCACCCGGCAACAGTACGATGATATTTCCACCAGAGTCATTCTGGCGGAAGCCGATCTGGCCAAAGCAAAATCAATGCTCGAATCTTCCGCGGAAAGGTTTGCCCGTACAAGAATATATTCGCCACTGAACGGCATGGTCAAAGAAAAAAAAGTTTCCGCCGGAGACTTTGCGCGCATGAGCTTGCCGCTGCTGCAGTTAATTAAAGTTGATCCGCTGAAACTTAATTTTACCATCAGTGAAAAAGATATCGCCGATTTGAAAACTGGACAGGAGGTCGATTTCACAGTTGATTCGTTTCCCGATAAAAAATTCACGGGCAAAGTTAATCTGCTTTATCCCAACGTGGAAGAAAGAACCAGAACGCTGCAGGCCGAGGCCGTTGTTCCCAATTCCGGCAGGGTGCTGAAACCGGGATTATTCGTCAGAGCAACAATTTACACGGGACCTCCGCGCGAAGTCATTGTCGCTCCTCTGACGGCTTTAATATACGACAACGCAACTGTTAGTCTTTTTGTTGTAGAAGGAAATTTAGCGCGTGAGCGAAAGGTAACCACGGGCCGCAAATATGGAGAAGACATTGAAATCGTTGAAGGCCTGAATGAAAAAGAACAGGTTGTGGTGGTCGGTCAGAACAATTTGTCGGAAGGAATAAAAGTTAATGTGGCTCGCTGATACCTCGGTCAAACGTCCGGTCTTTGCCACCATGGTCATTATGGCGTTGGTGGTTCTGGGGATTGTCAGTTATCCCAGCATCGGCGTGGATCTTTTTCCCAAAGTTGATTTTCCCATTGTCACCATCACCACCACTCTCAAGGGCGCCAGTCCAGATGTCATGGACGTTGACGTGGCCGACAGGATTGAAGGCGCTGTCAACACGATCAACGGTGTCAAAACCATTACGTCAACGAGTACGGAAAGCGTTTCCCGCACCATTGTGGAATTTGTGCTGGAAAGAGATATCGATCTGGCCGTTCAGGACGTGCGTGAAAAAGTTTCCGAGGTTCGCAATAAGTTGCCCGATGATATCGATGAACCCCGAATTGCCAAGGTGGATCCCGATTCGACACCGATTTTATTTATGAATCTTTCCGGAAATAAATCCATCCGGGATCTCTCCACCTATGCCGATGAAGTATTGAAGGAACAGCTCCAAAGAATCAATGGCGTCGGCAATGTCAACTTTTATGGTTTACGGCTCAGGCAAGTGCGCATCTGGCTGGATGCGGCCAAAATGCAGGCCTACGGAATTGCCGCATCCGACGTTGTTCTGGCTCTCAAGCGTGAAAACATCGAACTGCCCGGTGGACGCATTGAAACCCAAACCAAGGAATACACCGTCCGGATTAAGGGCGAGTTTCCCCGGATTCCTGATTTTAACGATCTGATTGTCAGTTACTATAACGGCGCTCCGGTAAAAATAAAGGATATCGGGCGGGCGGAAGACGGTACGGAAGAAAGAAGATCGATTGCCCGTTTCAATGGTATTCCGGCTGTCGGCATGGGTATCCAGAAACAGTCGGGAACCAATACGGTGGCTGTTGCTGACCGGGTGAAAAAAGAAGTGGAGAAAATCAACAAAACACTCCCTCCCGGAATGAAAATCAATGCCTCAGTCGATCAATCTATTTTCATCGTTCGTTCCATCAACGAGGTGCAACACCATTTGATTTTAGGCAGTATCTTCGCGATTCTGGCCGTTTTTCTTTTTTTGAAAAACATACGCACAACGTTGATCAGTGCCGTCGCACTGCCGGTCTCCATCATTTCCACGTTTGCCATCATCAATGCTTTCAACTTTACCTTCAACAACATGACCATGCTGGCTCTGTCGCTTTCGGTGGGATTGCTGATTGATGACGCGATCATTGTTATTGAAAATATTTATCGGCATGTGGAAGAAGGAATGGGTCCCGTGGAAGCGTCGAAATTCGCCACCTCGGAAATCGGCCTCGCCGTCATGGCCACCACCCTGGCTATTGTGGCCATCTTTTTGCCGGTTGCTTTTATGAAAGGAATTATCGGCAGATTCTTTCTGCAATTCGCCCTGACCATCGTTTTTGCCGTTCTTGTATCCCTGCTTGTTTCCTTTACGCTGACGCCCATGATGGCCTCTCTTTTCCTGAAGCCGCACAAGATGCAGCACGGCGGCCCCGGCGTCACTACGACGCGTTTTTCTTTCTGGAAGAAAGCCGGTGATTTTCTGGAAAAAAATTATAAGCGGCTGGAAACATTGTACCGTCGCGTTCTGGAATTTTCACTCCAATACAGGAAATCCATGCTTTTGGGTGCGGTTGTCATTTTTGTCTTGAGTATTTTATTAGCCGTGTTCGGTTTAGGCAAGGAATTCCTGCCGCCTGAGGATCAGGGTAATTTCATTGTCCGCATGGAAGCGCCGATTGATTATTCCGTTGATCAGGTCGAAAGATATTTCGGAGATACGGAGAAAATGATCAAAGAAATTCCCGGTGTCAAATCGGTCTTTTACGTTCAGGGATTTCAGGGGAGTTCCAATAAAGCTATGATCATGGTCACGTTGCAACCCAAAGCCGAACGCACCAACAGTCAGGAGGATATCAAAAAAATAGCGCGTATGAAACTCAAGCGGATTCCCGGCATGAAAGCTTCCGCGGAAGATATCTCGCTTGTCGGCGGTGGTATCAGGCAGGTGCCGATTCAGTACAGTATTCGTGGGCAGGATCTGGCCGAGTTGCAGAAATACGCCAAACAAATCACTTCCGAATTCGCTAAACTGCCGGGCATTGTGGATGTCGATACTTCTTCGGAAGCCGGAAAGCCCGAATTCAAGGTGTATATCGATCGTGACAAGGCGGCGGATTTGGGTGTGGATGTTGCCACCATCGCCGAAGCCATTAATTTATTAGTCGGTGGCGAGCTGGATATCGCCCGTTACAAGGATGAAAAAAAAGGGAAACGTTATGATGTACGGGTAAGACTGAATCCTGAGGACAGGGAAAGCAGTTCCGCCATGCAGAAAATTTACGTACGCGCCCGTGACGGTAAACTGGTCGAACTGGGAAATGTGGTCAAGATGCAGGAGGGAACGGGCCCCAGTGTCATCAATCGCGCTGATCGTCAGCGTGCCATTACTATTTTTGCTTCGCTGGAAGGCAAACCTTTGGGCGATGCTCAAAGTGAGCTGAATGCGATTGCCGGACGCATTCTGCCGGCAGATTATGTGCCGAAGTATTATGGCATGGCTGAGGTCATGCAGGAATCTTTTGTTTATCTGCTTTTTGCCCTGATGCTCGGTATCATCATGGCCTACATGATTCTGGCTTCACAATTTGAAAGCTTCATCCATCCGGTGACCATTTTGCTCTCCATGCCGATGTCATTCATTGGAGCTTTTGGAGCGCTGTTTGTTACCGGAAAGACACTCAACATTTTCAGTCTTATCGGTTTAATCCTGTTGATGGGACTGGTGAAGAAAAACGCCATCCTGCTGGTTGACTACACCAACGTTTTGCGGGAGCGCGGCCTGTCGCGCCGTGAGGCGATTTTGCAGGCCGGGCCGGTCAGAATGAGGCCGATTTTGATGACTACCTTTGCCATGATTTTCGGTATGCTGCCGATAGCTCTGGCAGTCGGTGAAGGCGCGGAAACACGCGCTCCGATGGGTATTGCGGTTATCGGAGGGCTTTTGACTTCTCTGATTCTAACGCTGGTGGTCGTGCCCGCGGCGTATGACGTATTCGACGACTGGCAGGAATATTTTAAGAAAGGACGCAAAAAGAAAGCGGGCTGATTTATCGCTTTCGTAGAAAAATCTTTTCCACAAAGAGGTGAAAACGATGAAAATGTTCTACGTTATTTATGCTGAAGCCGCCGATGAGGATATTATTGCCGCTTTTAAACAAGCCGGATTCAAGGCTTATACCAAAATGTGCGGATTGATGGGTGAAGGTGAAGAAAGCGAACCGAAACTGGGCACGCATTACTGGCCGGGTAATAACAATGCCTTGCTCCTGGCTGTCAGCAATGAAAAAATTAATCCTCTTTGCGAACTGGTCAGAAAGTTGAAGGTTGAGCATCCCCGCGCCGGTTTGAGAGCGTTTACTTTTCCGCTGGAAGAGGAATGCGTCTAATGGTTACCGTTGGAATTTAAGAGAAACCACCGGAACAGTGAGAACGGTTTTCCGTCAAAGCATCATTTCAAGAAATCACGGTCATTTATCGCGCCCCGCCATGTAAAATTGACGGATTTAAAAAAATATGCAAGATTGCCTTCCATAAACAAAGATAACTCTCTTAATAAAGCGTTAATCAAAAAGGAGATCAGAAAATATGGCAGACCTGGATGGAATCAAAGAAGCGAAGATGTTTCACTGCGATATGCCTCAGGAGAATCAGGGGTTTTTTCTCAAGGGTTCCAGTTCGCTGGACTGGGGAATGAAAAACAGACTCTCCCGGATATTTAATCCGAAATCGGGACGCACCGTGATGCTGGCCATCGACCACGGTTATTTTCAGGGACCGACCACCGGACTGGAAAGAGTTGATCTTAATATCCTTCCATTAGCTCCTTATGCCGACACGCTGATGCTGACCAGAGGAATTCTGCGTTCCGTCATACCGCCGTCATTCAATCAGGCTATTGTGCTAAGGGTTTCCGGCGGCGCCAGCATTCTCAAGGAACTCTCCAATGAAGAAATCGCCGTGGATATTGAAGACTCCATCCGTCTGAATGTTTGCGCCATGGCCGTGCAGGTTTTTATCGGCGGCGAATTTGAAAGACAATCCATCATCAACATGACCAAAATGGTGGATATCGGCAACCGTTACGGCATCCCCACGCTCGCGGTAACCGCGGTCGGCAAAGACATGGCCCGAGACGCGAAATACTTCCGGCTGGCTTGCCGCATCTGCGCGGAACTGGGCGCTCACTACATTAAAACTTACTACATCGAAAAAGATTTCGAGACGGTGACATCTTCCTGCCCCGTTCCGATTGTCATGGCCGGAGGCAAAAAGATACCGGAGCTGGACGCCCTGACGATGGCCTATAACGCCGTACAAAAAGGCGCTGCCGGCGTGGACATGGGGCGTAATATTTTCCAGTCCGACGCTCCCATTGCCATGATCCAGGCGGTGCGCGCCGTCGTTCATGACAACGAAACGCCGAAAAAGGCTTTTGAACTTTACAAGAGCTTAAAAAAATCGAAGGTATGAAACATTAACCCAAATCCCGCACGCTGAAGCTCGCGGGATAATTCGTCCAACAAACTTCAGCGCACTTTGTTTCTGAAGTTTGGGTCTTATTATGAAAGTCGCTTACTGGTACAACAACAAAGACATCCGTATCGAAGAAATTTCCACTCCCAAGCCCAAAAGCAGGGAAATGCTGGTCAGGGTCATGTCCTGCGGCATTTGCGGAAGTGATATTGTCGAATGGTACCGACTGCCGCGCGCGCCGCTGATTCAGGGACACGAGGTCGGCGCTCAGGTTGTCAAGGTCGGTAAATCCGTCAAAAAATACAAACCCGGCGACCGGGTATTCATCGCGCCCAAAGTTCCCTGCATGAAATGTTATTACTGCCAAAACGGGCACTACCCGCAGTGTTCGGAAGTGAAGGAACGTCTTCCCGGAGGGTTTGCTGAATACATCCTGGTTCCGGAGATTTTAATAGAGAACGGAACGTATCTGCTGCCCGACAGCATCACCTATGATCAAAGCACTTTCATCGAACCGCTCGCCTGCGTCGTCCGGGCACAGAGACTGGCCGGGTTGAAAAAAGGGCAAACGGTTCTGGTTATCGGCTGCGGCATGTCCGGTCTGCTCAACATAAAGCTCGCCAAAACCAAAGGATGCCGGATAATCGTCGCGGATATCAATAAAACAAAGATGGACATTGCCAAAAAGATGGGAGCCGATATCACGATCAACGCGACGGATGATATTTCAAAACGTTTGATAGAGAAGGCCGGCAAGAAAGCTGATATTGTTTTTTTATGCGCTTCCGCCGATTCCGCGGTCGAGCAAGCCTGGAAATGCGTTGATAAGGGTGGCGTAATCGTTTTATTCGCCGTTCCCGCGCCGGATAAGAAAGTGATCGTGCCCGTGAATGATTTCTGGATGAAAGAAATCACCATCCTCACGTCTTACTACTGCGGTCCACCCGATATTATCGAAGCGATGAAATTAATCGAATGGGACACCGTCACGGTGGATGACCTGATCACGCACCGGTTTCCCTTAACCGAAATCGTAAAAGGCTTTCAACTGGTAATGGACGGACGGGACTCCATCAAGGTCATTATCAAACCGCAGGAGCAGACAGCCCATTGAATTTATTTTAATTGGCCATTGCTGCCTTAATCGTCTGCGCCACTTTTTTATCCTCAAAAAGCTTTTCGATGGCATCGGACAGAACCATATCGGCCTGCTGCCCGAGAATATTTTCAGAAAACAAAACATGTTCCTGGGCGTAAATGCTCTTCACACGGGTTCTGTACAATATCCTGCCTTTGGTTATATCCGCAATAACAATGGCCAGCGTCATACTCGTATTGTAAGAATTCGTGAGATTTCCTTTCCGGCAGGTGATCTCCAGTTCTTCTATATTACCACCGATGAGGATTTTGGCATTTCCCATCGGGATTTTGTCCTCTTTCAAATTCCATTGCTCATTGATCTCGGTAATCTTATACCCGGCTTTTTTCAAATATTGCTTTATCCCATTGGCGACAGCCTTCGTCGGCTTGACATTGCGGGGAAAAACCAGAATTTTTGCGCCGCTGTTTTGAATCACGCGACCGATAATCAGCGGATCGTCAATCTGACGTGTGTCTGTGAATTCAGCGACGGCAACAACAGCGCCGGATGCCTGTCCATCAACTTTCAAATAAGCGGGAATCACTGACTTTTCCGCGTCATAGTACATGTTGACACTGTAGAGACTCGGTCCGGCGCATCCGGATAAACAAAAAACAGAAAAGATCATCACGCCCGTGAAAAGACGATATATTTTCTTAAAATTCATAACTTCTCCTTTAATTGTCATCAAGCTGAATCATGAAACTTGACTTTTTTATTTTCCATTTTGGAAGATATATAATATAATAAACCGTGTTTGGCAAAGTAAAATGTGGAAAGAATTGCCAGCCTTAACCAGATTTTTTTAACTCAAAAAATTTAAAGGAGGGTATTATGACAGAAGCAACTCAACAAGCTTTAACCGGCCTGAGAGATCTTTCCATGATCAAGTGGTATGTAATTCCTCTTTTGGCTATTGTTTTTTACATTTACACTAAGGAAATCAAAGATGCGCGACGAACCGGAGACTGGAACGCGGTTCTGGCCGGCCTGACCATTTTCGGCGTGGATTTCTTCAACGAAACGTGGAACGGCTGGGTGATGCATCTGACTCAGCGCTCGGCTTTCTGGACAACGCCCGGCGACACGGCGCTGCGAACACTGGTGGGTTGGAATATCGAAATCATGTTCATGTTTCTCATCATCGGTATTATTTTCTATCATACGTTATCCGAGAGCAAAAAAGATAAAATTCTGGGTCTGCCTGAAAAATGGTTCTGGGCGATCGGTTACAGCATCTTCTGTGTCTTTGTCGAATGCCTGCTCAACATCGGAGGTCATCTGGTCTGGGAATATCCATTCTGGTATCTGTCCTTTAAAGGCGTCTGGCTTATTTTCCTGATCGGCTATTTCCACTTTTTCTGTTTCGCCATTCTGGTCATCACCCTGAAATCAATGAAGGCCAAACTGACGACCGTGGGAATTATCTACGCTGTGCCGATTATTATGAACGTGCTAGCATTCGGGTTCTGGGGCTGGAACTATTAGAAGCTAAAGCGAAACATAGTCGTCAAGGACCTTATTATATTTTTCGTGAATCATTTTGCGGTCGAATTCCCAGAATTCGGCAAGCATTCTGGTTTGCTCTTCCTTGTCAAAATATTCCTGACAGGGATAAAAAAAGTGCTTGTCCTCCTTTTCGATATGTTTGGGATAAAAGTTGCCCAACTGCCTCGCGGCATCTATAATCCGGGGTAATTCGTCCTGATTGCCCAGCAAATATTTATTCTTTGCCGTAACCAGAGCGGCCGTTGTCTTTCTGCCCCAGGCATGCTCATCAAGCAGTTCCTGCATGATTTTCTTCAATTCGGGAGTAAGATCTTTTTTCGCCAGATCCCTGAAAAGAATTTCCTCTTCCTTTCCGTGATGCGTTCGGTCGGCATAGACATGGATAAAATCAACGGCCATATCAATAACCAGCGGGTTGACCTTTTGGGTCTTTTCCGCTTGATCCATATGGCGCATCATCGAAGCCAGCATTTTTTCAATTAACCGGTGTTCCCACATTAAAGGACCGATGGGTTTCATCGTCATGCCTCCTTTTTAAATTTGTGATGTTCATTTATACCATTCATTGGATTTTTTTTCATCCCTTGATTATGCGGGCATGGATATATGTTGCATCGCTGTTACATTTCTGGTAATTTTTCTAATTGATGCTTGATTCAAAAGGATTTGACTTCCTTGCAAAAAGCCGGATATGAGAAAGTTGGTTTCATTTCGTCGCGTTTTTGCGTGGAACAAACACGACATGAGCAAACCTTCACGATCAACGGTGTCATGAGAAAGAAGATTGATGATGTTTTTAAAAAGAATACCGCTGTTTATACTGCTTTGTTTAATTTTAATTTTTTCCTGTCAGCAGGCCAAAGATCCCGATCGGAAAGATAAGAAGCTCAATGTCATTGCCACAATTTTCCCTATTTACGATTTCGCGCGCAATATCGGCGGTGATAAAATCAACCTTAAAATGCTTCTGCCACCGGGCATGGACGCTCACCATTACGAGCTGAAACCCGAAGATATCGTCAAGGTCACGAAAACCGATATTTTCTTTTTTACCAATTTCGAACTGGAACAGTGGGCCTATAAAATTATTAAGGCCGCTGATAAAAACACCAATATGCTGGCGGTGGAAACCGGTAATGGCGCAATTTTACTGCCGCTTGATCAAGAGGAAGAAAATCATGAAGCCCCTGAAAATCATGCCGGGCATTTGTCCCGGTTTGATCCGCATATCTGGCTGGATATGGATAACGCACAGAAGATGGTGGATAATATCACCGAGACTTTCATTCAAAAAGATCCGCGTAACAGCGACTATTACTTAAAGAATGCCGCTGACTACAAACTTAAATTGGCGGATATGGATCAACGATATCGGACGGCGCTGTCCGCGTGCAAAGCGAAGACAATTCTGCACGCCGGACACTGGGCCTTTGCCTATCTGGCCGCGAGATATCATCTGCAATATATCGCGGCTTACAATGTTTTTGCCGATGCGGAACCGGCGCCGCAACAGATTTTTGTTTTAATCGATCAGATCAAAAATGAAAAAGTGTCTCATGTCTATTATGAAGACATGATGAATCCCCGCCTGGCAAAAACAATCGCCAGAGAAACAGGCGCCGGGTTATTAAAACTTAGTAACGGACACGATATCAGCAAAGCGGATATAAAAAAGGGGGAAACTTTTCTCTCTTTAATGGAAAAAAATCTGATCAGTTTGCAGAAAGGATTACAATGCCCGAAGCAATAATCAAAATTGACAATCTTTCTTTCTGTTACAACGGCACGGAAGCCATCAGCGATATTTCGTTCGTCGTCAACCAAGGCGATTATCTGGGAATTGCCGGTTCCAACGGCTCCGGTAAAAGTACTCTGATCAAAAATATTCTGGGGATCCTTGAACCGCAAAAGGGAAGCATCAGAATATTCGGACAGCCTGTAACCTCTTTTAATCAATGGCACCGAATCGGTTACTTGCCGCAAAGAATAAACGCGCTGAATTACCACTTTCCCTGTACCGTTGCGGAAATTGTGCAACTGGGAATAAAAAAAAGAAACCCGGCTGATTTGAAAAACATCCTGGCAAAGATGGGCATTGTTCATCTTGCCGGCAAGCTCATCGGAGAATTATCTTACGGCGAACAACAAAGGGTGATGCTGGCACGGGCTTTAATCAGGAAACCGGATTTGCTGATATTTGACGAACCGACGACCGCCCTTGATCCGGAAACAAGAGATATTTTCTACACGCTTACGGAAGAGATAAATCGAACCGGGACAACGGTGGTTCTGGTCACGCACGACACCGGTATTATCGGGAAATACGCCCGCAATCTCCTTTATATGGATAAGAAAATAATATTTTTTGGAACCTTTGAGGATTTCTGCTCCTCACCGGATATGACTGGATTTTTCGGATTAAACAGTCAGCACGTCATTTGTCATCAGCACGATAAAAATGGAAATGGCCTCACATGGAATTAAGCAGCATTCTCAATTATGAATTTGTGCAGCGCGCGTTTCTGGGAGGCATACTGATTGCAGCCATCGCTTCCATTCTGGGAGTGTTTCTTGTTTTACGCCGTTTCTCTCTGATCGGTGATGGTCTTTCCCATGTTACTTTCGGAAGCGTCGCTGTGGTCATGCTGATTGGTGTCAGTCCGACCTATATTACACTGGCGGCGCTGCCTCTGGTGATGTTGTCTTCTCTGGCCATTCTGAAACTGACCCAGTCAAAACGCATTCAGGGAGATGCAGCCATTGGAATCGTTTCCTCCATCGGAATTGCCGCGGGCATCATTCTGGCCAGTTTATCCGGCGGCTATAATCTCGATTTATTCAGTTATCTTTTCGGTAATATCCTCACGGTCACTCTCACGGAGATATTTCTTTCACTGATCGTTTTGCTTACCGTCGTTGCCACGATCGTATTGTTCTATGACGATCTTCTTGCTCTTACTTTCGACGAAGAACTGGCCCGCACCATGGGGGTGAAAACGAAGAGAATCAATATAATTCTTTTTCTGCTCACGGCGGTAGCCGCTGTTTTGGCCATGAAAGTCGCCGGGATCATGCTTGTTTCCGCAATGCTTATTGCGCCTCCCTTGACCGCTTTGCAGTTATCTATCGGGTTCCGGATGACCATGATCGCTTCAGTTTTATTCTCAGTATTATCGGTAACTTTTGGGCTTATCCTTGCTTTTGTGTTGAATTTACCGGCCGGAGGAACTATAGTGCTCCTCAACATATTCTTTCTTTTATTGGTTTTCGGCGCTAAAAGAATATTACCGTCAACCCGTTAGCCGATTTATCCCCATACGGGGCTTTGAAGCAAACAGAAATGAAGTTTATCACAGAGGCAGACAGCTACAATTTCTAATCGGGTAAAACAGATGGCTCTTACTTTCCACGCTCATCGCTGGAACATTATTTTTATTATTGCTCTGATTTGCGGCATGATTTTTCCCCAGGGCCTGCAACTCGGCAGGATGCTGATCCTTCCCGCTTTAATGATCATCATAACCATTACCTTACTGAGGTTTCCCCGCGGTTTTTTCCGCCATCCCGGATCTCTTTTTTACTCGTCCATAAGAGGTAATCTTCTGAATTATCTTGTGCTTGGAAATTTCATTATCCTGACGGGCGCTTTTCTGATCCAGAAGCAGGAACTCTGGGTGGGCATGGTTCTGGTTGCCGCGATGCCGTCATCATTGGAAATCATCCTTCTGGGCATTTTATTGCGCATCGAAAAGAATTATGTTTTTACTTCCATTGCGGGAACCTTTCTCGGAACTTTGTTCATCGTACCGCTGGTCGGCTTATGCTTTTTTAAATATATCAATCTGAATTATTGGAATATCATCGTTCTGATACTGTGCCTGATCGTTCTACCACTGGTCATTTCAAGGCTGGCCGTTGAAAAAGAATGGGATCACGTTATCAAAAAATATGAAGATACGACGCGAGATTACTGCTATTTTACTGTTTTTTACGCCATAACGGCCAACAGCAGAAGTTTCCTCATCAATCTGTCAACAGAGCTTATCATGATCGCTGGCATCGCTTTTACCAGCACTTTCGTCTTTTATTTCCTCATCCGGAAAATCGGACTTTATTTTCACGAGCAGGAAAATAAAGTTAATTTTTTCATACTTTTGGGAACCATGAAGGATTGCGGCCTGGCAGGCGGGATAGCCCTCACCCTGTTTAATCAGGAGGTCGCCGTTCCCGCGTTAATTTTTGCCGTTTTCACGTTCGTTTATATGAACTGGCTCAGATTCAAGACGAGGAACATTAGCGGCGAAAGTCAAACGCCATAAACAATGCGTTATGAATTTGACAAATGAAAAACATGAATTATTATAAAACCAGTACATATTAAAGCGTATTGATTGTTTCCCGATGCAGTATCGAGATGCAAAATTTTCACTTTTTCCGCAATTCAGCGGGAAAATAAAGTTTCATTAAAAAAAGGAGGCTGCACATGGCTATATTATTACCGGAACTGCCCTACGCGAAAGACGCTTTGGCGCCTGTAATCAGCGCCAACACTCTGGATTTTCACCATGACAAACATCACAAAGCTTACGTGGACAACTTAAACAAATTAATTGCCGGAACCGACCTTGAACAAAAATCACTGGAAGAAATCATTAACATTGCCGCTAAAGACCCCGCAAAGGCCGGTATCTTCAATAATGCCGCTCAGGTCTGGAATCACACGTTCTACTGGAATTGCCTGAAAAAAGCGGGAGGAGGCGCTCCCACCGGTAAAATCGCGGAAAAAATAAACGCCGCATGGGGAAGCTACGAAAAATTTGCCGAAGAGTTGAAAAACGCCGGCGCCACCCAGTTCGGCAGCGGCTGGGCCTGGCTTGTTTTAGATGGCAATCAGTTGAAAATAACGAAGACGGCTAATGCCGACACGCCTTTAGCCCACGGTCAGAAAGCGCTTTTAACCATTGATGTCTGGGAGCATGCTTATTACCTGGATTATCAGAACCGCAGACCGGATTATCTGGCCGCTGTTATTCAAAGTTTAATTAACTGGGATTTCGTGAATGCGAATTTAGCAGGCTAGAAATTATTTTCTGCGCTTTTCCGGCATGATAATAAATTCGTTAACATGCTTTATGGGGATCAGGCTGATTACTTAAAAAGAGGCAAGTTGCACAAAGAAAAGGAGGCAGGATAGATGCCTCCTTTTTATATTTTATCCGAACAGGCAACAACTGTTATTTTTTCTTATCCACTCTGATTTTGAGTTCTTTTCCGACTTTAAAAAAGGGCAGTTTTTTGGGTTCAACCTGGATTTTAGTGCCGGTTTTCGGGTTTCTTCCCGTATAGGAACCGTATTTTTTCACGACGAAACTGCCAAAGCCTCGAATCTCGATACGACCATTCTTCTTTAATTCATCGGTAAAACCCTTGAAGATAAGATTCACAACATCAATTGCCTTTTTTTCCGTCAGATTTAACTTAGTGCTTAAAGCTTCAATAAGATCGGATTTGTTCATAGCTCCTCCTTAATACTGATGGCAACGCATAATTACCAGATAACAATATAATTTTTATCTTTTCTATGGCTGAATTTATTATTTATTTTTCGGGGAAAGTCAAGAAAATTTTACCTTTTGGGGCTGTGTGCATCATCGAGAAGTTGATGGACTTCTTTGGTCGTCAAATGCCGCCACTCGCCTTCTTTCAACGTGCCCAACTTGAGATCACCGATCGATTCACGCACAAGATGGGCGACTCTGTAGCCGATTTTCTCAAATCCTCTCCGGATAATCCTGTTTTTCCCTTCCCTGAGCGTAAGACTCAACCAGCAGCTCTTGTCGTTAAATTTTTCCACTCTGAGATTTTCCGGTTTAAAAAAATCATCGTCAACTTTAATGCCCTTGCTGAGTTGCTTCAATTCTTCCCTGGATAAACGTCCCTGAATTTTAACTTTGTAAATTTTGGGTTTCTGAAAACGGGGATGCTGTATTTGCTGGGCAAAATCACCGTCATTCGTCAGAAGCAACAGCCCCCTGGAATCGTAATCCAATCTTCCCACCGGATAAACCCTCTCCGGAACATCCCTCAATAAATCGACAACGGTCGGTCTTGCCTGAGGATCATGCAGTGTTGTTACAAATCCGGCAGGTTTATGCAGGGCGATATAATATTTTGTTTTTTCTACGGAAATGATATTGCCGTCAATGCGGATGATATCTTTGGCGGCATCCGCCTTCTCCCCCAGCTTCGTCACGACAACACCGTTCACGCTGACTCGTCCCTGGGTGATCAACTCTTCGGCATGACGCCGTGAAGTGATTCCGGCAGTCGCAATGACTTTTTGCAGACGTTCTTTCATAAGTCAGAGGCTTCTTCTATCTTTTCTTCTTCGATTTCCAGTTTTGCAACGTCCTGGTCACTTTCCGATAATCCCTGTTGCGGTTCCAGCGGTTCCAGTGTTTCCAGATCCTGCTCCAGTAGGTCCTGCTGTTGATGAAGTTCTTTTAATTCACGAATATTGGGCAGGTCCATGATGTCTTTGAGATTGAATACTTCCAGAAATTTCCGGGTTGTTCCGTAAATGATCGGCTTACCGGGCACATCCTTACGCCCGACGATACGAATAAGCTTCTTCTCCAGAAGACCTTTCAGCGGGCCACCCACGTCCACGCCGCGAATGTCTTCGATTTCCGATTTAACAATCGGCTGTTTATAGGCGACGATGGCCAGCGTTTCCAGCGCCTGCGGTGAAAGCGAATGAGATTTGGTGCTTTTGAGCTTCTTGATCCACTGGCTGAGTTCGGGGTTGGTGCGGAATTGAAATCCCCCTGCGACTTCCTGCAGAAAAATTCCTCCCTGACGCTCATTGTAATCCGTTACAAGTTGCGCGATGATTTCCTGAATGTCCTTTTTATCCATTTCAGGAAAAACAGAACGTATTTTCTCGGGTGCCAACGGCGTGTCGGAAGCAAAAATCAGAGCTTCTATAACTGCTTTTATTTTTTCCATTTACGACTCCACGGCCGGAAATATCCGGATAACTCCAAAAATAGAAGTTTGATATGCTTTAATCATTCTCAATTTAATGAGTTCCAGTATCGCTAAAAAAGTATAGATGATGCGCCGGCGATCTCTTTTCCCCTGGAGTAAATCTTCAAAGGTAAGATTTTTTGCCACCGTCAACTGATCCATCACGTCATTAATGATATCAGTCAGAGACAGTTTTTCCAGATCGATTTCCATCAGAACCTTTTTATCCATCTGTGCAATAACGCGATGGAAAGCTTCGATGAGCTCAAAGACACCAACCTCGATGAGCTCTTCTTCCTCATCATCATCAGCGGATTTTTCCGTCTCTTCAGGCAAAACTGCCGCATGGGTGAAAACATCTCTTTCCAGCAGCGGTCGACTGCCCAGGTTTTCCGCTATTTCTTTAAATGTCTTATGCTCCAGGAGCTGCCTGACCAGCTCCGCGCGGGGATCTTCCTCTTCTTCTTCCGGTTCTTCCGGCGGCGGCAAAAGCATCCTGGATTTGATGTGAATGAGGGTGGCCGCCATGATCAGATACTCTCCGGCCAGATCCAGATTCAGCGCCTTGATCATTTTCAGATAATCAAGGTATTGCTCGGTAATCAGGGCGACGGGAATGTTATAGATATCAATTTCATTCTTTTTAATCAGATAAAGAAGCAGGTCCAGCGGACCCTCAAAGATATCCAGTTTAATGGCGTAATTTAAGTTTTGTTCGTTTTCCATACAAGCTACCGTGAACCCGTGTCCGTTCATATCGGACCAACAGGCCTTTAGATATTCATCGCGTTACGGACTTCATCCATCGTCTGACGGGCGATCTTTGTCGCTTTTTCATTGCCGTCTTCTATAATCGTCCTGATTTCATCCATATGATTTGTGTAATAGTCCATGCGCTCGTGCACGGGACGCAATTCTTCGGCAATACGCGCGGCCAGCATTTTCTTGCAGTCCGTGCATCCGATTCCGGCTTTACGGCATTCGATATCGATCTCTTTTATTTTCTCCTGTGAAGAATATAAGCCATGAAAGGTGAACACGTTGCATATTTCAGGATTGCCCGGATCGGTCTTTCTTATCCGCTGAGGATCGGTGAACATCGACCCTATTTTATTTTTCAAAATTTTGTCGCGATCGCTGATGTAAATGGAATTATCGTAGGACTTGCTCATTTTTCTGCCGTCGGTTCCCAGCAGCTTGGGAACACTGGTCAAAAGCGGCTCGGGGACGGGAAATATTTCTTTGTAAAGAAAATTAAAACGACGGGCGATTTCCCGGGTCAGTTCGACATGCGGAAGCTGGTCAACGCCGACCGGAACTCCGTATGCCTTATACATGATAATGTCGGCAGCCTGCAGCACGGGATATCCCAGGAATCCGAAGGTCGATAAATCCTTGTTGGCCAGTTCGGTCTTCATTTCTTTGTAAGTGGGATTACGCTCCAGCCAGGCCAGCGGTGTGATCATGGAAAGCAGCAGAAAAAGCTCGGCGTGCTCTTTGACAGCCGACTGCACAAAAAGCGTGCTTTTTTGCGGATCGAGTCCCACGCTGAGCCAGTCGATCACCATGCTGACAGCATTATCCTTAATGCCTTCCGTGGAACTGTACTCGCTGGTAATCGCGTGCCAGTCGGCAACAAAATAAAAACAATCATATTTGCCGCTTTCCTGTAAATCAATCCAGTTTTTCAAAGCGCCATGCAGGTTGCCCAGATGCAGCTTGCCGGTTGGCCTCATTCCGCTGAGTATTCTCTTTCTCTTCAAAAACAACTCCTTTAAGTCAAAACGGACTAAGGCCTCCGGCTATTATAAATAGGGAGGCCTTAGTTTTAAAAGGACCAAATGATCTGTTATTTAACTTTACCGGCCAGTTCTTTTCCTGCCTTGAATTTGACAACTTTCTTTGCGGGAATCTTAATGGCTTTGCCGGTCTGAGGATTCCTGCCCTCTCTGGCTTTTCTTTTTACGACTGAAAACGTGCCGAAACCGACCAGAGCGAGTTTGCCGGTTTTCTTCAGTTCTTTCGTAACCGTGTCCTGAAAAGTATCCAATGCTTTCCCCGCTTTGTCCTTGGTAATGCCTGTTGATTTCGCTATAACTCCGATTAATTCTGCCTTCGTCATCTTCTAAAATCCCCCTTTCATAAAATCAATTTTTTGAATTTTATTATCAACCGCTTTCACGGCCATAACCGAAGTTTCTAACGTAAAACGGGTCAATCTTATTGGCAACATCACAGGAAAAAATCCAAGTATTCTGTGCCGTGCGTCATCAACCGCTTTTCGCTAATCTGTTAAAACCTGCTTGTTCTCTGGTTTGGGATAGAATCATTCCCCTCAAGTTCGCGCTACGACTAGCACAATAAAGATTAACAATCAAGAAAAAAATGATTTTCCCTGAGAATTTTAGCCTGTTTCCCGGGACGGTTTATCTGTAAATTTTTAACGCTGCAATGAACGTCCCCGAGCGATGCTTCAGCGATAACCTGTACCGCAAGCCCGATATGGCATATGAATGGATGCGATTCTTTACAAAAAAGATCTCTCATGCTAATAAGCCATCGCAATAAGACAGAGTACTTTATGCAAATCTCCAATGTAGAAAAAATAGCGGGCTGGGTTACTCTTTCGCGGCCGTCCTTCCACACCGTGGGGATACTCCCCTTTATCCTGGGCACGGTTCTGGCGTACAGAATAGATTCCGTTTTCAGCATGGAGGTCTTTATCCTCGGCGTCTCGGCTGTTATTCTGATTATGCTGTCCACCTATCATTTGGGTGAATACTTTGATTACAGGGAAGATGAGATCTCCCAGCGTTTATACAGAAGCAGGTTTGCCGGCGGCTCCGGGGTCATTCCGGCCGGCAGCATACCCCGCTCCGTAGCTCTCCGAACGGGCATTGCCGCCTTCATTTTGGCCGGCATCATCGGTATTATCCTTCAATTTGTTTTAGAGACAGGCCCCTACACCCTGCTTTTGGGATGCCTGGGCGCTTTTCCCGGTTTCTTTTATTCCACCAGGCCGGTCCGGCTGGTGCAAAGAGGCATCGGTGAAATTATCATCGGCTTCTGCTATGGATGGCTGCCGATCGCTTCGGCTTATTACATCCAGACGGCCTCCATTCATCCGGCAATTCACTGGCTGTCCCTACCTGTTGCGCTGACGATTTTCAACGTGATTCTGCTCAATGAATACCCCGATTACGAATCAGACAAGGCCACGGGCAAGAAGAATCTGCTTTATCGCATCGGAAAGAAGAACGGTGAGTTTCTCTATGTGGCCGCCTCTCTGCTGGCTTCAATGGCCATGCTCACTGCACCGCTGCGGGGAATCCCGTTCAACATCATTTATTTTTACGCGCCCGTACTGATCATATCTTTGTATGTGGTTTTGAAAATGCTGCGCGGCCAATATGAAAACAAAATAATCCTGGAAAAATTATGCGCCCTGAATATTGCGGTCAACCTGGGAACATCCATGGCCTGTATTCTGGCCTGCATTTAGGTTGATCGATGCTAACAAAAAATAAGGTAAAATCATTTTTGAATCCGCCTTCTCTCCTGTTTAAGCAATTGGGCAGTTCTCTGCTTATGGCTTATTTAAACAACTGGCGGAAGTTTCCCGCCTGGACATTGAAACACGGTTTCCGTTCCATCCCGGTGGCTAACGGCGCCCGGGGGATGGGCTGCATCGGTTATCCGGGACATCCGGTCTGGGAAGTTACCGGCGCCTGCAACTTGAGATGCATTCATTGTCACGCCGTCAGCGGCAAAGCCGCTCCCGATGAACTGACCACCGATGAGGGCAAAAGGCTGATTGACATGATCGCTTCCGTCAGCGAATTCCGCACCCTGGTCTATACCGGCGGAGAGCCCCTGGTGAGGCCGGATATTTTTGAGTTGCTCCGGTATTCCCAGAAAGCCGGCCTGGCCAACATCATTGCCACCAACGGCACTCTAATTGATGAAGAAATGGCTTTCAAATTGAAGGATCACGGTGTCGTCTGCAATGCCATCAGCGTTGATGCCGCCGATCCCTCTGTTCACGACATGGTGCGCAACAAACCGGGTTCTTTCGATTTAACGCTGCGCGCTCTTGAAGCCACGAACAAGGCGGGTATTCTTTTACAAATCAATACCACGGCGATGGAGTACAACATGCCGCATTTGCCTGAGCTCATCGATTTTGCCGATGATCACGGCTCCGGCATTATGCTGATGTATCAGCTGGTGGCTGTGGGTCGTGGGGAAAAAATTGAAAAAGCCACTCTGAAAAAAAGCGCCAACAAGTACTTGAGCGAACTGATCGCGGAGAAGCAGAAAAGCGCGACGACCATCATTGAACCGGTCGCCGGTCCCCAGTACTGGCCGTACATGCTGGAAAAAAAGGGAATAAAAGACGGCATCGGCCTCAAACTGGCGGGGAAGGTCTTTCATGGCTGCGCGGCGGGACGGGGTTTTGTTTATGTCAAAGCCAACGGCGATGTCTGGCCGTGCCCCTTTGTGGAAGTCAACGCCGGCAATATCCGCGACCGGAGTTTTCAGAGCATTTATAAGGAATCTCCGGTATTTCAGAATTTACGGCGAAGAGAACAAACGTTAAAAGGACTTTGCGGCGAATGCAACTATAAAACCGTTTGCGGCGGCTGCCGCGGACGCGCTCTGGCCTATAGCGGAGATTACCTGGCGGAAGATCCCAGATGCTTCATACGTGAACGGGAAAAAATCTAGGTTGGATTTGTCAACAAAGAGGGGAGAATCGTATGAACACGACAGAAATTAATAAGGACCAATTCATTGAATTACTTAAAAACCCCAATGACAAATCTTTTGTCATGCTGAATCTGCTGAAGTTTAAAAAAGACGGCGGCCGGAAATCGTATGCCTGCTATATCAAGGAAGCCACTCGATTTGTGGAAGGTGTCGGCGGGAAACTTTTATTTTTCAGCAAACCGAAAGAACTGCTCAACGGCACAGAGACCTGGGATCTTTTAATGCTGGTGCAGTATCCCTCCCGGAAAGCTTTTATTGAAATGACCGGCAATCCCGAATATCTGGAAATCCACGCCTTTCGCGAAGAAGCCCTGGAAAGGGCCGTTCTTTACGCAACGGATGAAATAACTCCCCGCGATCTCCTTCAGGATGAGTAAGCTTTCATGAACTACAACTTGAATTAATTAAATATTGTTTTGTTATTGATAATAACTACTTATCCACGGTATTTTGGTATCGTTAAATTTGATGATAACTGGTTGAAAGGTTGCTTGCAATACTAACTGTATCAAGCAATGATTTCATCCATCTACAATATAAAACCGGCGAATGGGGAATGAGTCGCTCAGGGTGTTTTTACTCAGGCATAAAAAAGCCAGCGCTGTGGCTGGCTTATAAAAACTAAAAAGGGCTACGACATTATTTTGGTGTTAACGCCTCAATCGCGGCCGATACATACACCAAAGGCGCGTTCCAGTTAATGGCAATTTCATTACTGGCGTAGCTGCACCAATCATCCAGATAGGATTTGGCCGCGAGATTGGACGGATAAGGAACAGTGCAACTGGATTTATCCTGCTGCCCCGGCTGTGGACCACCGGCGATAAAGCCGGGAATCGGCTCCGCAATACCATCGGCTTCTGACGGACGATGATGCGGATGCAGAGTCGCTTTATCACCGTAACCGGTGACGAAGGACATATCCATCGCATTGCGGCCAAGCACGTAGTCGAGCATCGCCTGCGCGCCATCCAGATATTCACGTTTGCCATTCAGACGATAACCTTGCACCAACATCATGGCCTGACCCAGCGCTACCGAATTGCTGCCCCAAACAAAATCATTTTTCTGCATGGTGACGCGATACGCGGAGTTCGCCCACACCGAGTGCAAATTGGCAGCAAGGCCATCAATGCGGCTGACGATTAATTGTTGATCCGCAATCGCCGTTAAATTCTCACGATGATGCGCCAGTGAAATCCAACCCAAGCCGCGCACATCACCCCACGACGGAACCGTGGCAAATGTTTCTGTCGGTTTCATCGCCGTGTAATAAGAATCTTTTTTACTGGTGATATATAACTCGGCGGCGGCCCAGGCAAATTCATCGGCCAAATTGCCATCGCCGTATTCGCCGGTTTTTATATCATCAGGCTGCTTGTAAGTGATGCTCGGATTGGCGACTGCCCAATCCCACGCCGATTCTGCTGCAGCCAACATTTATGCAGACATGCCCGGCAATTGACTTTCGTACTGCGCAACGACACGGCTTGCAGTTGCCATCACGCCCGCAAAATCCAGGGCTGCTGCCGTGGTTTTTTGTACGACGTAACGCTCGCTCGTCGCTTGATGCGGCATAACAATGCCATCAATATTCTTGTTGGTGAGCTTGTGATAGACACCGCCATCATTGGGGTCTTGCATGCCCAACATCCACTCCAGATTCCACAGGATTTCATCGAGCAGATCGGGGAGGGCATTGCCACTTTCCGGAATATTTAAATACTGATTATCAAAAATCTCAGGGAAGTGTTCGTAGGCTGCGAGCATCACATAGGTCGCGATGCTCGAGTTGACGATGTACTTGTTGTAATCACCAGCGCCATACCAACCCCTGGGGCTGGAAATCACTGTGCCTGCTGGACGCGCTCCACTGGCAGCCGATGGATGCACTAACACCTGGGTATCCGGATGCCCGAGCGGACGCGCAAAAACTCCTGCGTGAGTTGCTAATAATTCAGCGCTATTGCGATTGAAATAAAAGGCCTTGATGCTCGCCGCTGTTAACGCGCTGTAGACATCATTGGCAATCGTAAATTGGTAGGAATCATTTACACCTTCAACACGCAGGAGATAATCGCCCGGTGTTTTTACGCTGGAAAAATCGGCGAGCTTGACGCTCTCCTCGGATGCAGTCCAGGTAGCTGCCGCACTCAACGTACCGCTCAACACCTCGGTATTGTTTGCTGCATTAATCACTTTAAAACTGGTTGCGTCACCGGCGGGCACTACGGCCCATTTGGCAGACTCAGGTAAAAAGCCGAGCTGATTGAGTTTGATATTGCCCGCAGCCACAGCTGCGGTGGAGGCAGTACTGGTGTTACTTCCTCCACCGCAGCTACCGCAGCCAAGCATTAAACCGGACACGCAAACAATCGCCAGTGCCGACACCAAACGAGTCGGGATAAATACAGCCATTGTGATTCTCCATTGCAAATTCAGACTCGGGCGAGCCTGTTGTTGTCGATTATTATATTGATAAGAACTTGCTTTTAGTTGTCGGCAGTATAAGAAACGGTCTTTTGTGTGTCAAGAATATTTTGCCACAA
>CAZIJZ010000036.1:0-26399 GCA_964539765.1 uncultured Smithella sp.
TCCGTCTTCCAGCGATTCAAAGAATAAATCTTTCATGGCCCGACCCCGTTTCTTTCAGGATATACTGTATTTTAAATCTTTTCCCTTCTTATTGCATTAAAAAAATCATTTTCGCGTCTGTTCAAAGAATCGATAATGGTGTAAGATAATCCTAAAAAATTTGAACGAGAGGTGCCCGGTATGATGATTCCATCAACGATAGTAAACGGCGTAAAACTTTACCGACGCATGGCCGCCGCTTTTTTTCTGCTCATTGTATTTCCTTTCGCGTTGAGCATCATTAATCTGGAATTTTCGCAGCAGTGGAAGGTTCATTTTTTCCCGGCAGCGATTATTCTGGCGGCTCTGATATTCGGCGCGACAGGCGGACTGGTCGCCGGTATCGCCGGTTCTCTGTACTCCGCTTTCTTGCTCGGCAATCCCTATCTGATGCTCGGCAATGCGATCCTGGGTTTTTGTACGGGAATTTTTTACAGCAAGACGGATAAACTGATTCTTTCGGTTTTCCTGGCTTTCATCTGTCAGCTTCCCTGGCTGGTTGTATCTGATTATTATTTCATGCATCTATCCGGCGAATTTATTCTTAGACTTGTTGTCGTTTTATTTCTGGCGGACATCTTGTGGGCCGCTCTGATCAGCATCATGAACAAACCTTTGCATAAACATTTATGCTGATGCCGGATTTTTCAAAATACTCTCTGGCTTTATTCGAAGGGAACCGCCTGATATTTTCTTCTACCGACGCGGGGCTTCGTCCTCTTTTTGAGAGCCTGGAAAAATACACAGGGAAAACCGGGCTGATTCTGCACGATAAAGTCATCGGTCTGGCCGCGGCCAAATTGATTGTCTATACGGGAATCATTGCGGAAGTGATTGCCGGAGTTGTCTCCGTACCGGCGAAGAAATTTCTGAAAGACAACAATATTATCATCAGCGCCCGGCATGTCGCGCCCAATATCATGACCAGAGACGGGAGCGCTGTCTGTCCCGGAGAAGTCATCGCGCTGAACACGGAACCCCCCGCTGATTTCATCCGGCAAATCAAAACGATGCTCGATAATCAGCGAAAATAAGTAAAATATCAGTATCTCTTCCTACTCTTTCCCGTTATTTTAAAAAATATTTGTTTTTGTCTTTTCATCCACCGCTTAAAATGATAATAAGCAAAAAAATAAATCCGAATTTAACTTTTCCCCGTTATTTGAAAAGTGGTTTAATTCTTCAATCTTTGGTGGCTTGGCTTGATTTTCATTCTTGGCAAAGAAGAGCGCCCCGGACAGCTTTACGCCTTAAAACGTTCCGGCATCAATGTGTGAAAAATTGATTCATGTTCCGACTGAAAAAGAAATATTCGGATGAAGATTAGAAGACACGTGTTGGAGACATTATTATGAATATCTGTCCTGTTTGTAATACAAGGTTCAAGAATACAACCAAGAAATGCCGTTATTGCAACGTTATGCTTGAGCCTGCACCGCCTTCTTCTCAAACACCTGCCGTCGCGCAACCGGAGAAAGGGAAAAGGAGCAAGGTTCGTGTCAAACAGCAAACCGGATATCAGAAAACATGGAACAGGTATAAGTATCCGATCATAGCGGTTCTTGTATTGTTATTAGGCATTGTGATCGCGATTATACAAAAACCAGAGGTGAAAAAAGCAGAGGAACAAACCAGGGGCATCGAATCGCAGAAAGTTTATGCTCCTGCCGTTCAATTAACAGCCTCTGATGTCAAATCGACTGCGTCCGCTCCTGCTCCTGATCTTGATACCATTAATGATTTATTTACTCAGGCGTTTATTCTGTGCTCCACTGGAAAATGCACGGATCCCCGGAAAGCGATTGAATATCTGAGTGAAGCCATTAAGTTGAAACCGGATTATGCCGAGGCCTACAATAATCGGGGGAATGTTTACAGCGAGACCGGTCAGTACCAAATGGCGATTGACGATTACAGCGAATCCATCCGCCTGCGACCGGAATCCGTTCATGCCTACAATAACAGAGGCCTGGCCTACAGCAAGCTTGAAAAACAAAAAGAGGCGATTGAAGACTATAATGAGGCCATTCGTCTAAAACCGGATAATTCTGTTTCTTACAACAACAGAGGCGCTGCTCATCTCGCTCTCGGCCAGTATCAGCAGGCGATTGAAGACTACAGCGAAGCCATTCGCATAAGTCCCAATTATGTTGATGCCTATTACAACAGAGCCAATGTTCATTTTGATCACGGCAAAAAAGAACTCGGATGTTCCGACGCGCAAAAGGTTTGCGAATTGGGAAAATGCGAGCAGATGGAGGCGGCTAAGAGCAAGGGCTATTGTCCCTGATACAGGCAAAAGACGTCTGCACCCGAAACGACCATTTCATGACATCGTAATCCGTTCCGTAGAGATTCATAACGGAGCGTCTTTTTCTTCGATATCCACTTCGAACGTCTTGAGGAAAATGCTTACCATCATGTAGCAGCCCGCCGCGATGGCCAGCTCCACCAGTAATTCATGAGAAAAATGCCGGCTGACCGCGGCAAATGTTTTCGCGCTGACCTTGTGCTGTAAAACCGTTTCTTCGGTAAATTGGAGAACCAGTTTTTCAATATCGGAAAACGCAGGCGAGGAAGATCCGACATCCAGCGCTTTGATTTTTTCTTCCGGCATGCCGACACTTTTGCAAAGCTTGCGGTGCTGGTGCACTTCATATTCCGAATCGCACAGAATTCCGGCGCGGGTGATAACCATTTCTCTTAAAATAGGATCGAACTTACCGGTAAAGAGCACCGAACCGGGCAGACCGATGAATTGACGGGCAATGCCAATCGGGGCATGCGTGATGATTTTAAAAATATTTAAGTTATAGGGCGCTTCTCCCTGCAACTGGATTTTTTCTTTTTCCGTTTCTGACGGTTTATAATAAGGTATGCGTGCCATAATAATCTGCCGGTAAGACGCGCTAAGAACGAGCGTGACGACTTTTATTGTGAGACTCAAATTTCAAAAACGAAGTGTGTTGAAATTTGCAAGTCGAACAATCCCGTACAGCGGAGGGTATAATCCCCCGCAGCTTGCTGCGGAATTAAGGTCCAGGGCTTGCCCTGGGGTTCATCCCCGTGATTAAATCGTTAGTCGAACGATTCCTGTGCGAAGCCGCGCAGGTTTTGCGTTCTTACGTCATTGGTTTCTTTGTGTAATGCTGTTTCATTCCCTTGAGAACGGTTACGCACCTGTTCATTTCACGATACGCGGGAAGTCCGGCGTTTTCCGCAATGCCTCTCAAATGCTGGGCAAAATCCTTCCTTCCTTCCACCCATAACACCGCCGGTTTTTTATGTTTTCTGATCAGCGCCGCCAGTTCATCGAAAAATTCCTGTCCGATAAGCGGCGTGGCGTAACTGTGAAAGATGATCGAATCCACCGCCGGATCATTGATGACCGCGGTGAGAGAATTTCTGAATACGGTTTCAAAACCGTGGCGCTCGATGGCAATCCACAGATCGAGAGGATGGTCGGGCTTGTTCCATGGGGGGAAAAATTCCGCGACCGATGCCAGCGTTTCCGGAGAAAGTTTCGCCAGCGGCAGACCGCAGTCTTCCATCAGATCGGTGGTAACGGTCCCCGCTCCTCCGGAGAAAGTGAGAATCGCCGTTCCTGTTTCGGGATGAGGGTAAAAGGTCATCTTCTTGCCGAAGGCCCGCGCCATATCAGTAAGCTCGGCCGGATCAAACACTTCGATGATACCGGCCTGTTTGAACGCGCCGCTCGCAATCTTATAGTTTCCGGAAAGGCTTGCCGTGTGACTTTGCGCCGCTTTTGCCCCATCGGCGCTTCTCCCTCCCATGAGCACGATCACCGGTTTGTTGGTCTGTTTCGCAAGATCCAGAAATCTTCTCCCATCCACAATCGATTCCAGATAACAGGCGATGACTTCCGTTTCCCTGTCGTTGATCATGTATTCAAGAATATCGCTCTCATCAATATCGCATTTGTTGCCGATGGAGCAGACCTTGCTCACGCCCATGACGCCTTCCTGCAGTGCGTGCAGCAGAAATCCGGCGGAGAGCATCCCGCTTTGAACGATCATGCCGACATTGCCGCCGCGGAGGACATCCGGCCAGACTAGCGAGTTGATAAACGAGAAAACATAAGGTCTGTTCCCGTCGATAAAGCCCATGCAGTTCGGGCCCCACAACCGGATGCCCGCTTTTGCCGCGTTCTCCAACGCAAGCTTTTGCAGTCTCATGCCTTCTTCACCCGCTTCGTTGAATCCGCCCGATTCAATGATAATTCCCTTGACGCCTTTTTTGGCGCATTCATTCACCGTTTCCGGCAATTCTTTCGACGGGATGAAATAAATCGCGAGATCGAAATTTTCCGGAATCGACGCGATGTCGGGATAACAGGGGATGCCCAGAATTTCCTTATAACTTTTATTGACCGGATAAATCTTTCCGGGAAATCCGGAAGAAATATTTTTTATAATGTGATAGCCGCCCTTATTGATATTGCTCGACGCTCCAATAATCGCGACACTTTTCGGATTGAAAAAATAATCTAGCATTTTAACTTCCTCTTTTCTGTCATTTCAGCGAAGACACCGGGACATAACGTTTTGTTTCGACCGAAGGGAGAAATCCATGTTCCGGGATAACGAAAAATCTTTTAAGATGATCAACCGTAATCGCAATGACACCACAGGCAAAACGACCGGCTATTTCAGCACGACCAGCGCATCGACGGCGACGGGTTTGTCTCCGCAGACAATCAGCGGGTTGATATCGATCTCGGCAATGGCATCGTACTGGACGCCCAGATTCCCCACGCCGACAAGCGCCTTGGCCAGCGCTTCACGATCCACCGCGGGACTGCCCCGGAATTCACCGAGCAGCTTTTTAGTTTTGATCTCGTCGATCATCTCGAGCGCGTCTTCACGCGTCAGCGGCGCCACGCGGAAAGTCACATCTTGGAGCGCTTCGGTAAAAATTCCACCCAGCCCGAACATTACGCAAGGACCGAAACTCGAATCACGTGTCAGGCCGATAACGAATTCGCGGTTTCCCCGAACCATTTTTTCAACCAGAATACCGTCAAGATTTTTTACCTTGCCGGTGAGTTCGTCAAAAACACGCGCGACCTGCTCGGGACTGTTAATGTTCAGCGCCACCATGCCCGCTTCCGTTTTATGGGCGAGTTCGGCGGAACATCCCTTCAGCACCACGGGAAACCCCATTTTTTCGGCTGCTTCGATCGCTTCTTCTCTGGTTTTCGCCAGTTCTGCCGCTGATACAAAAACTCCGGCTGATTCTATCACCAGCCTTGATTCGTATTCCGACAGCGTCTTTTGTCCATTCGCAACGGCTTGTTGAATTATTTTCAGCATATGTTCTCCCAATAAATTGACCTGTAGTCATTAGTTTATTTTGACCAAAGTTGTCAAGCATATATAATGGATGTCAAATTTGTATCCTCAGGTATTTGAATTTTAAGGATCATTATAGATAAAAAAATAGGTTGCGCAAAAGCATCCTGCCGATTCTAGAAGCCGGCAGGCGTATAGGAAGCCATGCTTCGTTTGAATAAAAAACAAGAATGATCTTGTTGAACATAGGGTATGGAATTTTATCGATTTTTAGGGTATAGAGATATTAAGAGATTTGAATATGGATAATAAAACAGAATTTAATCTATATAAAATGCTGGAAGAGGCGAGCGATGCTGCCGCCCAAACCCTGCTGGGCATGATGTACCAGAACGGCAAAGGTGTTCCGCCGGACGATGCCGAAGCCGTCAAATGGTACCGCAAAGCCGCCGATCAGGACCATGCCGGAGCTCAGTTTAATCTGGGCATGATGTATCAGAACGGCAAAGGTGTTCCGCAGAATGATGCCGAGGCCATTAAATGGTATCGCAAAGCCGCCGATCAGGATCATGCCGGAGCCCAGTTCAATTTGGGATTGATTTACCGCAATGGCAAAGGTGTTCCCAAGGATGATGCCGAAGCCGCCAAATGGTATCGCAAAGCGGCGGAACAGGATCACGCCGATGCTCAATTCAATCTGGGTATGATGTACCAGAAAGGCAAAGGTGTATCGAAAGATAATTCTGAAGCCATCCAGTGGTATATGAAGGCTGCCGAACAGGGACATGCCGATGCCCGGTACAATCTGGGTATGATTTTCAAGGACGGAAAAGGCGTGCCGCAGGATGATGCCGAAGCCATTAAATGGTATCTCAAAGCGGCTGAACAGGGTCATGCGGATGCTCAGAATAATCTCGGTTTGCTTTATCAGGCGGAAGCCATCAAGTGGTATCTCAGAGCCGCCGAGCAGGGAAATGATGACGCCAAATTTAATCTGGGTTTGATATCCGATACGCCATTAGGCAATGCTGAGAATATCGGCAAGATTGCAGCGTCTGACATTGCGGATAAAAAACCCGATATCGAATTGAAAACGGAAGAAAAAATAGAAATTCCTAAAGTAGAAGCTGAGACAGTCGGAAAGGATTTAGAAGCGGAAGCAGAAGTTCCGTCAGACACTACAGGGGAAATCGGCGAGTCTGAAGAAGCGGAGATGGCAGAAGCAGAAATCGGCGTTGATTTGAAACTGGAAGAAGAAATTACCGCGGACAAAACTGAAGAGATCCTCAAACCGCCGGAACCGGAAGTTGCGGATAAAAACCCCGATGTCGAAGTGAAACTGGAAGAAAAAACGGAAATTCCTGAAACAGAAGCTGAATCTGCCGTCAAGGATTTGGAAAAAGAAGTTCCGCCGGAAAAGGTTGAAGTTATCCGCAGGCATGAAGAACCGTTCACGGATGATACAGATATTTTTCTTGCAATGGAGTTAGAGCAGGATCAGGATCTTTCGGAAGAAGAGATTGCGGCGATCAAAAAGAGTGCCGAAAAGGGACTTGCCGAGGCCCAGAACAAGCTGGGCATGATGTACCAGGAAGGTAAAGGCGTTCAGCAGGACGATGCCGAAGCCATCAAGTGGTATCTCAAAGCGACTGACCAGGGTAATGCTGAGGCCAGAATTAACCTGAACATCATGTATAAAAGCGGCAGAGGGATTTTGCAGGACGACGCGAAGACCATCAAATGGTGTCTCAAAGCGGCCGAAAAAGGAATTGCCTCCGCGCAGTATAATATTGCTCGGATCTATGAAGAAGGCAAAAATGTGTCGATAGATGAAACCAAAGCAACCCGGTGGTATCTCAAAGCCGCCGAACAGGGGCACGCTAAGGCTCAGTATCATCTGGCGCTGATGTTCAGCAGAGGATTGCAGGACTATTCCGAAGCGGCAAGGTGGTTTTTAAAATCCGCGGAACAGGGGGTTGCGGACGCGCAGTTCAGAATCGGTATGATCCTGGAAGAAGGTAAAGGCGTGAAAAAAGATCTTGCTTCGGCTGAAGTCTGGTACAGCGAAGCGGCTGAGCAGGGACACGATGAAGCGAAGGCAAGACTTAATAAAATGAAGGAACAGGAAGAGGAACCGGAAAAGAACGCGGAAAAAGAAGAGTAGCCGATAGACTCAGATCAAGTTGTGCCCAAACAGTAAGAGGCTGTGAATCTTTATGATCGAAAAAAGAGTAGCTCCGAGACTGGAAGAGGGAGTTGATGTTGTTGTTACTGTCATCTCCCGCGGGAAAAACCTTCCGAAAGGAAAAATCATGTATAACTACATCAGAGATTTTTCCGCTACCGGTGTCAGCATTCAAACCAATATTCTTCTGCCCGTGGGCACCCTCCTGAACATAAAATTCACATTAAAAACTTTAAAAGAAAATATAAACGCCATCGGCAAAGTAAGATGGGTTAACATCATCCATGAAAACAAGTATTACGAAACCGGAGTAGAATTCGTCAACGCGCCGGTTTATACGATTCAGATGCTTGAAGATTATATCTTATGGAAAAAAAAGAACGAGAAGCCTAAATCCGCTTTAGGCATATTGATCAGCAAACACTTCATCCAGGAATAAAAGGGACCATTCACTATTTATTTGACGTTGAATCTGAACGGTTTCCCCCTTCGCCCCGGCGTTCGCCGTCAAAAGTAGATAATCCCTGTTGCGTCTTTTGATGCGATAATCAGCAAGAGGCGTATATCCCCGAAGCTTTCTCTTTTGCGGTCAAAATTACTTTGACACGCCATTTCAATCTTCATATACTCCTGCTTCGAAAATGGAGACTTTTATGAAGTACGATTTCCATCAGATCTGCGACAGAAAGAATACAAGCTGTATTAAGTGGGATTTCAATCAATATATATTCGGGCAGGATGACGTGATATCCATGTGGGTAGCCGACATGGATTTTCCCGTCGCGCCGCCTATTGTTGAGGCGCTGAAAAAACGCGCGGAACATGGATTTTACGGATACACGGCGGCAGGCGCCGGCGTGATCCAGTCCGTAGTCGATCGCCTGTGGAACAAATATGCCTGGAAGATAAATCCGGAATGGATTGTTTTTACGCCGGGGGTTGTTCCGGCGCTGAACGTTGCCGTGAGAGCGTTGACGCATCCGGGCGATGAGATTATTTTGCAGGAACCGGTATACTACCCGTTTTTCCCCGCTGTTACGTCCAGCGGCTGCCAGGTTGTAAATAATCAGCTGAAACTCATCGACGGACGTTATGAGATGGATTATGAAGATCTGGAACATCAATTTCAGGCCCGGACTGGCATGCTTCCCGTGCCCAGGCGGATCAATGCGATGATCCTCTGTAATCCGCATAATCCCGTGGGGCGCCTTTGGCGCAGGGAAGAGCTGACCCGGCTGGGCGAGACGGTCATCAAACATGGCGCCGTTGTGATTTCCGATGAAATTCATTGCGAACTTCTCTACAAAGACCATCAGCATACGCCGTTTGCTTCCCTGTCCGAGACGTTTGAGCGCAACTCCATCACATGCATGTCACCCAGCAAGACCTTCAACCTTGCCGGACTTGAAATATCTTCAATCATCATCCCCGATAAAAAACTCCGTCATCTTTTCACCAACACGATGACCGGCATTGTGCCCCATCCTAATCTTTTCGGTTACACGGCTCTGGAAGCGGCCTATCGGTTGGGCGATGAATGGCTGGCTCAGCTTCTGGATTATTTGCAGGGCAACCTGGACTTTCTTCTGAAATACTTTGCCGACAGCATTCCCCAAATCAAGGTTGTCAAACCGCAGGGGACATATCTTGTCTGGCTGGATTGTCGTGACCTCGGCCTGGACGATATGACATTGAGAAGCTTCATGCGGGACAAGGCCAAAGTGGGCCTTGACGACGGCTTTCTTTTCGGCTCCGGCGGATCAGGCTTTCAGCGGATGAATATCGCTTGCCCCCGCCCTGTTCTGGAAGAGGCATTGCGAAGAATAGAAAAGACAGTAAAAGCCGCGGCCGGCCGCGACAACGCGCTTTAAATCACGCATAGAGAATCAGGAGGCATTGCGGTTTTGGAAAACAACATTACAACGCTTAATGAATTTGAAGGTACAGCCCTGCTCAAAAAGGCGGGAATTCCCGTTATCAATAGTGTTCTGGTTAATGATTATCCGGAAGCGGCCCAAGCGGTCAAGCTGCTGGGCTTCCCGGTGGCGCTGAAAATTTGTTCAGCAAACGTTCCTCACAAGACCGAGCGGGGAGGGGTTACGCTGAATATCGCGGATGCGTCGTCTCTGGAGAAGGCCGTCCGGCAGATGAAAAATAAATTTTCTGATATTCCCCACGCGCTGCTTGTACAGAAGATGGCCCGGCCGGGCATTGAACTTATCCTCGGAGGCAGGCGCGATCCCGTATTCGGTCCCGTTGTTCTCTTCGGCATCGGCGGCATCTTCACCGAAATATTCCGTGATACGGCCATTGAACTCGCCCCGGTGGACAGCACTGCGGCTCGCGCGATGCTTCAGCGCCTCAAAGGCGCGGCGCTTCTCAATGGCTACCGCTCTCAAGAACCTCTGGATATTGCCGCCATCGCCGATGCCGTTTCGGCGCTCTCCCGACTTATGTCAGAACGCCAGGATATTCTGGAAATCGATGTGAATCCTTTCATCGCTTATCCGGATGGAGCCGTGGCCGTGGACGCGCTCGTGCGGCTGGACGCCGGCCATGTGAAGGCTTCGCAGAAACGTTCCAACCCTGCCACCGTGGCGCCATTTTTCAATCCGTCATCCATGGCGGTTATCGGCGCTTCACGAAGTCCCGGCAAAGGGGGCAACATCATTCTGCGCAACCTGCAGAAGGCCGGTTTCAAGGGCGCCATCCATCCCATCAATCCGACGGTGAAAGAAATTCTGGGCATGCCCTCCTATGCCAGAGTCTGTGATGTGCCGACGCCGGTGGACCTGGCCATGATTGTGATTCCCAAAGCAGCGGTGCCGGATGCTCTGGCGGATTGTGAAGCCAAGGGAGTAACGAATATTATCCTGAGCACGGGCGGCTACTCCGACATGGGAGAATCAGGCGCGAGGGAGCAAAAAATCATTATCGAACAGGCGCGCCGGGCGGGCATCCGGATCATGGGTCCCAACAGCATCGGCACGCTCAACCCGTCCGCCGGCATGGCCACTTCCATTGTAGGCCTTGATCCGATCAAGGCCGGCGGTGTGTCGATCATCGGCCAGTCCGGTGTTTTCTCATCCGGCTGGGCGCGCTGGATAGCAGACACCAAGCCCTTCGGACTGGCCAAGGTGGCCTGCATTGGCAACAAAGGCGACATCAATGAAAGCGACCTTCTGGAATACCTGACCGATGATCAGGCGACGCTAACCATCGGCATGTATCTGGAAGGAATCGTTGACGGAAGACGTTTCATCAAGGCTGCCGATGCGGTCTGTAAAAGAAAACCGGTGGTGGTTATGAAAGCAGGCCGCAGCGAAGCCGGAGCGGCCGCTGTCGCTTCACATACAGGATCGCTTACCGGATCAGACGCGGTGTTCGATGCCGTCTGCCGCAGAACAGGTCTCGTGCGGACGCACAACCCGGAAGCTTTCTTCGATACGCTGTCGGCGTTTGAAAAGCTGCCATTGCCGCGGGGAAACCGTATGGGCGCGTTTTCCATTACGGGCATGGGCTGCGTTGCCGCCACGGATGCCGCGGAGGAATACGGCATTGCTTTGCCCGAACTCAATTCCGCCACACTCAAGAAACTCGGCGAGGTCATGCCTGCATGGGCTCCGGTGCGCAATCCCATCGACACCTGGTCCGCCATTGAGCAGCACGGTTCCAGGAAAACCTCGGCCCACATCGCCCGGTGCATGTTGGATCAGAAGGATATCGATGCTCTGTTGATTATTTTTGTGCTCATGCCGGAAAGCATGTTTGATATTAAGGAAGCCTTCACGGAAATTTTCAGCCGTCATCCGGACAAACCGGTTTTTGCGTGTTACTACGGCGGCACAGCCAGAGAAATTGCTCACATCCACGAAGGATTTGCCGCGCTGAACGTGCCTTGCTATCCCACGCCGGAGCGCGCGATGTTTGCGTTTGGACGCATGGTGGAATACGCGCGACATCGCGGCATGATCCGTAAATAATAAGCGTTACCACCCACAATTTGTTTAACGTAGAACGTAGAACAGTTATTTCAACCTTCAGTCTTAAGCCTAATAGCCTTTTTTGAACTTTAAACATATAGTGAGGACTCGTTGATAATGAGACTCGACGACAACAGGAGTCGTTAGTCGAATTATGCCATGTGTAGAACAAATGAAATGATGTGCGAAACGTTAGCCGTAGTGAAACTCCAATTTCGAAAGTGAAACGCATCGGCATTGGTTAGTTGAACTATCCAATAGCCCTTTGCTATTTGGAACTATCCTAGGAGCGTAGCGACGTAGGAGAACGTAGAACAGTTATTTCAACCTTCAGTCTAATTCCCTTCAGCCTTTTTTGAACTTTGAACATAGCACGTAGAACGTAGAACAGTTTTTTTATTCACCCTTCACCATTCACTGTTTCAGTTATTTTTAACATAGAACATTCTTCTCTTTTCACTTTTTTGTGTTTTTCCTTGCATTATGATTTTAAAATAGTAATATTTGCCTCGCATCACGTACCAAGTATCAAGATTCATTAAAAATAATTTGTAATGTGCACTGAGGGCTGGAAACTGATTTTTCAAGACCTGACCCTGATTACACTAAGATAAATTTGTAATGTTATATGGAGGCTGAAAACTTATGCTTCAAAACCTAATATCATATTTAGTTGTGCTTGGGCGAACCAAGCACAACTATTGTCGCTAACCGTGAAGCTAAACGTATATGCAGCACACAGGCGCAATAGCAGCATATAAGGGATATAGAACTCAGGCGCTTTATGCGCTTTACAGAGTTCTGACATCTCAACAAAAGGGGCTGTTTTTCCAGCCCGAAAAATATGAAGACCTCACAGTTTACGAGGATTCGGGTAAGATTTTAGAAGCAGTTCAAGTCAAGGCCTTAACCACCAACCTCTCTCTTTCGGATTTTTCTCCAGAAAAAACAGATTCCTTTTTTAGAAGGTCCCTTACTTTAATCAACGGAAACCCTAGCATAAAGATAATTATTATCAGCTTTGGTCCGATAGGTCCCGAAATGAACAAAGCTTGGTCAGGGGAACCTAGTTTTCAAAAAGATGTAACAACAAAGCTTAGCAAAAATGGTTTTTCTTCTGACGATATCAAGCTCCTATTCCGAAACATTGAAATTATGAAAGCCAATGAGGAAGAGTTAAAGGACCAAGTTCTGTCCTTCCTAACAAAGAGCCTTGCAGGTGGCGATCCGGGCAATGCTTTCGATCTACTTCATTATTGGCTCTACAAGGCATCAGAGAAACGTGAACTTATTACATACAGCGAGCTGATATCCAAAATTAACAATGTAGGACGATACCTAACAGAAAGGACAACCCACCATCAGGAATGGTTCACTTCCATCGTCCCATTGGAAGACAATGCTATTGGTGAAGATGAACGCAAAATATTATCAACCGAGTTCTACCAAGGCATCAGCACTCAATATAAGCACATCCTTGCCAACTTCGACATCACCCGCGATGACAAGCTTCAACTCGTTAATAGTTCTCTGCAAAAAAGCAATATCGTTATTCTTCATGGTGCATCTGGGCAGGGGAAATCCACCCTAGCTTATCGTTATTTGAAAGATTTTGTTCCAGAGGGATGGAGGTACGAGATACGGCTATTGGAAGACAGGCAGCACGCATTAAGAGTTGCAAGAGCGCTTTCTGGTCATGCAAACGCAATTGATGCACCGATGTTTATTTATGTCGACGTATCACCACGAGATAAAGGCTGGTCCGATCTCCTTAAGGAACTAGCATCTTACAAAAATTTCCATGTACTTGTGACAATTCGTGAAGAAGATCTCAGGAAAGAAAATATTGCGAGGAATGATTTTGATTTCGAGCCCATAGAACTCACCTTTGATGAAAAGGAAGCTTCCCAGATTTATGAGAAATTAGCAGCTATCCAGCAGCCCGGACAGTTCCTTTCCTTCAAAGAGGCATGGAGCCGATTCGGGTCCAAAGGCCCACTGATGGAATTTGTCTATCTAGTTACTCACAATGAATCTCTGCATGAGCGGCTGCGTTGCCAAATTGACAGACTGCGCGACATGGCGCGGGAGGGCAAAATTGGGAAAAAGGAACTTTGTCTACTAAGGATGGTTGCCGTTGCCTCAGCATATGACGCACGCTTAGATGTAAAGCCCTTATGCGAACTCTTGGATTTAATAGAGCCGGCTCGGACGATTGAACTATTTGAAAAGGAGTATTTGCTAAGGCAGAGGGAGGCTGGCAAGCATGTTGAGGGATTGCATCCAATCCGGTCTTCGATACTCGTCGAACTTCTTACGGCTGCTGAATTTACCCCCTGGGTTAAGGTGGCTATCGATTGCCTGCCGGTCATTGTTGAAGACGACCTTGAAACATTTCTCTTATATTCATTTTCTAGGCGAGCTGAAGATGCAGAAAAGATATTTGATTCATTGCTCACGCTTCAACCTAAGACATGGACTGGCGCAGTTGGTATTTTCAGGGCTTTGTTGTGGCTCGGTTTGTCCCGGTACGTTGTTGGGAATAGGGAATTAATACAAGATTTGTTCGGGCAATTTGGATCAGCATGGCATTTCTTTTTGGATTTTGACATTGCAGATGTGTCAGGTGACACGGCTAAGAACCTGTTTAAGAATCTAGATTTTATCCCTGAGGAAAACAAGAAACTCATCGAGGATAGTCAGAAGAAACAGATACCTAAAACAAATGTCTTTGTCTATGGGTTGAATTGGGTAGCAAAAATGGCCGGATCGATTAAGCCGCCAGCTGTTTTGTCTGATTGGAGTGGATTATCAGAACTCTGCTTCTGGGTTGGTCACTTAAATATCCAGAGCTCAATATTATCAAGCGTTGATGAACAACTCGTTGACGGGGCGATAGAGATATTGCCCCTTGATCACCTTGCTGATCTGCATTTTGCCCTTTCCATTTTATGGGTGGGAAAGTTCGAGCCGTGGATCGAAAGGAAGAAGGAAGCTGCGTTTTCGCGTTTTCGGGAAGAAACAAATACGATTTTCATCGAAGACGATACTGAAACCATAAAGATTCATTATGTTATCGGGATAGGGGGAAACGACCAAGAAGAGAATGAACAAGAAGACACGCCAACAAACACGTTACATGACGAGACCATTAAAAGAATAGAATTACTGAGAAGGTTGTACCCCGTTCGAAAGAAATATGGAGGCCAGGGATATGGGCACAACACCGAACTATTTAGACTTCCTGATGATGGCACGCTGAAAACTGGCATTCCGGCCAGTCAGTTCCTCCCGCCCTGGGGCACTAAATTAAATTCACGATTTAGCAATCTTTCTAATTATGAATGCCGTCCTGAAACATGGCGGGAATATGCGGATTCGATATACCAGACCCGGAATAGCATATTAATAAGCTTAAAAGAGCTTCAAAACGGGCTCATCGCACATCATCGGAAGCAAAAACCCGTTGATATATTTAAGGACTATATTGATTCCGATGGGTGGCAAACATGTCGTTCAATGGCAAACCATACCATGGCGTTCCCAAAATCAGTTATCGATGAGTGGGGAAATGCCGATGAAAACAACATAAAGAAGGACTCCATATCCTTAGTTCATCCACCAACTACCGTTGAGGGCGGAGCTAAGCAGAATTCAGATTCAGAGAAGATTTCCCTAAATCTTTGGCGATATCGTAAGTATCTATCTTCATTAAAGGGGTATACCGGATCATTGTCAAACTTTTTTCAACAATCGCAAGATGTCATCGTACTCAATGCAATGATAGGAAAGGCAAAATCAGCTCAGGAAATAGATCATATAAGGCAGCTGGCTGGTAAAAAAGGAATTAAAACAGATGGAGCAAGGCTTGCGACGTATAACTTTGCCGAGGCTTTAAAAGAGCTGCCCCTACTTCAAAAGGAATTTAGAAATCTTTTTTCGTCATTTTTTGACGGGAATGTGCTCAATTCCTTTGAAAGGCGGGAATCGGAGGCGATTGCCAAGGCCTGGAGCCTTTGGTACCAATTTGCTCTACATCCGACACACCACTTTCAAGATGCTGAAAGCGAATCATTTTCAAGATTAAAAACTGCATTCAAGCAAGTTCATAAAGACATCAACAAGTGCTTGAGCAAACTCAACGACACCAATACGACTATTTCGACTCTTTCTGCAAATGCGTTATGCGAAGGTCATCCTGCACTTTGGATCACATTCGACATATGCAATCCGGTTAGCCTCTATGAATCTCTTGAATCAATAAAGAATGCTCTAAAGGCCATTCTTAGTTCTGTAGAATTCAACAGCCTTAAATATTATGCTTTACAGCTTTTGTTTCCGTCCATCGTGGCAATCCCGCTGATTAGAGGGAAAAGCATTAATAGGACAGCCTGGAAGTTCAGTTCGATGATGCTTGCGATGGGACCTTATAATGGAGAACAATGGTGGCATTATATACCCTACCAAATCCCTTCTGACAGTTGGGATATGCTAGGCCTATCTTCGTGGGAACATCCACGCCTCGATATAATAAACAGGTTTCAAAGTTCAATCGCCTTTTTTTCTGTATTAATCGCCCATGTTAACGTTTTCAACAGCTTGCCGAATTTAGATGATAAAGGCACGAACTTACTTCAAGCCTATGTTCTTTCTCTCAATAAGAAAATAAGCGATGCACTTCAGGGGTATCTTGATAGCGCTTCAGAAATGCTCGACTATTTTAACAGCCGCGAAGAAGTCGAGAAAGGGAAACGACCTTTTTTACTGCAGGCGGTAACTACACTGAGGGATTTACATTATGAAATAATAAACGGGAAGGAATTGAACGGGAAATTACAAATTGGACTTTCAGAACTAAAAGAATGGGTGCCTCACTTACAATCGGTATTGGGTCAGACAGAGTTGGTTCGATTGCTATGGGTGGCAGATGTTTTAGACGCGTCACACCAACTTTATGATACGAGGGAAAACTAGGGACAGCGTTTCCCGAACGTGCCGCATTCCGGATTGTTTCGCTACGTTCCTGCCAATTTTGACGAGTAGTGATAGGAGGTGGGGTCGCATCTTTAATCTTGACAATTGAAATTATCCTGCCGTGATCAATTGCTGATAAAGACTTCTGAATTCACCCTTCGGGCACCATGGCCCACCCTGTGCGGGAATCCAGAAGCGGTAGAAATCAGGCGCAGCGCACTATTTTTTACAACAAAATTACGCTTTATCAAGTGAAAGAGTCAGGGTAATTACTCTTGACATAATAGAATATCTATTCCAATATTCTTCCATGGGACGCAAAGCCTATTTTAACAGCGAAGAATTCATCGATTCGGCAATAAAGATCATTGCGGAGGAGGGACTCGGCGCTTTAACCATCGCGGGCCTGGCCACGCGGGTTACCGCGCCGGTGGGTTCCGTTTATCACCGCTTCCCCTCGCGCGACGCGCTTGTTGCCGAGCTGTGGCTGAATATCATCGAATCGTTTCAGGGTGAGTGGCTGAAAATCCTTCAGACGGACGGGCTCAAAGCAATGCTTTTTTGCATGGAATGGGTGCGCAATCATCCGAACGAGGCCCGCGTCATGCTTTTGTACAGAATCGACGATCTGACGTCTGGCGAATGGCCCGAGGATTTGAAGAAACGTGCCCGGAAATTGTCCGGCGAATTGCAGGAAGGCATTGCCGCTTTCACAAAAAAGCAGTTCGGCCGCGTCACCAAAGAGAACATTGACCGGACGTTTTATGCCATCCATGACGCCCCCATGGGAATCCTGCGGCGTTATATGCAGGACAATCAGATACCGCCCCGGTACGTGGCCGATTTCATCCTCGAAACGTATGAAGCCGTGATGAAAAAAGCAAAGTAATATCTTTTCTGAATCTTTTTATCTAACTATTCGTCTTAAAAAATCTCCGTGTAAGGATCATAAAAATATCCTTGACTTGCTTTTTAATAGAATATATATTCTAATATAACGATTCTAATATATATATATACTTCAGTGGTACACGGTTATTTGCCAAAAAGGAGGATGCCATGGATTTAATGAATACGCTTGATAAAAAGGAAATCCGGGAATTCTTTTCCAAAGGCTGGATGACGCATGACGCGATGTGGCTGGTCGGCGTGATGCAGGAAACCGGCGTGGAGAAGGCAAACAAAATAAACAGAAACGCCGTCAAGGCAATGGCGGCCATCGAAATTAAAAGAATCATGAAGCTGATGGGCAAACCCCAAAACGCGGTGGTTACCACATTTGAAGAGCTCAAAGAGATCATAGACACCACCTATAAACTGATAAAGCCGGAATTCATGAAGCTGTATTACGGTTTTCCGGAAAAAAATGTGTTCCGGGGCGGGTTTCATGAATGTTTTGCCCATCAGGGTGTTTCTCAGGTTGGACTGATTGATGTTTATCAATGCGGTATTATCATGAGGGTGCAGGGATGGCTTGATAATCTGGGCGTGAAATATGAAACGACACCTGCCGTTTTTGACGGATGCCTGATGCACAGGACCGGAAAGTGCGAGATAGAGTTCAGATTTAATCTTGATTAGACCAAACGAAAGTGGAAATTATAATAAAAAGGAGGCTCATATGACACAGGAAAGAACGCTTAATATCGACATGCCGATTACGGTAAAAACGTACGACATCGATTTTATGGGTATCGTCAGCAACATTTCCTATATCCGCTGGATGGAAGACTTAAGGCTCAAATTCTTAGAGGTCCATTATTCGCTGCAGAAACTCATGGCGGACATGATTGTCCCTATACTCAATCATACACATATAGATTACAAAAAGCCGATAAGAATACACGATGAGGTTATCGGAAGCATCTGGATGGAAAAGTACGACTCCGCTGGTTGGGTCGCCAATATGGAATTTATGGTCAACGGCAGGGTTGTTGCGACAGGAGCGCAGGGCGGCGTATTTATCAATATCGCGACCATGAAGCGTTCCGATCCGCCGGAAGGCATGAAAAAGAAGTACGAAGAGGCGCTGCAACAATAACACAGAAATCTAATTTACACCTGATTCATTGTGCAGGCAATTCTATGGGTAATAAGCGACAGCGCCCTATTTCCTTGGATAGATTAAGGTACCAATCCCGTTCCGCTTCGCTACGCTTCAGGGATACCACGGCTATCTTCGATAGCCTCCGCTAACGCGGGATAGTTCGTCCAACATATTTCAGTACGCTGTGCTTCTGAAATATGGGACTCACTAACTCCGCTTACGCTTCGAATCACCATGGGTGATAATTCAACCTGCAAGTGTTAGTGCGTTACACGTCTAAAGCTTCGGTTTCATTACGTCGCGGAGCTCGTTCTTCGCGAGTGTCGTTAATTGATGTGTCCTTCAAACAGGTAATGCATGTCATCTACCATCTTGCTGTCGATGGAGAAGTTGACGCCTTCGGCAAAATGATCAAGCACGGCGACAGCCTTAAGATTGGAGTCTTTGGTGTCTATCGTCTGGAGTCTTTTCAAAAAGCTTTGGTTAACTATTTTTACGTTCTCATACGCCTTGTGCAGTTTTTCCAAATTCAATTCAGGATAACCGCCATGCCTGTATCGGAAATATTGAGATGACAGAAACATCGAAATGGCGCGATACATAGTCTCTTCCATCGTGGCAAACGGCAGATGAAAACGCACCATCGGTTTTAACGCCTCCATCACAGGGCACCCGCTGGTAACCATGTATATACCGAGCATGGAACTGACGCCGTTCTGTAGAGGGACTTCTTTGCTATAGTTTCTCTCCTTCGTCGTCACGACAACTTCTACCGGTTCAGAAGAAATGAATATGCTGAAGTAATCAATGATCTCGACTAAATTTACGGCGATGGGGCAGAATTCGTGCTGCCGTTCATCCAGAGTACAATTAGGGCATTTGCAGCAGTTAAGTTTTGTCCATTTAGGGCGGAATTGATCTCCCGTTGGTATGAGATTCAAAGAGAACTTGTCTAATTCAATTTTAAACTCTTCCTCCTCACCGCTTTTGAATATAAATTTGTAATTGTATTTTATATTATCTCCGGAACTGCGTGCATGATCAGCCATGGTTGATTATCTCCTGTAAAATATTTGCCTGTTAAATAACAAAGCAATTATCGTTCTGGGGTAAGAGATCATTTATGTTATAGTGATTATATGGAATTGAGGGTTTATGTCAATTATGAATATGGACTTTTTTTACATCGTCGCGGAAACTTCCGATGGTTAGATTAAGGTACTCATCCCCATTCGCTTCGCTACTGGGATACCACGGATATCTGCGATATCGTCTTCGACGGGTCTCATTAATTACTTGACTGAAAGAAGCGGACAAACCATAATCAGACTGAGATTTCGGTTGTACAAATCGCAGTTGCAAGTTTTGTTTCAGGAGGGCTAATGAACGACAGTCTCATTTTTCAGGAAACGCCCGAACTTGTTCGTCCCTATATTCTGATCGGCTACCGCGGCTGGCTGAATGCCGGTGAAATGGCGACCGGATGCATTGATTACCTCTGCCGCAAGCTCCATGCCCGCAAGTTTGCTTCCATGGATTCCCGCCCGTTTTATATCTGGCAGGTTCCGGGCTTTGATTCGGCGCAGGTCATGCGACCCAATGCGGTTGTTGAAGGAGGCCTGATCAAATCTCTCGAAGAGCCCGCCAATGAATTCTTTTTCTGGAAGAGCGGCGCCGAACACGACCTGATTCTCTTTACGGGCTTTGAACCGAACGTTGCGTGGCCGGAATACACAGCGGCTATTTTGAGTGTCGCCAAACGCTATCAGGCTTGCCGGATCTATATTCTGGGCGGCGTTTTCGACCAGGTTCCGCATACCCGGGAAATAAACGTCTATGCCGTGCTGAGCCGTCCGGAGATGAAGAGCGAATTTCAATCCTTTCCACTCCTGAATTACAAGGGGCCGAGCAGCTTCTCGACGCTGCTTGTGCATCATGCCGGCAGGGAAGGGATTGAGGCGGCCAGCATCGTCGCCAGGGTTCCGCCGTATATTCATACTTTTAATGCAAAAATTGGCTACGATTTTTTGAAAAAGGTATTTACCCTGACGTCTCTCAATATCGATTTAAGTGATCTGAAGAAATCCGGAGATGCCGTGAATAAGATGATGGAAAACGACTTCAGGCAGAATATGGACGCGCTGGCACAACTCCGCCAACTGGAACAAATGTATGATGCTTCGCTTTTGCCGGGGTACGATGATCACCCGGAGGTAAACATTGATGAGCTGATGCAGGAAATGCAGGACATGAAAAAGGACGGCCAGAAAACACACTGATGTTCAATCCTTCTTGTTTTTCTCCTTCGCGAAATTAAACGTGAAAAATCATTCCATGTGTCCGGATGAGGATGAATTGAGAGCAACGGGGCCATGACGCCGCTCTATAGCATCGTTCAGAAAACCGATTGCCGGGTGAAGCCTCCGTAATAAATGCATCGTCTGTGAAAAACGGGAATGCCGCATTGAGATGACGAATTATCAATGCCGGGTATTGATCGTGTGCGTTGACAATTGATAGGGTTCTTTGTATAAAAAATCAATTTATCAGGAAATTTGAGGTGCTTTTTCATGAAGGATGCCGGAAGAGATCATTTATTAAAAGAGATTGCAGCGCTGAAAGATAAAATTAAAACATTACAAAATCTCCCGGAAAAGACTAACGTTGCGCAGACACACCTTTCAACAGACTTGGTGTATCGCACGATATTTCGCCTGTCACCCAACACGATTGTTGTTTCAAAACTGGATGATGGAACCATTTATGATGTCAATGATTCTTTTTGCCATAAGTCCGGATTCTTAAGAAAAGAGGTCATCGGCAAGAAGTCTTCAGAAATGGGCATGTGGCTGGATCACAATCGTGAAGAATTCCTGAAACTTATCCTGAGAGACGGAAGATACAGTAATATGGAAGTAAGACATCGGATAAAAGACGGCAGAGTGCTTCAATGCCTTCAATCAGCAGAAATGTTGACCATTGGTGATGAACGCTACATTATTACAGTCGTGGTTGACATCACCAATCGTAAAATAATGGAAGAAAAACTGCGCGAAAGCGAAGAAAAATACAGACAGCTTTTTAACAACTCTCCGGCGGGGATATATCAGATTGATTATAAAACCGGGAGATTCTTGAATGCGAACGAGGTTTTTTGCGAATATGCCGGTTGTAGTCAAGAAGAAATAACTTCTCTCACGGCATTCGACATTTTGACTGAAGAAAGCAAGAAGCTTTTTGGGAAGCGCGTGGAAAAACTATCTCAGGGTATTAAAGTGCCGGAAACAGTGGAATTTGAAGTATTGAATAGAAAAGGCAAATTATTATATATTCAACTGCACATTAGAAACATTTACGATGCGGAAGGCCATGTAGCCGCTGCCGATGTTGTCGCACATGACATCACTGAGCGCAAGCGGGCCGAGGATGAACTCAGACGCTTTGCCGAAAATCTGGAAGAGGCCAATATTGCGCTGCGTGTCCTGATCAATCAAAGGGATGAAGACAAACAGGAAATAGAAGAAAAGTTGCAGACCAATATGCATGATCTCGTTATGCCGTATTTAAGAAGGCTGAAGCGTTTAGACCTTGAGGGCCGCAGTAAAAATTATCTGGAGATTCTGGAAAATAATATGAACGAGGTTTTATCTCCGTTTATGAGAAACATCGTGACTTCCTGCAATCATCTGACACCTCAGGAAATTCAGATTGTCAACCTGATCAAGCAGGGGAAGAAAACAAAAGAAATTGCTGAACTGCTCAACGCGTCCGTTAAAACGATTGCGACTCATCGCAACAATCTCAGAAAAAAATTAAATCTGAGAAATGCTAAAATCAATCTTCGCTCATATCTTATGTCTCGCGGGTAAACCGAAAACTGTGGTCACGTCTTGAAATACAAGTTTTGTGTGTCCCGTCTCGCTCTTAGTGAGTGTCATTATCCCCATTCGCTACGCTTCGGGCATAATTCCCAATCACTATAAATCGGGATTGGATAGTTCGGCTTACGCTTCATACTTCGCTGCACTCGTTCTCAACTTGTCTCATTACGGCTTACGCTTCATACTTCACTGCACTCGTCTTCAGCTTGCCTCACTACCACTTACGTTTCGAGTCCCGCGGCACGTTGTGCTTGGGATAGCTCGGCTGGAAAATTTCAACGCACTGCGTTTTTGAAATTTAAGTCTCGCTATTTCGTTTCACTCACTCTCAACGAGTGTCATTATTTATTTTCAAAATCAGAAAAACGTTGTATAAATAAAACCTGTGAGTAAAAAATCATCATACTATTTTAATGATATAGGAAAAAATTATTTTTAGTATATTTCCCAAAGACGATCGCAAGCAGACGTTGATCATCAAAAGGTTTTTCATCGCTTGCTCAGCGTATGTGATGGTTTGCTCTTTGGTCATCCTCGGGTTTAACCTGGGATTGACCCCTGTGCCTTTGCGCGTATTGGTTATTTCTCAACTGGGAATCCTTGCCTGTAATATTTTATTATATGTGATGTTCAGAACAGGATTCAACAAAAGGTTCGAGGACCCCTACCTGATCCTTCTCCAGATTATCATTGCCACCTTTTGGCTTCTGGAAGTCTTGTATTATGCCGATTCCGTCCGCAGCGCGGTGCTCATGGACTTTCTGATTATTTTTATTTTAGGTCTTTTCAGGTTCAGCGTCCGGGAGTTCCTGTTCCTTTCATTTTTTACCGTTGCAGGTTATGCGGTCGTTATTTTACTGCTTTATATCAATCGTCCCGAATCCATCAATTATAAGGTAGAAATATTAAACCTTGCCATTCTGGCAACAGTTTTGCCCTGGTTTTCGCTGGTCGGCGGATACATCACCCGGCTCAGAAAAAAGGTTGCCAGATCTCTTTCCGATGTTAAAGAGAGTGAAAAACAATACATGGAGCTAAGCATCATCGACGACCTGACCCAGCTTTACAATTCCAGACATTTTTACTCTGAACTTGCAAAAGAAATGGAACGGTCGAGTCGCTATGGACAACCGTTAACGCTGGTGATGCTGGATCTCGACAAGTTCAAGGATTTTAATGATACATACGGCCACATTGAAGGGGACTATGTGCTTTCCCGAATCGGTCTGGTTATCAAACGATGCCTGCGGGATTCCGATTCCGCGTATCGCTATGGCGGCGAGGAATTTACCATTATCTTGCCGATGACCAAAGGCGAGGATGGCATTGTAACAGCACAAAGAGTGCAGGAGGAGTTCAAAAAAGAGCCCTTTTATCCTGTGCCGGGCAAAGAGATCTTTATGACGATGAGCATCGGTCTCTCGCAGTACAAGCCGGGAGAAGATATGAAGGCATTCGTGCACAGAGTGGACACAATCATGTATCAGGCGAAACATCAGGGCCGGAACAGGATTTGCAAAGAGTAAACGACCCGTAAGACAGCTTTAAGCGTTTTTAATCCGTTGACAGGGCAATGCTTCTTGATCCTGTTTCCGCAGCCCCAAAGGATTTAATTTCAAAAATGTGGTAAAAAGATCTGTTTGATGTAACTTGAGAAATTTTATTGAAGGGTAAATAACTATGGCAAAAACAAAAGATATCAAGAAGTCATTCGGCCAGAGCGTTAAAGCGTATCGCGAATGCAGAAAATTAAGCATCAAAGAACTGGCGCACGAAACAGGATATCCTGCCGCACTGCTGGAAAAGGTGGAGAAAGACAAGGTGACTCCGCCGGTGGCTCTGGTGCTGCAGTTAAGCCGCACGCTGAAGGTTGATGTTGAAGCGCTTGATGACAATAAGAAAAAAGTTTCTTCACGCGCCAAAAGTCAGAAGAAACGCGCGGGCTCGTACGCCTACAAGCAACTTGCCAAATCCGGTTCCGACAAACATCTGGGCGCATACCTTGTAACCATAGATGCGAAGACGGTTCATGAGGGTGTCGAATACCATCATGAGGGCGAAGAATTTGTTTATGTATTGAAAGGAAACCTTTCCATTTCGGTCGGCAAAAATACGAATCTTCTTCGTAAGGGTGAATGCATCCATTTCAATTCGGCGCTGCATCATAAATTAAGCAATCCTTCCGACGAGCGAACGGAACTGCTGGTTGTTCTTTATATCCCCTGAGGTGCGACAATGGCATTTGAAATTTCAAGCGAACAGGAAATGATCCGGCTCATGGCAAGAGACTTTGCCAAGAAAGAACTCGAGCCCAAGGCGGCCCTCTGGGACAGACAGGGTCTGTTTCCCATGGATGCCATCAAGAAAATGGGTGAGCTGGGCCTTCTCGGCATGATGGTTCCTCCGGAGTGGGGAGGATCGGGCGCCGGCGCGGTGGCGTATTGTCTGGCGCTGCAGGAGATCGCGTACGCGTGCGCTTCCACCGCGGTGACCATGTCGGTTGCCAATCTGTCCACGGAACCGCTTTTAAAATTCGGCAACAAACAGCAGAAGGAAAAATGGCTGACCGGACTCGCCGAGGGTTCGCTGCTGGGTGCTTTCGCGCTGACGGAGCCGGGCGCGGGCTCCGACCCCGGTTCGATGGCTACCACGGCTGTCCTGAAAAAAGATAAATATATTATTAACGGAACAAAAATGTTTATCACGCATGGCCAGTATGCCGATGTGATCAATCTTATCGCCAGAACCGGTCAGGAAAAAGGGACCAAGGGGCTGTCCGCTTTTCTCGTGGAAAAAGGCACCCCGGGATTTAAGATCGGAACCAGGGAAGAAAAACTCGGGCTGAGGGCATCCAATACGGTTGAGCTTATTTTTGAAGATTGCGAAATTCCCGCCAAAAACCTGCTGGGAAATCCCGGCGAAGGATTCAAGGTTGCCATGCGCGCGCTGGACAGCGGTAGAATCGGTATTGCGTCGCAGGCCACGGGCATTGCCAGAGCCTGCCTGGACGAGGCGCTTTCGTACACCAGAGAAAGACGTCAATTCGGAAAAACCATCAACTCGTTTGAAGCCATCCGTTTTATGATCGCGGATGCAGCGACCCATATCGAAGCGGCCTCGTGGCTGACGTTGATCGCGGCCGACCGCAAGGACAGAGGGCTGAAGTTTACCAAAGAAGCCTCGATGGCAAAACTGTTCGCTTCGGAGACGTCAAATTCCAGCGCCTACATGGCGCTTCAAGTCCATGGCGGTTACGGGTATACGAAGGATTACAAAGTCGAACGCCTCTACAGAGACGCGCGTGCCACCACCATTTATGAAGGCACGTCGGAAATTCAGCGCATCGTTATAGCCAGAGAAGTCATTGCGGAATAATAACGTTTCGGCATCCTTGAGCGAAATCCGGGAACCTTATCCGGCTTTTGCCGAATAGAAAATAATAGACGGCTCTGTCGAATGAAAACGAGAATATGAAAAAATCGATTAAGAAAATAGACAAGGAATTCAGGCAGCACTGGAAAAATTACGCGTTGCAAAGCATTCTGGCTACCGTGGCCATTTTTATCGTTCTTTATTTATTAAGCCTGGAACACGTGGTAATCATCGCGTCCATCGGGGCCACCACATTTATTATCTTTGCCATGCCGGATAATATTACCGCCCAGCCCCGAAATGTCATCGGCGGACATTTGGTTGGTCTTCTCTTTGGATTTTTGTTTTCTCTGTTTCCTCATTCGAGTATGATCTGTTCGATTCTGGCATATGCTCTTGCTGTCGGCGCTTCCATCTTTACAATGGTGGTCATCGATATGGAGCATCCGCCTGCGGCGGGCACTGCTTTGGGTGTTGCTGTAACCGGTATCACCTTCGAGGTGTTTGTTGCGATTGTCGTCAGCATAATCCTGCTGTCGGTCATTCATGTATTTTTTAAACCGTATATCAGAGATTTGACCTGATTGATTTTATAAGCTCCTGTTA
>CAZIJZ010000037.1:0-25463 GCA_964539765.1 uncultured Smithella sp.
CGGCTTTCGCCGGAATGACATCCTTCCTTGTCATCCCCGAATGGGTTTGTCGGGGATCCATGTTCTTTTCTGGATTTACACTGAATGCTCAATAGCCTGCAGGGAATGATCGGGTCGCTTAAGTCGGCTTTCGCCGGAATGATACAATAGAGTTTTTAATCTAGTTGATGATTTTGCCGAACAGGTCGTATTCATCGGCGGCGGTTATTTTGCATTTTACAATACGGCCGGTTAATGAGGGGGGGCCGTTTAAATACGTTATCCCGTCTATTTCCGGCGCTTGTCGGCGGCATCTGCCGATATATGTGTAATCTTCACGGTCGCTTTTTTCTGCGATCAGCGCTTCCTGAATCGATCCGATCAGCGTTTTGTTTATGGCGGCGGATATTTCCGCCTGCTCATGCATAATGGTTTCGCGGCGGCGTTCTTTTTCTTTTTCCGGCACATGATTTTTAAAATTGGCGGCCGCGGTGCCTTCTTCTTTGGAATAAGTAAAAACACCGAGATGGTCGAATTTTATTTCCCGGACAAAATCAATCAGCCGGTTGAATCGTGTCGGTGTCTCACCGGGAAAGCCGACGATCAGTGATGTTCGCAGGGCAATGCCGGGGACAATCTTCCGCGCCTGATCGATAACTTGTCTGATTGCCGCTCCCGTCACTTTCCGGTTCATGGCTTTCAGAATATTATCGTCGATGTGCTGGATGGGCAGATCAATGTAGCGGCAGATTTTTTCGCTGGACGCGATGGTTTCCAGCAGTTCGGTGTTGACGCGGGCCGGGTGGGCGTACAGCAGTCGTATCCATTGCAGGCCTTTGACTTTTGTCAAATCGTTTAACAGAGAAGCAAGCCGGGGATGTCCTTTTAAATCCCGGCCGTAATTGGTTGTGTCCTGCGCGGTGATGATGATTTCCCGAATCCCTCTTTTGGCCAGTAGCTCAGCTTCCCGGAGAATGTCAGCGGGCTTTCGACTTCGCGCGGCGCCGCGAATGGAAGGGATGACGCAGTAAGCGCAGCGGTTCGAACAGCCGTCGGAGATTTTCAAATAAGCGCTGGCCGGCGCTACCGGCAGAATCCGCTGATGCCTGTGCGTCATCAGAAAATCCGGTGTGGTTATTACGGTCTTCCGGGTGATTTTTTGCATCCGTAATTTTTTGAGATGGCTTGCGACATTGCCGACTTCTCCCGTGCCGATAAAAAGATCCACTTCCGGCATCGCGGTGAAAAGTTCTTTGCCGTAACGCTGGGCCAGGCATCCGGCCACGACAATGCGCATGTCCGGATGATGCTTTTTCTCTTCGGCAACGGTGAGGATTTCTTCGATGGCTTCTTCCTTGGCCGGATTGATGAAAGCGCAGGTGTTGATGATGACGACGTCGGCGGATTGGTTCTCTTCCACCAGTTGATAACCGGACCGGGTTAAGAGGCCGCCCATGACTTCCGAATCAATCAGATTCTTCGGACAGCCCAGGCTGATGATACGCACTTTGTTGTGATTTGCAGTTTTCAACCGGGCAGCTTTCTAATCAGAACTTTTCTGGGTTTTGCGCCGTCGGAAGGACCGACAATGCCTTCGGCTTCCATTTTTTCGATAATGCGGGCGGCGCGGTTATACCCTATTTTCATGTATCGCTGGACCAGCGATATGGATGCCTGTCCGAGTTCGCTGATCAGGGCGACGGCTTCGTCGTACTTTTCGTCGAAGTCATCATCGCCTTCATGCTGGGTCTGCGCGGCGGCCAGCGCGAATTTTTCGATGGATGAATCATACGCGGGCTGCTCCTGCATTTTGAGGAAGTCAACGACGCGGGAAATCTCCTTGTCCGAAACATAAGCGCCGTGAATACGGGAGAGCTTGGATGTTCCCGGCGGAATGAAAAGCATGTCTCCCGCGCCGAGAAGTTTTTCCGCGCCCTGTTGATCGATAATTGTGCGGGAATCGATTTTGGAGGAAACCTGAAACGAAATGCGTGTGGGGAAATTGGCTTTGATTAATCCGGTGATGACATCCACCGACGGCCGCTGTGTGGCAATGATCAGGTGAATGCCGGCGGCTCTGGCCATCTGCGCCAGCCGGGTGAGAGATTCTTCCACGTCCCGCGGGGCGACCATCATTAAATCGGCCAGTTCGTCAATCACCACGATAATGTACGGAAGCTTCGTGTGTTTGATCTCCTGCTCTTCACGGGTGTTGTCTGATTTGTCGATCGCTTCTTCGATTTCCAGATCCGGATCGGCTTTTTTCGGCAAGGCCAGAACGGTTTTGCTTTTCAGTCCTTTGAGAAGCAGTTCATTATAAGCGTCAATGCTTTTTGCTTTCAGATCGTTGAGAATCCGGTAACGCCTTTCCATTTCTTCCACTGTCCAGCGCAAAACCTGAGAGGCTTTCTTCGGATCGGTGACCACGGGGTGCATTAAGTGCGGAATGCCTTCATACGACGATAACTCCAGTCTCTTGGGATCGATCATCAGGAATTTAACATCCTCCGGCTGGGCTTTGAACAGGATGCTGCAGATCATGGCATTAAGCGCGACGCTTTTTCCGGAGCCGGTGGTTCCGGCAATGAGCAGATGCGGCATTTTGGCCAGATCGGCGATCACGGGCGTGCCCACGAAATTCACGCCCAGGGCAATCGGCAGACGGAAAGAGGATTGCGAGAAGGAATCGTTGTCGATGACTTCCTTGAGAAATACGGATTCTCTTTTCAAGTTTGGAATTTCAATGCCGATGACCGATTTGCCGGGAATCGGGGCCAGAATGCGGATGCTCGGGGCCATCAGGGCCAGCGCAAGATCGTCCGAGAGATTGACAATTTTATTGATTTTGACTCCCGGGGCCGGCTCCAGCTCATACATGGTGATAACCGGTCCGGGCATGACTTCCACCACGTGTCCCTCGACGCCGAAATCGGATAATTTCTTCTCCAGAATGCGCGAATTGGTGACCAGGGAATCCCTCTTCACGCGGGCGTCTTTTTGCGGGGCTTCTTCCAGTAAGGTAAAGGGCGGAAGTTGAAACCTGTCATCGGTTTTGATTTTGGAGAAATCGAAGCGCGTTTGTTCTGTTTTTTTCGGAGGCGCTTTCTTCACAATTTCCGGCGCTTTTTCTTCGATGATGGCCGGTTCCGGTTTTGCTTCCGTCTTCATGCTGTTGAAAACGAAATTAACAAAAGACAAAACGCGATCTTTGCAAAGCACCAGAAAAGAAGCTCCCCTTTTAGAAAATCTTTCGGTCACGGAGACGATAGAAAAATCAATCATGAACGTCAACGCCACGACCAGCGTCAGGAACAGGATAATGTACGTCCCCGCGGCGTTAAAATAGACGCGCAGGAGATTCTTCATCGAAACGCCTATCAATCCGCCGACGCCGTTTTGCAGCGATTCTCCGCGATACGCGATACTGCCGCTGATCAGCAATGCCATGATTCCGGCAAAGGAAAGAACAAAAAACAAAAATCCGATGGATCGGCCTGTGTTAACCGTGAATTCGGGACGCAGAAAATATTTAAAACTGCAGAAAAAAAGAATCATGGGCAAAAGAAAGGAAGCAATACCCAAAAGACGGATCAGAGAATCGGCGGTGTACGAGCCGGCCTTGCCGGTAAAATTATGCGTGGACGGGTCGCCGGCAACAAAGTGGGTAAACGACGGATCAATCGGATGATAGGAAACGAGGCATAAAAGCAGGAAAAGGCCCAGCGACAGACAAACCGCTCCTTTGATTTCCCGGGTTCTTTTATTGTCAGTTTGTTTTTTTTCCATTCAATGGTCGAGTAATAAAAATAGTTTAAAAGTAAAAATATTATTTCAGAAAAATGAAGATTTTACAAGCAGCGTAAACGTTCCGAAAATCCAGCAGTAGTATGCAAAATATTTTAAACGGGCTTCCCTGATGATCAGGAAAAACAGTTTCAGGGATAAAAGTCCGGCCACGGCGGCACAGATAAAGCCGGCGACGTAAAGCCCTGTCTCCTGTGATGAAATGTTCTGAAGATAACCGGATTCCAGAATGACCGCGCCGCATATTGCGGGCAGGGAAAGCAAAAAAGAAAAACGCGCCGCCGCGGTCCGGTTGAGTTTGAGAAAAATTCCGGCCGTAATTGTGGCGCCGGAACGGGAAATGCCCGGTAAGAGCGCAACAGCCTGCGCGAGTCCGATCCAAATGCTGTCCGTCAACGTCATATCCTTTTCATCGCGCCTGGCCTGGGTTACTTTGTCGGAAAAGTACAACAGAAAACCGGTGATGATTAGGAAAAATGCGGCCGCCCGGGCAGATTCAAATATCGCGTGGATCTGATCCTGAAATAATAAACCGATAACGGCTGCGGGAATGGTGCCGATGATCAGGAAAAGAACAAGTTTCCTCAATGTGGCAGCATCGGTGTCGCCAGTAACAGCGGCGAACCGGTATTGCTGAGGAAGCAGGGCTTTGAGCATATTCCATATATCGGCGCGGAAATAAAAAACGACCGCAAACAAAGTGCCCAGATGCAGAATCACGTCAAACGCGACTCCAGGTTGATCGAAGTCCGGCAAAAAACTTTGCAATATGACCAAATGAGCGGAACTGCTGACGGGAAAAAGCTCCGTCAATCCCTGAATGATTCCTAAAATGACAGCGGAAAATAAACTCAAGCAACCTCGCTTTCCGAGGATTTGATGTCCGGCATTTCAAGATCCTTCCATTCATTGTAATTTTTGATGATTTCATTTCGGACCATTGCGATCAGCTCGTGCCGTCTTTCAAGGGTGAAATTCTTGACGTCAACCGGCTTTCCAATAACCATTTTTATCTGTCCCGGTTGTATTCTTAACGATCGTTTCGGCATGATCCGACCGCTGCCGATGATGGACACCGGGATGATCGGCACACCCGACTTGATTGCCAGATGAAAGGTGCCCTGTTTGAAGGCCTTGATGTGTCCGTCTTCGCTTCTTGTTCCTTCCGGGAAGGTCATGACGGATTTGCCGCTCCGGATACGCAGGGCGGCTTCATCAATGCTTTGGATGGCTTTTTCCCGATTGCTCCGGTCAATTTCAATATATCCGGCGCTGCGCATGGCCGCTCCGAATATCGGAATGGCGAATAATTCTTTTTTGGCAATCCAGCGGAATTGAACCGGGATATGCGCCAGCGCGATTAAAATATCAAAATCGCTTTGGTGATTGGCCATGAAAATCTGCGGTTTCCCGAACAGAATATTTTCCGGGTTGATGACTTTGACCTTTGTGTCACCCAGCAAAAGCAGTATCCTGGCCCAGAGATTCGCCACCCGGTGAATTTTGTTGTCCGCGGCGGGAAAAACTGAAAAGACCACCGACCAGAAGGACATAAAAGCAGTTATCGCGACACCCAGGGTAATCAAAAGCGCCGAATGAATCATAAAATGTTCCTTCTCATACTGGTAATGGTGAATTTTTACTTGATAATATTATTGAAGTCAATCAGGAAATACGATTTGAAAAACGAAACGCATCATCTTCTGACGCGTCGCCTGTAGAGGAGGATCGCAAAAGGGGATACAGCCAGTTGTCAAATATTGAAATTCTTCTCCCTGAATATCTTTAAGCAGGCCTTGACCACTGCTTTATCGTAGAGTTTTCCGGCATTCTGTTCGATTTCGGCCAGCGCAATATCTTTTCCCAGGGCGGGCCTGTAGGGACGAAAGGACATGATTGCTTCGACGACATCGGCAACGGCAATTATCCGGGCTTCAATCAGAATATCCTCCCCTTGCAGTTTTTGGGGATATCCCGAACCGTCCATGCGTTCGTGATGCTGATAAACGATATCGGCCAGCGGCCAGGGGGATTCGACGTCTTTGATAATTTCATAACTGTGCTGGCAGTGTGACTTCACGAGAGAAAATTCAAGGTCGGTCAGCATCGTTGGCTTGCACAGGATTTCCGAGGGGATCGAAATTTTCCCGATATCATGGATGGCCCCGGCCATGCGGATGCCTTCGATCGTATCATGAGAAAGTTTCATTTCCGTGGCGATTGCCCGGGCCAGATCGGCAACTCTTCGCTGATGTCCCGCCGTATATGGATCTCTTGCTTCCGAAGCGATGCCGAGCACCTGGATCGTCGTTTTGATGGATCTGCGTAAAGTATTCAGGGTTTCTTTTAGTTTTGCTTCAGCCATTCTTCGTTCGGTGATATCTTGATAAATAACTTGATATTGTTTTTGCCCGTTCCAGAATATTTCTTTGCGCAACGCATGGACGTGCCGTATTTCGCCGTCTTTTCTGATGATACTGATTTCATAATCGGAAGGACCGGGTTCGCCTTTTGATCTTTTTTCCTGTCGCCGTTGAAAATGGGCAAAGCTCTCCGGGGTATAGCGTTGATGCAGAGGCGTGTTTCTCAGTTCATCGATATGATGATAGCCGTATATATTCAGAATGGCTTTGTTGGCATAAAGCGTCTTTCCGTCAGATGTAACGATACGTACTCCCAGGGCAGAATCATCGAGAGAATGACGGAAATTTTCTTCGCTTTTCCGCAGAGAGTCTTCTATTTTTTTTCGTTCGGTTATGTCTCGACCCTCGCCCAGAATGGACTGAGGTGTTCCTTTCTCATCGCGTATCACGCTGAAAGCGCATTCCATAAATAGCATCTGCCCCGTTTTGCTGATGAGTTCCAGCTCTATTAATTGGTTCATTGAATAAGAAGGATCGGCCGCGGTTTTGGGTATTTCTTCAGCGGCAATCTTGAGCGCCTTTTCGCGAGAGGAAGGACTTAATAACTTTTCAACAGTTATTTGCTTTAATTCTTCCAGGGTATATCCCAGCAGTTTTTCCGCGGAGGGGCTGATGTATTTTATTTGAAGATTCATGTCCATCAGCCAGACCTGATCTTTTACGTGGTCGGCCAGCAGGCGGTATTGTTCCTCGTTTTGTTTGAGCAATTCTTCGGTTTGCTTGCGTTCGGTGATGTCGTGAAAGATTCCGCGAAATCCGATGGGTTTTCCTGACGAATCTTTGATTAACGCCGCTGATTGTTCGATGTATCTTCTGGAGCCGTCTTTTCTAATGATCTGCCAGTCGAATTCTTTGGTGGGTTTTCCCGTTCGGTAAACTTTGTTAAAGGCCTGAAAAACTTTTTTCGCCGTTTCTTTGTCTGTATAATGGCGGTTATTCATGCCCATCAATTCTTTTTTAGTGTAGCCCAGAAGTTTGCAAACCGGATCGTTGAAAAAAATAAAATTGCCGGCGAGGTCGATTTCATAATAACCTTCCTCGGTCGTTTCCAGAATTGTCCGGTATTTTTCTTCGTTTCTTTTCTGAGCTTTTTCCGCAAGTTTCCGGGACGTGATGTTTGTGACAACGGCCAGTAAATATTTATGATTGTTCTGTCCGATGATCTCAACCGAGAGGGAACCGTCAATAATCACTCCGTCTTTACGTCTGAACTTCATTTCGTAATCTTCGATGCAACCCTGTTTCATCAGCTTTCGCAGAGCCTCTTGTCTCTTATCCTCTTCCACGATGATATTTAATTCATCATTCGTTTTCCCGATAGCGTCTTCGCGGGAAAAAAGAAATGTTTTCAAGGCCGTTTCATTGACATCGATAAGCTTCATTTCCGGAAGTTTCATCAAAACGATCGAAGCGGGATTACGCCGGTAAAGAAGATTGGACTTCTGCAGCCAATATTGCGCCTCGTCTTTCTTTTTGTTTTGGGAAAGGAAGTTCTTTTTTGCTGCGATTTTTATTTTTGAGGTTGATAATTTCTGAGATACTGCTGTTTTGGTTTCCGTCATTCTTCCATCCATCGCGAGATTATCTGAATATTTGGAGATGTTGCACAACAGTAAAGATTTGTTTTTACATAAAAGAATTATGTATAGGTGTCAATCAATAATTAACGGCGGCGACCATTATTATTCAATGGACATGAGAGAGTTCCAGCGTTCCCATTCCGAGGTACGCGGAAGATCATTTTTCCGGAGGATATTCATGAGGGCTTCCTCATTAAAGCGCAAGTAGGGGTTTATTCTGCGTTCTTGAGCCAGCGTGGAAAAGACCGTGTTTTGAGCGTTATAAAATTTCCGGAAGATATCAATCTGCGGATTGTCCGGCTCCAGATGTTGCGCAAAGGTCAGAGAATTTAAAACATAATCATGACCGGCATAAATGACCGTTTCATCCGGCAAAGCCATCAATTTTTTTATCGACAGAAAAAAATTATTCATACTTCCGGAAAAACAATTGCCGATGGTTCCGTTGAAGAGTGTGTCTCCGGTGACTAAAAATTTTCCGGCGTGAAAACAGACGGAATCGCCGGTATGACCCGGGGTGAGATAAACCCGGATGGCTTCTCCATCTATGATAATCTGCTGATTTTCCTGAAAATCGGCCGGATGGATGAATTTGGCCGAGGTTTCCCGCAGTAAAAAGTCATTGCCCGGCGTGTGATCGTAATGCGAATGGGTATTTGTGACCACTTTCAACGTGAGATTTCTTTGCTTGAGGAAGGAAAGGATTTCCTGCCATGCGCCTCCGTCCACGGCAATCGCTTCCTTTGTCCCGTAGATGAGATACGCAAAGTTGTCTGTTCCGTAATGGAATTGTACAATGTTCAATGTCATTGGAATTGCCCTCGCTTTAAGCTCAATTGTAACAGGGACTTCAAGCTTTTGATCACTATAAAAAATATGCTGATGATATGTCAAGATAATCATGATAAATGAAGATTGCGTTTTTTAGAAAATGTTTGACAAATTCAGATCTTAGTAATAGCATTACACCGCTTTTTTGAAAGACGGAGCGCGTAACGCGCTTTTTTTAATTTTCAGTCTGTTCCGGGGGAGTTTCATTAAAAAGTGCACAAATTCTTAACGAAGAAAAGAGCGTTGGATATCATCGACAATTTTTCGCAAGCCGGTGTTCTGGTTGTCGGCGATATAATGGTTGATCATTTTATCTGGGGAAATGTTTCGCGGATTTCACCGGAAGCTCCCGTGCCCGTTGTTGATGTGCAAAAAGACAGTATTTTGCTTGGCGGTTGCGCGAATGTGCTCAATAATATTCATGCGATGGGCGGCAGGGTTTATGTCTCGGGGGTCGTCGGATCCGATAATATCGGCAAGAAACTGCTTACGGAGTTGAGTAAACGCAAAATTAGCACGGACGGAATTGTTGTCAAGAAAGACCGCCCGACTACCCTGAAAACAAGAATTGTCGCTCACGGACAGCAGATGGTGCGGTTTGATAAAGAAGACCGGAAACCGATTGCTCCGTCCAGTATCGATAAAATTCTCGAATATGTGAAGTCGTTGCGTAATAAGATAGGCGCGATTGTTATTTCCGATTATAACAAGGGGGTTGTTTCCAAAGAACTGATTCAGGGAATAAAAAAAATAACCGATCGTGCGGATATTTTCATTTGTCTTGATCCGAAGCAGAATAATTTTTCCCTGTATAAGGGTGCGCATGTCATTACCCCTAACCATTATGAGGTTCAGCGTGCCGTGGGGATGGAAATAACAGAAGCGAATAATATTGAAAAATTAAGCGAACTCCTGATGAAGAAACATTCGTTCCCGGCTCTTCTGGTTACCAGGGGAGAAGAGGGCATGAGTTTGTTTGAAAATGGGAAAAAGATCGTGCATACTCATTTTCCGGCTCAGGCGAAGGAAGTTTACGATGTAACGGGGGCCGGTGATACGGTTGTTGGCATGCTTGCTCTTTGTCTGGCATCCAGCGCTAATCTGAAAGAAGCGACCTGTCTGGCGAATCTGGCCGCGGGTATTGTTGTCGAAAAAGTAGGCACGGCTACGGTGACCCGGAAAGAACTGATTGATGTATTATGAGTAAACCAGCCACGGCTGAACCGGTGAAACTGATCTTCAGTCTTTTTGCTGCGGATGCCGTTTTACTGAACGAGACGATCAAGGTTTTGTCCGCTGCTTATGGAGAGCCGGATTTTATCAGCGCGGTTTTACCCTTCGATTATACCGATTACTACGGAGACGAAATGGGTGGAAATCTTGTGCGCCGGTTTCTCGCCATGGAAAAGTTGATCGGTCCGGAAGCCTTGCCGGATATAAAACTGGCGACAAATGAAATGGAAAAGAAATCGGCTGCGGATTCCAAAAGAAGGATCAATATTGATCCCGGTTATGTTTCCAAGGCTCATTTGATTCTGGCGACCGGCAAGAGCTATACGCATCGTCCCTATCTGCGGGATGGGATTTATGCCGATTTGACCCTGATTTATCAGGGGAAAAAGTTCTGCTCGCTGCCCTGGACATATCCGGATTACGCTGACGAAAAACAGCTTTTCATGCTGGGCAGGATCAGAGATAAATATTTGTTACAATTGAAAATGTTAAACAGCTGACAGGAACAAACATTGCTATAAAAAGGCGGATGGATTGAAATGATTAAAAGTATGACGGGTTACGGACGGGCGGAGAAAATTTCCGGGGACAAGAATATCATTGTGGAGGCCAAGTCTGTCAATCACCGTTTTCTGGAGATTGTGTTGCGCACGCCTTCAGCTCTTTTCCCGCTGGAAATGGAGTACAAAAAGAAGATTGCGGAGCGATTCAAACGGGGACGCGTTGAGGTATTTATCAAGTTCGAAGGTGAAGGCACGGATGTATCGAAAGTCAATTTGAATATGGAAATTGCCCGGGGGTATTTTAATATTCTCAACAGACTCAAAGAAGAGTTCAATCTGGAATCCCCCGTGACTTTAAAAACGTTAACGGGATTTCGCGATATCTTCACTCCACCGGCGGAAAATGAAATTGGCGCTGAATTCCTCCAGGAGGTGGAAAAATCATTTTTAGAGGCGCTCACGATCCTGGCGGCCATGAGGCAGGAGGAAGGCCTGGTCCTGTTACAGGATATGCGGATGAGGCTGAAAATTATTTCCGGTATTCTGGAAAATATTCAGTCGCGCGCGCCGCAGGTTGTCTCCGAGTATCAAAAACGTCTTGCGGAAAGAATTAAGGAATTAACAGAAGGATACGCTCTGGATGAAAACCGCCTGGCTCAGGAAGTAGCCATTATGGCGGAAAGAACCGATATCACGGAAGAAATCGTGAGACTGCAGAGCCACATCGGTCAGTTTGAAACGCTGTTGCAAAGTGATGAAGCCGAGGGCAGAAAAATTGATTTTCTTCTGCAGGAAATGAATCGGGAAATTAATACGATCGGTTCCAAGGTGGGGGATGTTGAGATAACCCGTCATGTTATCGAAATCAAGAGTGAACTGGGTAAATTGCGTGAACAGGCGCAGAACATAGAGTGAGCATATGTCCAAAGGTTTGTTTATCGTCGTTTCCGCGCCGTCGGGTGCGGGGAAAAGCAGTATCTGTCAGGGATTGATGCGGGCTTTCCCGGAAATAAAATTTTCAGTTTCCTATACGTCCAGGAGTCCCCGTCCCAATGAAATAGACGGAAAAGATTATTATTTCATTTCCCGGGATGATTTCCGGAAAAGAATTAAAAAAGGCGAGTTTATTGAATGGGTGGAAAATTACGGTCAGCTTTACGGGTCTTCGCGGAAGTCTATGGAAGAATTTGTCCGGGAAGGCAAAGATTTACTGCTGGATATCGAACCACGCGGAGCCAGGAAAGTAAAACAGGAATTTAAAGGAGGCATTTACGTTTTTGTTTTGCCTCCTTCCCGTTCCGACCTTTTAAAAAGACTGGAAAAACGAGGTCATGAAAACGATAATGCTATCCGCAAACGATATAAGCAGGCGGAAAGTGAATTACGGGAAATTTCCTGGTATGATTATGTGATTTTTAATCAGGATCTGGACAAGGCGATCAATCAGTTGATTGCCATTTATACCGCCGAGAAGTGCAAAAGAAAAAGATTAACGAAAGAGATTAAAGAATTTAAAAAATAAATATATATTTTAAGGAGATTTTAAGGTTATGGCTAGAATCACAATTGAAGACTCTTTGCTTGTTGCCAAAACAAGATTTGGTCTGGTGTCGCTGGCATCAAAGCGCGCGCACCAGTTGCTGAAGGGATCCGCTCCCCTGGTGGAATGTAAAAACAGGGAAATTGTGCGCGCCCTTCGCGAAATTGCCACCGGCAAAGTTGTTTACGCCAATCCCGAATATTTAAAGGGAACAAAAGAAGATTTCAAACCGATCCCGGACAGCACAGAGTTTATCGGCGATGAAGAATATATCGAGTAAAAAAGCCAGTGAGCGATTAATTTTTGCCCTTGATGCTCAAAGCTATGAAGATGCTTTGTCCCTGGTCGAACTGTTGTCCGGTCACGTCGGCATGTTCAAGGTCGGCAAGGAGTTGTTCACATCCGCGGGACCGGAAATCATCCGGTGCATAAAAGAAAAATCTCAAAAGGTATTTTTGGATCTCAAGTTTCACGACATTCCCAACACCGTCGCCCGCGCGGCTGAAGCTGCTGTAAAAATGAATGTTGATATGTTTAACGTTCACGCATCGGGCGGTTCCCGAATGATTCAAGAGGCTGTTTCCGCCGCCTGGAATTATGCTGATAAACGGGGACAGACAAGGCCGGTTCTGCTGGCCGTTACCGTGCTGACCAGTCTGAATAATGACGATTTGAAGGAGATCGGATTTCAAAAAAGCACCGGTGAATTGGTCCTGCATCTGGCCGGATTGGCCAGAGCTGCGGGTGCGTCGGGTGTCGTGGCCTCGGCGCAGGATATTCGCATGCTGAGAGAAAATTATGGCGATGATTTTGTCATTGTAACACCGGGTATACGCAGTGCCGCCGAGGCAAAAAAAGACGATCAAAAAAGAACGCTCAGCGCTTATGAGGCGGTGGCCGCCGGCGCTGATTACATTGTTGTGGGCAGGCCCATCCGCATGGCGCCGAATCCGCTGGAAGCCTGCCGTCTCATTGTTCAGGAAATTGCCGAAGGTCTGTCGGCAAGATAATTCACTTAAAAAACGGAAGATACTATGGAGTTAATCTACGGTGTAAATTCCATCAGAGATCTCCTCCGGCAGCAAAAAAACGGATGGGAAAAAATTCTTATTGCTTCCGGGCGAACCGGCCCGTCGGTGCAGGAAATCATAGCCATGGCCGGCGAAAATAATATTCCCGTTGAATTCTGTCATCGAAAAAAACTGGATAACCTGGCGGGAACTTCCGACAATCAGGGTATTGTGGCTTTTCGTCCGCCCTTTGTTTACAAAGATTTGGATGTCTTGATAAAAAACCGCAACTCCTCTTCCGGGTACGATCTGATTCTTGTTTTGGACAGCATTGTCGATCCTCAAAATCTGGGGTCGATTATTCGCAGCGCTCATTGCTGGGGAGCCAACGGCGTGGTGATTCCGGAAGACAGGTCGGCTAACGTTACGGCAGCCGTAAACAAGGCTTCCGCCGGAAGCGTTCAGCAGATTCCCGTGGCCCGGGTTGTCAATCTGGCCCAGTCGCTGGAGTATCTTAAAGAAAAAGGATTCTGGGTTTTCGGAGCGGAAACTCATCAGGGCAAAAGCCTGGGGGATATGGATTTTCAGTGCTCCGTTGTTCTGGTCATGGGAAGCGAGGCGAAGGGAATCAGGCCTCTGGTCAGGAAGAAATGCGATTTTCTGGTTACGATTCCGCTCCCCGGTCATTTTGATTCTTTGAATGTCTCCGTGGCCGCGGGAATTATTTTGTATGAAATATTCCGTCAACGGATGAAATCAGATAAAATAAACGGTCAGCAAACCGGACTGTAAAATAATTTTAATCATTACCCTGTGCCTCACAGCAAAACGGTATTTCAAGAGTTGTCCGGGCTTAAATAGTAATTGTTCATTTAACTTGTTGAATTTATGAAAAAGCTGGTTTAAAATAACAAATATTTGAAATCATCCGATTCAGGGAAAGGAATAAATATGCCTGTTTTTATCTGGGAAGCGGTAACCAAGAAAAATGAAGAAAAAAAAGGAGAGATGGAAGCGGTTGACGAAATTACTGTTCGCAGCCTTTTGCGGCGTCAAGGTTTCAAATCCGTTGAAGTCAAGAAGAAGCCGAAGGACCTTATGGAATACTTCCCTTTTATGCAGGGGAAAATCAAAGAAAAAAGTGTCGTGGTCTTCTGCCGTATTTTCTCCACCATGATTAATGCCGGGCTTCCTCTGATTCAATGTCTTGATCTTCTTTCTCAACAGGAACAAAATAAAGCGTTTTCCAAAATTATCAGGACCGTAAAGGAAGATATTGAAGGAGGAACAAGCCTGACCAACGCGCTGAGGAAGTATCCGCAACTATTTGACGAGCTTTTTGTCAATCTGGTTGCCGCAGGCGAAGCAGGCGGTATTCTTGACGTCATTCTGGAAAGACTTTCCAATTACATGGAAAAAGCCATGAAGTTGAAGGCGCGTGTCAAGGGGGCGATGACGTATCCGGCGGCCGTTCTGGTTATTTCAGTGGCGGTTGTTGCCTTGCTGCTGCTTAAGGTTATTCCTGTATTTCAGAAAATGTTTGAAGGCATGGGTGGAGAATTGCCCGCGCTGACGGCTGCTCTGATTTCCGCGAGTAAATTTATGCAAAACTACTGGTATATTATAGCCGGAATCATGATCGTCATTTATATAGCGTTCAAACAGTATTACAAAACGGAAAAGGGGCGCTGGACCGTTGATGCGTTGGTTCTCAAAGCGCCGGTTTTCGGTGATCTGTTGAAAAAAGTCGCCGTGGCGAAATTTTCACGTACCTTATCCACGATGATGAGCTCCGGTGTGCCTATTCTGGAAGGTTTGGCTATTGTCAGTAAAACGTCAGGAAATGTTGTTATTGAAGATGCCTTGATGAAAACCCGTCAGAGTATCAGTGAAGGTCAGTCTATCGCTGAACCTCTTACAAAAACGGGCATTTTCCCCGCTATGGTTGTGCAAATGATCGCTGTCGGAGAAGCCACCGGCGCTCTGGATGCCATGTTGGCAAAAATTGCCAATTTTTATGATGATGAAGTTGATGTCGCCGTGGACTCACTGACCGCCTTACTGGAACCGGTCATGATGGTGTTTCTGGGAGGTGTTGTCGGCGGTATGATCGTGGCCATGTATCTGCCGATCTTCAAGCTTGCTTCCGTTGTCGGTTGATGCAGAATATTATATCAAAACCGGATGCAGTCACGGGCATGTTGCCCTTCGTTTTCGGGAATGTATCACATCGGCTGTGGCTGGATATTCCCCGGTGCGCTTTGCACGCGGGATTGTTTCGCTGACTCTTCAAATCCCGCGTCGCCTATAGTGACATTTAGGTTATTCAGGTTATTTAGGGTATTTAGGTTAAACGCTTCTGAAACCTGGAACTCATTAAAATGGTCGGGATGGCGCGATTTGAACGCGCGACTCCTGCGTCCCGAACGCAGTGCCCTACCAAGCTGGGCCACATCCCGACACGAAGCGGACGATATATAATTTATTTTCAAATGTCCACTTTTTTTATTCTTTTTTTATCTTGCCCGGATGGTTTGACGCTATGAAGAGAGCGATAAATTAATCTTTGAAATTGATATGTAATTGTATTTTGCAGACAGGCGTGCTATAAATAATCCGAATCTGTCGGGAAAAGGATTATAGATTGTGATTATTTACGATTTAAAGTGCGAGAAAGGACATACTTTCGAGGGATGGTTCAAGGACCGGGAGAATTTTGTTTTGCAGCATTCCAGACAGCTGGTTGCCTGCCCCGTCTGCAACAGTTCCCGCATCGAAATTGTTCCCTCTTCGATTACGATTATGGGAAAAGATTCCCGGTCGGAAAACAAATCGCAGAATAAGGAAATTTCTCCCGCTGTCGGTCTGAGAATGCTGCATCAGTATATTGATAAAAATTTCGAGGATGTGGGTGATAAATTTGCAGAGGTTGCTCTGAAGATTCATAATGGAGATGAAACAAAAAGGAATATTAAAGGAACCAGTACGCCTCAAGAGGAAGAAAATTTAAAGGAAGAGGGAGTTCAATTCGTAAAGATTCCTCTGATCAAGATGGATAGTTAATAAAAACTTCTGAATTAAAGCATTTCTCCGGACAAATTGTTTATTTTTCTGACCCCCGCGGGTTTTTTTATTTTAAGGTATTTGGCGCATGAGTAAATTCTATAAAAACGTTATTGAAGGCATTGGCAATACGCCATTGGTGGAAATAGGCAAACTGAATCCCAATAAGAAGGTCAAAATTCTGGCCAAGGTGGAAAGCGCCAATCCCGGCGGATCCATCAAGGATCGCACCGCCCTGTTCATGATTGAAAACGCGGAGCAAAAGGGAAGTTTGACCCGCGATAAAATTATTCTGGAAGCGACCAGCGGCAACACGGGAATAGGGCTGGCCATGATTGCGGCGATTAAGGGTTATAAGCTTTGCCTCATCATGCCGGAATCGGCCAGTGAAGAAAGAAAAAAGATATTAAGGGCTCTCGGGGCGGAATTATATTTTACGCCGGCCGGTCAAGGCACCGATGGCGCAATCGAAGTGGCCTATAAAATGCTGCGTGAAAATCCGGATAAATATTTCGGCACGGATCAGTTTAATAATGAGGATAATATTGCCGCTCACTACTATGGCACGGCGCAGGAAATATGGGATCAAACCGACGGCAGGGTGACCATGGTGGTGGCGACTCTCGGTACCAGCGGTACAGCCATGGGTATTTCCAAAAGACTCAAGGAGCTCAACCCGCAAATCAGGATTGTCGGGGTCGAACCTTATCTTCAGCACAAGATCCAGGGATTAAAAAATATGCGGGAGTCTTACCGTCCGGGGATTTTTAATAAAAACATGCTCGATGAGAAGATTAATATCCAGGATGAAGACGCATTTGAGATGTCCCGCCGAATTGCCCGTGAAGAAGGAATTTTTGCAGGGATGAGTTCGGGCGCAGCCATGTTTGTGGCCCTGCAGAAGGCCCAGCAAATGGAAGAGGGAATGATCGTCGTCATTTTTCCTGACGGCGGAGAACGATATTTAAGCACGCCGCTGTTTGACTTTAAAAAGGAAATTTCGACCTTTAATCTTTACAATTCTTTCACGCGCCAGAAAACGCTTTTCAACCCGATCAAGACGGATGAAGTGCGCATGCGCACCTGCGGACCAACCATTCACGACACGCCTCATCTGGGTAATTACCGGCGTCTTATTGTTTCCGACTTAATCAACCGTTTTTTGATTTTTAAGGGATATAAGGTGAAAAACGTTCTGGATATCGTTGACTTCGGGGACAAGTCCATCAGAGGTTCGGAAAAGGAGTCGATGGAACTGATCGAGTATTCCAAGAAATATTTGCAGATTTTTATTAAAGACACGCAATTTTTGAATATTCTTCAGGATAATATTTACGTCAAAGCGTCCGACAATGTAGATGCCATGTTGAAGATTGTCGAGAAACTGGCCGACAAGGATTATGCCTATGAAAAACTCCATTCGGTCTATTATAATATTGCCAAACTGACCGATTACGGCATCCTGTCTAATGTAGATCTGGGAAAAACAAGGCAGGCGAAGTCCGTTGATCTCGATGATTATGAAAAAGACAGTCCGGCGGATTTTGCTCTGTTGAAACGGTCCAGTCTGGGAGAATTAAAAAGAGGTATTTACTATAAAACCGTATGGGGCAACGTCAGACCCAGCTGGCATCTGGAGTGCGCGGCAATTTCGCAAAAATATCTGGGTGACACGTATGATATTCATGTCAGCGGTGCGGACGAAATCTTTCCCCATTGTGAAAATGTTTTAGCCATCCACAAAGCTTTTTCCGGCCATAAAGGGCCTAATTACTGGATGAACGCCGAACTGGTGATGGTGGATGGCCGCAAGATGTCCCGTTCTCTGAACAACGCTTTCTCGTTGTCCCAGTTGCGTCAAAGCGGCTTCAGCGGCAACGATGTGCGGTTTTTCCTATTGGGAGTTCATTACCGTAAGCCGGTAAACTACTCGGAGGCGGCTCTGCAAACCGCGAAAAATACTGTCCGTAAAATCCATACGTTTATCCGCCGACTCCATGCTGTCGATGGTCAGAACGGCAATGGCTTTGCAGAAACCGATCAGTTGATCTATGATCTCAAACATGAATTTGCCGCGGCGCTGGATGATGATTTAAACATTGCCGGCGCGCTGGCCGCCTTGTTTGGTTTTATCGGCAAGATTAACGGCCCTCTCACCGGAAACATCGTCAATAAGAAAGATGCCTTAAAGATCCTGACGGCGCTGGAAAATATTAATCTGGTGTTGGGAATCATGGATTTTGATGTTAAAATTGCTCACCGGCAGATAGAAGAGTTGATCAACAGGAGAAATGAAGCCAGAAAATCCCGCAATTGGGCGGAAGCGGATTCGTACAGGGCTCAACTGGCGGAATTGGGCGTTGATCTTCTGGACACGCCCCAGGGTGTAATCTGGCGATTCAAGTAAAAAAATGGACGGTATCCGAAAATCAGTCATAGCCGGTTCCTGGTATCCGGGAAATCCTTCCGTTTTGCGGAGGGATATTGAACATTATTTTGCGTCGATATCCGAACGCACACCGGAAGGGGACGTTGCCGGATTGATAGCGCCTCATGCGGGCTACATGTATTCAGGACAAATAGCGGCGCATGCTTATAAACTCATCCGCGGTAAAAAATATGACGCGGTTTTTGTCGTCGGACCCAGCCATCGGGTGGCTTTTCACGGTGTATCGGTTTTCAGTAGAGGGGGCTACGAAACGCCGCTGGGCGTTGTTCCCGTCGAAGAAACGCTGGCCGGAAAGATAAAAAAGATCAATAAAGCCGTGATGGATATTCCTCAGGCTCATCTGCAGGAACATTCTGTGGAAATTCAACTCCCTTTTCTGCAGGTTGCTCTGGGTGAATTTTCCTTTGTGCCGCTGGTCATGGGAGATCAGGACGCGAATACGTGTCAGGAGCTTGCCGGGGCAATTTACGAAGCTTCCCTCAATAAAAAAATACTGGTCGTGGGCAGTTCTGATCTGTCACATTTTTACCATGACACCGTGGCAAAAAAAATGGATGCCGTCGCGCTGGACTATTTGAAAAACGGCGATGTTCAAGGACTTTTGCAAAGCCTGGAAAATGGCGATGTCGAAGCTTGCGGCGGCGGTCCGATGGCCGTGGTGATGTCTGTCGCCCGCCTGTTAAAGGCTGATAAACCTTATTTATTGAAATATGCCAATTCCGGGGATATAACCGGCGATAAAGAATCGGTTGTCGGATACGCATCTGCCGTTTACTGTGTTTGATTACATCCAGTCTCCTTGCGTTTTGACGGATTTTCAAACACCGGACTTTATTTTAACAGAGGAATAAAGAAAAATGGAATTAGCAAACAAAGACAAAGACGCTCTTCTGAAGATAGCCAAAGATGCAATTGATGCTAAAATCAACAATCGGGAAGTCTCTGATCCGAAAATTGATTCCGGTAATCTCCAATTGAAAAGAGGCGCTTTTGTCACGCTGAAAAAACACGGCCATTTGCGCGGTTGCATCGGTTATATTAAGGCGTACAAGCCGCTTTGGGAAACGGTGCAGGAAATGGCGCTGGCCGCAGCTTTTCACGATCCGCGTTTTCCTTCTTTAAAACCGGAAGAGATTCAGCATTTAACGTTTGAAATATCCGTGTTGAGTCCGTTGCAGCGAGTCAAAGACGTCAACGATATTCAAGTCGGCGAACATGGGTTATATATCATTAAAGGTTTTAAATCCGGTTTGCTGTTGCCGCAGGTCGCGATTGAGTATGGGTGGGACAGGAAAACTTTTTTAAAAGAGACCTGCTTTAAGGCCGGATTACCGCCTGATGCCTGGATGGATCAAGAAACGGAGATTTATATTTTTTCGGCTGACTATTTCGGCGATGTATCTTGATTAAGAGCATTCAATAAACGATCCATTACATTAGACTTAAAAATATCCCAGGATGGCATTTTGTTCAAACGTCACAAGAGGCTGACAATCTTTGTTTTTGTTTTCTTTCTGCTTTCAGGCGGTGTTCTGTTATCTCCGTATTTCCTGCTTTATTCCACGGATTATAACAAAGCGGACGCGATCATCCTTTTGCTGGGGCCCGATTTTAAAGCGCGTCATAAAGAAGCTAAGAAATTAATCCGTATGGGAATGACCGATTATCTGATCATTTCAGCTTATAACAAAACCTACCGGATTTACGATCAGGGGGAAAGACAGGTTCTTTTGCCGAAAATGAACTTTGCCGAAAATGATTCCAACATGAAAACGTCTTATCCGACCTTTTATGAGGACACGCACATCGAAATCATCAAAGCTGAAAAAATAATGTCCACTTACGGATTGAAATCGGCAATATTTGTCAGTTCACCTTACCATATGCGAAGAATAAAGTTTATTGCCGGTAAGGTATTCAATTTGAACCATGCCGGATTTTATTTTGTTCCAACGACCCATGAAAAAGCGCCCGCGAATTTCTGGCAATTATCATCTGCGGAATGGAGAAAAGTGAGAAGAGAATACAGTAAAATAGTATGGTTTTTCATTTATACCGCGTGGATCGATTACATCGCATAAATTTCCATAAAAAAACCACTCCAAAACGAAGTCTTGAAGTGGTTTTGTAATGCCTGTCATACAGATCATGCTTGACTATTGGTTCCGTTATACATCCTTCCTTCTTGCGCAGGCTTCCTGGTAGAGTCGCATCATGCACAGGAACATTCCCAGAATAAAGAAGCCGAGCATAAAGTTTGGAGTGGTTCCCAGAAGGCCGTCAACCTGATGTCCGATATAAAGGAACAGAAAGGAGACGACAACCATTGTGAAACCCCATGCGGAAAGCATGATTACCTGTTTTAGATCATTAAACTGTTTTTGTTGTATTTTATGAGTTGCCAGCATTGTTCACTCCTCCTTTCCCCTGAGATTTTTCTGTTGTTGCTCAGCTGACGATGGTTTTGACCGTTTCGATGACCGGGTTGGTGAACAGGGCCATCAGAATAGTGTACAGCGCGAAGATCCCGACCACTTCACCAACATACATCTTTTCATATTTGCGTTTTAAAGAAACAAGAATCAAACCACCAACGATTAAGCAGCCCAACTGGAAGAAAGGAAAATTGGCCGCACCGGCTGCCGCGTATTCAGCAAAGCTGAATGTTGCCGTTAAGAGAATAACTGCCGCTGCCACGATTGTTGTTGCCATTGTTTTTTTCATGATCTGTTACCTCCTTTGGGTAATTGTTTGTTGATTTGTCTTTATATTAATGAAAAGAACGTGCCAAAAGATCATGAATTTGGATAAAAAATTGTAAATAGCTGATAATAAAGATGATATTGGTTTATGTTATCTCAAAGGCTTGTACAAAGAAATGAAAGATTTGTTTATTTTTGAACAAAATATTAAGAAATGTTTAATGAAACGTTGAGGAAAAAGTGTAAGTGCGTCCGGTAAGATTATTTAATACAAACGCGTCGGACCTGTTTGAAATCAGTAAGACCTTTGATGACTTTTTGAATTCCATCTTGTAGAAGTGTCGTCATGCCTTCAAGGATAGCTTGGTCCCGCATGACTTCCACGGTTTCATGCTTTTGCACCATTCTTTTGATATCATCGGTGCCGACCAGGAGTTCGTGAATGCCCAATCTGCCTTTATAACCTGTTCCGTCGCAATTACCACAACCCTTCGGTCTGTATAATTTGAAATCATCATTGTAAGGAATGTTTAATTTATTGAATTCTTCAAGGCCATAACTTGTGGCGAGTTCATCATATTCTTCTTTCGTCGCATGATAAACTTCTTTGCATGATTTGCACAACGTGCGAACAAGACGCTGAGCGAGAATAGCCAGTAAGGCATCGGCGAAATTAAGCGGGTCAATCCCCATATCGAGCAGACGTACAATAGTTTCCGGAGCGCTGTTGGTGTGCAGAGTGCTGAAAACCAAGTGGCCGGTAAGGGATGCTTCCACACCGGTTTTTGCCGTTTCAAAATCACGCATTTCACCGACCATAATGACATCGGGATCGGCTCGCAGAAACGATCGCATTGCCGCGGCAAAATCAAAACCAATCTTGGGCTGCACCTGTACCTGGCGCAAACCGTATTGCGTAATTTCCACCGGATCTTCCGCCGTCCATATTTTTTTATCCGGCCGGTTAATGTGGTGCAACGCTGCATGCAATGTCGTTGTTTTACCGGAACCGGTTGGACCAACGCATAAAATCATGCCGTATGGTTTGGCAATAACACTGACCAACTCTTTGTAATTGCGGGGAAGCAGAGCCATGTCTTCTATCGGCATTGTCTCGCCTTTGGCGAGAATTCTCATGACAACGTCTTCCACACCGCCCTGGGTGGGAATCGTCGCCACACGTAATTCGATTTCATCACCCGTGTTGCGGCGGAATTTAATCTTCCCGTCCTGCGGCAGTCTTTTGACGGTGATGTCCAGATTAGACATGATTTTTATACGCGAGATTATCGCTGCGCGATAACTGAAAGGGACTGTTTGATAAAGAGAGCAGTCCCCGTCAACACGGAATCTTATTTCAACATTCTTTCGGCCGACATTCGGTTCTATATGTATATCAGAGGCGCGTCTGGTATATGCGTCGTTAACAATTTTATTAACGAGTTGCATGATGACACTGTCTGTTTCGGAAACTCCTTCACCAAAATCTTCTTCATCAGTTGATGATGGCGCACCGTCTTCTCCCTCCATGCGTCCCAGAATCTCGGTAAACGAATGTTCTTCATCCGGCACGTTAAAAAAGAGGTTAATATATTTGACGATGTCTTCTTCCATGGCCACATCATATTTAATCTTCTTGGTTTTCAGAAGGCTCTCGATCGTGTCTTTTTTAATAATATTGTTGGGATCATCGATGAGGACGTGAATCCTGTCCCCGACCATTTCCAGTGGCACCCAGAGTTCGCGGCGCAGGAAGTTTTTCTTTAAATTTTTAATTAAATGACCGGGAATGGGCAATTTATCGTTATATTGAATGAAACGGCAGTTGTAGAATTCTTCAAAGGCGTGGCCGATATCGACTTTGGAAATTTTATGCTTTTGCATGAGAAAATTTTCCATGGATATCTTTTTCTCACGAGATTCTTTCCAGGCGCTTTCCAGCTCTTCTTCCTTGATCAAATCATGGCTTAATAAATAATCGAAACGCGTTTTTCTGTGACGGACAAAACGCTGCTGATTATAAAAAGCAACTCCCAGAACCTCGGCGATTTCCAGCGCCAGGCCTATTTCGTCTTCGGAAAATTTCCCCTCGCCCACTTTTTTATTGATGATCTGGATGACACCCATGAGCTGGTTATTATTATAAATGGGCGCTGCGAGAACCTGTCTGGTTTTAAAACCGGTTTTTTTATCCCAACTGTCGTCAAAAGTCAGTTCGGCTTCGATGCTTTTGAGCTCTTTCTGGCTATACGCATTCTCAATATTGATGACGGCTCCGGTATTCGCAACATAACCGGCAATGCTCTTGTTATTGATCGGCAGTCTGATTTCTTTAAGTTGCGTGCCGGCGAGAAACATGGAATAAATTTCGTTACGCAGTTTATCCACAACATAAATGGTCAGCGAATTAGCATTAAAAATGGTCAGAATACCGCTTTTCAAATCGACAAGAATCTGTTTGATATTTTGTGCCGCGTGAATCCGGTTGGTGATATCCAATAATTCTTTACGTATCTTGGAAGTACCGTTCCTTGCCGATGCAGATGTTTTGTCTAAAGGACCAACCATGTGGTAATTATTCCTTAATGCTGTAAGTTTTTCTGATAGTAGCAAGTATTCATCTTTATGTCAATGCGCCCGCTGCTGGCGGCGGGGTTGTTCATTTATCCGGCGGTGACAATTTTGGAAAAGTCGGCGATTTTATGGAATAAAGCGGATATTTCCGCCAGTAGCGACAAGCGGTTGAAACGCACCTTTTCGTCCTTGTCCATGACCATGACGTTGTCGAAGAAATTATCCACATGGGGACGCAGCGCGGCCAGCTTATTGAGCGCCGTCGCGTAGTCTTTTTCTGCGATGCCTTTTTCCACACGGGGTTTAATATTGTCAAAATAAGAAAACAGGTTTATTTCCGCATCAGCGGAAAGAAGATTTACATCGAATTGACCGTCTTTGAAATCCTTGAGAATATTGTCCACGCGTTTGAAAGCGATGGATACCGGTTCGAAATCGGGATGTTTGCGAAATTCCTCCAACGCCCTGATTTTTTCAATGACCTCAACCAGTTCATCAATATTGGCGGATAAAACGGCGTCCACCGTGTCGTAAGCAAAACCTTGCGCAATTAATTGATTTTGCAGGCGTCCTTTGAGAAATTCCAGAATGTCCTTTTTCACTTCTGCCGCCGGTTTTTTCAAGACATCTTTCAGAAGCGTTAGACTCTCATCGATGAGAAAGTTGAGACTTAACGGATACTCGCGGGATAAAATGATATTGATGATTCCCAGCGCCTGACGCCGCAGAGCGTAAGGATCGGCCGTTCCGGTCGGAGGCATTCCCACGCCGAAGAAACCGGCGATGGTGTCCATTTTATCGGCAATGCCGACAATCGCGCCTTCATCCGATTGCGGCAGGTCTCCGCCGGCGACGATGGGCAGATAATGTTCATAAATGGCGTTAGCGATTTCCGGTTTCTCTCCGGCGATGAGCGCGTATTCACGGCCCATGATGCCCTGAAGCTCTGAAAATTCACCCACCATGAGCGATTCCAGATCGGCCTTGGCCAGCAGCGCCGCGCGGTCAACATTTTTCTTAGCAGACGGTTTTACTTTTGATGCAATCTTTACCGCCAGCTTCCGGAAACGCATGACTTTTTTATGCGAGGTTCCCAGCAGCGTATGGAAGACGACTTTTTTGAGCGATTCCACGCGATCTTCCAGAGGGACTTTTTTATCTTCTTCAAAGAAGAAGGACGCATCGGCGAGTCGCGCCCGCAGGACTCTTTCATTGCCTTTGGCGACCACGGTGATGTCGCGGGGTTTGGTGTTGCTGACTGCGATGAAATAGGGCAGGAGTTTTCCTTCATCATTGACGACGGGAAAATATTTCTGATGAGAAATCATCGTGGTGGTGAGAACATCCTTCGGGATTATGAGAAATTTCTCTTCATAACCGCCGCGCACAATCACCGGATACTCCACAATCAAGCTGACCGTTTCCAGCAGATCATCCGTGTAAAACAGTTTTCCGCCCACTTCCGAAGCCGCTTTTTGGGCTTCTTCCAGAATCAGTTTTTTCCTCTCAGCCTGATCGGCGATGACAAAATTTTCTTTGGTTTTGTTTAAATAATCTTCAAAGCCGGTGACGGCAAAAGATGCCGGGCTCATAAAACGGTGACCGCGGGAGGTATTGCCGCTTTCAATATCCTCAATCTTCAGAGAAACAACATTGCCGCCATACAGCGCCAGAATCCAGTGGATCGGGCGGGCGAAACGCAACGTGTAATCGGCCCAGCGCATGGATTTACGGAAGGGGATGGCCAGCATGAAATCCTTGAGAATGTCCGG
>CAZIJZ010000038.1:0-24162 GCA_964539765.1 uncultured Smithella sp.
CGCAGTCGGGTTGATCAAAGAGGAAATGCAACAGTAAAAAAACAAGCGTCATCCGTTGGCAAGAAATCAGCCGGAAAGGCAATTTCAGGGGAAAAATCACCGGCCGGTGCGGTAAAAAACAAAAAAACATGATGGAAAAAAATAATTTCTTTATCCGGAAGATATTGAGGACGCATAAGAAGGGAGAAAGAGTATGTCAAACAAAGAAGGTTATTTTCGGGCGTTGAGCAAACTGAGCATAGAAATGGGAACGACTGAAGATAGGGATAAAATGCTGCATTTGATCGTTTCCACCGCGATGAATACGTTAAAAGCCAAGGCCGCCGTTATTTTTCTTAGAGATGAAGATTCGGAAAATTTCATCAATAATAAACCGGCCGCCCAGGTCGGGCTTTCCGATAAATACGTTCATGCCGGCACGGCGCATGCCGTCAAAATAAGTCCGCAATTGCTCAAAGACGGTTATATGTATTTTCGTGACGCTACGACGGACAAGCGTTTGAAAAACCACCCGGCGAAAAAAGCCGAGGGAATCGGTTCGATTCTTTCCGTACCGGTAAAGGATAAGGGCCGGATGCTCGGAATACTCAGTCTCTATACCAAAGAAGTTCACAAATTTTCCAAAGATGAAATAGATTTTCTTTCCATTCTCGCCGAGCAGGGAGGATTTGCTATTGAAAACGCCAATCTTATCAAGAGACTGCGCAAGCAATCACAGATATTTCTCGATTTGTCTGCCAGTATGTCGTCAAGTCTTGATGTGAAAAAAATTATTCAGGCTATGACTAACGAACTGGTGGAAACGCTGAGGATAAAGGCTGCTTCAGTGAGACTTTTGGATGAAGAAACGCTGACTGTAAAACTGATTACCAGTTTTGGTTTGAGTGATAAGTATCTCAACAAGGGCCCGGTAGCGGCGGATAAAAACATTGCCCGGGCTCTCAAGGGAGAAACAATATATATTAAGGATGTTTCTATTGATCCAGGAATTCAGTATAAAAAGGAAAAAGCGGAAGAAGGCATTGTTTCCATGCTTTACGTTCCCATTAAATCCCAGGATAAAGTGATTGGTGTTCTCAATATTTACAGCAGTTGGTCCAGAGAATTTACAGATGACGAGATTTTGCTGGTCAAAGCGTTGGCGTATCAGGGAGGGCTGGCCATCAGCAATGCCAGCATGTATATTATGCTGCAGGAAGATATCAAGGACTTGAAGGACAATATTTGGAGCCATAAGTGCTGGTTCTAGGATCATGTCCTTTCGAAGCGAAGCGAGAAATCTTTTTCTAATAGTGGTGTAAAATTATTTCAAACAAAAGCCACTCACCGAAGGAGGTCAAATTCAATGATTGCCGGGAAGAGTATTGATAAACTGAAAGTCGGAGACGTAGCAGAGTTTGCCAAAACAGTTACGGAAACAGATATCTATTTATATGCCGGCATTACCGGCGATTTTAATCCGGCACATGTCAACGAGGAATACGCCAAAAACACTTTTTTTAAGACACGCATCGCGCATGGCATGCTTACCGCCGGATTTATTTCCGCCATCATTGCCAATCAGTTGCCCGGCCCCGGCACTATCTATTTGAATCAAAATTTAAGTTTCCTTGCGCCCGTGCATATCGGCGATACGGTGACCGGACGGGTGGAAGTTCTGGAACTGAATGTAGAGAAAAACCGGGTGCGTCTGAAAACCACCTGTGCCAATCAGGAAGGTACGGTTGTGCTTTCCGGCGAAGGGTTGGTCAGCCCGCCGAAAGCTTCTAAAGTATGATGAATAGATTAATTGTCGTTAGATTTTTTGGCAAATGAAAATCTCGAATGTCCGAAATAACTGACGATTGCTACGACGGGAATTAAAAGCGCGCCGGCGATTTTGGGATCTATCTTGAAAACCTCGACGAAAACAGGAAGCAACGCAAGGCCGAGGATATTAGTCACCGTATAAGTGGAATAAAATTTGATGAATTCGATAATGATGCCTTTCCCCCGGACAGTTGATTGAAAAGTGATGTGTTTATGAAAGAGAAACGCGCTGATTGTGGCGATGATATTCGATAGAATTGCAGCCGCCATATAGGCCACATAGCGTTTTTGAAAAACCATGGCAAACAGATAATCAAGTCCGATATATGTTCCGTAGCCGAATATCGTGTTCCATATGCCGATTAAGAAGAATCTGATTTTTACTTGATGATCTAGCCAGAACCGTTGCCATGATATTTTCAAGCGGAAGCTCCATTAAAGTGTCAAAAATTATTTCATCTGTTATTCTTTAAGCGTATTGTAGGGATCAGTGGAGTTTATCGTGTTCCTCCAAAAAAACGATCAAATCTGCAAGTGCATTTTCAACTTCCTCCGGTTTTACATCCTGAAACACTTTCAAACTGTTATTTGATGAAAAAAGAACAGCGGGCAAATAGCCGGTGCTGCGTTTTTTATCTTTCTTTACCGCATCGATAATCTGCTCCGCTTCAAACCACATTTTTTTCAGCTTCACCGATAAAAAACGTACGGCAAGTTTCTTGATTTGGTCCGCTTTTTTTCCGTTTAATATATGCCTCGAAACTGAAATATTATTGGCCGTCATGAGGCCCAGTGTTATGGCCTGACCGTGCGGAATTGCGTAATGACTCACTTTTTCAAACGCATGACCGAAGGTGTGAGCGAAATTCAAAAGATTTCTTATACCGAAGTCATACTCATCCATCTCAATGAATGTTTTTTTAAATTTCAGGGATCTTTCAGTAAAAAACTGAAGCGTGCGGATGTCCCTGTCAAGCAGTTTATCCATGTTTTTTTCCAGAAGACGGATTCCGTCCTTAGCAGACATGATATTGAACTTGGCCACTTCACCCAGTCCGCTAAGGTAATCGTCTTTTTTCAGAGTTTTTACAAAATCCAGATAAATATAGATGCCATCGGGAGCGTAAAAAGTTCCCAGCAGGTTTTTGAATTTGAGATAATTGAGCGATGTCTTGGCTCCGATACAGCTATCACATTGTGCAAGCAGTGTCGTCGGAATGAAAGTCCATTTTACGCCTCTATTGTAAATATTTGCCGCGAAGCCTGTAACGTCCTGAACAATGCCTCCGCCGATGGAAAGTAATTCTTCTCCACGTTTAAAAGAAATTTCCGCCATCTTTTTGCAAAGAGAAAGCGCGGAATGGATATTTTTTTTGCTTTCCACGGCTTTGAAAAGGTAAACAGACGAACCATCGATATTTTTCAGGAGCGTGTTCCTGTAAATGTCAAAGACCTTTTCATCTATGACGGTAAGCCGGCGCGGCTTATTTAATATTTTTTCAATATTAGTCCGGTCGACAATATCGACCGAATATACTTTACTGTGGGCTTTGATTTTCATTTAACGGTAAATCCTCCATCGACCACGATTTTCTGACCGGTAATATACGTGTTTTTCTCCGACCCGAGATAGTACACAATCTCCGCTATTTCCTCCGGTTCGGCAAACCGGCCAAGCGGAATCTCACCATATATCTTTTTTGCCTCCTGCTGCGGAACATTCTTTTTGGTCAGCTCGGTATTGACATATCCGGGGCAGACTGTATTGATCAGAATGTTGTACCTGCCAAGTTCTACGGCAAGCGTACTGGTAATGCCGTGAATGCCGTTTTTGGTCATTGAGTAAACACATCTTTTTTCTTTTGCAACAACTCCCCAGATAGACCCTATGTTAACAATACGTCCCCTGCCTCTTTTTTTCATACCGTCTATCAGTGCGCGTGTAATGAGCAGAGGTGCAATCAAATTCACATTGATGGCATCCGTCAAATCACCGTCTTTGATTTCTTGGATTTCAGCCAGCGGATTGATCCCGGCGTTATTGACCAGACAATCGACGGCAGGAACTCTGCTGTCGTTAAAATAAGTCTCTATGGATGGCGGCGAGAGAAGATTCATCTCGTCCCGGGACGGCATGATTATTTTATATCCGTTCTTCTGAAAGTGTTTTGCGATAGCCGCACCTATTCCTCTGCTGCCGCCTGTGATAAACAGTGTTTTCATGGGAATCCTTCCTGTCGAAAAAAAATTGTATGATCCGGATGATTCATCCTCTCTAACTTATTATCATCCTTATACATAAATTGTCGGAGTCAGGAAATTTAACTTGATTCCTTTCCCGATCACAAGAAGCGCTTTTTTCACGGCTTCATTACGCAGGACAACATTATCGTCGCAATAGAGGAATTGAATATATTCGTCGGGATAATTCCGGGTATTATCAGCGGAATAGCCGTCGAAACCGGCAAGAAACGCTTCCTTAATCTTCACCTTCAAGAGAATCTTCAGGAGCATCAGCATGGGGTTGTCTCTGATCAGAGCATCTTCGTTGATCAGCGAGTTGAAATTGAACTTGTAATCTATTTTCTTATTCGATTCCGAAATGTTGGAAGTGCATATCACTTTAACATGGAGATCTTTCCGGTATATTTTATTAAAAAACTGGCTGTATCTTTTGGCGTTGCCCATAAAAACATAATCCGGATCGAAGTCGTCATTGATGAAATTAATGGTGATGATAACGGGATTTTTATCTCGGATGAAAGTGCGAATCTTTTCCGCATGGGTTTCTATGGATTTTCCCGGAGCGATAATCAGAATATTTCTTTGTTCCAGCGCGGTGCATAGTCCTGCGTAAGCGCCGGAATCTTCGATAATGTTATCTTGATACTCCAGATAGAGATTTTCCATAATATCCCTGTTGAAGGTCAGTTTGTTGGCCGGTTCGATTTTCGTAATAATCTCATTGATGGATCTTACGGACAAAGTTTTTTTATTCAGTAAATTGCTCACGTAATCGGGGTGACAGTCGTTGGAGGCGGCGATAAAATGTTTGAACGAATAACCCCAGTATTGTTTGGCGTACTCCTTCATGATATCGACGTCAATGGCTTCCAGGAGTTGATCGAGATTATACCGGCCTCCGTAGTTCTCATTCATATGCATGGCCAGCAATTCCGTGCAGGCATTTCCCGCGCTTTTGCCCATTCCGTAAAGCGATCCGTCAATCATAAGCTCTCTGTCAGATTCCACTGCCATCAATTCAGTACAATTCGCATAGGCAAGCTGAAAATTGTTGTGTGAATGGTAACCAATTAAAATACCATCAGTTAGATTTTTGTCCATTAAATCGAAGTAATGCAATAATTCCTTTTTGTGCATCAGGCCGTAGGTATCCACAATGGAAACGCTGTAAGGCGCCACTTCGTTCACTCTTTTCAAAAGTTCTGTCATTTCACTGTCGCTGTAAGTCGTTACGGAAACGGGTTGGAGGGATAATTTATACCCTTTTTTCTTGATTTCCGCGCAGAATTTCAGAGCCTCCGGATAATCCTTTTTCTTGAAGATGACCCGGATGCCGTCCAGAACGGAATCTTTCTGAAGGGTAAGCGCTTTTATATCGCATGTGCCGTAATCTATCATGGCCAGAATCATCGCCTTTTGAATGTCCAGATTTTTGAAAATCGGTTTTATGGAATCCGTATCGGGCAGAATAGAGCGGTTTTCGTCATATTTTCTTCTGTCATCCAGAAAACCGATTTCGACGATATCGATTCCTGCTTTGTCCAACCGGCTGATAATGCTTTCTATTGTGCCGAGCCCGAAGTTCCAGTCGTTGACATAGCCTCCGTCGCGCAAAGTGCAATCAAGGATTTTTATAGCCTTCATATTATTATTCCTCTTTGATCGGTTCTATGATCATGCATTCTTTAAATGTTTTTCTGTCGAGAAAAGGGTACATGTCTTCCAGTGGCGGCGTAAACATCCTGCCGTTGCCGAGATTGCGGGAGGACAGCTTCGGTTCGAAATTCTGTTCAGGATCCAGGACGACCTCGCACAAAACAGGTCCTTTTATTTTTAATACTTTATCCAGGATCGGATTGACTGAGATATTTTTCCCGATTCTGGCAAAATGCAGTCCATAGGCTTTTGCAATTTTTTCCGCATCGGGAAAGCTAACGCCAGATGTCGCGTTGACGCCTACCAGAGGCCTACCGAAAAAAGAACTCTGCGTCTGCCTGATGGAATGGTAACCATCATTGTTAAAAAGAAAAATGGTTATGTTCATTTTATTATGAATAATTGTCTGCAATTCCTGAATATTCATCTGGATGGAGCCGTCACCGGCAACGCAGTATATTTTTCTGCCTGATGCCGTGTAGGCTCCGATCGCGGCAGGAAGGTCATAGCCCATCGACGCGCATCCCGAATTGGTATAGAGTCGCTGGCCCTTTTTAATAAAAGCAGCTTGAAATGTGACGACACAGGCACTGCCGTTTGCCGTTACAATAATATCGTTTTCTTTTAATTTTTCTGTCAGGGAACCAATAAAATAATAAGGATTAACGTTTGTTTTTCGTTTCGGCCAGTTTATTTGCGTTGTCGTAAATTTATCTCTTATTGCCCGGCAGTAATCCATCCACCCTTTTTTATCTATTATCTTTTTAGATTTTTTCAGCATTGCTTTTATAAAATCGGCGACATTGGCGTTAACAGGAAGATCAGGGGCAAGGGTAGGTTTTTTCAGCTCATTTTTATCGATATCCACGATGATCTTAAAGGCTGATCTTGCAAACATTTCCCAATTGTAGCTGATCTGCCTGATGTTGAGTCTGCATCCGAGTACCAGCACCAGATCGGCGTTTTGAGTAATAAAATTTCCGCACCGATTGCCTATGGTGCCCGGCCTGCCGAAGTAAAGCGGATGGGTGTCCCAGATGGTATCGTGTGCGTTCCATGCAGTTACAACGGGAATATTTAATTGCTTGATCAGTTTGAGAAAATCATCAAGCGCTCCTGAAGAACGCACGGCTGATCCCGCGAGGATTACCGGTCTTTCCGCTTTCTTAATTTTTCCCAGGATTGATGATATGATCCTGTTGTTTACTTTTGGAGCGAGTTCCTTTTTATCTTCATTGGAATTGTAGTGTTTGAGTTTGTTTATTTCTATCGCCGCACCTTGGACATCAAGAGGAATATCCAGCCAGCAGGGGCCGGGTCTGCCGTTTATGGCAAGATAATAAGCTTTTTCCAGATGATAAAGTGTCTCATATGGGTTGATTACCATTTCGGCGTATTTGGTCATCGGCGCAACAACTTTTGTGATGTCAAATTCCTGATCGCCGAGTTGACGAAGTTTCAGCCCGGTGCTTCTGGCTGTTGTGTTGTAACGCACCTGCCCCGAAATGATCAGCATCGGAACTGAATCAAGCCAGCCTCCCAGCACACCGGTAATAGCGTTAGAGCCTCCCGGTCCACTGGTGACGCAGACTAGCGCGACTTTTCCACTCAGTCTGGCGTAACTCTCCGCGGCCATGGCACAAGCCTGCTCGTGGTGATTGTAAACGCATTTCAGCTTCGGATGTTTGCCAAAGGCGTCGTTCAGATGCATCGCTCCACCGCCGGTAATGGTGAAAACATGTTTTATATTCTTTTTGGTCAGCCAGTCAGCTATATAATCCGCAACTCTTATCTGCATTTCAATAGACTCCCGATGTTGTGCTTCATGTCTGAAAATTATGTTTTTGAAATTAAAATATATGTAATATTAAATTAAATCAAACATGTAATGTCTGGGCGAAATATTTATTTAAACCTTTCTGATGTTGATACAAACTGCATAACCGAAATATATTTCACTAAGCTTAAAATATTAGGCTCGAAAGGGATACCCCTTTAAACAAATAATTTTCTATTTTACAAATAACAGTTTCATCTTACCTAAATTCGTCTTTGTAAAACTAGTTATAATGACAAATAATAAAATTAACATGATCAGCGGATCAATTAAAACTCCTGAATAAAATTTATATTTTATTATAAAATGGAAATTTTTTGGCATTAACAATAAGGAAAATAAAATCATATATAAAATATCAATTTTTTCTTGTTTATCCGTATTGATATACAGATAAAGGGGAATAAAAAAATGGATTAACTTATAATTACTAGATGCATAAGGAAAAAGACACATTGAAATAGTTAAAATGGTTACTTTTTTCCAAAATTCTGTTTCGTAAAAAATAACATAAAGGGCTAAGAATGCAAAAAAAACAAAAACAAATATTAAATAAGGGCTTAACAATTCCTCTATGGTTAAGTTCACATGAAAATAATATACAAAAAACTTCAATGCTCCAAATAATGAGTGTCCGTAATCAAAGCCTGCGCCCCTAATGACATATACCAAATTAAAGAGCTTCATATTTAAAAGCATCCTTTGAATATTGTCTGTTAAACTTCCGGATAGAAATAACAATGAAAATACCGAGACTGCAACTGTAAATATTACAGTATATACAGCCTCTTTATATCTTCTGTCAGATAGGAACAAAATTAAAAATACCGCAGGAAAAAGCTTCATCGATATTGCTAATGAAAGAAATAATACGCTGATCAGGGCCTTTTTATTTTGATAAAAATATATAAATAATGCCAGAAAAATGAAAACGAAAGATTCGAAATTTGCTCTATCAATTAAAAACAAGACCGGATACGAAAAAAATGAGAATATAAATACGTTCCTGAAGTTAGCTGCGTTATTGTTTATGCGAATGTATTTTAACGAAAATATTATAAAGAAATAAAAGAACACTATGACAAATAAATAAAAAGATAGCATTGGCGGTCTTATGAAACTGAAAATGTTTATTATAATATAAGTAAAAGGGAAATAACTTCTGTTTGGTGAAGGATCTGCGGGGAGATACTGATTCCATTTGAATACCACATTAAAAAAGTCGTTGAATCTATCTTGAGGTATAAAAAGAAAATGATTATCAGGGAAAATATAATAGAAAAGAATACCTAGAGAAAATCCTACTAACGCGAATAAACTGAAATATTCTATTTTTTTGTTTTTATCCAAGTTAATGTGTCTCCTTCACAAAATCATCACTTCCGAAATGAATGCAAATTTTCCACATCAAAATTAAATTTATATTGATAATCAGACACATAAATATTCAAATATAAAACTCCCCAAACGGTGAAGTTATTTCCCAAATCTAAGTTTAATCAGGGTAAATATGTAGGAAACCATAAAGAGAAAAAGATTGCGCTTCGTTTCTCCAAACATTCTTTTTTTAAAAGAAAACGGGACTTCTTTTATCTTTAAATTATTATTCGTTTTTTTTAATTTAAATAATATTTCTTCTACAATATCAAAGTTGCTGCAATATAAATTAAGATATTTTAATAAGTCTCCTCTGTATAATTTGAAACTATTGGAAACATCCTTGCATCTTAAATTGAGGACTATTGAATAAACGATATTTACAACCCAACTCATAAGAATCAGGATATGGTTGTTATCCGTTGCTCCTCCCGCAATGTATCTCGAAGCAATGACAACATCATAATCGTCTTTGTATCTGTATAATTTATTTATAAACTCCGGAGAATGAGAGCCGTCCGCATCCATAAAAATTATATATTCCCCGTTTGCATTTGTTATGCCCGTACGTACCGCATCTCCGTAATTATTCCCATTTGTTCTGTTTAAGTAAGTTACATTATTATTTTTGCAGACATCCTCCGTGTAATCCATGGCATGCATGGCATCAATAACTAATACCTCGTAATCATTTCCAAGCTTTTGCATTTCATTTTTAAGTCTGGGAATAATTATTCTAAGATTTTCTTCTTCCAGATAAGAGGGTATAATCACACTAACCTTAATATTATTACTCATAATCTTTCTACCCATTTTATCATTTTTTTGATACCGCTGATTTTATCTATGTTGGGCTGCCAGTTTAATAAATTTTTAATTTTCGTCAAATCAGCAACAAATATTTTTTGATCACTTTCCCTGGGAGGAAGCTTTTCATATTTTAAAGTAACTTCTAATTCCCGTTCCAAAATTATAAACAGTTCCAGCAGTGAAAGACTGTTCTCCATCCCGCCGCCAATATTAAAAGCATTTCCTTTTGTTGATTCTATTTTTTCGACAGCTTTAAAGTAGAGATCCACCGTATCATCTGCATACAGAACATCCCGCACCTGCTTACCGTTTCCGGAAATAGTGAAAGGCTCTTTTGCCAATCCTCTCTTGGCTTCTATGGCTTTCTGGCAAAACCATCCGATCCATCCCTGATCATAAGTTGAAAACTGTCGTCCGCCATACATCGAAGAGTGGCGAAAAACAACGGTTTTTGTTCCGAATATTCGATAAAAATCCAACATATATTGATCCGCACTTCCTTTTGAACACCCATAAGGTGAATGGAATTCTAAAGGGATAGTTTCCGGGAATCCGAGAGGGAATGCATCACAAACATATCGTGTGTCTTTCTCTTTGTACTCGATCCACTCTATGTCTCCGTATACTTTGTTGGTTGAAGAATAAACGACGATGCTTTCCGGAGAAGACATCTTTACCGCGTGAAGAACATTAAATGTGCCTAAAGCATTTATCTCAAAATCTACTTTGGGATCAGCAATGGAGGTAGTCATTGCTACTTGTCCGGCTAAGTGGAATAAGACATCGGGTTTAATATCTTTTATTATACGGTTTACTTCTTCTGTGATTCTTACATCTGAATTATAAAATTTGAATTTCCCCTTCGATTTTAGCCACTCGAGGTTATATTCACTGTTTTTTCGATATAAATTATCAATAATAAAAAGCTCATAATTTCTCTTAAATGTTTCTAAGGCCAGGTTACTGCCCAAAAAACCGCATCCACCTGTTATCAGTACTTTCATTTTTTTATTTTATCCTTCTCCATGCTTATTGTCCGCAGCAATCCTTCTTCAAGCGTATATCGTGGCTTCCACTTTAATTTACATATTTCAGTTATGTCTGCTTTGCTGTTCATAACTTCATTTTCTCTGTAGGGGATAACGCCGAAGTTCAATACAGTGTCGTTATTTTGAACGATATTTTTGACTAATTTGACAAAATTTTTCAACTTGATTGACTGTCCTGTGCCTATTTCGTACCTTAGAAACCCCTTTCTTAATGTCTCTCCGTTTTTTATTATCATTATGAAAGCATCCACGACATCGTCTATATAAATAAAATCTCTTTCCTGCTCTCCTCCGGTTAAATCTATCTTTTTAGCATTGTTTAAAATGCTCTCAATAATATAAGAAACAAATTTAGTATTATCGTCATACGGTCCATAGAAGTGTTCTAACGCCACATTTAAACATATCATTTCTTTTGCATAAAGCTCAAGCCATTCTCTAAATTGATTCTTTGACAATGAATAATAGCTTACTCTTTTATCTAAAATCGTATCTGTGTTTATGAAACAGTTAACTCGGGTTTTTTTCCCCAGTTCCAGGAGTTGCAGAGGCATGGTTAGGTTAGCTTGTATCAATGCTAAAGGTTCTATGTCTCTTCGTCCATAATTTGTAGCACAATGAATTATAATATCTATTTTGTTTTCAGCGAAAATATCTTCCAAAGATATCTGGTCAATGTCGTAGAAATTTATATTATCGGCAATATCATCTATTCTATAAGTATTTGAAAAACTTCTTTTCAGTGCGATTACATTATAATTCTCGGTGATAAGTTTTTTAATTATGTTGCTTCCTAAAAAACCAGTGGCCCCCGTTATTAAAATGTTTTTCTTCAATATAATAATTCCTTTCAATCTTTATTTATTTAACACTTGGAGCATATTCATTTAAAATAAATGTTAAAATGTTAACATATTTTACAATATGCCAATTAAAAAAACGATAAATACAAATATTGACAAACAATTGACATGGAAGTCAACTTTACTGAGAAAATAAAAAATCACAACTCAGGATAGACTGTGAAATTGTTCTATCTATTAATGCATTAGTTCTTTTAAATAAAGATAGGGAAGTTCTTGGGGTCTGTCAATTGTTTTTATAAACAGGAGATTTAGCCGATATTTAATAAAAATTGTGATTTTTTTAATATTCTTGTATAAACTTTGACAGAAATTTCCAAAGGGTTAAACATGAAGATAAGCATCCTCGGTGCACGGGGACAAATCGCCAGAAGTCTCATCTCGCTTTATATTAATAAGGGTGAACTGTCCAATCTTGAACTTTATTCAAGAGAGCCTGCAACCTTGATTTCAGAAATAAGGGATGCCAACGTCTATCATTCGGAAGATTTTATGCGCCAGGATCATGAGGTGATTATCAATTGCATAGGCATATCCAATTTGAAAGGTCGGATGGATTCCGGTCATGAGATTTTCAATATCCATGAGACTTGGGATAATTTAATTCTGGATTATCTCAGAAAAAACGGGAAATCTCTTTATATCGGCCTGAGCAGCGGTGCCGTATACGGTAGAAATTTTCAAAATCCCGTCTCAGAAAGCTCCTGTTTCCTAAACGGAATAAAGGAAATTTTATCTACGGACTATTATGCCGTTTCCAAACTTAATTCCGAAGCCAAACACCGGTCTTTTGAAAAATTGAGCATTGTCGATTTAAGGATTTTTAGCTACATTAGTAAATATATAGATTTAGACTCCAATTTTCTTGCTTCTGAGATAATGACGGCCATAAAAAACAAACAGACTTTTGTTACAGATGATGAAAATATTGTGAGAGACTATCTTCATCCTGAAGACATGAAGCAGATTATCGATCTTGTCATAAAACGCTGGAGAGAAGTTGGCTTCATAAATGACGCTTATAATACGTACAGTAAGAAGCCAATAACTAAATTGGATATGCTGAAGAGCATTGCTGAAAAATTCGATCTTCAATATGAAATTAAAAAAGAAACACAAGTTGAATCTTCCAGCACTGGTTTCAAAATGAATTATTATTCGGCGGACAAAAAACTTCAGAAAATCGGCTATAAGCCTTGCTATTCTTCACTTGACGCGATATTAAAAGTCTTCGGTGAGGTGTTATGAAAAAAATTTCGATCGTCACTGCCTGTTACAATGAAGAAGAAAATGTGGAGGCTCTTTATCGGGAAGTTAAAAGAGTTTTTCAGGAAAATCTGCAAGACTATGAATATGAGCATATTTTTATAGATAACGCTTCCCATGATGCAACGGTTTCTATTTTAAAAAAAATAGCAAACGTTGACAAGAATGTTAAGATTATCGTCAATTCTAGAAATTTCGGTCATATACGCTCTCCATTCTACGGACTTTTACAAGCTTCAGGGGATGCTGTTATTTCCATAGTGGCAGACTTTCAGGATCCGCCGAATCTGATTTCTGAATTTGTTAAAAAATGGGAAGAGGGCTTTAAAATCGTTGTTGGCGTTAAAAAACAGAGTGATGAACCTTCGATTTTCTTTTTAATCAGAAAACTTTACTATAAAATTGTTACAAAACTTGCGGAAATTGAGCTGATTGGGAATTACACGGGATTCGGTCTTTACGATAAAAGAGTTATTGAGATTTTGAGAGGAATCCCGGATGCCTATCCTTATTTCCGGGGCCTGATCTGTGATATCGGTTTCGAGAAGGCGATGATAGAATATCGTCAACCGGAAAGAAAACGCGGTATTACCAAAAACAATTTCTATACGCTGTTCGATATGGCCATGCTTGGCATAACGACTCACTCCAAAGTACCATTAAGGCTAGCCAGTATTCTGGGATTCGGCACAGCCATATTCAGCTTGATTATCGCTGTAATATATCTGGCTTATAAAATATTATTTTGGAGTAATTTCCAACTGGGGCAGGCGCCTCTGGTCATAGGGCTTTTCTTCTTTTCATCCGTGCAATTAATATTCATTGGCATTATCGGTGAATATGTCGGTAATATTTATACTCAGATTTTGAAACGTCCGCTTGTAATTGAAAAAGAAAGAATAAACTTTAAATCAGAAGATTAAACACAAGGTAAGGAAACTTTATGAAAGCAGTCATTTTAGCAGGGGGAATGGGCACGCGAATTACCGAGGAATCGGTATTGAAACCTAAACCGATGATCGAAATCGGCGGCAAGCCCATCATATGGCACATCATGAAGCTTTATACCGAACACGGCATCAATGAATTCGTTATATGTCTGGGGTACAAAGGGTATGTCATCAAGGAATACTTTGCCAATTATTATCTCCACGAGTCGGATGTCACCTTCGATTTCTCGAACAAAAATGAGAAGCTGGTTCACGCGCATACCGCCGAACCGTGGAAAGTCACACTGGTGAATACAGGCACGGATACGATGACGGGCGGTAGAGTGAAAAGAATAAAAGATTACATTGGGAAAGAAACATTTCTTTTAACTTATGGCGACGGAGTTTCCGATATTAATATTAAAAATTTAATTTCATTTCACAAAAAGCATAAGAGACTGGCGACGGTGACAGCGATCAAGCCTCCCGCAAGGTTCGGCGTTATAGATCTGGATGAAAAAGATAACGTTTCAAGGTTTCTGGAAAAGCCGGAAGGAGACGGACACTGGATCAGCGGCGGATTTTTTGTCATGGAGCCTGAAATATTCGATTATCTGGAAGATGATAGAACAATCCTTGAGCGTAAACCTCTGGAGAGGCTTGCCGACGAAGGAAATTTGAAGGCCTACAAGCATGAAGGCTTCTGGTACGCGATGGATACGTTAAGGGACAAAATGTATCTTGAACAGCTTTGGGAAACAGGCAAGGCGCCGTGGAAGGTCTGGGAATAATGAGGAACGTTTCCAATAGATTCTGGAAAGGGAAAAAAGTTTTTGTAACCGGTCACACCGGTTTTAAAGGGTCGTGGCTTTCCTTCTGGCTTCAGGAAATGGGCGCCCATGTTACCGGCTATGCGCTTAAGCCTCCGACCAGTCCGAATCTTTTTAATCTGCTGAAGCTGAAATCGAAAATCAAATCCGTACATGGCGATATCCGCGATTTGAATTTCCTGAAAAAACATGTCAAAGGCGCGGAAATTGTTTTTCATCTGGCCGCCCAGCCCATCGTTCTTGAATCATATAAAAATCCTGTTGAGACTTATTCCACGAATGTAATTGGAACGATCAATCTGCTGGAGGCGTGCAGGGAGAATGATAATTTAAAGGCAATTGTCAATGTAACGACGGACAAATGTTATGAAAACAGGGAAAATCCCCAAATCGCTTATAAGGAACATGAACCGATGGGCGGATTCGACCCCTATTCCAATTCCAAAGCCTGTTCCGAACTGGTGACGGATTCCTACAGAAAATCATTTTACAGGTCGGGTGAAAAAATCGGCATAGCAACGGCCAGAGCCGGTAACGTTATCGGCGGCGGAGATTTCGCGTCCGACCGGCTTATTCCGGATTGCATCCGCGGAATCATGAAAGGTGAAAAAATAATTGTCCGCAATCCGGATTCCACCAGGCCTTGGCAGCATGTTCTGGAGCCGCTTGCCGGTTATCTGATGCTGGCGGAATCATTGTACAAGTCACCAAAGGAATATTCCGAAGGATGGAATTTCGGACCGAAAGAAAAAGACGCGAAATCCGTCATAAAAATCATTGATGCCTTCTGCCGGTTTTGGGGCAACGATGCTGAATATGAAATTAAAAGAAATCCCAAGGCGCCGCATGAAGCCGGTTATCTGAAGCTTGATTCATCCAACGCGCAGAAGAAACTTTTATGGAAGCCGCGATGGAACAGCGAAATGGCGGTTAAAAAGACGGTGGAATGGTACAAAGGCTATCTGGAAAAAGAAAATCTGGAGAAAATCACATCGGCACAGATTGAGAGCTATAAATGATCTGAAAACAGTATTTACGACTACGAACATTTATGTTCTGTCGTCTTCCCGGTCGCAGATGACCCTATAGTGACCTTCAGGTTATTTAGGTTACGAAGGCCGGGAACCAGTTTAAAATTCCTGGATGCCGGATCAAGTCCGGCATGAAAAATGTACATTTGATGATGAGGCCGTTAATGTTATGGATAGAAGAAAAATCTTAAGTCTTGTCAAAGAATATTATCGGGAAAATCTTTGCGCCAACGAAAAATCAAAGAAATTTAAATCAGGAGATAGAATCCCCTACGCGGGAAGAGTTTATGATGAGAAGGAACTGATTAATCTCGTTGATGCGTCTCTTGATTTCTGGCTGACGACGGGAAGATTTGCCGATGAATTCGAAAAAAAGTTTGCGGCATTTTTGAAAATAAAACACGCGTATCTGGTCAATTCCGGTTCTTCCGCCAATCTTCTTGCCTTTATGGCGCTGACCAGCGATAAATTAAAAGACAGAAAAATAAAAAGGGGTGATGAAGTTATTGCCGTGGCGGCCGGTTTTCCCACCACGGTGACGCCCATGTTACAATACGGGGCGGTTCCTGTTTTTGTCGATGTGACCCTTCCTGAGTACAATATCGACGTGAATTTGCTGGACAAGGCACTCAGTAAAAAAACAAAAGCGGTGATGCTGGCTCACACGCTGGGCAATCCTTTCGATATCGAAAAAGTGAAAAAGTTTTGCGATGAAAACAAACTCTGGCTGATAGAAGATAATTGCGACTCACTCGGGTCAAAATATAAATACAACAATAAATGGCAATACACGGGAACCTTCGGCCATATCGGAACATCCAGCTTCTACCCGCCGCATCACATGACGATGGGGGAGGGGGGCGCCGTCTATACCGATGATCCGGAATTGGCAAAAATCATCCTGTCGCTCCGGGACTGGGGACGGGATTGCTTCTGCCCATCGGGAAAGGATAACACCTGCAAAAAAAGATTCACACGGAAATTCGGCGAACTGCCGCTTGGTTATGATCACAAGTATGTTTATTCTCATTTCGGATACAATCTGAAAGTGACGGATATGCAGGCGGCCATCGGCTGCGCGCAGTTGGAAAAGCTTCCCGAATTTATTCAACAGAGAAAAAAGAACTGGAATCTCCTGAAAGAAAAAGTATCTCATTTGAGCGATAAATATATTCTTCCGGAATCTTCGAAAAATTGTGACCCGAGCTGGTTTGGCTTTCTTTTGACGGTCAATCCTGGCGTCAAAAGGAGCGAGGTCGTCAATCGTCTGGAAGAAAACGGCGTGCAGACAAGGATGCTCTTTGCCGGAAATATTTTGCGGCATCCCTGCTTCGATGAAATGCGAAAAAAGAAAACCGGATTCAGAGTGGTCGGTAAACTTAAAAATACGGATCGAATTGTAGAAGATACTTTCTGGATAGGTGTCTATCCGGGAATGACGAAGGAAATGATTGCGCATATGGCAGAATTGCTGGAATAAATGAATCGTTCCATCACAAAACCAAGAAACAAAAAAAGCCGCTTTAAGCGGCTTTTTTTGTTTGAGAAGTTGATTTGTTTATTTGGCAGAAAAGAAAGCTTCCACTTTTTTGAAGTTTTCATCGGCGGCAGCTTTAAACTCGTTGCGGCCTTTCTTGTAATTTTTGATCCACTCATTAATCAGTTTTTTCCCTTCTTCGGGGAAAAAAGAAGTCTGCTCCATGGTGGCGAGAAACATCTTTTCGGCCTGGTCCTGAAGAGCGGACATGGCTTCAAATGAGTTATCGAAAGCTGTTTTGTTAAAATCAACCATCTGTTTGGCAATTTGTTTGGGATCCATATTTTTTTCCTCCATTAATTTAAATTTTTATTTAGTTAATTTTTAATGCGTTTTTTAATTTACTTCTTCCCTTTGGGTTTGGGAGCGTCCGACTTAGAATTAAGAAATTCTTCCATTTTCGCGTAATTCTGATCTACTGATTCTTTGAAATCGGCGGTAACTTTCCTGTAAATGTTGATCCATTCATTGATAAATGATTTCGTTTGCGCCGGAACCCAGGGAGACTGTTTGAGCATGTCATCAAGAGCTTTGGTTGTTTGATCCTGAAGCATCTGCACGGAATTATAATAAGTTTCAAAGGCCGCCTTGTGGTAGTCGATCATCTGTTTTGTTTTATCTTTGTTGTCCATCATCAATCCTCCTTTCTTAGTTTTGGTGTTCAGCTATAGTATAAACAGTATTTTCCGTTTGTCAATAGGAAAATGTTGCAATGCAATATATTTTATTCCAAAGCTTGAATTGATAAATAATTTAATAAATACAATTATTTATATTTATAATTATTCTTTTAGCAATAAATAAATAATAATATATGTTGCAATAAATATAATAATTATGTAGATGAAATCCAGGGAAAATCAAGGAAGATGAATATGGAAGACAACATACTTTTACTGAAAAAATACAACAACAGAAGACTTTATGATACCGAAAAAAGTATCTATGTGACACTGGATTATGTCACTGATGTGGTCAAGAAGGGACGCAAAGTCAAGGTTACAGATGCCAAAACCGGCGAAGATGTGACATCGGCGATTTTGACGCAAATCGTTTTGGAAGAGGCGCGTAAAAAGAAATATCTTCTGCCGCCGGAGTTGCTTTATCTGATTATTCAGTATGGTGAAAATGTCCTGACGGATTTTTTTGAAAAATATCTGGAACAAACGATAAAAAATTATCTCATGTACCGTAATATGGCTGACGACCAGTTCAAAAAGTGGCTTGAATACGGTGAGAATCTTTCCAAAATGAATCCGCAGGCTGCCGCAAGCCTTTCATCATTTAAAACACTTTTTGATTTGTTCGCCGTTCCGAACAAGGACGATAAGAAAGAAGACAAGTCCTGAGAATCGGATGATTCCCACCCCCCAGCCCTGGCAAATAAAGTCATTCCTCGATGCATACGTTCTTGTTTTGAGCCGATTGCAGTGCCGAACAATTTCCCAACTCGCAGGCCTTGTGGGCGTCAAAACATCCCTGATCGTTTTTGCCCTGCGCAAAATGCGCGATGCTTCTGTTGGCATACGCATGCGAGTAATCAGGATTAAGAAAAATAGCTTTAGAAAAATCACCGACAGCCCGATCCAGTTGTCCCATCCTGGCATAGACAATTCCTCTATTGTTATATGCATTGATATCGTCGCTTTTGAGCAAGATCGCCCTTGTAAAATCAGCAATCGCCGGCGAAAATAGTCCGAGCTTTTCGTAAGTAAGTCCTCTGTTATAGTAACCGTAAGCGTCACGAGGGTTCAATGCAATCGCTTTGTTAAAATCATCGAGAGCCTGCCGGTATCGGCCCATTCTGGCAAAGATATCTCCTCTGCTATTGTAAGAAAGATTATTAGGATTGATGCGAATGGCTTTATTAAAATGATAGAAAGCTTCCTTGATCCGGCCTTCTTTAAAAAAGGACGTTCCCATATTGTGATGCATTTTGTAGTTATTCTTCGTTGCTTTCAATGTGTGACGGGAAATCGTCATGCTGTTTTCCCAGAAGCCGCATTGGCGCCAGGTTAAAATCATCAGAAGAATGATAATGATCATTGCCGCGGGGAATAAAATCTTTTTACGAATTTCTTTACGGGGGATAAATAGCGGAATGCTCCAGGAGAGCATAACGGCAATTCCGATGGAGGGCAGATACGTATAACGATCGGCCATGGCCTGATCTCCGACCTGTACCAGGCCGATTACCGGTATTAGAGTTCCCAGATATAAAAACCAGCCCGTAAACAGAAAAGGCAGTTTCCTGATGAAGCAAAGGACAGCGGCTGTGATGATGATAAGAATAAGGGCGGAAATAAAAATTTCCCGCCCGGGCAGGGAATGTTCAAAAGGATAAAATACAGCCAGGTTCACAGGCCAGAATATTTTTTCCAGATAATTGCCGTAGGAGACAACGGCATTGGAGAGTCTTTCTATAAAAGAAATGTTTTCCATCTTCACCATAGCGCCGACTTTGTTTTGTGCCCAGAAGGCAATGGCGCTAACCGCAATCGTTAAAATGAAGAAGGGGATTTTTTCTGATACAAGTCTCCCCGCTTTTTTAAGCATGTTGTCCTTTGCAGTTGAAAAAGAATCCAAACGTTTCAGCGGCCAGTAATCCAGGAGCAGTAAAACAAACGGCAGGGTGACCATCATCGGTTTGGACATCAATGCCAGGGCAAACAAGAACAGACACAGAAGATATTTCGATATTTTACGATTTTCAGCATAGAAAGCATACGTGTAAAAAGTAGCCATGGCGAAGAACATGCTTAAGACGTCTTTACGTTCTGCCGCCCAGGCGACCGATTCGACTCTGAGGGGATGCAGGGCGAAGAAAGCCGCGGCAAAAGCCGAGGGCCAGAGATGATTGGTTGTTTTATACAAAAAGAGAAACAAAAGAATAACCGCGCCGATATGCAGCAGCAGGCTGACCAGATGATGTCCGGCAGCATTGCTTCCGAAAAGGCTCCAGTCCAGCATGTGTGAAAGCCAGGTCAGAGGATGCCAGTAGCTGTGATGCACGGTGGTAAATGCCCATCGAATATCTTCTTTATTAAATCCTGATTGAACATGGATATTTTCAGTGATGAATATGTCGTCATCAAAATTGATAAAATCATTGCCGGCAATCCGTCCGAAAGATACGAGACAAGAAACGATCAGAAGTATGATGATCAGGTAAATAAAATTTTTCTTCATGACTTTTTTATTGCCTTTGTTAAAATGAAACCAGGTCTTATTCCTGAGCGATAAGCTCCATCAACGGCATATTCCTTTCACCGTTGCGGACTGTAATGTTATGCAATTTCCTAATTCGCAGGCTCTGCGTGCGTCACGGCATCCGGAAATATTGTCTCCCTGTTTCAGGTAAATATTTGCTCTATTATGGTAGGCACTGACATAATCCGGTTGCAATCTGATAGCTTTGTTGAAATTATCGAGAGCTTTCTCATATAGACCGAGTTCACTGTAAGCCAGTCCTCTATTGTTATAGGCCCTGACATGATGAGGATTTATCTCGATAACCTTGTTGAAATCCTCAATAGCCAGTTGATACTGGCCATGTCGACCGTAAATGTTCCCTCTGTTATTATAGGCCTCGACGTAATCCGGTTTCAGGCGTATTGCCGTATTATAATCCCGGATGGCGTTTTGATACTGACCGATTTTTGCATAAGCGACTGCTCTGTTGAAATAGGCCAGATGATCATCCGGTTTCGATCGGATTACTTTATCGTAGTTTCGTATTTCCTGTTGATACTGGTACTGACCCAGTTGTGTAAAATCTGAACCAATATTTTGTAGCGCCGGGTTGACGTTTCTCAAGACCCGTGAGGCATGGTTGAAGAGGGAAATACTGCTTTTCCAATAACCGCATTGTTTCCAGGTTAGCAGTGACAAAAGGACAAGCAGGATCATGGCTGCTGGCGCTAAAATTATTTTAAGGTGTTTCCTGTCCCTGAATAGGTGAGGAATCCCCCATGCCAGTACGATGGAAATACCGATGGAGGGCAAATAGGTATAGCGGTCGGCCATGGACTGTTTTCCCACCTGAACCAGACCGATTACGGGAACGAGTGTTCCCAAAAACCAGAACCAGCCCGTGAACAAAAAAGGCGTTTTTCTCATACGGTAAATAACGGCTAAAGTGATCGAAACCAGCAGGAGTGCGGAAAATAATATTTTCCATGCGGGCAGTGAAAATTCATAAGGATAAAAAACAGTCAGATTATGAGGCCAGAATATTTTTATCAGGTATGAGGCGTAGGCAACGGTTGCGCTGAAAAGCCGAGTGAGAAAAGGTAATGCATCTGATGAAGCGACAGAGCCCTCCCTGGCTTGTGCCCAGATGGTTACAATGCTTAAAGCAACAGTCATGAGCAAAAAAGGGACTTTTTCCACCATGAGCCTGAGACCTGTTTTTAGGAATTCGCTGCGAACACATGCCGTGATTTTCAATCGCTGTAGCGGCCAGTAATCCAGGAGCAGCAGGACAAATGGCAGTGTGACCATCATCGGTTTGGATAACATGCTTAATGAGAATAAAATCAAACACAGAAAATATCGGGATGGTTTTGAGCTTTCAATGTAAAAAGCATAAGCATAGATGCTGGCGGCGCCGAAAAACATGCTGAGGACATCTTTGCGTTCCGAAGCCCAGGCCACCGATTCTACTCTCAGGGGATGCAGAGCGAAAAAGGCGGCAGCAAAAGCCGCAGCCCAGATATTTTTTGTTGTTTTATTCAAAAAGAGAAATAAAAATATAACCGTTCCGATATGTAAAAGCAGATTGACCAGATGATGCCCGCCGGCGTTGTTTCCGAAAAGATTCCAGTCGGCCATAAGCGACAGCCATGTCAATGGATGCCAGTTACTTAAATATGTTGTGGAAAAAGCCCATTTAATGCTTTGCGGGTTCAGTCCCGACTGAACGATATAGTTCTTCGTTATATAACCGGGGTCATCGAAATTAATAAAATTGTTGCCCATGATGCGCCCAAAAGCAGCCAGAGAAGCAATAATTAAAAAAAATAAAATGATGTAAAGATATTTCTTATTCATGGATATTGTCGTCTCTGTTTTTGCATTAAATTTGAAAAATTGTAAATCATTGTCATTATCGACACAAATTTTTCGATTTTGCTAATTGCAGCGTCGAACAGGTTCCCAGATTGCAGGCTTGATGCGCGTCCCGACAGCCCAATCCCCTGTTTCCGGTCAGTAAATGAACAAAAGCCCGGTTATTATACGCATCGGCATAATCCGGTTTCAAACGGATTGCCTGGCTGTAATCCCCGACGGCCTGCTGATACCGGCCCAGCTTCAGATAAATAAAAGCCCGGTTGTTGTAGGCATCGAAATAAGCGGGATTTAAAGCAACGGCTTTGCTGTAGTCATCGATGGCCTGCTGATATTGAGCAAGATGAATATAAGCGGTTCCGCGGTTGTAGTAAATTGCCGGATTGTCCGGTTTCAGCGCAATGGCTTTGGACAGGTCTTCCACGGCTTTTTGATGCTGACCGAGACCAAGATAGATGTTGCCTTTCGCGTGGTATGCTTCTGCGTCATCAGGATTAACCCGGATTGCCTCATCGTAATTTTCGATGGCCATCTGATATTGACCGGATCGGGTATAGACAACGCCCTTGTTATGACGAGGGACGGCGTCAAAAGGCCTTATCCGGATGACCTGGTTGTAATGGGCGATTGCTTCATTGGCCTTCCCTTCGGTGAATAGCGCAAGACCAAGATTGTTGTGCGCCAGATAATTATCTTTTGTGGCCTGTATGGCATGACTGAAAATTTTGATGCTGTTTCCCCAGTAAGAGCATTGTCTCCAGGCAAAAAAAGCTAAAGACGCCAGAAAAAAAATCGCCACAGGCCATAAAATATTTCTGCGCCGGTCTTCACGTTTTATGCAATGCGGTATTCCCCATGCCAGCATCACCCCGATGCCGATGGAAGGCAGATAATGATAACGGTCGGCCATCGCGAAATCCCCGATCTGAAGAATGCCGATAACCGGCGCAATGGTTATCATAAACCAGAACCAGCCGACAAAAAGATGAGGCAGACGCTTGACGGTTATTATTACAGCAGCAGTTATGGCAATAATCAAAAGAATCGCTCCTGTGATCTGCCAGACGGGTGTTTGAGACGGAAAAGGATAGAAAATAGCCATGTCATGAGGCCAGAAGGTTTTAACCAGGTAAGTCACAAAAGCTACCGGCACGTTGGCAAGGCGTGCTTGAAGCGGCAAAAGTTCATAAGAAGCATTACTGCCCGGTGTATAAAAAGTTATGATAATAAGCAATAACGACAGCACCAAAAGCGGAAGTTTTTCTTTGATCTGCCATAGAATCAGATGGGATAACCCTTTCTGATATTCAAAGCGTTTCAGCGGCCAGTAATCCAGTAAGATCATAACCACAGGCAGCGTCACCACCATGGGCTTGCTCAATAATGCCAGCACAAAAGAGAAGAAAACAAGCAGGTATCTTTTTACAGATTGTTTTTCCGTATAAACAACATAAAAACACAAGGTCAGCATCCAGAAGAAAGCGCTTAAGACATCTTTGCGTTCGGATATCCAGGCAACGGATTCCACATGCAGGGGATGAAGAGCGAAGAAAGCGGCGACAAAGGCGCTCTTCCAGATTTCTCCGGTCATTCTGGAGAAGAGCCAGAATAATAACAGGGTGCTGAGGATATGAAAGATGAGATTGGTGACATGGTATCCTCCGGCATGGAGACCGTAAAGCTCATAATCCGCCATAAACGAGAGCCAGACCAGAGGATTCCATAAACCGAAATATTTTGTGCTGAATGCCCAGAGAAATCCTTCTTTGGTCATGCCGGATTGGATATGGCTGTTTTCCGTGATGTAAGCGGGGTCGTCATAATTGATAAAATCGAATCCCTGCACCTGCCAGT
>CAZIJZ010000039.1:0-23360 GCA_964539765.1 uncultured Smithella sp.
ATATTGATAACTATATTTTTTCTTCTAATAGGACATTTCTAAATTGGCTGGACATGCGGTCAATATTTTCTTGACATACCAGATAGCGTCTCTTATGCTTCGTGCCGGAAAACGAAATTTCATCACTGTAAATAATATATTTTATCACTTTACGGAGAATCATATCTGCAATGAAATATAAAATTTTTTATATGAAAATCATCTCATTCCTATGCTTGATCAGCGGCTTTTTATTGTTGTCCTCGTGCGCGCATTTCTCTGATTATCAACAATATTCAGAATTTATTGACAGTGAGGATATTATCACTGATCAGGAAATGCAACGTGTTGAACAAATTAAGCTCAAATCAGCAGGTATTGTCAGAAAAGCTTTTAACGTTGAAGCGCATCATCGAAAGCTGACGCTGAAAGAAACAAAGCAATTACTGGGTATTTTAAGAGATCGGTTTAAAAAAAGCGGTTTGTCCGTCGGTGACTTTGAAGATCGGGTGCAGGAAAGAATAGGTCGTGATCTGGAAATAATCAATGCATTCAATAAAAAACTCGAGCAGGCCAAGAACTCCGAAAAAGATGCTGCTTATAAATTATGCAAACAAAATAAACTGCTGGAAATTATCAGCGGCGCTGAAGATATCGTGAATGAATATATCGACGATATGGTCAATGGGATTTTACCTGAGGAATTTGAGGAATCGCTGTCTAAGATAACGACGCTTGAACGCAATAAAGAGGACGAAATGCTCAGCGGATCGTTCAGGCCGACGTGCTTTAAAGGCGCTATCCTAACCATGCTGGCGACGCTGAGCGGCGAGCGTGCAAATGCTTCAAAGCTCAATTTATCCGGAAAACAAAATCCAGCTTGGTTGAACCACAGTATCGTCTTTCATAGCATGCCGATGCCCGGAAAAATTATTAAATCGTCGATTCATCCGGATTTTGAATCGTTTACCTATTTCTATAAAGGTGCCTCCAGCCCGTCGCAAGGAGAATTGGTTTTTCCCCACAGCGGGTATTTCCCGGATGGACAAGGTGTGAGAAAGCCCAGTAAGGGTATCGCCAATCCCGAAGATTGCTCATCTTGGGTATTTCATCGGATATTAAGCGCTCCCTACTCGATTACATCCTATGATGTCATGCAGTTTTACAGAATCAAAACCGGGGTGGGAAGACGAGATGGGATCTACGACAAGACGCCGGAGTTTGATTGGCTTAATGCCAGATTTATCCCGGCGCTGAAACCCCAGGTGAAGACGTTCATAAAGCCCGGCGACTTAATATGTTTGCGCCGTCCTGAAGAAGAAGGAAGAGTCATTCGCAGTGAAAACTATGGCGTTTCCGGTCACGTCGCTATAGCATTATTTGCTACAGATACCCATATTATTGCTATCGCCTGTACGCGTGACGTTCCTCTGATGGAGGGCGTCGGTATTCAAAAGCTCAGTCTGGAACGAGAAAAAAATAGCGATTTGATGATCTTTCGTCGTCAATGAGTGAAAGCCATATTATCATTTTGTGATATGAGCCGGCCTGAGCAAGAGGCGCTGTTTATCCGAAGAAGCAAATCATTTTCTGCGTTACGATATCTGAAAGCAGGCGTAAATCCTTATCCCGCACGTCGTAAACATAAACCACTTTAGCGAAACGCGCGTCATCCGGCATCAGATCCGTCAGGATGTTGGGCTGTTTCTTCATCCAGGCGTCGTTGAAGATGACGTCTTTCTTCTCCGGATAGATGGCCATGTAAAAAATATCCATTTCCACCATGTCCTGAAAAAAATGCGTACCGAAGGACAGGTCGGGAATCAACGAACCGTCATGATAGGCTATTTCTCCGATGGCCGTGATGTTGTTGATTTCTGAAAATGTCACGGGAACACCCATGGCCGGCGTGGTCGTTCCCCATCGCCCCGGACCCAGTAGAATGGTCGGCATGACGTCACGCTTCCCGATCTGTTTGTTTAATTTACCGGTGAGCCTGGCAACGTCGTGTTTTTCGGACAGCGGCAATTTCGCGTAGCCTTTGGGATCAATATAAATGATGCGGGAGATGGCCTGATACACACTGCCGCCCATGAAATTTGCCTCCTGCTGGAGCAGAATCTGGGATCTGTTGATTTTTTCAGGAAGTTCCACCCGGCTGTAATGCCCCTTGGTCTGGAAAGGACGGCATTGCAGAAGATTGATTTTGGCTTTATTATCGGCATTAAAATTGACCGTGAATTCGATATCCACCGGATAGCGATAAACCTGCTCCAGTTTTTTGAGCAGCAGGGACATGGTGCTGGCAAAAGGCGTACTTTCCAGCAGTTCATCAAAAGTCAAAATCCAGGCGTCCCCCGCGTCCTTGCCGAGTGACTGCAAATATTCCGACGCGGCGGTATCACGTGTGGCGATCATATCCAGGTGAGATTCAAATGAGTTGGTCAGCAGATCTGCCGCCTGCAAGGTTTGAAAAACATTTTCCTTCAGATTCAGAACATCCGCTTCGTTTTGAGAGAAGCGTTTAATATCTGCCTGTTTGGCGTAGGGTTTAATCAGGGGCGCGTCCAGCGCGACAATGCGCGGGTAATCGTTCTCCACGCGATTGACCGCCCGGGTGCCCAGACCGAAAACAATGCGCAGCATCCCGGCTTTCGGATCCATGCCTTTCTGCCAGACGAATGTGTTGTACGAAAGTCCCACGCCCGCCAGATCGGGAAAAAAATACATATTGCGGTGGGAACCGGAAACGCGCTGCACCAGCAGCGCCATTTGCTCGTCCTGCTGGGCCATGCCGCGCTGCATGCGGTAGGTCAGAGCGTCTTCGTTCATGGTGGAAGCGAAAATTTTACGAACCGCCTCTTCAAAATGCCTGTAGCGCAATTCCGGCGTTCCCTGGTTGACGCAGAAGTAACTTTCATACTTGCCGGCAAAGGCGTTGCCGAAAGCATCTTCCAAAAGCGAGCTGGAGCGCACAATGATCGGCGCCTGGCCGAAATACTCCAGCATCAGCTGGAACTGTTCCTTAATTTCATCCGGAAATATGCCGTGCAGCATTTTTTCCTTCAATTCTTTGGCAACTTTAAAATATCCTTCATCGGTTTTCTGATCCATCAACAGTTTCCACCAGCCGTTTTGCACCATGTAGGAATAAAAAATATCCGATCCGATGTAAAAGGAATCGTGGATTTCCAGCTCGGCATCCCAGTTAAACGTCGGATCTTTCTGCAAAATGTTGCGCGCCAGCAGCATGCCGACGGATTTGCCGCCGATGAAGCCCGTGCCGATCAGACGTTTTTTGATTTCCACAAGATCTTCCAGTGTGAAATATTCTTTTACGAGCGAAAGTATTCTTTTTTCACGTCCGATCATCACACGGGAAAGCGTTTCCACCATCTCCTGTTTTTCCTGCATGGCAGTCGGATCTTCCAGAAGATTATTTGCTTTTAGAAAGATTCGGTCCCAGTAATCGAGATTGCGTTCACTGCTGGTGGCGTTTTTGTCCGTCAGATAGGACAGGATGCTGGCCGCATCGGCGCTGTTCAGGATCGGAACAAATTTGTCGCCTTCCATGATATGCGGCAGAAACATGGTCGGTGTGTAGCGTTTCCAGGCTTTCAATGGATGGATGCATATTTTCCCCTTGTTATTATAAACATCCAAAAGGACCTGCGTGGTCTCGCGAATCCGGGCAATTGTTTTGAAAGAATGGCGGCTGCGCAGAATAGCGAAATAGGCCACCGTGTTTAATTCAAAAAGATAAGGACAGGTGATGACGAAGAAATTGCCGATCATTAAATCCGTTGCCCAGGCCATCAGCAGATCGGAGAGGCAATCGAAAACATAAAACACATCCAATCCTTCATCACGGACAATGTTATGCACCTGTGTGGAAAACGATTCAAAACCCTTGTTGGCGTTTAGTTTATAAATTTTAATTTTTTTATTTGGTTCCAGAATAGGCGGATGATTGGCAAATCGCATATAGACCAGTCGACGATTCTGAGCCAGGGCTGTTTTGACGTAGGGATTGACAAATTTTTTATAATCCTCAATATCGTCAACCTGCAGAACGACGTTGTCACCCATTTGTAAATAATTCAGAATTTCATCCAGACCGCTTATTCCTGTGCTGACCTGTGCATATGGTGCCATAATAATTTATCCTTATCTTTATTATGTTATGGTACAAATTTGTACTTCGTAAACCGGCTGATTCTTCTTATCAGCCATTGCGAAAAATTTCCTTAACTTAAAAATAATAAACTTTATCAATTATATACAGTAGAAAAGCATGGCCCGGCAATAACTGTCTGCTTTTTTATCCAAAGCCAGAAAAGCTCTTCTTTGTTTAGTTAATCAATTTTTGTGCCATAAACATTCCAAAGAATATTTATGTGCCATTCGGATTCTTTTTTGTTCCACGCCGGTTTAAAAAAATTCGTACTTTTTTGTAGCGAACACTAAAGCGATCATTTTCATTCCATGAAAAATAAAGACACATTATTCGAATGTAATTTTCAAAACGATACAATATTGTCTTATTTTTTGAAAGGGTTTTATCTGTAAATCTCCTTTTATTACAAGCACTAATGCCACATTAATTATTTTGGCATCATCGTTGCTCTAAGAACATGTGTGCAAAATTTTCGAGGAGGTGCTTATGATGAATTCGGGAGATACAGCGTGGGTTCTAACAGCCAGCGCTCTGGTATTGTTAATGACTATACCGGGGCTGGCATTTTTCTATGGTGGACTTGTTCGCCGCAAAAACGTTCTTTCCATTTTAATGCAGTGCTTCATTATTGTTTGTGTCGTCTCCCTGCAGTGGATGCTTTTCGGTTATTCTCTGGCGTTTGGGCCGGACTTCCACGGCATCATCGGGAAACTGGACTGGATGGGGCTGGCAGGCGTCGGCGGGACGCCGAATCCTGATTACTCCAAAACGATCCCTCATTCGGTCTTTATGATTTTTCAGGCCATGTTCGCCATCATTACACCGGCGTTGATTATAGGCGCTTATGCTGAGCGGGTCAAGTTTGCCGCCTTCCTGGTTTTTACGCTGTTATGGACAACCTTTGTTTACGATCCGCTGGCCCACTGGGTCTGGGGCGTGGGCGGCTGGATGAGGTCCATGGGCTCTCTCGACTTTGCCGGTGGCATCGTCGTTCATGTCAGCTCTGGAATCTCTGCTTTAGTGCTGGCCTTAATGCTGGGCAAAAGAATCGGGTACAATCATAAACCCATTCGTCCGCATAACCTGCCTTTTACGGTTCTGGGAGCGGCGCTACTGTGGTTCGGCTGGTTCGGGTTCAACGCGGGCAGCGCGCTGGCCGCCGATGGTCTGGCCGCCAATGCTTTCGTCACCACGCATATTGCGACAGCCGCTGCTGGCATCACCTGGGCTTTCGTTGAATGGTGGCACAACGGTACGCCGACCATTCTGGGAGCGGCAACCGGAGCCGTGGCCGGACTGGTTGCGGTTACCCCCGCCTGCGGCTTTGTCAATCCGATGAATGCCATGTTTATCGGTATGATTGTCGCCGTTGTCTGCTACATCGCCGTCGCAATTATAAAGGGCAAACTTGGTTATGACGATTCTCTGGACGCTTTCGGTGTGCACGGCGTCGGTGGAGCTGTCGGAACCATCGCCACAGGTTTTTTTGCGGAAAAAACCGTCAACGCGGCCGGAGCTGATGGCCTGCTCTTCGGGAATGCCCATCAACTCGGCGTTCAATTATTATCGATGATCGTCACTGTTGCCTTTGCCGCGATCATGACCTTTATCATTTTCAAGATTGTGGATGCGGTCATCGGTATGCGTGTGGAAGAGAATAATGAAATCGTCGGTCTGGATTTAACACAACAAAGCGAGGCCGCTTACACGGTGATCGAATAGGAGGAATGAATCATGAAATTAGTCATTGCCATTATTCAGTCGCATAAACTGGAGGCTGTGAAAAGAGAGCTGGAAGCCGTGGACGTCAATCTGATGACCGTCACCAACGTTCTGGGACAGGGACGGCAAAAAGGCGTTACCGAAATTTACCGCGGCGCCAAAGAGGCCGGCGGTTTGCTCAACAAGGTTCAACTGGATATCGCGGTTAACGAAGATTATGTCGAACCGACGATTCAAGCAATTATGAAGGGAGCTCATACCGGTTCCGTCGGCGACGGTAAAATATTTGTCGTGGAGCTTGCCGAATGTATTCGCATCAGCAGTGGTGAACGCGGTTGCGTCGCTATCGGGTGAAATTATTCATGGTGTCTTAATATGAAAGGAGAAACAATATGAGGAAAATAATATCGACTGTTTTAATTGTTATGATTTTGACATTATCATCCATGATTAGCTCGGCAGAAGAACCAGTGGCAGATAAAGTAACCGGCGAGGTCGCAGCGAGTGTTTTAAGCGCCTACATCTGGCGCGGACAGGAATTGACCCGTCACAGTGCCGTGATTCAACCTTCCGTTACCGCCAGTTATAAAGGCTTTACCGCCAACGTATGGGGAAATCTGGATACCGATCCATACTCCGGCGGAGATGAAGAATATTCATCGAACTTCACCGAAACGGATGTCACGCTGTCTTATTCACGGAAATTCGGAATGGGTCAGGTCGGGGTTGGCTACATCTATTACGGTTTTGCAGGGGCAGCTTCCGGCGGAACAGACTTGCCAGACTCTCAGGAAATTTTCGCCACTTTAAGTTTGGCCACCATTCTTGCGCCGACGCTGACCGTTTACAAGGAAATCGATCATTATCATCAATGGTATGCAACGCTGGGTGTTTCCCACACCTTTGCGTTGCATGAAAAAGTCGGTTTGAAACTGGCGGCACAGGCCAGCTACCTGAAAAGCGAAGATGAAGCAACCTATCCGGAATTTGATAATAACGCAGTGGCTACTGATGATAAATTCAACAATTTACATGATGGAGTCGTTTCTGTTTCACTGCCGGTCTGTCTAACCGGTAACCTGACAATCAGTCCCGTCCTGACTTATGTTTTTCCGCTATCTGACGATGCGAAGAATGAAATGAATGCACGCGGATTGGAAGGTTCTACCGATCCATCCGATAAAAACAGCTCTTTTCTTTACGGCGGCATTATTTTGAGTTATATTTTTTAAAAGGCAGGAATTAAAAACATACGGGCACACTGGATTTCCGGAGGCCGCGACCAATAGAGTATCTTTCAATGATGCATAAACATTGTTTGGATATCAAATTATCTGTGGGCTTCGGATCAACGAGATGGGTCGGGCTTCATCAGGGATTGTAGGTAAGTTGTCAAGTTAATTTGCTGATTTGTGATTTTAAGTTTACGGCGAATATGTTCACGATGCCGGTTAATCGTTGCCGCGGAGACTCCGCGCAATTGCGCTATTTCTTTTGTCCGTAACCCGTTGCGAATCATATTGCAGATATTGACTTCCATAGGCGTCAATGCATGCAGAAAGTTTAAGGTGCTGTTTGTGAAGGGCGTTGTAATTTCTTCCAGGTTGGTTTTCAAAATCTCAAGGTATTTCTGATTACTTTTCGAAACAGCGGGCATCAACGTGTGAATGATCGGCATGACCACCTTGTCGATATTCAACTGCATATTTTGATAAATGCGTTTTTTCTCATCTTCAATATTGGAAAGAACGCCACGCAAAGCCGCATTCGCTTCCTGAAGCGCTTTTCTTTCAAGCAAAAGCAACTTGTTGTTTTCCTGTAATTCCTGCCGGGCAATCACGCGAACGGCAATTTCACTGATCCGCTTAGCAACTTCCTCCAGTAAAGTTCTTTCTTCTTGCAGGAACGGTCCCTCATCCGCCGGCGGTTTCTCTTTCATGTAGATGACTGTAACATCACCAACATATTCATCGCCTATCCGGATTGACGCAGACTGTCGCCATTCGGTCCATTCAAAATTCCTGCTTTGCAAGGTTTTGCCTTGAAAGACGATTCGCGCGCAGGCGACTTCCGCGTATCGCCAGGACAAAGGGAGGAAGTCAACGAGAGCACTCAGAAAATGTTCCATGGAGTCATGGTAATGTTCTGCCAGGCGCGCCATCTCATATAAACAGTTCAATTCTTTGATGCGTTCTTGCAGGGCAATTTTGACATTGTCTTTACGTTCCATGATTATGATTACCTTTCAATTTATTGCCTATTATATATAGGCATTTATAGTGAATTATATTAGTATTTACAATAAAAATTTTGTCGATTAAATTATAAAACAAAAGAGCAATGTTTTGAAAGGAAATGAATATGAGCCGCTTAACCATCGTAAAATCAGATTATCGTTCAGGACGACACAACGCATATCCGACGTTTCCGGCCTTTGCCGGCAAGAAGAAAGCCTTGTCAACGATTAAACCACGTGTTCCGGAGCCGGTGGCGAAACGCGGAGCAACATTGCGAATCAATGATCCTGATCAGGGTGATCAATAAAATAAAAAAATTTTAAATTTTGAGATAACCATGGAGATCAAGATATTATCTGTTGCGGATCCTCGAAAGTTTTTTGAACAGGAAGATCATCATGTTCTGTATAATCTCGGCTTGATGTTTCTGCATGGTAAGCGTGTCCAGCAAAATTATGCAAAGGCCGCTAAATGGTTTCGCAAGGCGGCTGAACGGGGAAACATAGCCGCCATGAATCAATTGGGTGAAATGTATCGATGCGGAGAAGGCGTTCCTCAGAATGACACAGAGGCCGTTCAATGGTTTCTCAAAGCCGGACGAAACGAAAAAAGCATAAAAATGCTAATGAATAAAATCCGATGAATGATCTTTAAATGTACGCTCCGTTTCATAGGCAGGAGATAACCATGAGAAGCAAAGATAAAAAGAAAGGATGAGTCACGAATGACTCCGGATGAATTCAAGAAAAAAATGGAAAGCATCAGGAAACGTTGGGGGGCGGATACAAGGGAGATATTGCATTGTGAAGCCGATGAAATGGTCGCCAAAATACTGACTGAACTTGGTTACAGAGAGGGTGCGAAAATCTATAACGAACTGCCCAAGTGGTACGGTCGATGATCAGCGTATTCGGAAAGCAGGCAATCAATCTGTTATGCGGCAGGTTTGGCTACGTCGTCTTTCAAATAAAATGATGAGAACGATTCCGGCGGTCCAGGGAAGAAAAAAAGGCTTTTGTTAATTTAAAAAGAATTCTCATATCTCAGATATCCAGGTCAACGCCGTAACTTGTGGAGGTAAAATTGAAAACAAAACCTAATATTATCATCTCGTCGCTTGACGCGGAAAGATTGGAGAAACTGCTTGCGTCCTTACCTGGTCATGCTTTTCCGGGCAAGGAAGAATTGCAAACTGAACTGGATAGAGCAACCGTTGTTGATCCAAAAGATGTGCCTCCGAACGTCGTCACCATGAATTCCACCGTAAAATTCGTAACGGAATCTTCGTCCCGGGAGTTCTGTCTGATGCTTGTATATCCAACAGATTATGATGCCGGTGGCGGCAAAATTTCAATCCTTGCGCCTGTCGGCAGCGCGCTGCTGGGTCTATCGGAAGGGGATGAAATTGAATGGCCGAAACCGGGCGGCGGAGCCTTACGCGTAACCATTAAAGAAGTTACTTATCAGCCGGCACGATCCGGTATATACAACCGCTAACCACACATTTTTAGATGCTTTTTAATTTAAACGGATGAAGCCCCAAATGTATCAAGTTGCAAAGAAACATTGGAAGAACGGTTTCTGGTATCAGCACGGACTCACAGGTAAGAGTGATTACTGGTTGTATTGTTTCAAGTTAGGCAAGTTTGGCATCATGATAAGCAAGCCGTCACGAGTTGTATCTTTCATTAATGTTTATGAACTGATTTAATGGGCATGAGTTGAAAAGATCAAAATATCAAATTTTCTCATCTTGTTCCGGTTTGAGTTTTTCCCGGAGCGTTTTTCGGTCGATTCGCAGAATTTCTGCCGCCCGCGTTTTATTTCCGCCAACGCTTGCCAAAACTCTTCGGACATAAGCGGTTTCTTCCTCTGCCAGAGGCCGGAAAGGAACAGACCCCGGCATGGCGGAAAAGCGCATAAAAGACGGTAAATCGGCCGTTTGAATGTTCGTTTCATCTGTCATGACGATGAGCCGCTGAATGAGGTTTTCGAGTTCCCGGACATTGCCCGGCCAGCTATATTTCAGGAAGGTCTGCAGCACTTCATCCGAAAAAACCGGGGCGTTTTTTCCAATTTCTTCAACAAACTTTTTAGTAAAATGGGTAATCAGCACAGCAATATCCTCGGAACGCTCTCTCAAGGGGGGAGCCGTAATCGTAATGACGTTCAGACGAAAGAACAGATCCTCGCGGAACAGATTTTTACTGACCAACCCTCTCAGATCCTTATTGCTCGAGGCGATGATGCGGACATCGATCTTTTGCGTTTTTCTGGCACCGACCATGCAGACCTGTTTGTCCTGTAGAACCCGCAGGAGTTTGACCTGCATGGCGGGACTCATTTCATTAACCTCGTCAAGCAGAATCGTGCCGCCGTCGGCCGTCTGGAAAAAACCGGCGCGGGACTCATTGGCCCCCGTAAAGGCGCCTTTTATATGACCGAAAAGTTCACTCTCCAGCAGCTTCTCCGGTATAGCCCCGCAGTTGACGGGAACAAACGGAGCGGATGCCCGTTTACTGCTGTAGTGAATGGCCCGCGCCACCAGTTCCTTACCTGTGCCGCTTTCTCCCAGGATAAGAACGGTTGCTGAAGATTTAGAGGCTTTTTCGATTTCCGCCAGCATTTTCCTGACGGGTTTTGATTTGCCGACCATGCCGTGCGTATTCGTTGTTCCACGCGGTTTCTCGTTCTGAACAATCTTGCGCAGTTCCTGTTTGTTGAGCGCCCGTTCTACCGCGTTAAAAAGTTCGTCATCCGTAAATGGTTTCGGCAGATATTCCTCCGCTCCCATTTTGACCGCTTCGACAGCGCCCTTCACGGAGGCATAACCGGTCACCATGATAACCTCGGTTTCATGAAAATTTGACCGGATGTGGCGAATGAGATCCAAGCCGCTGATTTTGGGCATCTTGTAGTCTGTAATCACAAGATCAACCCGCGCGCTTTCCAGAATTTTTAAGCCATCGACGACATTGGAGGCTGTGAAAATGTCGTAGCCTTTTGATTCGAGATTGCGCTGAAGAATGTCCACGGTGGTTTGAGCGTCGTCCACAATAAGAATGCTTTTACTGCGAGGGGGCTTCAAATCAATTCCTCCTTCAGCGCGGTTTCCCGGTAGCAGGGGAAGGTCACGCAAAAACAGGCCCCTTGCCCGTGCTCGCTTTCGACGTGTATCTCGCCGCCGTGCGAAGACACAATGCCGTGTACCACCGACAAACCAAGTCCGGTGCCCTGATCAACATCCTTGGTGGTAAAAAAAGGGAGAAAAATACTTTCTTTAATCTCTTCGCTGATGCCAGTTCCTGAATCAGCAACCCGAAGTTGCACACAGGATTTTTCAAACGATGTCCGCAGCGAAAGGATGCCGCCTCCGGGCATCGCCTGCAGAGCGTTGACAATCAGATTGGAGATGACCTGGCGAATTTGTGATTTATTGGCTTTAATTTCGGGTAGGTCCGGGTCAACGATGCGCCTGAGTTCCACGCCGGATTTACTGCACAGTGACTCAAAGAGGTGCATTTCATCTGTAATCATCCGGTTAAGGTTGACCCGCGCACTGCCGGGTTTTCCCTGACGGGCGAAAATCAAAAGTTCCCGGATAATGTTGCGGGCATGAAGCGCGGCCTCCGCGATTTTTTCGAGATCCTTGAGTGCCTGAACCGGCAGATTAGACGTTTTTTGCGTGAGTTGGGTAAATCCCAGAATCGTGTTCAAGGGTTCATTGAGTTCATGGGCTACACCGGCAGCCAATTCACCAATGGCGGCCAGACGATCGGCTTTTATCAGTTGTTCCCGAAGTTTGGCTTTGGTTTTCCGGATTTCTTCATGCTCGATCATCAAAGCAATCTGTCCGGCAATGTTTTCGATCAGATTCTTTTCTTCATGAAGAAAAGGGTTTTTCTTCAAAAGGCCCCGACCGTCCCGATAATGAATCTCTACCGTTCCCCGGTTTTTACCCGCAACGCGGATGACGGCTGTTTGCTGATGAGCCCCATCACAGAATCTTGTGGACTGAAAGACGTGTTCGTCGAGGGTGATCCGGGCGCAGGCCCGTCCGCGATATTGCCAGGCGGGCGGAAGCAGTTTTACGATATCCGCCAATTTGTTTGCACACGAAAGAGCCGGATTCGAGGCAATTTGCGCAATCCCATAAAGACAGGTCAATTCCTTGACGCGCTCACGCAATTTAACCCGTGATGCATCTTCCCGACCCTGGGAAGATGTCCGCCTTGTTGTCACGGCTTTGGCTTTTTTTTGTCTTTGCAGCATTGATTAAACCTTTGTGGCTCCAGTCTTCGTGCCTTGCCTCCCTTGTGTTTCAAGAGTCGATTCCATTCGCTGATGCACAGGGAAGATCCGCAAACCGGTTGCTTTCTCAATTCTTTGATCTTTCCTTATCAGATTCGCCCGAAAAATGAAATTTTATCAGTTTCGCCTGATATTGCCTGATCATGGAATGAAAAAACACGTTTTGACTTTACCGATAAGATATATTTTGCATATCCTGGAATTCCATGACTGTTGTCATGGCAAGATTATCGACGTCAATGCCCTGTTCATGCGCGCATGCCACCGGATTCAAGCCACCCATTAAGATCATTCCCGCTTTATTTAGCCCGACCACTGTTTCGCAAACGGGATTTCCGCTGCCACCGACGGCAATGATTCCGCCCAGACCGATTGCCCGAATGTTTTCAATAAGCTCCGTCACATGCGCCGTACTGACAGACGGGATTTCACGAAAATTGGCCAGAATGTTACCTTCGCCTTTTTCCACAACCTGCTTGACGGAGGTCATTTTCCCCCGGATAAAAATTTCAGACGGATCCAGTGAGGATCCGGCATATTGGATCAGTTCCACAAATCGCAGAGGCGCGCCATTCTTGACCTGAAGAATTCCGCCGAATTTTGAATCGATGGGCACGCCGTTTTTTAAAAAGATGCCGTTGATCAAAATGCTGCAGACCGTTGCCAGACCAACCTTTCCATCCGGCACGGTAACGTCTCCCAGTTTTTCACCCTTTTGGGCAATGGCAATGCGGTCACTGACGCCCATTTTATTTTGAAACGCCGGTTTCATGGCATTGAGGGCTTCTTCGAACCGGTCTTTTGTAAACAAAGAAATGTTGACCGGCACCATCCCCCGTTGTTTGGATAAATCGAAGGTTGTTTTAAAGGCCAGCATATCGATGCGCGAACTGCACAGACTGACTTTATCATTCACGCGCGCATTCGAAAGTTCGTCTTTGCCGTGGGTGGTTATGATTCGACCGTCACGCCTGCCGATCAGTCTGGTCAGCCCCTTATGGTCCATAAGCTTCAAATGGTAGCGGACGGTTCGTTCGCTTAAATCCAGGCCGCTGTCTTTCATCCGGCCGGCAATGATGCGCGCTCCCAGTGGACTCTGGCTTTCACTGAGAATCTTCAGGATAAGGAGACCTTTCCTTTCAACGTTTTCGACATTAAACGAACGATGCATGGCGTAATATAAATTATAATGAAAGAATGTTAGACGCCACTCCGGAACGCAGGGGGTCCGGAGTGGCGTGCTTATGTTTTTTAGAAATCAAGAATTTGGGATGCTTCGTCTTTATCCACATCCATGATGGATTGAATCCCGCTGATGCGTGCCGCATCCGGTGTGAGGGCAGCCAGATCGTTGCGTGACATATACTGTAACGCAAATTTTCTGCTTCCGGCCATGAGCTGACGAAGCCCTTGTGCCAGTCTTTCATAATAGGTATAAAGACCGATGGCGCCGGTCGGCAGTTTGTCGAATTCTTTATCGCCCAGTTCATGTCGCAGTTCGCTGGCGGTGACAAAAATTTCATCCTTGGCATTGCCGAAGCGTTCAATGTAAACGGGAATCTGCTGGGATTCGATGGTCTGTCCGATGGTTTTCCCGACCATAGCCGCCGCGATGGGGGCTCTCGCCATGCCGACCATTTTGACATAGGGGGCGCCCATGGCCAACGCTTTGAAAATCTGATCTTCGAAGGTGAATCCTCCGTTGACGGCAATAGCCGGCAGGTACTTTTTCTTGTCCGCCAGTTTTTTGGCGTATTGATAAACAAGCGAGTGCAATTCTACCGGAGGGACACCCCATTCGTTCATCATCCGCCACGGACTCATGCCGGTCCCACCGCCGGCGGCGTCCACGGTCAACAGGTCCAGTTTGTATTTTGATGCAAAGGCAATGGCCCGGGCCAGATCAACGGGACGATAGGCCCCTGTCTTAAGGAAAATATATTTGGCTCCTGCTTTGCGAAGTCCCTCGACGGTTGCGGCAAAAGACTCCTCGGTGACCATGCCGACGCGCGAATGTCTCTCGAATTCTTTAAATGAACCCCGCTCAAAGGCTTTGATCACATTAGGATCATGGGGATTCGGCAAAACGATGTAACCGCGGTCCTGGAGCATCTGGGCCTTTTTCAAATCTTTAATTTTTACTTCGCCGCCGATGTCTTTAGCGCCCTGGCCCCATTTAAGTTCAACACATTGAACACCGAGTTGCTCAATGGCATACTGTTGAACTTTTAAACGGCTGTCTTCCAGATTGGCTTGCACGATAATCGCCCCATAGCCGTCCTTTTGATAATCCGTGTAAAGTTTGACCCGTCGCTTTAAATCGACGGTATCCACGATTTTATCTTTTTTGAATACGGCCTCGGGGTCCATGCCGACCACGTTTTCACCGATCGTAAGACCCGTTCCCGCCAGAGCGGAACCAATGGCCAGTCCTTCCCAATTGTTTTTGGCGATATTGGTGGAACCGATGCCGGAAATCAGCCAGGGAAGACGGAATTTGATGCCCTGGTCATGACCGATGACGACTTCGAGGTTCACGGCCGGGAAAATAGCTTTGTCACTATCAGCCTCAATCCCGTAGGCTCCGGCAGCTGTTCCCATAATGTTAAAATGCGAATAATCGACCGGATAGCGTTTTTCAGCTGCCGTGGTGATTACGCCAAAGGGTTGGGGATAAATGACCTCATGGCCGCGGTAAGCGGATTTCCCGATTTCACACATGCCGACGCAACCGTCGATGCATGTGACGCACATTCCTGACGAAGGGGTAATGGACTCCTCTGTCCTGTTTTTTGTGAGCGTTGCACTGGATGTATTGATTCTTGAAAAAGACATATATCATGCTCCTTTCTGGATTTAGTCATTTTTTAATTTCGCATGCCGCGCAGGGCGACATGTAACACATCATATCGTGGAACTGTTCCTTCTCGATGCAGGGTGGGGGCAGGTTTGCGCAACCGCCGCAAATGGCCTTATCCGGTTCATTATAGGTGCACCGGGCCTGACAGGCCGGACACACTTCCATGCACCCGCCGCAAAGCCGGCAGACTTCGGATTTTACATCAAACGGCGTTCCGAGGCTTCTTGTCTGACCACGGCCCCGAAATCCAATGGCGCCGGCCATCATCTGTTCCTTGCACATGCGCACGCATAATCCGCACAGAATGCAGTCATCATGCTCCTGCCGGAAGCGCTGTTGCCGGACACCATGGGCCGACGCGATATCCTGAACAGTTTTTGACTGCGGACAGGAGGCCAGCAAAAGTTCAATGATGATTTTCCGCGCCTTTACCACGCGCTCGGAGGCGGTGCGTACGACGAGTCCTTCCTCAACAGGGTAGGTGCATGATGAAACAAGCCGGGTTCTGGGAAACTCCCCGATTTCCACCACGCAAAGCCGGCAGGCGCCATAAGGTGTCAGTCCATCTTTGTGACAAAGCGTTGGGATTGGAAATCCCAGGAACCGTGCGGCTTCGAGGACGGTCGTGCCCTTTTCTACGGATAAGGATAATCCGTTAATTTTAAGATTAATCATGTCGTGCTCCTTCCATGACGGCCTTCTGCGGCATATCGGGGGATATTTTTTCAGTGAATGCCAGGTCGCAGCGCAGACAGCGTCTGGACTCTGCGCGGGCTGAATTTTCGGGCAGGACCCTTTCTATTTCCCGGAAATTTTTCACTCTTTCAGCAGGCGTCAGCGCGGGATTGACGGCGCGTGACGTCTTGATGTCTCCGTTTTCATCCATGTGCGCCGGTTCGATGTAAACATCGGGAAGCCTGGGTGTTGCCGGCTTGATCAAAGGTGCTTTTCGCAGATACCGGTCAATACTTTCCGCGGCTTTCTTTCCGGCCGCAATGGCGTCAATTACAGTGTTCGGACCGGTGACGAGATCACCGCCCGCAAACACGCCTCGCAGATTGGTTTCGAGGGTTTTGGTGTTTACCTTGATGCGACCGCTTTTGTCGATTTCCAGGCCCATGGAAGACAGAAATTCACTGTTCGGCTTTTCGCCAATGGCCACGATGAGCGTGTCGAGCTTCACCTTGAATTCGCTTCCGGGAATGGGTACGGGCTTGCGCCTTCCGGTGGCGTCCACATCGCCCAGACTGTTTCTGATACATTCGATATCCACCAGATGGCCTTTTCGGGAATGAATTTTTATGGGTGAAACCAGGGTTTCCAGTGCGACGCCTTCACGCAGGGCCGCTTCGATTTCCTCCTGGCGAACTTGAATTTTCACCGGTGAGATCAACGTTTCAATTCTCACCCCTTCCTCCAGGGCTGCCTCGATTTCTTCTTCATAAGCGGGCATTTCTTCACGGGTGCGCCGGTAAAAAAGGGATACGCCCGTTACATCCTTCTGTCTGAGCGCGACGCGAGCCGCGTCGACTGCCGAATTGCCGCCGCCGATTACACCGACATGCCCACGCGCGATCTGTTCGCCTCGCATGTTGAAGGCTTTCAGAAACTTGATGGAAGGATAGATGCCGCCCACATCTTCATGCGCAAGATCAAGGCGCATGCTTTCGTGCGCGCCGAAAGCCAGAAACACGGCGTCATATTTATCGACAAACAGGTCGTGGATGGTAATGTCTTTTCCCAGGACACGACCGTATTCTATTTTGATATTCTTATTCAAGAGGGTTTTAATTTCCTTTTCAACGATATCCCGGGGCAGCCGGTAGGCCGGCAGCGAACAGGACAGCATGCCACCCGGCCTGTCTTCCGCTTCAAAAATTGTTACGCCGTATCCCAGCAGAGAAAGGCCGTGGGCCGCAGTGATCCCTGCAGGACCGGCGCCGATTACAGCCACCTTTTGTTTCTTCTTTTTAGCAAGGGCTGGTTTATAGACGGAAGGGTTAACCCGGGCGGTTACAAAGCGCTTCAAAGCGCGGATAGAAACCGCCTCACCACCACTGACGCCCAGACTGCAGCGGCTTTCGCACTTGCGGTCACAGACCCGGGAACTTACGTCCGGCATGGGATTGGCGGACCGGATGATCCGGTACGCTTCGTCATAATCACCTTTTTCAATCATGGCGACGTACCGCCACGGTTCCGTGTCCACGGGACAGGCGGCCTGACAGGGGGCTCCTGTCAGTTGCTTACAGACATAGGAGTCACACCGTTTATCATGAATGTGTCGTTCGTATTCTTCACGGAAGTACTTCAATGTGCTGAGCACCGGATTGGATGCCGTCTGGCCAAGTCCGCACATGGTGGTATCCTTAACCGTCTGCGCCAGTTCCTCCAGCAGAACCATATGACCCGGTGTCCCTTTGCCAAGCGTGATGTCTTCGAGTATTTCATGCATCCGCTGCGTTCCCTTGCGGCACGTGAAACATTTTCCGCAGGATTCGTCTTTCAGAAAATTCATAAAATATTTGGCGACATCGACCATGCAGGTATTCTGATCCATGACAATCATACCGCCAGACCCCATGATGGATCCGACTTTCGCCAGGCTGTCATAATCGATACGCAGATCGAACATGGAAGATGGAATGCACCCGCCGGAAGGGCCTCCCGTTTGTATCGCTTTAATCTTTGCGGAGCTGACGGGTCCTCCGCCGATGTCATAGACGACTTTACTGATGGAAGTCCCCAGGGGGACCTCGACCAAGCCGGTATTTTTAATTTTTCCGACCAGAGAGAATATTTTCGTTCCCGCGTTGTTCTCCGTGCCTATCTTCAAATAAGCGTGCGCGCCGTGGTTGATAATGTAAGGGACGTTTGCCAGCGTTTCGACATTGTTAATACAGGTGGGATAGCCGAAAAGACCTTTGGCAATCGGGTACGGAGGACGCTGACGCGGCTCACCCATATGCCCTTCAATGGATTTGATCAGTGCTGTTTCTTCGCCGCAGACAAACGCGCCGGCCCCGTGAAAAATCTCTATATCAAAATCGAAGCCCGCGCCTAAAATATTGGTGCCCAGCAAACCCAGGCGGGTGGCTTCCTTAATAGCGATAGTCGCGTGCTTGATGGCCAGCGGGTATTCCGTGCGCACGTAAATGATGCCCCGGCTTGCTCCGATAGCAAGAGCGGCAAGGATAATCCCTTCAATGATGGCATGCGGGTTGCCTTCCAGCATGCTCCGGTCCATGTAGGCTCCGGGATCGCCTTCGTCGGCATTGCAGATGATATATTTTTTGCCGGAGGGGCTGTGCTGACTGCGGGCCATTTCCCACTTTTTGCCTGTCATGAATCCGGCGCCGCCGCGTCCCCGCAGATTGGCTTTCAGAATTTCATCGACAATCCATTGCCGGTCCGGCGTTTCCAGCGCCTTTTCCAGCGCCGCATATCCGCCCATTTTCAGATAATCATTGATCCGGATCGGGTCGAGGTTCTGGTTTTGTCCTAAAACGAGCCGGGTCTGTCCCTGAAAAAATGGAATTTCTTGTTCCGAATAACGCTTGACCGTGGAGCCCGGTTCCCTGTACAGGAGGTCTTCGACCACCTCGCCGTTGACCGCCGCTTCGACAATTTTGGGCACGTCGTCCATCTTGAGTTTGGGATAAAGATTATATCCCGGCTCGACAATAATAAATGGATCCATTTCACAAAAGCCCAGACAGCCCGTGATCCGAAGCGACAGCCTGTCATGCAAATTTTGCTCCAGCATCTGACGTTTGATGATCCGGATTAAATCGTTGGAGCCACTGGCCTGGCCTCCGGTTCCCCCGCAGATGACGAGGCAGGGTTTTTTATCTTTTTCACCGGCCAGTATGGATTGGCGATACGCCTTGAATTCCTCAATAGTCTGAAAAGTTTTCATCTCGTTTCCCTTCATCAGTCTTATGACATATTGGTTTGATCCAGATTCAGCAAATGACCGTGACACCCCCGGAGCGTACAAACCTCGCAGGAGCAGCCTTCGCGGATAAACAAGGCGGCCATGGGAGAACCGCATTCCATGCAGTTCGTATAGCTGGGCATCTCCGTAAGACAGTGCGGGCAATAAAACCGCGACAGCGTGTTGTACGGGATGGGCTGTTCCGAATCGAGGGCGCGGCTGCCATAAAGGGATGACAGGCGCAGCCAACCTTTTTGATCGTCGAAAGAAACATCGCATCTAATCGACGGGTGGCCCTCGATACGATGATCGTAATCCATGAGACTTTTTTTACAGGCTGGACAGGACACATGGATGGGGAAAATTCTGCGGTCGGTTGCCACATCAATCTTTCCCAGCCCCTCGCGTGTTTCCGCGATGATTTTTTTTACCTGGTTTGCGGACACATGAGGAAAATAGTGTCCATCCACCACAACGGTGGGTCCTAGTGCGCATGCCCCGAGACAATTGACTGTCTCAAAGGTGATTTCCTGATCCGTCGTGGTTTCACCCGGTGCGATATGAAGCTGCTGCGTGAATTCCTCGGCGATGGCCTGACCGCCACGGACATGACAGGCTGTCCCCAGACAAACGGAAATCAGGTGTTTCCCCCGCGGTTTCAGGCTGAAGGCTTTGTAAAACGTTGCCACGCCGTAAATATCAACAATACTCCGCCCGGTCCGACGGGCGACGATCCTCAAAGCTTCTTCCGGCAGATAACGAAATTTATTCTGAATATCTTCGAGAATGGCGATGATCGATCCCTGCCTATCCGCATAATTTTCAACAATTTTTTCGATCTCTTCAGAGGTCATTTTTATTCCTTTCCCGGCAAAGCGGCCCCAGCATCTTCGCCGTATTTCTCATTTAGACTATTGATATTCCTCGCAGTGCCAAACACCTGCTTCCGGCTTCGGAAAATTGCAGTATGAATAATGGTTGCAATCGCAGCAAAGCCCCAGAATGCCGGACGCTGTAAATTTCATCGTCCTTTTAGAAGATTTTTTGTCTGTCACCACAACAGGCGCAAGACAAACCGTTTGGTATTCCTCACAATATTGGATGCCTTCTGTTGAACAATCTGCTGATCGCAATACGCATCGCGTAAAATGCGCGCAGGTCAAACAAATTCCCTGTTTATTTTTGGTCATGGCGTCCTCCGTGCATCTGTGATACCGGTTTTAATGGCATATTCTGTGCCAATATTAAAAATGGAGAAATCGGGAAATATTATGAATGTAAATGCATGAATTTTTAAGATTAATATGGCATAAGCTTTTAATGAGCAGATATTATGATAATAGATTTCCAAATGAAAAAGCGGGGAATTTCTCTCCAACCGATAAGATATTCCTCGATTGACCATTCGATCAATTATGGATAAAAATTTTGATTTTCATTCTTCCTTTTTTACAACGTTGTCATCATTTGGTACGCACTTTGCGAACGAAGGACTGTGTCATTGATAAATTGATTGCATTTGGAACAATTTTGTAACAAAACACTTTTTATTATTTAAGCATAATGAGCAATTCCGCAATGAAATCTTATACAGAAGTAACATTGAGTATTCACACTTACGAAGAACTGGCGGCCCTGCACGCGATAGCCAAGATTTTGGCGCAGCCCCTGGACTTACGCGAGCAGTTGGAGCAGGTTCTGCAGGAGATGAGTTCACGGCTGGGTATGCAGCGAGGCATGATCTCGCTGGTGGACCGCGAGAAGAAGGGCGTCTGGCTGGATGTGGCCCATGATGTGAATATTGACGGGCTGGAAGTGACGTACAAGCCCGGTGAAGGCATCACCGGAAAGGTTGCAGAGACAGGCCGTCCGATGGCGGTGGCCAATCTTGGACAGGAAACGCATTTTCTTGATCGGACCGGTGCGCGCCGCCATCTGAATCGTGCGGAACTTTCTTTTTTATGTGTGCCGATTATCTATGACTACAATGTTGTGGGAGTTTTGTCCGCTGATAAAGTTGCCCTTCAGGTGGAAAATTTGGATAAGGAGCTTGCCCTGCTGTCTTCGGTTGCCGAACTGATGGCCAAGGCTGTGCACATCCGCAGTCTCGAAGAAGAAAACAGACGCCTGCGCAAAATTGTCGGTCAGAGCCGCGCACCATCCATGGAGATTATTGGACATTCGACGCCAATGCAGGAAGTTTTCGGCATGGTGGCGCAGGTGGCCGATTCCAATACCACGGTTTTGATTACCGGCGAGACGGGCACCGGCAAGGAATTAATCGCCCGCGCCATTCACAATAATTCCCCGCGCAAGGGCGGACCGCTGGTGCAGGTCAACTGCGCAGCGATTCCCGATACGTTAATTGAAAGCGAATTGTTCGGCCATGAAAAAGGCGCTTTTACGGGCGCGCTGACGCAACGCCGCGGGCGCTTTGAGGAAGCCAACGGCGGCACCATTTTTCTGGATGAAGTCGGGGAACTTTCCGCTGCTGCTCAGGTCAAGCTTTTGCGCATTCTGCAGGAGAAACGCTTTCAACCGTTGGGTTCTTCGCGGGTGATCAATGTCAATGTGCGGATTATCGCCGCCACCAACCGCAATCTGGAACAGGACATTCTCTCCGAGCGCTTCCGCGCAGATTTATTTTACCGTCTGAATGTTTTCCCGATTTATCTTCCCCCGCTGCGTGAGCGGGGCAGCGATGTGATCCTGCTGGCAGATCATTTCATTCTGAAATACAGCAGTGAAATGGGCAAGCACGTGAAAAGAATTTCGACAGCAGCCATCGAAGTTTTCCTGAATCATAAATGGCCGGGCAATGTCCGCGAACTGGAAAACTGTATCGAGCGGGCTGTTTTGCTGTCCAAAACCGACACGATAGATTGCCAGCATCTTCCACCGTCAATACAGATCAGGGAAAAAGACATAGATAGGAAAGACAAAAGTAAACTCTCTTCTGTTGTTGAAGCCCAGGAAAGAGCATTGATTATCGAAGCGCTGGAAGAAACCGGAGGCAATCAAGCAAAAGCCGCCCGGAAACTGGGTACAACCAAACGCATTATTCAGTATAAGATATCGAAAATGGGCATCAATTCAAAGTTGTTCAAAAAGAAAGCAAACGCATCCAATCAACAGTAATTCAGGCCCCATGTAAAAAATGGATCAAAAAGCACAAATTTGATTCAAAATTTATAAAAAGCACAGTTTTGTGCCGTTTGAAAACAAAAGTAATTTCTATCAACCGTGCAAAGACGCAAAAATGCAGGAAATACAAAAATGTAATTTTATTTTGAATCTGGCACGGCTTTGGCAAATAAGATTGTGCTTTTTGATTTTAAAAACGAAAAGCGTTTGAGGAGGTTGAATTCATATGTGTCGCCTGTTTTCCATAACGAGTAACGATCCGCTTTCACCGATGGTGGCCATTCGCGCCATTGACGTCATGAAAGAAGGGCACGATGGTTCGGGCATAGGCTTATTTTTAACGGATCTCAGCGGTGAATTTCAAAATTTAAAAGACGAACCGATCCTTTCCGGAATATTTTCCAATGAAGGGTTGAAGCATCTCGACCGCTTTATGATTGATCAGGATTTTATGGTCAAATACAAGCTCTCCATCAAACCGGCCAAGACGCCTCCGGCGGGCACGCCGAAAAGAGATAACTACGTTATCCGGGTTTATGAATACCCTGCGGACTGGGAGGGCTTAAGCAAGGAAGAAATCAACTTTCGTCTGATGATGGTGCAACTGCAACTGCGCTCCATGGGAGAGCACGACAACTCCATGCTGATTTTCAGTTTCTGGCCCGATGTGATTATGATCAAGGAAGTCGGTGATCCGCTGGCCGTTGCCGAATATCTTGGGTTGGATCGCAACGAACTCACAGCGCGAGTCATCTTAACCCAGGGTCGTCAGAATACCAATTACGCCATTAATATTTACGCGTGCCATCCGTTTTTTATTCAGGGGATGGCTTCGGCAACCAACGGAGAAAACACCGCCTTTGTGCCCATCCGCGAGTTTTTGAGTTCGCGTAACTTTCCCGGTTATACCGGTTACAATTCTGACTCGGAGGTTTTCACGCATATTCTGCATTACATGCAAAATCAACTGGGCATGGGCATGGAAATGTACAA
>CAZIJZ010000040.1:0-23323 GCA_964539765.1 uncultured Smithella sp.
TATCCCCATTCATGTTAAGAGTGGCCTCCGCGCCGGAAAGCGTAATGACGGCGCCGTTATTCAGTTGCAGAAAATATAAAGGATCGGCTACAGGCCCTTCCGGGAAGTCGCCGTCGTCGCTGTTGAATTCCATCCCTGCGTTTTTTCCGGAGGCGGTGATGTTTTTGTTCACATTGATATACTCATCGGCATTCAGCGTCAGTGTGTTGTTTGAACGCCAGGAGACAGGCTGGTTGACATTGATGCTGCCCGGATGAGTAGTGCCGATGACCACATGGGTTTTGCCCAGCGTACTGCCGAGTTTGGAGCCGGTAATGGAGCCGCCTTCGCCCGCACCGGATGCCGGACCGATGTTAAAGTCGCCGACCGGGTCGATATACCAGTACCCGGTTGCTCCTTGCGGCGCATTGGTGGTCACGTTTGCGTTATTGGCCACCATCACTCTGGCTGCGGATGTCTCTATCGAACCGCCGTCACCTCCGTTAGGCGCGGAAGCGTCCAGCGTGCCGCCGATATTGATGGCGTTGTTATTGAGATCAGCAGCGTTGCCCATAAGATAGATGGTGCCTGATTGGTACGGGGACCCCCCGGCAACTCCTCCTACCGGGAAATTGGATATGGTTCTTGCCTGGATGACGCCGGTGTTGTTAATGACGGTTTTTAAAGGATCACCCGCACTGTCTGCAGCAAGGTAGATGAGACCGCCGTCAGCAATGATTTTGCCCGAGTTAACGATACCCAGGGCATCTCCTGCTGTTTCCGCGTCAATATTAATGACGCCGGTCATTTCCAGGGTCACGGCATTGCCTGATGCAATTAAAGTTTGTCCTGACGGCGTGGTAATGGTTCCCTTATTGGTGATGGAAGGCGCCAGCAGAGCCACATATCCGCCGTCCGTTGTGGTTATTCTTCCCTGATTGATAATGCTGCTTTGACCGGCCATGAAGGAGTAGGTTCCTGCATTAAAATTGTCGTTCGTAATGTTAAGGGTCGATCCCAGAAAACTGCCTACATTGATCTTGGCGCTGGAACCGATCAGCAACCCGTTGGGGTTGATGACCCATATCTGGCCGGGAGCGTTTATCTGGCCCATGATTTGGGAAGGATTTGAATCACCCGTGACACGATTTAAGGATATCCAACTGGAGTCAAACTGATTATACTGAACTATTTCACCTCTCGCGATATTGTAGGTATTCCAGTCGATAATTGATTTTGGTTGATTCTGTGTGATGGTTAGTTGCTTGCCGACAGGATCGGGTATCGTTGATGTTGACGATGAGCCTCCCCCAGGCAATGCCCATGATGTGCCGACACAGCAGACAAGCATGGCCATCATGATCCACGACAGCATCTTTGCTGTCTTGCTTCTTCTGATACTCATAAAGCCTCCTTTCTCTTTTTCCCTGTTTTTTAATCTTGTTTTGTTGATTTTCTTTTTTCTGGTTCTTTTACGCTTGACTTGTTGCTCTTCTTTTTAACGCGTTTTTTATAGGGCCTCCTGTAAAACAAATTTGTTCCCGCACCGATGCGTCTCCAACTTTCTCACGGTACTGAAACTTGTTTTTAATAAGTTTTAAAAGGACGTAAGTCTTTTCAAGAACTTTGCGGTATTTTTAGCACGGGAAAAAGGCGAAAGTCCATATTTTTTTTAATAATTTTTAGAAAACAGGCTGATTCTGAAAAGCCATAAGAGACACGAGAAAAAAGGGAGTTTCGTTGTGAATAAACAATTGATTTTGCTGATTATTCTGGTGCCCCTGGCGCGAGTCGAACGCGCGGCACACGGATTAGGAATCCGTTGCTCTATCCTTCTGAGCTACAGGGGCGACCTTGTTTCGCAGGATTTTCCGCACTTTAACATGGTTTGGCCTGTTCTGTCAATTACCGCGGCAGTTGAAAATATTATTCGCTAAGTAAAGAAGACAACGCCGACTTTAAGAGGACATAAATTTTTGTTGTATAAAAATTTACAGAACGAATAATGTGCCGGAAACAATGATAGCGGGATTTGCGGCAGGATGCCCGGCTCAATTGGAACCATAAAATAATGCCTGCCGAAATTTTATCTCCAGCAGGCATTAAATTTGGATGGCGTTATTGCCGTTAATGATTAACGCTACTAACTCATAAAAGGCGGTCGTTTGTCAAGTACTTTACAATTTTTTTTCAGCAGTTTGATTGAATTGTGTTTCTGAAATTTTTTTTTGATGATCACTGAAGAAACAGTCCGGGTAAATTTATCCAGTTGAGGCCCTCATTTTTTGTATCTTGACAAAACTTAGAAATGGAGTATAGCGTCTCCCTTAATATAAAGACTTGGTGAAAAACCAGGTTCTTAAATCTTTGAAAGGAGGTTCACGGTTGATGAAAAAAATATTTGCTATTTTTGTTGCTATGCTGTTTGTTGCCTCATTATCTCTGGCAGTCGTTGGTTGCAAAAAGGCTGAAGAGACAGCACCTGCAGAGGCTCCTGCAGTTGAAGCACCTGCACCTGAAGCTGTACCTGCTCCCGAAGCTGTACCTGCACCCGAAGCTGCACCTGCACCCGAAGCTGCACCTGCTCCTGCTGCCAAATAATTGCTTGGAAATAAAGCAGCGTTATCAATAAATCGGACATTCAAAAAAAAGAATGTCCGATTTATTATTTTCCGGCCTGCTTTCCATGACGTATTTCTTTAAACCTGATTCCCGCAATCGGATAATATTTTTCAGGCGATCAATGTTTTCTTGACAGGCAGGATCATATTGCCTATATTTTGCCAACTCGAAACAATTTGTTACAACGTCAACAGCTAAAAATTTTGCCTGATTGGGGATGATGCCTGATGGGAAATACCAAAAATTCTTTTCTGCTTGTTTTCCTGCTGGTTACTTCCCTGCTGACTTTCGCGAGTCCAACAGGAATATCCGCAAAAGAAATGGTTGTTAAAAAAAAAGTGAAAGAAGATATTACGAGGCAGGAAACGTCTTATGCCCATGCTAAAATAACTGTCCGGATCATACCCTCTGTCAAAAAGACTTTTGGATATGATATTTTCGTTGAAGGCAAACCGTTCATCCATCAAACGAATATACCGGCTATGCCGGGCAATGAGGGATTTGCCACCCGGGAAAAAGCGCAGCGGGTGGCTGAATTTGTGGTGGGAAAAATCAGAAACAACGAGATGCCGCCTGCGGTGACTAAGAATGATTTAATCAAGATGGATGTTTTGCGTTAGGATGAACAAAAAAGTTTGTGAGGATAAAAACAGGAGAGATTTCCTTATGAGAAAATGTGCACTGGTTATCATGGCATTGTTCTACAGTTTCCTGAGCGCCAATATGCTTTTTGCTGGGCAGAAGGCTGACCTGGGAACCCAGGGAAGATATGGCGCGGTCGGGTTCTCCATCGGCGGCAAAGGCTATATCGGGACGGGATACGACGGAACAACCTATTATAAGGACTTCTGGGAGTATAATCCGGAAACCAATGCCTGGACACAAAAGGCTGATTTTGACGGCGCCGGAAGATATGGCGCGGTCGGGTTCTCCATCGGCGTCAAAGGTTATATCGGAACGGGATACGACGGAACGACCTATTATAAGGATTTCCGGGAGTATGATCCGGAAACCAATGCCTGGACACAAAAGGCTGATTTTGATGGCGCCGGAAGATACGGCGCGGTCGGGTTTGTTGCCGGCGGCAAGGGCTATATCGGAACGGGTTATGACGGAACAACCTATTATAAGGATTTCCGGGAGTATAATCCGGAAACCGATATCTGGACACAGAAGACCGATTTTAGCGGGGCAGGGAGATATGGCGCCGCCGGTTTTTCCATCGATAGCAAAGGCTATCTGGGAACAGGATATGACGGAACGACCTGTTATAAGGATTTCTGGGCGTTCGATCCGGGAGCCGATAGCTGGGCCAGGAAAGCTGATTTCGGCGGAGCCGCAAGATATGGCGCGTCAGGCTCAGCGGTTAGCGCGACGGGCTATATTGGCACTGGATTCGATGGTTCCACAAACTATGATGATGTGTGGGAATACGATCCTGGCGAGAATATCTGGACACAAAAGGCTTTTTTCGAAGGAACGGGAAGATATTCTGCGACCGGGTTTGTCATCGGTACCCGGGGCTACATTGGCACGGGATTAAATGGTTCGACAGAGTACAATGATTTCTGGGAGTACGATCCCAACGCCGATATTACGCCCGATCCATTCACCTTTCTTGATCAGCAAGGCGTTGCCTGGGGTAGAGCGATCACGTCCAACGCCATTACCGTATCAGGCATTAAGACGGTAGCGCCGATATCCATTGAAGGCGGAACCTACTCAGTCAACGGCGGGGATTATACGGATGAAGCAGGCACGGTCAGTAACGGCGATACCGTGACTGTCAGGCAGACATCATCAGCGGTTTTTCATACGACAACGGATGCCACGCTGACGATCGGCACCGTATCCGATACGTTCAGTGTGACAACAAAATATATATATGATGAGGGAGACAGCGGGCCCTGCTTTATTGCCACGGCAGCATTCGGATCGCCGCTGGCCGGACAGGTGGAAATTCTCCGCCAGTTCCGGGACCGCTATCTGCTGAAGAATGACTGGGGACGGAAGTTTGTCGCCTGGTATTACCGGAACGGTTCGGTTGCCGCGCGTTTTATCGCAGATAAACCTTTAATCAAGCTGGCGGTCCGGACGGCTTTGTATCCTCTCGTCGGCTTTTCCTGGCTCCTCATTGCCGGTTATCTGCCTCTGATCCTGCTTGGATGTCTGCTTGCGGCGCTTCTTGTTTACCGTTACAGACCAGGCCAGTCGAAGATGGTGTAAAGAAGATAACAGAAGAATTTCAGCTCCGGAACAGGTAAAGGTTACGGAGCTGTTTTTTTGCCGGGCGGCCAGGGATGGATAAAAAAATTTCAGGGCCATAAGCAAAAAACGGCTGAAGGCCAGCTGAACATATGTTAGAAGACAGATGGTTTTGTGAGGAGAACTGACGTGAAGAATATCGGTAAACATCTGCTGGAAATTCGCAGTTATGAAGGCGCGGGCTATCAGGCGCTGATTGACTATGATCAATGGCAAGTAGCGATGCTGCGTTATTGTGATGATTTACTGCCCGAACGCATTCTCACCATGCAGCGGCATAATGAAACCGATGAGGTTTTTGTTCTTCTGGAAGGGCGCTGCATCCTTTTTCTGGGAGAAGGAAAAGATACGGTCGCGTCAATTACGGCAGTCGATATGCAGCCGCGAAAACTTTACAACGTCAAACGCCGTGTCTGGCACTGTCATACGCTGGACAGGGGAACATCCGTACTGATTGTTGAAAATCGCAATACAACCGTTCAAAATTCACCAAAGATCTTTCTGAATGATGATCAGCGCCGGAAAATTGCGGATATCACACGCGAGTTGTGGTTCGAAGAAAATCAATAAGATATTATTGATGAAAACAGGAGTTTCTCGACTCATCTGTGTTGCCGGTTGATTAATTTGAAACCTTGCCTCTTTCGGCCAGTGCTTCCAGCTCGTCGCGATTGAGCAAGCGGATATTGGCGCCTTCTTCGGCGATCAGTTTTTTGCTCTTCATGCTGCCCAGCGCGCGGGAAAGCGATTCCGGCCCCGTACCCAGAATGTTAGAAAGTTGCAGTTTGGAAATGTTAAGCTTTACTAAATCCCTGTTCCCCTGCTCCTGCGCGAGATAAAGCAGATAAGAGGCCAGACGGCCGGGGATTTCTTTAAGCGAAAGATTTTCCACCTGGATGGTGAATTCCCGCAGTCTCATGGAAAGCAGCGCCAGAAGATTCATGATGAGATTCGGTTTGCCGGTAATGAGCTCAATAAATTTTTTCCGGCCGAAAAATAAAAGATGAGTTTTGGAAAGCGCCCGGGCATTGGCGGGAAAGGATGTGCCGGAAAAGACGGGAACCGCACCGATGGTATCCCCCTCTTGTATAATGTGCAGAATTTGTTCTTTCCCATCGGGAGAAAGTTTGTAAACACTCACACTGCCCGCGGCAACCAGATAGAAACCAACCCCTTCGTCTCCATCATAAAAAATAACGTCGCCTTTATTGTAATTTTTACCGACTGCAATTTTTTCGATTTCTGTGATATGCTCTCTAGGCAATCCACCGAAGAGCTGGCTTCTGATCAGAATATCACGCGCTTTTTTCATGGTTTACGTCCCTTTGGCAAAAAATATATCTTTTTCTTAACATAAGTCAAGGATAGGCGTCAGTTTTTTAATTATACTCATCAACAAAAAGCACAAATAATCTTTTACAGGAGGCTCAATATGTTTTGTTTTCAATGTCAGGAAACGGTTAAGAATCAGGGGTGCACGATAAAAGGCGTTTGCGGCAAGCCCGAGGAAACGGCGGCTTTGCAAGATCTGCTCGTTTACGTATGCAAGGGCATTGCGGTCTATGCTGAAAAATTGAATGTCGTGGACAAAAAAGTCGGCCGTTACGTTTGTGAAGCTCTTTTCACCACCATTACCAATGCGGCCTGGGAAGACGGCAGCATTACCGCGAAGATTGAAGAAGGGCTGAAAATCCGTGATGAAGTCAAGGCCAAGGCAGCTTCCTCCATATCAGGCGCCCTGCCTGATTGTGCCACATGGACACCCAGGAACAAGGAAGAGATCATGGCCAAGGCCCTGACGGGAGCAGTACGCATCAACGCTGCCTCGAATGAGGATGTAACCTCCTTGCGGTCCCTGCTCATTTTTGGTGTCAAGGGAATTGCCGCATATGCTGATCACGCCGCCGCTTTAGGCTATGAAAAAGACGATGTTTACGCTTTCATCATGGAATCGCTGGCGTCCACGACGAAAGATCTTTCCGTGGACGCCATGATCGCCATGGTCATGAAAGCGGGTGAGATGGCTGTGAATACGATGGCTCTTTTGGATGAGGCCAATACCAAAACCTACGGACATCCGGAAATTACAGAGATCAACCTTGGCGTTCGCAATAATCCCGGCATTCTTATTTCCGGCCACGATCTGAAAGACCTGGAAGAATTGCTCAAGCAGACGGACGGAACTGGCATGGATGTTTATACGCATGGCGAGATGCTGCCCGCCAACTGTTATCCGGCGTTTAAGAAATACAGTCATTTTGTGGGCAACTACGGCTCGTCGTGGTGGCACCAGAACGAGGACTTTGAAACCTTCAACGGTCCGATTATTTTAACCACCAATTGTTTGATTCCGATAAAAAAAGACAACACGTATTTGACCCGGCTGTTTACAACCGGCATCGTCAACTACCCCGGCGCCAAATATATTGCCGACCGTCCTGCAAGCGGCACAAAGGATTTCTCCGCGGTCATTGCTTTGGCGAAGACCTGCAAACCGCCGCAGCAGCGGGAAACCGGCAAGATCGTCGGCGGATTTGCCCATAATCAGGTTCTGGCGCTGGCGGACAAGGTCGTTGACGCCGTGAAGTCCGGCGCGATTAAGCGCTTTGTTGTGATGGCCGGTTGCGACGGCAGACAAAAGTCACGCGGTTATTTTACCGAAGTGGCGGAAGCGCTGCCCAAAGACACCGTCATCCTCACGGCCGGCTGTGCCAAGTACCGTTACAACAAGCTGGCTCTCGGCGATATCGGCGGCATTCCCCGGGTGCTCGATGCCGGTCAATGCAACGATTCCTATTCGCTGGCGGTAATCGCGCTCAAGCTCAAAGAAGTCTTCGGCCTGAAAGACATCAATGAACTGCCGATTTCTTTTGATATCGCCTGGTACGAGCAGAAGGCTGTGGCCGTTCTGCTGGCTCTGCTGTATCTCAATGTGAAGGGAATTCGGCTGGGCCCGACGCTTCCGGCATTTCTGTCGCCTGCCGTGGCGAAGGTGCTGGTGGAGAAATTCGATATCAAACCCATTGGCACGGTCAGCGAAGACGTTGCCGCCATGATGGCCGGCAAATAAGTCATTTTTGCAAAGAAGGAAGTCAAGTGAAGCTTCCGGATTAGAAATCCGGAGGCTTCACAAACAGGGAGACAGGTCATGAATACAAATCCAATTATACCGCCTGAAAATCAGGACACCGTTGTTGTTTATCGGGAGAATGAAATCATCGAAAAAGTGGTTTTGCACCATGACATGATGATCGGTCGTGCGGCAGGCGCAGATCTGCAGCTTGAAGATCCGAATCTGTCGCGCATTCACGCAATGCTCCAGACCGATGCGGGCCGCTGGTTTCTGGTGGATCTCAACAGCCTCAACGGAACTGTTCTGAATGGCCGGAAGATTGCTGCCATGCAGCCGGCGCAGATTGCTTCAGGGAATATCGCGGAGTTCGGAAATTACAAGCTGAGTTTTCATCTCGTTTCTCAACCGGACGCAACTGTTTCGACAACACCGCAACCGGTTATGCCGGCGGTTGAACTGCCACCGGCGGCAAGTCCCCTGCTTGAACATCTGGTCGAAAGGCATCGTGATATCCCTCTGTGGACGGAAGGAGACATTCAACTGAAGGTTGCCGATATCATCGAAGAAACCGATGACGTAAAAACGTTTCGTTTGGTGGGCCCGTCGCCGGTTCTGTTTTCATTCAAGCCGGGTCAGTTTGTCACCATCAAGCCGGTGATCAACGGCAGGGAAGTCCGACGCTCCTACACCATTTCCTCGAGTCCTTCGCGTCCGCACTGTCTGGAAATTACCATCAAGCGGACCCCGGACGGACTGGTTTCAACCTGGATGCATGAGCATGTGAAGCTCGGCGACCTTCTTTCCGTACACGGTCCGTCGGGAATGTTTTCCTGCTTCAACTATCCGTCAGCAAAGATGCTGTTCATCGGCGCGGGCAGCGGCATCACGCCGGTCATGTCCATGCTCCGCTGGATCGTGGACACAGCCGCCGATGTGGACGCGCATCTGCTGGTATCCGCCAAATCGCCGCGCGATATCATCTTCCGCAACGAACTCAACTGGATGTCGTCGCGTCATAGCGGCATCCGCGTGGGCGTAACCTGCACAAGCCGCGTGACCGGCGCCGATTCATGGACCGGCCTGACCGGCCGCTGTGATGAGAAAATGCTGAAACTGTTCACGCCGGATCTTCTCGAGCGGCATATCTTCATGTGCGGCCCGCCGCCGTTCATGGAAGCGGTCAAGGAGACGCTGCGGTTACTGGGGTTCCCGCTGGCGAATCTGCACACCGAAAGTTTCGGCGGAGGCCGGGTGGCTAAGGGAGAAAAAGTTGAGGCTCGCGATGTGCCGAAGCCGTCTGCTCCGGCGATTCAGGCAGTGGTAAGCGCTCCGGTTGATCTACCGGAAGCGGCCGGATTTCAGGTAACCTTTATGCGGTCGGGTAAATCCGTATCAACCGACGGAGAAGCTTCACTGCTTGATCTGGCGGAAGCCAACGGCGTGGAAATTGATTACGCCTGCCGGTCGGGCGTCTGCGGAACGTGCAAGACGAAACTGAACAAGGGGAAGGTGGAAATGAGCGAAAATGAATTGTCCGATGAAGAAAAAGCGGAAGGGTTCATTTACCCCTGTGTGTCAAAACCGGTATCGGATGTGGAGATAGATGCCTGAACTTAAAAGCCATCAGGAAATTCATTTGTGCATAAAATTGTAAACTGAAAAGGTGGTCCATGAAAAAAATATTACGAAAGATTATCGAGATTGATGATGAATTGTGTAACGGTTGCGGCAATTGCGTGACCGGCTGCGCCGAAGGCGCGCTGCAAATCATCAATGGCAAAGCTAAAGTGGTATCGGAGACGTTCTGCGACGGCCTCGGCGCCTGCCTCGGCGAATGCCCTACAGGAGCGCTGAAAATTGTCGAGCGCGAAGCTCCTCCGTTTGATGAAGAAGCCGTCAAAAAACATCTGGTTAAAAGCCAGGAGGCAACCATGCCCTGCGGATGTCCATCAGCGCACATCCAGATTTTTGACAAACCCTCCGCCTGCGCAGAGGCCAATAAGCCGAAACATTTCGAAAATGTGCCGGAAGAATCCGCTCTCACCCACTGGCCGATTCAGATCAAATTAATTCCGGCCGGTGCTCCTTTCTTGAAAGGCGGCGACCTGCTGGTCCTTGCGGACTGCACGGCCGTCGCCTTTCCCACCTTGCATCGCGATCTGATGCAGGGGAAAGTGGTCATGATGGGCTGCCCGAAGTTTGACGATGTCCAGGAGTATGTGCAAAAATTTGCCGACATCTTCAAAACCGCCGGCATCAGGAGCGTCACCGTGGTTGTGATGGAAGTGCCCTGCTGTTCAAGCATGCCCCTGATTGTCAAAAAAGGAATGGAAGCGGCAAACGTAAAAGTTCCGCTGAAGGAAATTGTCCTGAGCCTGAGAGGAAAAATCTTGAAAGGCTGATGAAAACCGGATAGCAGGGTTTTTTTTGATATTTTTATACCTCAGGACAGAAAGGAAACTGAAGGTTGTATGCTGAAAGAAATATTAATTGTGCTCGCGGTCATCGCCGTATGGTACACACTGCAAGCCTACATTCTGCCTAAAATGGGAATATCCACCTGAATCAAACCTTCCTGCCAGGAGGCAGATAAGAAGCGCGATGCAGGGGACAAGAAGAATACAGGATGAAAATTTGCACGGCCTTGAATAAAAATGGAGCAGGAATTAAAAACAGTCGGCCTGATGATTGATCTTTACTGCCGTGGTCATCACGGCAGTAAAGACAAGCTTTGTGATGAATGCCGCGCGCTTTTCGATTACGTGCAAAAGCGTCTTGAGAAGTGTCCGTTCAAAGAGAAAAAGCCCAAATGCTCAAAATGCACCGTGCCTTGCTATAACGCGGATAGGAAAGAAAAAATCAAAGCGGTAATGAGATATTCCGGCCCCCGCATGCTCTATCGCCATCCCATTCTGTCGGGAAAACATTATCTGAATAAAAAATGATACAGGATTCAAACCACCGTCAGCAGAACATAGGCGACGGAAAACCGGCCGCTTTCCGGAATGAAGCAGAGAATTTTCTGCCCTTCCTTTAATTTATCCGAATGAAAAAGTTCTTCCATGATCACATAAATGGAAGCGGAACCGGTGTTGCCCTTGTAGGCCAGATTGGTGAACCATTTTTCATAAGGAATTCTGAAACCGATTCCTTCCATGGCTTTATAGATTTTTTCCCGGAAAAAATCCGAGGAATAATGAGGCAGGTACCAGTCTATTTCGTCCGGTTTGATTTTTCTTCGTTCAACCGTATGGGAAAGTCCCCGGTCGATCATCACGCGGACGATTTCCCGGTTGAGCAGTTCGGTGTCCTGCTTGAGGGCGAGATAATTATGGGTCAGCGCTTCTTCCAGCGAAGTGAGCTGACGCCAGCCGATAACCGTGCCGTCTTCTTTTTTGTGCGCCCCGGCGTACATGCAGGTTTCCATCTGTCCCGCATAGGCAATGTTTTCGATCCAGTCCACGCGCAACGAAAGGCCGCTTTGATTTTTTTTGCCGGACATAAAAACGGCGCCGGCCGCGTCGGAAAGCATCCAGCGCAGGAAATCCGACTCAAAGGGCAGGACGGGGTGATTTTTGAAATCAGGATCGCCTTTGAGATGCTCAAAAAAATTCGACTTGATCAATGACGATGCCAGTTCCGAGCCGGTGGAAACGGCGTTGTCGCTCAGTCCCAGAGCGACGTTGGCATAAGCGGTTTTAAAAGACGTAATGCCGCACAGGCAGATGCCTGCGGTGGTGATGACCTCGCACGCCGGTATGCCCAGTTCGCCCTGCACCATCAGACCGTGACCGGGTAACAGCACATCGGGAGTGGACGTCCCGCAGCTCAGAAGCTGGATATCGTTGACCGAAAAGCCCGGGTAAGGTTTTAACCCGCGCACGGCTTCGGCGGTGAGCTGGGCGTTGGTGTAGTTTAATTCTCCGGTTTTACGGTCAATGGAATAGTATCGTTTTTCAATGCCGTTGTTTTTCAGAATTCTGTTTTTTATCCGGGACGGAATATTGTGCACGGCGCCCAGCACCGTTTCCATTTCGTCGTTGGTCACCGGATCGTTGGGCAGAAACGCGGCGATGTCATTGATATAGACTTCCATAAATCTCCTTTTTAACCGGGTTTGTGAGGCTTTGCGTGCAGTCTTTTCACCAGATCGGCGAACGTTTTGTAAAACACAGCTTCCGGCATCTTTGTTTTCGTCACAGCATTGGTAAAAGTATAGTAATCCAGGTCGTCGATGACAATATCCTTTTTCATCTTTTCATAAAGCGGCGTGCCCGGAATGGGCGTTAAAATCGAAATCACCGGAATCTGAATTTTATTGGCGACAATAAACGCTTCCAGTTTTTTAAAATCGCTCTCGTCATATTCGGGCGCGGCGATGAAATCGCCGACTATGATGACGCCCAGTTCATGGAGAATGTCAATGGCCTCATGGATTACGTGTCCCTGATATTTCTTGTTATATCCGGAAAGGCGCGCATCCTGAAAATCTTCAAAACCGACCACCACCGCGTAGAGTCCCGCCTCTTTCCATTTTTTCATCAGATCCGGATTTTTGACAATCGTGTCGGCTCGAACATCGGCAAAGAACTTTTTCCGGATACCGGATTGCATGATTTTTTCGTAAAGATCAAGCGATAAAGACAGATTGCCGAACGTGTTGGCGTCAACCATCCTGATAAAGGGAATATCGCCCAGCAGCTGAATGTCCCGGAGGACGGCCCCGGCGGAATGGTTCAGATATTTTCCGCCCGTCATTTCCGGAATGGTGCAGAAAGAACACCGGTGCGTGCAGCCGTAAGCGGTGATGACAAACCCCATGGTCAGACCGAGGTGCTCGAGAAAATACTGGTCTCTGTATCGGGCGACCAGATCATAGCGGGGCGGAATTTCATCCATCAAATCGTTTTCATCGAAAGATCTTTTTACATACTGCAGCGGTTTGCCGGGAGCAGTCCTGGCGATGCCGGTTATGCCCGTTCCCGCGCGGCCGAAGGCCAGATCATCAATCAGCTCACTGAAGCTCTTCTTGGCCAGTCCGACGGCAATGTAATTGCATTCGGCGCGGTTGAAATATTCAGGGTTGTAGGTGGCGTGATTTCCGCCGATGACGACAACGGCATTGCTTTGTTCTTTTACACGGCGGGCGATGGCGATGGCGGTGTTGGCTTCGCAGGTCAGCGCCGTCAGGCCGACAACATCGGGTTGAAAGTCATCGAAAGCGCTCCCGAAAGCCTCCCTCGGTTCGCATTTTAAATCGATGATTCTCACATCGTGATCATGGAGCGGACCGGCCAGAACCTCCAGATTGAAAGGCTCTCCCTTAAAAATCTGTTTCAGGGTTGTGATGCCGTATTCTTCCTCGGGAATGCTCCTCCCGCAATTGGGAGGATTGATCAGCATGATTTTCAGTTTTCTTTTTGTCATGAATGCCGGTTGCTTTGCTACGAAAATTCTAGATTAAAAAAGCTCTCTTTTCAAGGAGAGCTTTAAATGTTTACCATAAATTGAAGACTCTGGCAAACAGGCAATCGCCCGACGGTTAAAATGCGCTTCGATTTTTTTAGAAATATTGTCGGCTAATTGCGCGACTCGATACGCACAAGATAACCTTCAGATACGGGCGGCAGTTCGGCCGCGTTGGCCTCGTCCGTATCAATATGCATTTCCAGCTTGTAGTTCGGTTTTACGCGAACCAGCACATCACCGAAAATAAGCTCACGGTCGCCTTCAATTCTGACCATGACGATATCTTTATCTTTCACTCCGTAACTTTCGGCGTCTTCCGGCGTCATATGGATATGCCGCATCGCACAAATGACGCCTTCCGGAATTTCGATCCGTCCCGCCGATCCTTCCAGGATGAGTCCGGGCGTGCCGTCTATATCGCCCGACTCGCGGACCGGCGCGTCAATGCCGAGCTGGAATTCTTCGGTGCGGGATATCTCGACCTGCGTTCGGGAGCGTTCCGGTCCGATGATGCGGACGTTATTGACCCGGCCGCGGGGGCCGATCAGATTCACGGTTTCATTAGCGGCGAACTCGCTGTCAATGTAGAGGGGGGATTTAGGGGTCAATACATGTCCCGGTCCGAAAAGCGCTTCTACATCCTGCTTACTTAAATGCGCGTGGCGCACGGAAACCGAAACGCGAATAGGACGCCTGTCCGTGGCCAGCAGGTGATGTTTTATGGATTTCTTATAATCCAGCGCGCGGGCACATTGTTTGGCGATCATCAGTTCTTCATCCGTCGCGATGACCAGAATCTGGGTGTTCGCATAGCGCGCGCTGATGTCGCAGACCGGTTTTTCCGCGTGGACTTCGCAGCGGTCGTTGCGGACTTTATCGATGGCAAACCCCAGTTTTTCGAGTCCCTGCACGCAGCGGGAACGGATACTGCGGTTGTTCTCTCCAATACCGCCGGTGAAGATCAGCGCGTCGGCTCCGCCCAGAACAGCGTGATACGCTCCGATGTATTTCTTGATGCGGTAGCAGAACGCTTTGATGGCCAGCAGCGCCCGGGCGTTGTCCGCATCCGCGGCGGCGATGAGTTCCCGCATATCGGAGCTCACGCCGGAAATACCCAGTAGTCCGCTTTTGTTGTTCAGCATTTTGTCCAGTTCATCGATTCCGAGATTGTGTTGACGCATCAGATAAGGAATGACGCCGGGGTCGAGATCGCCGACGCGCGTGCCCATGATCAGCCCCTCCAGCGGACTGAAGCCCATGCTGGTGTCGATGGAATGTCCCCGCTGGATGGCGCAGACGCTGGCGCCGTTGCCCAGGTGGCAGGAAATGAGATTAAGTCGCCTCATCGGCGTTTCCAGATACTCGGCAGCCTTCGACGCGACATATTCATGCGAGTTTCCGTGAAAGCCGAATTTCCGGACGCCGGCGGTGAAATATTCATGGGGCAGGCCGTAAATCGCTGCTTCATCCGGGATGGCGCTGTGAAAGGATGTGTCGAAAACGGCTACGTGCGGCACATGCGGCAACGCACTCTGGCAGGCGTCGATGCCGGCCAGCATGGCAGGATGATGCAGGGGCATCAGGCGAATGAGCCGCCGGATTTCGTCAATCACGTTCTGATCAATGACCACGGGACCGCGATACAACGAGCCGCCGTGACCGATGCGATGCGCCACGGCGTTGATTTCCTCCAGGCTTTTAATCGGTGTGCCTTCCATGCCGGTGATCGCCTGAAGGACAAAGTCCAGCGCGGTGCGATGATCCGGCGCTTCAATTTTCATCAATTTTTTTTTGTCGCCGCAGGCGCAGGAATGATCGGCCTCGGGCATGCCGATGCGCGATACCGCACCGCTCATGAGCGATCGCTCGATGTTGAGATCAAAAATCTCGTATTTTAAGGATGAACTGCCGCTGTTGATGACCAGAACTTTCATGCCCGTTCCTCTTGAAGGGATTTGGTTAAGGGTTCTTTTCTAAAAAGGACGGTTTGCCTTGTGTCAAGTTTCACTTTTACTGGATAAAAAGTATAGGGAAAGCGAAAAGGCCTGTCAATGAAAAACCTGCTGTTTTTCATCGTTTGTCTTTCGAACCGTTCAGGCATTAAAAAAAAGAACTGAACTCCGGCTGAACATGTGCTAAAAACAGCAGGCGTGCTTTCTCGCGATTCTGAAAATGCCCGCCGGGGAATGCCGCGATTCTAAAAGAAAAGCTGGGAGTAACAGGATTTTGATTCCCGATATTAAAACCGTAGAATTGATCCGCATCGGTTCTCTTCACATCAATATTTTTGGGGTGCTGGCTGCCACCGGCATTCTGGCAGGCCGGGCGCTGGCTCTGCATCGGGCGAAGCAGGCTGGAATTTCCAGGGAAGAAATGGATGACGCCCTGCTCTATACCCTGCTTGCGGCATTCTTTTTCGCGCACATTGCCGAAGCTGTCTTTTATCATCCCGAACAGATTGTCCGGCAGGGGCCTGTTTATCTGCTGAAGTTCTGGAAGGGGCTCAGTTCTTTTGGAGGATTTTTCGGCGGACTTTTCGGTTTTATGTTTTTTGTTTATAAAAGGAAAATCCGCGAGCCCCTGCTTTTTGCCGAGTGCATCCTTCAGGGACTGGTTCTGGGATGGATTTTCGGCAGACTCGGCTGCACGATCATCTTTGATCATCCGGGTCAATTAAGCGATTTCTTCCTGGCGTTTGAGCAGCCGGGCGGTTCGCGGCATAATCTCGGATTTTATGAATTTTTGTTTACCCTGCTTGTTCTTTTTCCCGCGACATTTGTTCTGCACCGGTTGCAGGCCAGACCGGGAAGTTATTCCGCCGCTGTCTTGATTCTCTATACGCCCGTGAGATTTTTTCTGGATTTCCTCCGCCTCGATGCCGCGCAACGCGGTGATGTGAGATATCTGGGACTGACACCCGGACAATACGGGAGCATCGTCCTGTTTGTGCTGGGCGTGGTTATTGCGTATCGGCTGATCAAATCACCGCCGCCTCCCGCGATTGTTCAACCGGTCAAGAAGAACAAGAAACAGAAAAATAAAGAATGATAAATAATTAAGTCGAAAAGACGCGGCATCACCTGAAGCATTCCTTTCACATGTCTTTATTTATGTAATCGTCGGGCTGCCAGTTTTATAATCAGATCCGCAGGCGTGCGCGTGAGCAAGCCATTGCTGATGCGGTGCCAGAACAGGAGCGATTTGGCCATGAATCCTGGCACGACCATAAAACGCTTTCTGCTGATGCCGCGGACAATGGCTTTCGCCACCCGTTCTGTAGACAGTAGGCCGGCAAGATTTTTCACCACCCGTGCTTCCGGCGGGAGGGTTTTTGCTTCTTCCGCGACAAAAGGTGTTTTGACTTCCGGAGGACAAACGAGCGTAACGGTAATATTAAACCGTTTCAGTTCGCTGCGCAGGCATTCGGAAAATCCTACAATAGCGTACTTTGATGTACAGTACAGCGTGTAGCCGTACATGCCGATCATGCCGGCAACGGAAGAAACGTTGACAATGTGGCCGCCGCCCTTCTGTTTCATGAAAGGCAGGATGGCACTGACGGTGTTTCTGGTGCCGTACACATTGATCTTCATTAATCTGTCAAATTGTTCGTAGGAAATATTTTCAAAGTAATCGCCTGAGCCGATACCGGCGCTGTTGATTAAAATATCGGGAACGCCGAATGTGTCAACAGCCGTTTGAATTTTTTGTTGAACATCGGCGTCGTCTGCGACGTCCATTGATACGGCGTTAACGCGCTGCGAAGCATCGGTATGCGTTTTAACGGATCTGCATGCCTCATCAAGCATCTTCTGTCCTCTGGCAAATAAAACGAGATGGCATCCCTGCGACGCGAGTAGATTTGCCGTTGCGAGGCCGATACCGCTGGACCCTCCGGTAATAAATGCAAGTTTGCTGGAAAAGTAAGCCATCCTATTCTCCTGATGAGACCCAAACTTTCGCAACAAGTATCCTAAAGGTCACAATCGATATGCGGAAGCCTGCGGGTCGAATTATCCCCGAGCGAATCCGGCTCAGGGATTTAAGGGTTCGTGATGTTTTATAAATTCTCTTAATACGTATTCTCTGCTGCGCTGTAAACCTTCCGAATAAGAAATCCGCGGATTGTATTTCAGCTCATTTTTGACTCTGCCGTTAGGAATGCGGTTGTCAGACCCGATAAGATTAAGCGCTTCACGGGTGATGAGCGGACGTTTTTCAATACCGAAAAATTTCCATAACGTTTCCAGAAAAAAGGCGCCGCAGGAGGCGAGCGTGCGGGGTATTGATTGCGGACTTTTGGCGCCGATTATACCGGCGATGTCGCTGAAATACTGTTTCCAGGTTACGTCAAAACCGTCGCTGGCGTTGTACGCCCTGCCGATTGCAACGTCAGCAGAGGCGGCCAGAATCAGAATATCGGCCACGTTATCCACATAGGCAAGCCCGGCATTCATGTTGCCTCCCGAAATGAGACCGGGCGATCCGCTCTGCAGAACATGGATCACGTCATGAAGCCATGGGCCGGAACGCGGACCATAGACGTTGGCCGGACGAACGATACTCAAGCGCAAGCCTTTGTTCTGGCAATATTCCCAGGCCAGCTTTTCCTGCGCCTGCTTGGTTCTGCTGTAGGGGCCGAATGTTTTGCCGTAGCCGGTTTCTTCGGGACAGGACTGCTTGGGGATGTTATCGCCGTACACCACGATGCTGGATGCAAGCGCGACGCGGGCCTCATTTTTAACGGCCTGTTCAAAGACCAGACGGCTCCCTTCGACGGTGAATTCCCAATACAACTTTTCATCCCCCCAGTCCGACACGACAGCCGCCAGATGGATAATCGTTTTCACGCCGTGAACTGCTTTTCCCACTGCCGTCGGATCGGAAATGCTGCCGCGCGTGACGTCAATCTTTTCAGCCCATTCCGACGGTGTTGTTTCACCGGGGAGCATCAGGACTTTCACGGCGACATTCTCCTGGAGCAGTTTATGGACGACCCGGCTGCCGATGAATCCCGTGGCTCCGGTTACCAGAACCGGTTGCATGATTTTAGAACTCATTCTCCCCCCTGTTTGTTGATAACCGTTTAATAACAGCTTATTCCTGCTTCGGTAAAAATGCGCCGGCATTTTTCCAAAACCGTTTTCTCTGTAAACGACGTCATGGCCTTGTTTTTTTGATACGGATTTTCCACACCGACTTTACTGCTTTTTTCGTGCCATAAAGGATTGTAAGCGAGAAGGGCGGCATCCGCGATATTCAATTTATTTAGAAAGGCCGCGATTTCCCTGACATTGCTTTCGGTGTCCGTAATATCGGGAATAAGCGGTGTCCGTGCGAGAACCTTTTTCCCGTCATGAGACGCCTTCCGGTAAAGCTTGGTGAAATTGTCCAGTATCTTTTCATTCGGCACACCGCAGTATTTTTTGTGCGCGGCACTGTCGATCATTTTTATGTCGAAGTAAATCGCATCCAGAAGCGGATAAATCGTTTCCAGGAATTGATTAAAATCGAAATAACCGCAGGTCTCGAGAAGCGTGTGGATCTGGTGTTGTTTAAGGGCTTGAAGAAGCCGGGCGGTGAATCTCATATACAGCGTCGGTTCTCCTCCGGACAGGGTGACCCCGCCGCCGGATGTTTCGAAAAAGGGTTTATCCGGAAGAATCTTTTTAAGAATGTCATCAACGGACATTGTTTTTCCCACGCTGTCCAAAGCGCCGGACGGGCAGGCGTCAGCGCAAAGGAAACATAAATCGCATTTGCTTCTGTCAATGTAAAAAAGGTTGTTGCGGGAAAGCGCGTTTTTCGGACAAACGTCCCGGCAGGAGCCGCAGTCAATGCATATTTTGGCGTCAAAAGCTATTTCCGCAAATGGCTTTTTACTTTCCGGATTGTGACACCAGACACAGGACAGGGGACAGCCTTTGTAAAATACCACCGACCTGATGCCTGGACCGTCATCCAGGCTGTTCCCTTTGATTTCCAGAATTAAAGGATTCCTAATTTCTTCCCGGGTCATAAATGATGATTCCTGATTTAAATGCTGAACTCGGCGCGCTCAATGAGCTCCATCTGCATCTCTTTGTTCAGCGTCACAAAGTAGGCGTTATATCCGGAGATGCGCACCAGCAGGTTCTGATAGTTCTCCGGATGTTCCATGGCGTCCCGGAGTGTTTTGGACGATACGACATTGAGCTGCATTTGCATGCCGCCGAGATCGCTGTAAGCTTTCACATAGGAATAAATGTTATCAACGGTTTGCTGATGAGTTTCCTGCGCGGCAGGCACGACCTTCACGTTAAAAGCGATATTGTTGTTCATGTTTTCCGGTTTCAGTTTGGCAACATCCCGGATATTGTCGAGTATGCTTTTAGAGGCGTGCGGTTCGGGAGTCAGCCCGGGCGTGAACGCTTTTCCGGCCAGTCTTCCCGAAGGAAGCGCGCCGGTGAGGGTGCCGAATGCGACATGGTTGGACATCGACCAGAATCCGGCCGTGTATGGACCGCCGCGATAATTGGTGTGCTCCCGGAAAATGTCATGCGCAAGCTTGGTCACCCGGTTGGCGGTGGCCAGCGCTTCCTCATTGCCGGAGCCGAAAAGCGGAACCTTGTTCTTGATCTGAGCCATCAGCGCCGGACTGTTTTGGAAGTTGCTGTTGATGGTGTCAAGCAGTTCGCCGAAAGAGACCTTTTTTTCTTCAAAGACCAGTTTTTTGATGGCCATCAGTGAGTCGGTAATATCGGCAAGGCCGATGCACGCCGTCCCGGACGAATTATAAAGCGCCCCGCCCTTGGTAACATCCCGGCCGCTTTTCAGCGGACCGTCCATCAACGCGGAAATAAAAGGCGTCGGCCGGATAGCCTGATGAGCCTCACCCAGCAGATTATTGTATTCGCAAGTCTTGTCGGCCAGAAAACGAAGCTGTGTGGCAAACGCGTTAAAGAAAGATTCGTAGTCTGGAAAATCACCGGCTTTGATATCACCGGTTTTCGGTCCGAGGTCCCAGCGCATCAGGGGATGCCTGCCGTTGTTGAGAGCCATTTCCAGCGCCGCCACCATATTAAACATCATGCAGTTGGTGTGACCGATGTGGCGTCCTGAAAGCGTCGGTTCCACGCAGCCGGTTGCCGACCAGTCCCGCAGGTGCTCGGCCGGATAATTGAATTCCGCAAGCGAGGCCATGACCGCTTCGTCATTATGAATCGAAGGCGTGGCGGTTGTATTTAAATTGACTTCGCATAAACGCTTCAAATAGGTTGTGCTGTTTTTTGCGCGGTTGTAACGGGCGTTGACATTGGGGTCGCGGATGGAAAGCATTTCCGTAATCTTCAGAAAGATATACGTCATGTCGTTGACCGCGTCCTCACCTTCCGGCGTCACGCCGCCCAGCGTGACGGCCTGATCGGAGGAACTGCCGCCGAAAAGGTAATTACCGATGTCCGGTATCAGGGGCAGATGATCGGTGCAGCGCATGTAGAAACAGCCGATGAGTTCAAGGGCGTGTTTAATAAAAGTCTGTCTTTCCTTTGCGCCGTTAATTTTTTGCAGGTCCGCTTCAAAATAAGGCTGAAGCCACTGATCGAGTCTTCCCAGGGAGAAGCCGGCGTTTGTGTTTTCCATGTGCACGCCCACCCAGATGATCCACATGGCATTAACCGCTTCATCAAGGGTCGAGCAGGGATTTTCCGGAACGCGGCGGCAGATTTCAGCCAGATGCAGTAATTCATTTTTGCGTGCAGACGCTTCTTCCTGCGACGCGAGACGCCAGGCCTCCTGCGCCAGATTTTTCGCGTAAGCATTGATGCCTTCCAGACTGATTTTCATCGCTGCCAGCGTGTCTCGTTTTTGTTTTTCTGACTCCGGCGTGTGACTCAGTTCGCTGTCTAGCTCAGCGATGATGCCTTTTGTGCCGAGTTTCAACACTTTCGGATAATCCAGAATCGTATGGGAGAGGGCGACGGTCTTCCATAAGAAGCAGGCGGCGAATCGCTCGTCGAGTTTCTGGCAGAGCGGGTAATTCTTGTTATCCCTGACCCACTCGCGGAAATTCCGTCCCAGCCAGAAAGGAAAGACCTTGTTGTGCAAGACGTCAATGGTTTCCGGAGACACGTCGTAAGGATTGAGCGGCCTGTAAGGAGCGGTAATCAGTTCCCCCCAGATCATGGTGCCGTGAGCATCCGGGTAAATAATTACGCCGATTTCTTTCGTGGTGTTTGTTCCGGCAATCAAATCATTTTCCCGGATGATCGGTTTTTTATTTTCCATCAGATATTTGAAAGCGTTCGCCTGACGGAGTTCGGCAACCCACGGTTTCGCGCTCCTGTCGGTTTCGAAACCGTTTGCTCTGTAGAAATTTGTGAGCAGTTCCGCGTGTTCATGGCATATCGCCGGTTTTGTTTTTAAATGAATATCCAGAAAGTCTTTTAATCTCGGAAAATCATCCAGAGAATAGTCCGCGAGATAGGGATCTTCCAGGAACTTGACGCCCGGATCGACTGACTCGGCTTTGAGCTGCCGCGGTTTGCGGGAATCGATGCTGTGTTTGGAAGCCTTTCCCGCGTCGTATTGCCGGTTTTCTGTTTTTGCTTCTTTTTTGAGCTTGGCGATCTGGATTTGTTTCAGAAGCAGGGAAAGATAGAAATTGATCAATTGAAGATAGCCGAGATTGCCGTGCGTAATCATTCTGTTTTCCATCAGGGCCAGCATCAGTCTGTTCGGGGGCTGCGTCGCCGCTTCCTTGAGCGCGTTTTCATCCGCAAAGATCAGTTCGGCTTCCAGGTGTTCGGGAATCTGCTTCAACACGTTGACCCTGCCGTTTTCAAAACGAATGGCCTGTTCCACAGATCCGTTTTCCGTTTTAATGCCGAAGGTAAAATTCAACCATCCGTCGTTCCACTTCAGGTATTTGTTTAATGACGGGCGGACGTTAAAATTAAAGGCAACGAATTTTAAAAAAAGATTGGCCAGTTTATCGGCTGAACTTTTTGGAATATTTTGCCGGGCTGTCTCCATGGAATACCTCCCCTTCATTGGATGGTTGTTAAAATAATTTTTCTCCGTCTTGCAGACGTTTTTGCAGATGAACAACCTCTTCAATCATATCGGACGTTCTTTCGCTGATGAACGAATCGACATCGTCCAGCACTTCATGAAACAAGCGGCTGTTTTTCAAGGTGATCAGGCCGTGCATATCAGACCAGAATTTAACGATCTGATACAAAATGAATTTTTCTTTTTTCCTGCCCCTGGAAGGCAGATAAGCGCCGATGCATTCCATGAACAGAGCAAAGCATTTCAACGCGTTTTGTTTTTCCCGATACGCCAGGGCTTCTATTTCTGTGCCCACGTAATCGAGATATTTAGGCGTGTGCAGATTGAACATGATGTCGTAGTAACTGGGATTATTCAGCCCGAACTCGACGTAAGCGCGGATCATGGATTTCAAACGCATTTCAATATCGTCAAACGGGGCCGATCGTTTTTGCAGGAGATCATACAGCTTTTCAAATCCCCTGATTCGAATCATCAGATTGATTTCATCTTTGCTGGTGTAATAGTTGTAAAGGGTCGTGGCGGTAACGCCCAGGCGCGACGCTAACTTGCGCACGCTTAAATTGCTGAACCCTTCGGCGATAATGATATCAAGGGCGGTATCCAGAATTCGTATTCGCATCGTCTCGATGGCTTCCCGGGTCATGGGCTTTTTGGGCATCGGATACTCCTGATTTATTAAATAGCGATGTTAAGATAACAGTGTTATGTTATAAAGTCAAGAACATTTTAAACGGATTCACAATTCAGAAATACGGATTGAAGGCGCGATTGAATTTGCCCGGATCAGGACCCGCTGTTGAGAACCCGGACTTCAATCCTCCGTCCACATCGTTCACGCAACGCGTTTTGCGGTCAATATTT
>CAZIJZ010000041.1:0-23261 GCA_964539765.1 uncultured Smithella sp.
TGGTGCCGAAGAATGGACTTGAACCATCACGGGTGTACACCCACTAGACCCTGAACCTAGCGCGTCTACCAATTCCGCCACTTCGGCACGCAACAGTGCACTATACCTATCATCGTCTTCTTGTCAAGATAAATTGAGCTTGAATTTAATACTTAAAATGTTATGTTACCAAGCTAATTATTTAATCTCAGTAAGGGCACATGATTATATTTAAGGCTGAGGAAAAAATAACCGACGATTTTCGGGGATCATTTGTGACGATCGGCAATTTTGACGGCGTGCACTTAAGCCACCGGTTTATTTGCCGCCAGCTGGCGTCCGAAGCGAAAGAAGCGGGAGCAAAGTCACTGGTTATTACTTTTGATCCGCATCCCAAAATGATTTTGCATCCGGATATCAGACCCTTTTATCTGATCACAACACTGGAAGAGAAATTAATGCGGTTGGAAGAGTGCGGCATCGATGGCACGTTGATCATTCCCTTTTCTCTGGATTACGCCAGAACAACCGCTGAAGAATTTGTTCGGGTATTTCTCGGACAGAAACTGGCCATTCGTAAAATCATCATCGGTCATGATTACACTTTCGGCCGGGGGAAGCAGGGCAACAGCGATTATCTGATTGCCACCGGACGAGAAATGGGATTTGCGGTGGAGGTCGTTGACGCCGTGAAATCCGGGGAAGACATCATCAGCAGCACGCTGATAAGAAAAACAATTATCAAAGGCGATTTGCCAAGAGCAACCGCCCTGCTGGGGAGATTTTACCACATCGCCGGTGTTGTGGTTTCGGGCAAAGGCCGGGGCACGGGACTGGGATTTCCCACTGCCAACATAGAGCCGGAAAAAGAATTACTGCCGCCGGCCGGCATTTACGCCGCCTTTGTTGAAGTCGATGGCAAGCGCTATCAGGCGGCTTTGAATATCGGAGAAAAGCCGACCTTTGATGATTACACCTTTACGATTGAAGTTTATTTGCTGGATTTTTCGGGTGATCTCAGGGGGAAAAGAATCAATACGGAATTTGTGGAGAAGTTGCGGGACATTGTCAAATTTGATAGTCCCGAAAAATTGAGGAAACAAATTGCGGCGGATGTGAAAAAAACAAAAGCCATTTTGCTGCAGAATATTGCAGAATATCAAGGATCAATGATTGAGGATTTCAGAAGGAGGTAAATGATGTTAAAAATAGCTCTTGTCGGCGCTACCGGGATAGTCGGTCAGCAGGCGATTGTAAGTTTGCTCGGCCATCCATGGTTTAAAATCACCAAACTCGTGGCCTCGGAACGTTCGGCTGGCAAGAAATATATAGACGCGCTTAGAGACGCCAACGGCTCGATCCGCTGGTGGTGCCCGGAGGAACTGCCGGAGCACATTGCCAATATGGTTGTGGAAGAAGCGGCAAGTTTCGATCCCCAATCGGTGGACATTATCTTCTCGACCATGGACGCCGGTCCCGCCAAGGAACTGGAACCCAAATACGCCAAAACCACTCCGGTAATCAGCACCGCGTCTGCGTTTCGCTACGAAGCCGACACCCCCATTCTGGTGGGCGGCGTCAATATGGATCACGCGGCCCTGCTGTCCGTTCAACAGAAAAACCGCGGCTGGAAGGGATTTGTTTCACCTAAATCCAACTGCACGATTGCCGGACTGGTCGTGTCATTGAAACCGATTCTGGACAATTTCGGCGTCAAGCAGGTCGTCATGACTTCGCTGCAGGCCATGTCCGGAGCTGGAAGAACCCCGGGCTTGTCAGCGATGGATATGATGGAAAACATCGTTCCCTACATCTCCGGCGAAGAGCCCAAGGTGGAAACCGAGCCGCAGAAAATTCTGGGAAAATTCACCGGCAAGTCGATTAAGAACGCCGCGTTCGGGATTACCGCAACCTGCACCCGTGTGCCGGTGCTGGACGGTCACACCGTTTGCGCGTTTGTGCAGACGAAGAAAAAATGTTCGCCGGAAGATGTCAAGAAAGTTATGATGAATTATGGCAGAGACTTTGCCGAATTGCATCTGCCCAGTTCACCGGCACATTTGATTGACGTGACCGATGATCCTTTCCGTCCGCAACCGCGGATGGACCGGGACAAGGGAGGCGGCATGACCGTAACCGTCGGACGCATCCGCAAGGATCCGATTATTGAAAATGGAATCAAATATGTTTGCCTGGCGCACAACACCAAATTGGGCGCGGCCAAGGGCGCTCTGCAAACAGCGGAATACCTGGTCAAGCATTATTTGAAATGGGTTAAGTAATTTTCAATAAAGCCCCGGGCTTTTTCAGGCAAGACCGGGGCTTTATTTATCCGATCCAGATTCCTTCTCTTTTTTTGAAAAATCAATATTTCTTGACAAAGTACGTCGATCTTTACATAAAAGAAAGCATGCCCGACAAGCTTGATATCATTCTCAGCAAACAGAAACTGATCGTTTATTTTTTTTTAATTGCGTTAACTTCCGCCGTTTTCTGGCAGGTTAATCAGTTCGGTTTCGTTAACATTGATGATAACGTCTATGTCACGCAAAACGCTCTCGTTCAATCCGGCATGAATGTTAAAAGTTTTTCCTGGGCCTTGCTGACCACCGATGCCGAATTCTGGCATCCTCTGACCTGGCTTTCCCTGATATTCGATTACGAGCTTTACGGATTAAATGCCGGCGGTTATCATCTCACCAATCTCTTCCTGCATATCCTGAGCACGCTTCTTTTGTTCTGGCTTTTTAACCGCATGACCGGTGCAATCTGGAAAAGCGCTTTTGTTGCGGCTCTTTTTGCTGTTCATCCCCTGCACGTGGAATCAGTTGTCTGGATTGCCGAACGAAAAGATGTCCTGAGCGCTTTCTTCTTTATGCTGACCCTTTGCTTTTATGTTTATTATACAGAAAAGCCGGCTGTTACAAGATATCTGCTCGTCGTCTTTTTCTTTATCTGCGCCTTGATGAGCAAGACCATTGTCGTCACCCTGCCGGCAATCATGATCTTGCTTGATTACTGGCCGCTGAAGCGTTTTGAGACGCACAAAAACAAATTCGATTTAATCCTATGGCAGTTAAAGGAAAAAATCCCTTTCTTTGTTCTGTCGACTTTTTTTCCTTTCTTACTCTTGGCGCTCAATATAATACCACGGCAAAAAACTTTGCTTTTGTTTCCCGGCTGGCCAACGCGCCGGTTGCTTTTGTGACTTATCTGGAGAAAACCTTCTGGCCGCATAGCCTGGCTGTTTTCTATCCTTTTCCGGAAACGCTTCCGTTGTCGCAGATCTGGGGTTCTGTTCTTCTGATTATTATTATCAGCGCTGCAGTTGTTGTAACGGCAAGACGTCTGCCGTATCTTTTTGTCGGCTGGTTCTGGTACGCGGTAACGCTCCTGCCGGTTATCGGAATCATCCAGGTCGGCAGACAGGCCATGGCCGACCGTTATACGTATCTGCCTTTAATCGGCATCGGTGTCGGGCTTGCCTGGGGCTTGCCTCTATTGTTAAAGCGAAAACGGATTTTGTTTTCGGCGGGAATGGCCTTATTAGTCTTTTGGTCTTTGCTGGCCTGGCGACAATGCGGTTACTGGAAGGACAGCGGCAGTCTTTTCCGCCACGCCCTGCAGGTGACAAAAAACAATTATCTGGCGCATAACAATCTGGGGATGGTTCTTGTTGACGAAGACAGAATCCAGGAGGCCTTGGATCATTATGACAAGGCTATCAGCATCATGCCGGATCATTTCGTGATCTATTGCAATAAAGGAGTTGTTTACGCTAAAACCGGGCAGTATCAGCAGGCTATCGAAGAATACAATAAAGCCATTCGTATCATGCCGGATTATTTCCTCACGTACAACAACAGAGGAGGTGTTTACATGAGACTTGAACTGTACCAGCTTGCCATTGAAGATTTCAGCAAATCCGTAAATCTGAAACCGGATTACGCCGATACTTACGTCAAGAGAGGTGCTGTTTATTTGAGTCAGGGCAATAAAGAATCCGGCTGTTTTGACGCGCGAACGGCTTGTGATCTGGGGAATTGCACATTATGGGACGTGTCCAGAAAGCAAGGCGACTGTCGCTGATTTCTTTACCGGAAACAGGCTTCAGTCACTGCCTCATCAAAAGAGATTCGTAAATTGAAAGATCGCTCGGAGAAAAACAGCAGAAAATTATTTCTTCCATTGATGATGGTTTTGGGACTGTATCGCGGACCGTTTGAATAGCGATTTTTGCCGCCAGCTCAAAAGGATATCCGTAAACCCCGGTGCTGATACCGGGGAAGGCGATGGTTTTGAATCCTTCTGTGATGGCAATGTCCATAGATTTACGGTAGCAGGAGGCGAGGAGTTCCGGTTCGCCTTTCTTCCCTCCATGCCAAACCGGTCCCACGGTATGAATAACAAATTTAGCGGGAAGTTTGTACCCCTTGGTGAGTTTCGCCTCACCGGTTTTACAGCCACCGAGCGTCCGGCATTCTTCAAGTAGCTGAGGGCCGGCGGCGCGATGGATTGCGCCGTCCACGCCGCCTCCGCCAAGCAGGGAAGAATTTGCGGCGTTGACGATTGCGTCAACCTGAAGTGTAACGATGTTGGCTTGAAGCGCTCTCAACTCAGTCATTGAACCGCCTCCAAGACATTACGGCAGCAACACTGCCCGGGACCAACGGGCAGTGTTGCTTGATTTAGAAGTTTTACTTTTGCTTCATCGCCTGTTCTACGGCCACCGCAACCGCAACCGATGCGCCGACCATCGGATTGTTGCCCATGCCGATCAGGCCCATCATTTCCACATGTGCGGGAACGGAGGACGAACCGGCAAACTGCGCATCCGAATGCATTCTGCCCATCGTGTCGGTCATACCGTAGGAAGCGGGACCGGCCGCCATGTTATCGGGATGCAGCGTTCTTCCTGTTCCGCCGCCGGAAGCCACGGAGAAGAATTTCTTGCCCGCAAGCAGACGTTCTTTTTTGTAAACGCCCATCACCGGATGCTGGAAACGGGTCGGATTGGTGGAGTTTCCCGTAATGGCAACATCCACGCCTTCCAGGTGCATAATGGCCACGCCTTCGCGCACGTCATCGGCGCCGTAGCAGCGGACCGCCGCGCGATCACCTTTGGAATAAGCTTTTTCTTTCGCCACAGAAACTTTTCCCGTTTTATAATCGAAAGCCGTTGCCACATGGGTGAATCCGTTGACGCGGGCAATAATGTGAGCAGCGTCTTTTCCCAATCCGTTCAGAATGACGCGCAGAGGAACCTTGCGCGCCTTGTTGGCCGATTTGGCCAGACCGATGGCGCCTTCCGCCGCGGCAAATGATTCATGACCCGCGCAGAAAGCAAAACATTTTGTTTCTTCTCTGAGTAGCATGGAGGCGAGGTTTCCATGACCGATGCCCACCTGGCGGTCATCGGCAACCGAACCGGGAATGCAGAAAGATTGCAGTCCTTCACCCAGTGTCTCGGCGATATCCGCGGCCGTCTTTTGACCTTTTTTAATAGCGGCAGCCGCGCCGACCAGATAAGCCCAACCGGCATTTTCAAATGAAATCGGTTGAATATCCTTAACTATTTTTCTGACATCAACGCCTTTCTCGAGGCATACTTTTTCGGCTTCCTCCAGCGAGGAAATTCCATATTGCGCGAGAAAAGGAGTGATCTGTTTGATTCGTCTTTCGTATCCTTCAAATAAAGCCATTTTTCTACTCCTTATTCTTTACGGGGATTGATAACTTTGACGGCTTCAGCAAAACGGCCGTAGGTTCCGGTTGCTTTCGCCAGAGCGGCGGCGGGGTCCATGCCTTTTGTAATATTTTCCATCATGACGCCCAGCTGAACGAATTTGTAACCGATAATTTCGTCGTCGCTGTCCAGACCGATTTCAGTCACATAACCTTCCGCCATTTCCAGATAACGGGGGCCTTTCTTCTTGGTGCCGTACATCGTGGCGATCACGCTGCGCTGGCCTTTGCCCAGATCCTCAAGTCCGGCACCGATGGGAAGGCCGCCTTCGGAAAACGCCGTTTGTGAACGGCCATAAACAATCTGCAGAAAAATTTCCCGCATCGCGGTATTAATCGCATCGCAGACCATGTCGGAATTCAGCGCTTCCAGAATTGTTTTGTTGGGCAGAATTTCGGCGGCCATCGCGGCGGAGTGGGTCATGCCGGTACAGCCGATACATTCGACCAGCGCTTCTTCAATGATCCCATCCTTGACGTTCAGGGTCAGCTTACAGGCTCCCTGCTGAGGCGCACACCAGCCGACACCGTGGGTAAGACCGCTGATATCCTTGATTTCTTTCACCATGGTCCATTTGCCCTCCTGCGGGATGGGGGCGGGGCCATTTTTCGCGCCTTTGGCAACTACGCACATTTGTTCAACTTCATGAGTGTATTCCATAAATTAGATCTCCTTTGCCTGTTCGCTTTCGTTGGCTAACTTTGCTTTGGGCGCTGTTATCCATTGAAAGTAAATTACTATAACTATCGCGGCGGGTAATGTAGCACCGGAGGGGTTATTTTTCAAATTAAATTGTTGGGGAAATATTTAAGTTTTTGATTACATTATACCAAGTCGCCTTCTTCAGCTAACTTTGTTGGCATCGTCGTCGGCTTCCTCAACGTATCGAATATACGCTTGCGGAGCCTCCTCCTTGCCGCCTCGTTATCTTTTGAATGCAACTCGGTATACGATGTGAAAAAAGATTTTCTTATAGGAAAACGAAAAAACGAGCAGAAGTGTAACAATCGGCTGGATTGCCTTGTTATACAGTTAACCTTAATAGCGCTTTGCGTATTCGATACATCAAATACTTTGTATCTAAAAATACTAAGCCCCCGAAAAGAAGCATTGTCGGTGCAAAAACAAGCAAGCCTATTTTAAATGCCTCTCCTAGAGAACGTTCCTGAGTAGTGCAAGATATCCCCAAAAGAAGTGCACCAATAGCAACTACATAATAGTCGTAACAAGTTAGACGGCATGTGATGACAGAGCTTTCCGTTTGACTTCCCATTGCAATGTCTAGAGTTGAATCAGGAAATCTAACAGGAGAAGCAGTAATCTTGATTCCTCTATTAATTTTGCATTTGATGTGTCTTTGTGATTCTTCAAGAATTTGAATTCTAAAATCTCTTTTTAATGTTTCTGTGACAAGCATCGTGGAAACTAATTTGCCCTTTGTATCTACTTCGCCATATCCATGAAAGAAATCCCTCACTGACAATTATTTTTCCTCCATTACTTTTCTTTTAACGCATAAAAATTAATATACAATGAGCTTTTTTAGAAATTTTGAGTAATCGTACTTTATTTAAACGGAATTAAAAAGAGAAAATTTCATCATAAAATCAACATAATTCAATTTTAATCAATTGAGATTTTGTGATAATAAAAACAAATGATGAAAATCTTGGACAGAAAATTTTATCATCGTTATACGTTGCGTGTCGCCCGTTAGTTTTTAGGGAGGCCGCGCCGACAATCAACCCGGTGTCACTTCAAAGTTGAATCGGGTATGAGGAAAGATGCGCAAGTCTAGATTTTTCTTTTGAAGAAACGGGGATTTTTTTTGATGAAGAGGTGAATCCATCTTTCAAGAAAGGATTCTTGCCGGGGGTTTTTGAGGTAGGTGTATCCCAGCACTGAAATAACCAGGGCTCCCATTGTAGCAACGATCAGATCCCACATTGTGTCGGTCAGGCCGGAAGTATCTCCGAGCATTGCCTTTTGCATGTTCATGCCGAATATGCTGTCCATGCCGAACTCGAAAATTTCCCAGAGAGCGCCCATGCCCACGGCAAACAAGAAAGCAAAAAAGGCGACAAATCCCGGTTTCATGTGCACGCCGATGTTTTCTGTTTCATTTAACAAGTGCACCAATAGAAAGCCGATAACACCCAGTAAAAATCCGGAACTGGAATGAAGAGCGATGTCCCACCACCAGAAGCGGGCGTAATAGTCACGAACTTCACCGAGAAACAGCGATGCGAAGACAAAAGTTATCGTCAGAAGAACAAATTCAGTCGGGATAAAGACGTGCAGGAGTTTTTCAATAAAAAGTGGACCGAGGGTTACCAGAATGATGCCGATGGTGATTACGGCGGTGATCCATTGCTGATTCCAGACGGCAATCACAACTTCCAGGACTAAAATTGCCTGAAGAAATAAAGTCAGCCGGCGATGTATCAGATGTGCCTGCACTTGAACTCCAGCGTCTATTTTAAAATTTGAATTAACTTACTTTGTTTGCTGAAAAATGAAAAGGGAAAACTGAATGATAAAATGAATATTATTGAACTTTCTCCAGACAGTGTTTTATGTTAATGGCCACAGTGAATAAATTGAATAACTCATGAAAATTTTAGACAGAAAATTTTATCAACGCGATACCCTGCGGGTGGCCCGTGAACTTTTGGGAAAGAAGTTGGTTCGACAATCTAACGGCTTTGAACTCTCCGGTATGATCGCGGAAACCGAAGCTTACTGCGGCAGGGAAGATAGCGCCTGCCATGCGCACCGCGGCAAAACGCAGCGCAATGCTGTCATGTTCGGGAAACCCGGCCATGCGTATGTTTATTTTACCTACGGCATGCACTACATGCTCAATCTGGTAACCGAAGAAGAGGAAAATCCCTGTGCCGTGCTGATCAGGGCAATTCTGCCGCTTAACGGTGTTAAAGAGATGGAAGCCCGCCGCAAGAGAAAGGGCATTGAATTAACCAACGGGCCGGCGAAGCTTTGTCAGGCATTATCAATTGATAAGTCTTTAAACGGATGGGATTTAACTATTGGTGAAGAACTTTGGGTGGAGGATTACAGGAAAATTCCAGCCAAATCAATTATTACGACGCCCCGCATCGGCATTGATTACGCTCAACCAAAAGACAGAAATGCTCTCTGGCGTTTTTTATTGTGAAACTCCAATTCCGTAAGCGAAGCGCGGCGGAATTGGTAAGTTGAACAATACCGCAAAGCGGAGTGTGTAATACCCGTGACTACAGGAAAAAAAGATTTGAGAGGGGCTGATTAAGTTTCGCTTCTCCGTTCCTGATGAAATTCCAGAAATAATTTCCAGCTGGCCAGAAAAAGGGCGGCGATGATCGGCCCCATCACAAAGCCGGAAAGTCCTAAAACGGCTAATCCGCCCAGTGTGGAAAGGAATATTAAAAGAGCGTGCATGTTCGTGTCGCGACCCAGCAAAACCGGCCGCAATAAATTATCAACGCTGCTGATGATCACCGAGCCGAAAACAAGGATAACAATTCCCTGCCAGGTATGACCCAAAACCAGCATGATGATTCCGGCCGGCACCCAGACAAAGGCACATCCGACCCCCGGCAATATGGATAATCCCATCATGATGACGCCCCAGATGAGAGCTCTTTCAACTCCCGTAAGGTAAAAAACAAGGCCGCCCAGGAATCCCTGAATGCCGCCAATGATGAACGTAAATTTCAAGGACGCCTTGGCTGTGGAAAGGAACTGATGGCTGAACGTATCGAGGTATCTTTTATTCACCGGAATATGGCTGCTGACCTCGGCCAGAATTCTTTCGCCGTCGCGCAGGAAATAGAAAAGCGTGTAAATCATAACAGCAATTTTGACGATTACCAGAATGGTGTTCTGCGTAAAATCCGAAATATGATTGATGATGTATCCGCTGACCGCTTTGATGACATCCTGGAATTTTCCCAGTATCAAAGCCTGATCCAGGTTGAATCTGGTGAATAAAGTATTTTGACTCAACGCGTTGAGCGTTGCCGTAAGGGTGTTCATCCAGGCACCGCCTTGGGAATCGAAGGACTTATAGATATCAAAAGCTTCCAACACAAGAAGGTTAATCAGAAATGCGCTAGGAATGATCAAACACAGCAGAATGATGACAAGGGTCGCGCCAGCGCATAAGTTGGGATTTTTGATCTTTTTATTCAACACCCTATGCAAAGGCATAAATATACCGGCAATCAGCGCCGCCCAGAAAACAGCGAAGAAAAAGGGCTTAATAATGTAAAAGAAAAAAAACGTAATGAAGACAAGTAAAACGATAAAACCGATATTTTGGAAATTATAAGCAGGTTTGTCATTCATAGAGAAAATCAGACCTTTAATGCCGATAAAGTTATGTTATTGAGGAAGCCAATAATTGTAATTAATAATAAACTACAGTAACTTATAATGTCAATTTATAATTAATCCTCATAAAAAGAAAGATTTTGATTGACATATCGGCAGGCATGAATAATTTAACCGATAGATGAATAGTAAATATTCATCAAAAAGGAGGATATTTGATGTTTACAGTTACAGAAAAAGCGCTGGAGGTCATTCAGGACTTTATCAAAGCAAAGAAGCCCGATGCCGCTGTGCGGATTACCATGTCTATCGGCTGATCCGGTCCCGCTTTGGGCATGGCTCTGGATGAGCCTGGAAAAGATGATGAACTGTTTGATGAAAAAGGAACGAAATTTGTCATTGACAAGGATATTTTCAATCAAGCTAAACCGATAAATGTGGATTTTATTGAAACACCGCAGGGTTCGGGATTTAAAGTGACATCCAGCCTTTCCGCCGCAGGCGGCGGATGCGGCTCTTCCTGCAGCGGCTGCTAGAATTTGACGGGGGAGGAGACGTCCTCCCCTTTTTCAATGATGACCAAAGAAAAAAACTCAAAAATCGATCTCGCTGAAAATCTTCTGAAACAAAACAATTATGCCGATGCGATTAACGTGCTTGAGGAACTCAGCAGGGAGTTCCCCGAAGAAGAATCGGTATTGTTGATGTTGTCGTGGGCTTATTATGACAGCGGGAAAACCGAGCATGCTATAAAATATTTAAACATGCTTTTGGAGCGGGAGCTTAAGCGAAAAGTTTTCACCGGTTTTGCCTTTGATGAACTTGTGCGCATATACAAACAGCAAAAAGATTTTTCAAGTCTGGTGGAAATTTGCGAAAGGGTGGTTGCCGTGCAGCCCGATGATATCGGTCTGCTGAGCGAATTGGGCAACGCGTACCTCCAATCGGGCAGAGCCGAAAAAGCTTGTGCCGCCTGCGAGCAACTCGTCAAAATGGAAAATGACAACCCCGTTTTTTATTGTCTGTGGGGCGAAGCTTTATTTGCCGCGGGATTAAAAAAAGAAAGCGAAGGGATGTATTTGAAAGCCGGAGAAATAGACCTCGATCAACGGGATAGTTATTATTTCAAGGTTGCCGTTTTGTTTCAAAAGGCGGGAAATCATCAGGATGCTGAACGATTATTGAATCAATGCATCGCTGTCAATGCATCCAATCCTCTTTACTATTGTGCACTGGGGGACAGCTTGGTTGGTCTGGGAAAACTTCAAAATGCCCGGGAAGCCTATGAAAAGGCGGTTCAAGGCGATGCCGGGCGGGCGGCCGCTTATTACAATCGTCTGGGCAATTCCTTGATGAATGCCGGAAACTTCTCCGAAGCGGCCACCGCTTTCCAGACAGCGATAAACCATGAACCGTTGCGGACCTATTACATCAGCCTGTCTTCGGCCTATCAAAAAATGGGGCTTCCTGAGCGGGCGGAAACGCTTAGACGTGAAGCGGACAAAATTACCGGATATTAAACTCTTCCCAGCTTTCGCTGCAAATCTCTGAAGACGTGGTAAAAGTATTCGTTCTCTTCCATTTCTTTTTTCAGAATCAGACCCATTTCCGAAATTTCTTCTGTATGGATGATTAAATTAACACTCTTATTCAACGTGTTCATGTAATCCATCGTGGCAAAAGTCGGGCTGATTAAGACGACAAAAATCTGACGGCGGACAGACATGGGCATATCGCCCAAATACTGCATGACATAATTGACACCATCTTTGCCTATATCGAAATTTTCATTAACAACAATCACATTAAACGTTTGAAAAGTCATGTATTTCAGGGCTTCTTTTGCCGTGGTCGGTTCGATCACGTTGAAGTTAAGTGTTTTCAGATTATCCCTTATCTTTTGTCTGACCGAGGGATCGTGTTCGCAAACCATGGATGTGCTGGAATCCATATCCCGGTAATCAAAAGGACGGGAGGAATAGTCTATCTCTTCTTCAATTGATTCTGGCGCCATTTTTTCCGTATTCATAATCAAATCCCTGATAAATTATTTTTTGAACTTATCTTTTCCATGTGTCCATCTTTACTTTTCCGTAAGTTCTGTCGACTTCCAAAGTTCCGAGATTGGATGTTTGTTCGCCGCGTGTTTTCCTGATCGCGTCTATACCGCGATTAACGATGGCCCGATTGGTGGCAAAGGCAATCGCCGTATTCTCCGTAATGAAATCTTTGTTATAGAGATCAATAATACAATCATCGAATGTCATCATGCCGAAAGCCCTCCCCTGCGTGATGATATCATTAAATGTCTTCCCTTCCGATTCTCCGTTAAGGATGACGTCTTTGACCCGCAGACTGGTACTCACAACTTCAAAAGCGGCAACCCGGCCGCCACCGATTTTCGGCAGCAGACGCTGACAGGCTATCCAGCGAATGGCGTCGGCCAGGCGCACACGGATCTGATTTTCTTCATCCCGGGGAAACATGCCGATAATACGGTTGATGGTCTGACCCGCATCGATGGTATGCAGGGTGCTTAAAACAAGGTGACCGGTTTCCGCGGCGCTTAACGCAATTTCAACCGATTCCCGATCGCGCATTTCACCGACCAGAATCACTTTGGGAGCCTGACGCATGGCAGCGCGCAAACCACTGGCAAAAGTGTCAAAATCCTTGCCCAGTTCCCGCTGATTAACGGTGGCGTTTTTCTGAGGATGCGTATATTCCACTGGATCTTCCAGGGTCACGATATGCACGGAACTTTTTTCATTGATTTCATTGATGATCGCCGCCAGCGACGTGGTTTTACCGGTTCCGGTAGCTCCGGTTACCAGAACAATGCCGTTCTTTTCACGGGCGATCTTATAATAAGCTTCCGGCAATGCCAGTTCGGCGCAGGAAGGAACGATGGATTCCAGTTTTCTCAGAACAATCGAATAGTTGCCCATTTGGGAAAATATATTCACGCGGAAACGGGCCATGCCGGCCAATTCATACGACAAATCGCAGGATCCCTCTTTAAGCAGATCGGTCATCAGACGATGATCCTGATTAATCAGATTCAGGGCTATAATTTCCGTTTGAAAAGGCGTCAACTTCTCGACATTCGGTCTCAACGGAACACTGACCAGTTGACCGGCCGAATCAACCTGAAAAGGTTTACCGACCGTTATAATTAAATCAGAGATGTTGGGATAGGATTCCAGCATTCTCGTCAGGATATGATCGATTTCCGGTTTTCTCATAAGCTGTCCTCGCTGAATAATTTATGCTTCGGTAAAATCCGTCGGCGGTTGTCTCAAAAGCGGACGGAACCGGCCTTTATCGTTTGCTTTAATATAAGCATCGTCGCCGCTTATCCAGCCGCGATTATATAAATCCATGATGGCGTCGTCAAGAAGCTGCATGCCGTATTTTTTACCGGTCTGCATCATGGAAGGAATCTGATAGGTTTTTGATTCCCGAATCAAATTACGCACTGCCGGCGTGGCAATGCAAATTTCCAGAGCGGCACAACGGGCTTTGACGTCAACTCTCTTGAACAAAACCTGCGCAACGATTGCACGTAAACCATCGGCCAGCGTGGAACGGATCTGCAATTGTTCAGATGAAGGAAAAACCTCGATGATTCTGTCAACGGTTTTAGGCGCACTGGTTGTGTGAACTGTGGAGAAAACCAAATGACCGGTGGAGGCGGCCTCAATGGCCAACGAGATCGTTTCCAAATCGCGCATTTCGCCGACCAGAATGATGTCCGGATCTTCACGCAATGCTCCGCGAAGCGCAGAGGAGAAAGTTTTTGTGTGAATTCCCACTTCCCGGTGGTTGACTATGCAATTCTGACTCTTGTGAACAAATTCAATCGGATCCTCGATTGTAATAATATGGTCCCGGCGCAGACGGTTGGCTTCATCAATGATGGCAGCGAGAGTTGTGGATTTGCCGCTGCCGGTAGGACCGGTAACCAGGACAAGACCGCGCGGGAGCTGCGCCAGTTTGGCGATAACGTTGGGCAGACCCAGTTGCTGGCAGGTCTGGATCTTGTCCGGTATTTCACGAAAAACAGCAGCCATACCGTTTTTCTGCCGGAAGTAATTGACGCGGTAGCGCGCCAGAGAAGGTATTTCATAGGCAAAATCGACATCGCCCGTTTCTTCAAACTGTTTGATTTTATGTTCCGGAGTGATTTCATAAAGAAGAACTTTCAAGGTGTCGTTGGTGAGAACGTCATATTTAATTCTTTCAATTTCACCCCGGATTCTGATGGCCGGCTGCTGGCCGGCGACGAGATGAAGATCGGATGCACCCTGTTCGTGCATTAAGTTGAAAAAAGCGTCAATTTTAGCCATTGATTCTCTCCTCGGAGTAATTTTATCTTCCTTATCATTTTTCCTTTATGAAAAGAACTTTTTATTTATAAATTCAAAGTTTACCGGTGAAATAATATTTCATTTTTTGATATGTGCAGAGTATAAAAAAAACCCCGTTGATTTGTCAATCCAATAATCACATCAACAATGGCTTGACACCGCGACAATCAATAATATATGCTTACCACCGTTTGTCCGGCGGGAATTCTTAAGGTTGGGGATGTAGCTCAGCTGGGAGAGCGCGACGTTCGCAATGTCGAGGCCAGGGGTTCGATCCCCCTCATCTCCACCAAAACCTAATTCAATGTTTTCATGATCTGAATCAAAAATTTTACATTTCGAAGAGCACATCATCTTATGAGGGAAATATGAAAAAGATTGTCAGGAAAAGGGACCAAACATCATTTTTGATGATCATTGTAATATTTTTTATAGTCGTCTTACTGTCGGCGTGTGCGACGGAACCTGTAACCAGAGAAGTCTGGTCGAAACCGAATGCGACACAGCAGGACTTCGCCAAAGACAAATCGGATTGCATGAAAGGTGCGCAGCGGCTGAAAGATCAAGCTCAGAGTGCCCAGTCTGCCGGGGGCGGACAAACCGGCAGCGAAGATGCAATCAATGTTGATGTATATAATTCCTGTATGGCAGTGCATGGCTGGAAATTAAAAGAAATAAAATCCGTCTCTGAGAGTTCCATCGACAAAAAGACATATGCGTTTGCGGACGGCACCAAATATGAGGGCGAAATGCTTAACGGCAAAATGCACGGCACGGGGATCTACACCTGGGCAAACGGTAATCAATATGAAGGGGACTGGGTTAACGGAAAAATGAGCGGCAAGGGGAAATACACCTGCCGCAACGGCAGGCAGTTTAACGGCAACTTCGAAAACAACAAACCAGCCGGATTTACCATTAAATGTGACGCACAAAGCACCGGCATCCTTTATGCTCCAGGAAACACTCCGACGACAAATCAGAAATACGGATCTTACACCGATGCCAATGGAAACAAATTTGAAGGGCCTATCAAGAACGGCAAATTGCACGGCAAAGGCACCATCACCTCGCCAAGCGGCAACAAATACGAAGGTGAAATCGTCAATGGCAAGATCAACGGTTGGGGAACATACACCTGCAGCAACGGCAAGAAATTCACGGGTAATTTTAAAAATAACAAACCGGTTGGATTTTCTGTCAGATGTAATTGATTCCAGCCGCGGATGATTTCGATGCCTGCATCGATTAATAAAGTTTTATTTCCCGGCATGGTTTTTTAATGATTTTTTAAAACTTATTGATTATTTTTTCCAATTCGGAACCGTAAACTTTAATTTTTCTTTGAGATAAATACCTTTCCGGATGAGCTTTATCCATCGTCAGATCCAGAAGATTCTTATCCGGCAGAAACATGAAGACCGCCCGGTTTTCTTCCTTTGCCCGGTGGAATCGCCAGACATACAGCTTTTTCAGCAGATTTCTCTGCTCCGGATTCAGCGAATCATACCCTTTAATTTTAACATAACCTCTGGTGTTAAATTTTTTCTCCCGCCAATCCGTTTCGGCAATTTTCATGAAAGATTCTTCGGCGGCAGTCTCGAGGTTTTTCGCATTCAACGCCGCGATTTGTTTTTCGTAGAGGGCCGGAAGGTAGAGAACATCCTGAACGGCATATTCCATTTGTTCATTGGTCAAAGGCCGATGGTCCCAGTGTGAACGCTGGATTCTCTTGTTTTTTTTCAGTTCCACGCCGACAAATTCCTTGATCATTTTCTCCAGCGATAACTGCTGAAAACCCAAAAGAAGCGCCGCCCGGTGCGTGTCGAAAATATTTTTAAAATCAAACTGATAATCCCGCTTGAGCAGCCGGATATCGTTATCCGCGGCGTGAAGAATCTTGATAATGCGTTGACTGTTGAAATACTGGCCTAAACAGGACAAATTCAGATCACCCAGAGGATCGAAGACGTACGTTGTTTTTCCGGCATGGATTTGAATCAGACAAAGCTTCTCTCTGAAATAATGAAATGAATCGTATTCCGTATCAATACACATGATCCGCGCCCGCTCAAAATCATTGACGGCGCATTTCAGTTTGTTTTCCGTATCCACCAGAAGGCTTATCGCATTCATGGCGCGTAATTTAACCGAAATGTGAATTTAATGCCACAAAAATAACAAAGAAAAGAGAAAACAAAAAAATGACCAGATAATCGGCCGACCTAAATTTCAATTCCACAAAAGATGAACGCGGACCACGCTGATAATTTCTGGCGTCCATGGCGATGGTTATTTCGTCCGCCCGCCGGAAAACACCCGATATAATTTTTGACGCGAATGGCACAAAAGATTTTACGCCGGTAAGAAAACCCGATCGACGCGGATCAAACCCTCTGGCCCTGCGGGCATTTTCCATTCTTTCTCTTTCCGCAAGCAAAATCGGCATCAGCCTGAAAGCCAGCGCGATCATCACGGCAACGTCATCCACCGGCAGCCGCAGTTTTTTGAAAGGTTTCAAAAAATATCTCAGGGCCGCAATGATCTGGGAAGGCGCCGTGGTCATGGTCAGCAAAACGGCGACCACAATCAGACACACAAATTGCCAGAGAACAAAAACCCCTTGCTGTAATCCGGAACAGGAAAATGAAAAGCCGAAGAAAGAATGGTTTATCACCACGTCGTTTTTACTTTCACCGAAAAACAGATGGGTCACGAAAATCAGCGCCATAAAAAAAAGCAGCGGTTTGATGGACTGACCGATTGTCCGCGGGCTTATCCCGCTGGCGAGAGCCAATAAAAACAGGGCAATGCCCCCGGCATAAACCACCGGTTGTTCAAGCCGGAGAATAAACAAACTGAAAAGGATGGTGACGGCAAGTTTAAGACGCGGATCAAGATTATCGAGCCCTGACTGTCCTTTTATAAAAGAACCGGTATGATACATGCTCAATCCTTGCTTTGAACGGCAATGGAAATAATCTGCTGCAGAGCATCTTCAATCGTCACGATACCGGACTGAACAGGAAAACCCGCTGCCTTCAGCCTGATGAAAAGTTCCGTGATCTGAGGAAGTTGCAGCCCGATTTTTTTCAGTTCTTCGACTTTGGCGAATATTTCCCGTGGCGTGCCGTCCATACTGATCCGACCCCGGTTCATCACAATGATTCTTTGCGTCAGAGCGGCTTCCGCCATGTTATGGGTAATGTGAATGATCCCCACGCCTTCGGAATGAAGTTTATCCATAACATTCAGTACGCGGCCGGCCGCCGCCGGATCCAGAAAAGCGGTCGGTTCATCAAGCGCGATATAGAGCGGTTGCATGGCCAGCACCCCGGCAATCGCAACCAGTCTCTTTTCCCCGCCGGAAAGATTTTCAATATTGCGGCCGGCCAGTTCCGCAATTCCCACCCGGGTCAGTGATTCGCTCACCCTTTTCTTTATTTCATCGGTCGACAGACGTAAATTCTCCGGACCGAAGGCCACATCTTCTTCCACCGTCATTCCGACAATCTGCGTATCGGGATTCTGGAAAACCATTCCGACCTGCGATCTGATTTCCGCCTGACGGGCATTATTCTGCGTATCACAGGAATTAATGGATACCCTGCCTCCGGTCGGCAAAAGCAGGGCGTTTAAATGCCGAATCAGCGTTGTCTTGCCGCAGCCGTTCGGGCCGATCACAGCAAGATGTTCGCCGGCATTGATCTGCAGAGATACGCCGCGCAGAGCGTCAATGCCTTCCGGCTCATATCTGTAATGAACATCCTGCAGGATAATCAACGGAACCCCCTCACACTTTCACGCGATCTTTCAGCCGCGCACTGACGATCGCCGCCAGCACAATCTTGATGATATCACCGGGTATAAAAGGCAATGCTCCAACGGCAAGCGCTTTATAAAAACTCAACGTCGCCACCAGCGAAAGTTGCAGGCTTCCGGCCAGATAAATGATCAGCATTCCGATCAACATGGAAAATATGTTCCAGAAAACGCCGGCGTTTTTTTTCATGTGGTTGATTATGCCGATGACAAACGCGGCAAGCACGAAGCCCAACAGATACCCGCCGGTCGGTCCGAAGATCACCCCCAAGCCCGCCTTGCCTCCGGCAAAAACCGGAATGCCGATAACGCCCAGCAGAACGTAAATAAACTGACTCAACGCGCCCAGCCGGGCACCCAGAAGAACGGCCGCGACATTTAAAAAGAATGTCTGAGCGGTAATCGGCACGGGCGGAAGGGGAATAACGATGAACGCTCCCGCCGCCGTCAGCGCTCCAAAAAGAGCGGCATAAACCAGACCTTTGGTTGACGAATCATTCGCAGTCATAAAAGTTTGTATCTTCTTGGTTGATTTTAATTAATTCACCCGCAACGCTTGATTCTACTCAACAAAAAATGAAGCCCATCGTGATGAAAGGATACTCTATTTTCCCCTGTCGCGCGCTGGCTGATCCTACAACAGAATTTTATTATTGAAAATGTTTTATATCCGGATGGATCATTAATGCCAGTTTTTCGACGGCATCAATGATGCGCGGTGACGCCCTGTTGATCAAATCGGCATCAATCGGATAAATTTTATTGTTCTTAACCGCCGGTATTTCACCGAACCGGCGCCAGAATTTTTTTACAGCCGCAAATTCTCTGTCATGGACCATGGGAGCAAAAATAATGATTTCCGGCGACGCTCCCAGGATGCCCTCCGCGCTGTAGCGCGGGTAGTTGGCTGCATCACGGCCCGCAATGTTCAGCCCTCCCGCCTTTTCAATGACTTCATTGATCAACGTGCCCCGGCCCGCCGTAATGACCGGTTCCAGTCCCAGCTGAAAAAAAACGCGCGGTTTCCTCTTATGACGCACCTGTTCTGTAATGCGGTTTAATCTCTGTTGAAGTCGAACGACCAACTGTTCCGCGGTTTTTTCCCGATCCGTAATCTTGCCGATATTCAAAATGCTTTTCAGAACGCCCCGGGTATCCGACGGTTTTGTCACATAAACCGGCAGGCCGAGTCTTTCCAGCTGCAACACGGTATCCTTCCTGTTTCCGTCGGCGGTGACAATAATCAAATCCGGCTTCAAAGAAACTATTTTTTCTATGGATGGATTGGTAAAACCGCCCACTTTTATTTTAAAGCGGGCGGCCGCCGGCCAGTCGCAAAAAGTGGTCACGCCGACGATTTGATCATCGAGCTTCAGCGCATAAAGCGTTTCCGTAATGCCGGGAGCAAGCGAAACAATTCTCTGCGGCGCGGAATTTATATGGACACGGCGACCGATCTCATCGGTAACGATGCGCGCGTCGGCTATCCTCACGCAAAGAAGAATCAATACAAAAGTCAGGCACCACGTAAAATTATTCTGCCTCGGAGAAGAATATTTAAAACTCAACGGATACGCCCCCTTTGAAAGTGACCCCCGGCATCGGATAGTAGAAATTGGGCATCGCATACTGTTCATAATCAATACCGAATGAAGAATATTTCACGTCGGCAACGTTATCCACACCCAGGAACGCGGTGAATTTAAGTTTTTCCATAACCAGCTTGTACTGAAGATAAATATTCAGCAATGTGCGTTCATCCAGTTTTTCAGTCGAATTATCCTGATCACCAGAGAGATAAGCTTTTCCTACATGCTGAAGTTCGGACCGCAGGGTAATATTATAAGGCATGTAAATTTCGAAACCGGCATTGGCCGCGTGTTTGGGAACCATCGGCATTTCTTTTTTATTGTAAAAGCCTTTTTCAAACGTAGCCTTGTGGTAGGTATAATTTCCGAATAACTTGAAATATTGCGACCAGAGATAGGCAAAGGAGATTTCAACGCCGTCGTGTCTGGTTTCGCCGGTATTGCGGTTTTCACCTGTAAAGGTTGAAGGATCATAGACGTACTCGATTTCATCTTCCATATCAACACGAAACAGAGCCAGTCCCAGTTTCATATTTTTCACCGGATAGTATTCCGCGCCCATTTCCATGCTTTTCCCTTTTTCCTTTTCCAGCCCGGTCAAGAAACTCCCTCCGAAACCGCTGAAGGAAGCCACTTCATCAAGAAACGGGATTCTGTAAACGGTGGCATATTTGGCAAATACTTTGGACTGCTCGCCCCAGAGCCAGGTGAGTCCTGCCTCATAAGCTTCGGCTTCGTAGATATTTTTCTGATCTGTAAAATCATTCGAGGACGTGGTATCATCAACGTTGGAGCCTTCAATAGAAGATCTTTCGAAACGGCAGCCGGAACTGATGATCAGATTCTTCAGCAGGCTGAACTCATCCCGGATGTAGTATCCCAACGACTCTCGTTTAAAATCAGCCGTGCTTAATTTATCCGTTCTTTTCCTGTCGCTGAAAATATCCTTTCGGTAGGGTTCATTATAGTAATCCAGCCCCAGGATGACCTTATTATAAAAACCGAAGATTGCTTTTTCTAGAACGTATCGGGGCATAACGCCGTAGGTGTCGGCATCCGTGTCGGAATAATTATAGGAAAACCAGGACGGCATATTCATCCGCAGGTCTTTTTTACCGTACAGAAAATTGATCTCCGTCCTTCCCCATGCACCCCAGAATGATTTCACATCAAAATTGATATTAGTGTATTTATCGGACCCATCGTTGTCATCATTGGCGTTCATATAATAATCCGGCATGGCCGGTTGATACTGCCTTCTGTCCTGATCCATCTGCTCTTTGGTCAGAGCGCCGGGCATCTGATAATCCACCCGGTTAAAAGACACTCCCAGCGACACGTTCAGTAAATCACTGGCAGAGTATCCCACATCCAGGCCTCCGCCCTGCGCCGAATACTTGGAGCGATCCCTGTAACCGGAACTGAAATTATTCTCTCCGGTCAGAGCGTAAGTCCATTTGCCGGAAGCGCCGTTCACACCGATCCGTTCATCGTGCAAACCGTAACTCCCGCCGATCGCCGATACATTAAATGTCGGTTTTCCTTGCCCCTTTTTGGTGATGATATTGATCACGCCGCCGATGGCCGCATCGCCGTATAGGACGCTTCCCGGTCCGCGGACGATTTCTATTTTCTCGACGCTATTGACGGGCATCTGCAACCAGTTGATTGACGCCATATCGGTTCGGTTCAAACGGCGTCCGTCCAGCATAATCAGGGTTTTGCCGAAAGGGTTATCACCGCCGAAACCACGCATGTCTATCTGAGACTGAGAAGAATTTCCGCTGTAGGTTCTGAATTGAACGCTCTCGACCTTATCCAGAACTTCCACCAGAGTTGTCGCGCCGGACTCAGCGATTTCTTCTGAGGTAATGACGTCAACGCTGGAAGGGGTTTTGCGAATCTCCTGCGTGTCACGTGTCGCGGTCACCACGACGGCTTCCATCGTAACCATTGCGTCACTGTTGTTTTTTTCTTCGGCTTGAGCGGATGAAAATAAAAAAAACGATAATAAAAGAACTGAAAATAAGACTTGTTTCAATGATCTTCTCCTTTCCCCCTCGGGATAAAAGTAAGTTGGACTCACCGTAAAGTTTCCTGGCTTGCGGCGACCTACTTTCCCTTCCTTCCCGATGCCGAAGCATCAGTGGATTAACCGGGATTTCGTTCCGCTTACAGTTGCGGGGCAGCGCCGGATTTTAACCGGCTTCCTTTATTGGGCAGTCTTTTGCCAATTCCTTTTCCTCAAGCAATCATGGCTGATCACCATGGAAAACGGAATTGCTGCTATGTTGTCAATCACGGGTATGACCCCCAGGGCAATCGCGGTTGCTATCGGGACTGAGCCCTGATTCCGCAGTATACTGCGGGGGTATTATACCCATGCAGGGGCAGGATAATTCGACTAACGCTTCCTATCGTCAGCGAGTCTCATTACCCTCCGCTGTGCGGGATTGTTCGACTTATAAATTTCAATACACTATGTTTTTGAAATTTGAGTCTCACAACAATGTTGCTCGAGGCGATCCGTCATGCGGATTCTGGTCGACAAATATGTTGACGTCGTAAACCTCTTTTATATTGGCCGCGGTAATAACGTCCGCAGGGTTGCCTATAGCATAAATTTTTCCGCAATCAAGCAAAATTATCTTATCAGCGTTCTGCGCGGCCAGATTGATATCGTGCGTGACAAAAATCACCGTCAGTTTCCGGACTGTATTCAACTGCTTCAGCAGAGATAAAAACTGGGCCTGATGTTTCAGATCGAGGAAAACCGTGCTTTCATCAAGCAGCAATACGTTCGGCTCCTGCGCCAGAGCCCTTGCGATCAACACGCGCTGGCGTTCCCCTGCGCTGAGCTCATCAAAACGCCGGGCGGCAAAAGCGCGGGTATCCGTTCTGTCCATCGCTTCCTGCACAATCCGATAATCTTTCTTATCTTCAAAGCGATAATTGCTTAAATGCGGAAATCGGCCCATCATTACGATTTCTTCCGCGTAAAAAGGAAAAGTCACGACCGTTTCCTGCGGCACAATGGCGACTTTGCGGGCAATGTCCTTGCGCGACCAGCGGACCGTTTCCCTGCCGTCCACAAACATGTTGCCGCTGTCAGGGGAAAGCGTTCCGTTGATGATTTTCAAAAGAGTGGTTTTTCCGGAACCGTTCGGACCGATAACCGCCACAATTTCCGCTTCGCCAATGGTGAACGAAACGCCATCCAAGACCGGTTTCCGGGAATAGCTGAAGCTGATATTTTCGGCGCTGAGGATGGACATGATCAAAGTTTCTTTCTCTTTAAAAGAAAAATAAAATAAGGCGCTCCGCAAAGCGCCGTGACGACGCCAACCGGGAGCTCAGCCGGAGCAAAAACAACCCGGGCAACGGTATCGGCGACAATCAAGAAAGCGGCTCCGAACAGGGCGC
>CAZIJZ010000042.1:0-23205 GCA_964539765.1 uncultured Smithella sp.
ACTCGCCCTTCAAGATAAATTTCCTGCCATAATCCGTTTTGATTTTCAAAATAAACGCGCAGCACCTCACCGCTTTTTGCCAGGACGTCCACGGGAGATTCCACCAGGTCTCTTTGCGCTGCCGTGATTGTTGCCGCGACCATGCCGGTGCCGCAGGCCAGCGTTTCATCCTCGACGCCGCGTTCATATGTGCGAACCTTAATATTATGCCGGTCAATAACAAAGGCAAAGTCGGCGTTGGTTCCTCTTGGAGAAAAACGCTCATGATAGCGAATCTTAGGACCGTCATGATTCACATCGCAATTATTCAAATCATCGACAAAAACGACCGCGTGGGGCACTCCGGTATCAATGCTGTCAACAATAAATTTCTGTCCTTTTGCGTCAATTTCGATTTCCGCTTCAACCGGTGAGGGATCGGTCAGTTTTACCTTGACGATATCATCATGAACGTCCGCGCTGATGATGCCGGCAATGGTTTCCCAGGACATTTCCTGACCGGCGATTCCCTTCATAAAAGCGAAACGCGCCACACAGCGGGCGGCATTGCCGCACATTTCCGCCATGGAACCGTCAGCATTGAAAAAACGCCATTTAAAATCCGCGATGTCGGACGGCTCAATCACCACCAGTCCGTCGGCGCCCACGGATATTTTGGGCTGGCAAACCTTGCGGGTGAACTCGGATAAATCACCAACATCCAGAGATAAATCCATATTATCAATGATGATAAAATCGTTGCCGCTGCCGCTCATTTTATAGAATTCGATCATATTTTAATCCATCGTTCTCTGCGGGTCTCACTATCCCACTCCGCTGCGCTTCGCTTCGGGGATAGTTCCACTTGCGTTTCCTATAGCCAACGAGTCCCACTATCCCACGTCGTTGCACTCCTGGGATAGTTCGCCTTACGCTTCAAACTTCACTTTGTTCGTTCTCAACGAGTGTCACTAGACCTCGATGACGATATCATCCGTGCGCTGAAGAGAGCGGGTGACGCGCAGCACTTCTTCAATGGTGGTTGTGCCGGATAAAACCTTGTCGATGCCGTCCAGCTGGAGCGTAATCATGCCCCGCTTGATAGCCAGTTCGTTAATCTGATTGGCGTCGGATGTTTTCAGCACGAGCCTTTTTATTTCATCATCAACCGTCAGTATTTCAAAGATGGCGGACCTTCCCCGGAAACCCGTCTGCATGCATAAGTTACATCCCTTTTTCTGGTAAAACGTATTGTTTTGCAATACCGCTCGGTTCAGTCCGAGATTGGCCAGGGATTCTTCATCAGGGGTGTAAACCTCTTTGCAATGGGGACAGAGAACGCGAACAAGGCGCTGGGCGATGATCGCGACAATAGACGAGGTGACCAGAAAAGGTTCGATGCCCATATCAATTAAACGCGTTACGGCGCTGGCGGCGTCGTTGGTATGCAGGGTGGAAAAGACCAAATGGCCTGTCAGAGAGGACTGAATGGCGATTTCCGCCGTTTCCCGGTCGCGAATTTCACCGATCAGAATAACATCGGGGTCCTGACGCACAATAGAACGCAGTCCCGCGGCGAACGTCAGATCGATTTTGGGATTGACCTGGATCTGTCCGACACCGTCCATCTGATACTCGATCGGGTCTTCGATGGTGATGATGTTGATTGCCGGACGGTTAATGGTGGAAAGCGCCGCGTACAGCGTTGTTGTCTTGCCGCTGCCGGTGGGCCCCGTGACCAGAATAATTCCATAAGGGGACTTGATCAGCTTGTTGAGCAGTTTGATGCGCTCATCATGCATGCCCAGATCGGAGAGCATCAGGATACTGGAGGTTTTATCCAGCAAACGCAGAACGACCCTTTCGCCGAAAGCCGTGGGGATGATCGACACGCGGATATCGACGAGGCGGTCGGCGATTTTGATTTCGATACGTCCGTCCTGAGGCAGACGTTTTTCCGCAATATTCAATTTGGCCATGATTTTAATGCGTGAAATAAGCGGAGATTGAATACGTCGCGGCAGGCTGAGGATGTCGTATAGAATACCGTCGATGCGGTAACGGATTTTCAAATTTCCGGAATAGGGTTCGACATGGATATCACTGGCCCGGTCTTTGATCGCTCCCGATAAAAGCAGGTTGACCAGTTTGATAATCGGCGCGTCGCTCGTTTCATCGAGCAGGTCGGCTGTTTCATCGATTCTCGAAATCAGATCATCGGTGGAAGATTGATCCATTTCCTCGAAATAGTCCTTGGCTGAGGAGCGGCTCATGTCATAAGCCATATTGATGGCGGCCATGATGGCGTCCTGTGAAGAAAGAACGACCGGCAGATTGGGATTTTTGAGAATTTGTCTCAGGTCATCCACCGGCTGAAAGTTGGACGGATCATTTAACGCGATAGCCGGATTTTCAGGCGTGATGAGCGGGATGATCCTGTGTTTCTTCAGGTACTGAATGGATACGTTCTGCGTGAAATCGATATTGATGCTTTCCATCGGCAGATCCGGCCAGAAGGAAAGTCCGAAATGTTCGGAAAGAATTTTCAGCAACTGAGTTTCGTGGATCGCTTTTTTCTTGATCAACTGATCAAAAAATCTGCCGCCGTTATTCACCCCGGCGCTGCGCGCTTCGGTAAGAACATCCGGCGCTACTCCGGCGGCGATTAATTTTTCATCCAGGGAAGAAAAAACGGATTTGACGGAGGTTGAATCGCCATGGGCCGAGGCTGCCGATTCTTTCAGGGCTGTATGAATTTTGGACATATCGTATCAGACCTTCAAAATTACGGATTGGCCGTTGTTTTATTTTCGACAGGGGTTCCAACCTCGGGGGCCTTGACGTCCGCTTTTTCGTTAAGCTTGATCACACCGCCCACTACTTCTCCCATGGTTTCCCTCTTCTCCTGATAAAGTTTTGCGGCGTCGGCCTGAGTGCGGACGATATGCGGCGTCAGGAATACATACAGATTGGTCTTTTCCCTTGAAGACGTTTTTGTTTTGAAAAGCCAGCCCAGGAGGGGAATATCTCCCAGCAGGGGGAATTTATAAGTGCTTTCATCCGTACTGTCGCCGACCAGACCGCCGATAACAACCGTTTCATTATCCTTGACGATCACGGTTGTTTTTGCCGTTCTCTTTAATGTGGTCGGTCTTGCCTCATCCGCGCCGGACTGCACTTTAGTTACTTGCTGATCTATTTTCAGGCGGATGAAATTTTCCTGATTGATATTGGGTGTGATTTTTAAAATGACGCCGACATCCCGGTATTCATAACTGCTGTAGTTCGTATAATTTGTGCCGGTGCCTACATTTGTTTGATCTTGCCGGGTAACATAGGGAACATTCGAACCCACATTGATTTCCGCCTCTTCATTATCCAGCGTCATGATCTGCGGAGTGGATAAAATGGAAACCTCGGAATCGGTTTTATAGGCTTGAATGACCGCCCCGATGCTGGGGAAGGTGACGCCGCCGATCTTGATGCCGGCGCCGACCAGGCCCATCGAAAACCCGCTGGGAAAGACACCCGTGGTTACGCCACCGGCCGTTGTCAGCAAGCCGTCAAGAATATTGTAGGAGCCGGTACCGGAAGGACCGGTGCCACCGGAACCGGCAAATGCCGCCGTGGGCTTCCCGTCAATGGAACCATGTTCGGTGATTCCCCGCCATTCAACGCCCAGCTTGAAATCCTTGTTGGCATTGACTTCCATAATTAAAGCTTCAATATAGACCATCGGACGGGGAATATCGAGCTGCTTAATAATATTTTCGATAATTTTATAATCTTCTCTTTCGGCCATAACCACCAGCGTATTGGTGGCCTTGTCCGGAACGATCTGGACATTTTTGGAAACCACGGTGGTGGGAGCTGTTTTCGCGCCGGCCGCCGCCGCTGTGCCGCTGGCTGCTCCGCCTTCCTTGAGGATGCTGGTGAGCACTTTTGCCAGATCCTCGGCAACGCTGTTTTGCAGGCGGTAAACCTGAATATTGGATTCGCCGCGCGGCACGTCCTTATCCATGAAAGCGATCAGCTTGTGCACGTTTTCTGTTTCCGCCCCGCTGGCCATTAGAATGATCGAATTGGTGCGCGAATCCGCTACGGCTTTCAGGGATGTCGCTGCCTTCCCGCGGATCGGACTCTGAGTGAATATGGTATTCAGGGATTTGACCACTTCCGAAGCGGAAGCATTCTGTAGCGGAATATAGGATATCTGATCCCCGGCGCCTTCCACATCAAGAGCCGTAACGATCTCCTGAATCCTTTTGATGTTGGACAAATAATCGGTAATGATCAGCATGCCCGCCGGCGGATAAGACAGCACGGATCCGGTCTTGGGCGTAATCGGATCAAGAATTCTTTTGACTTCATCGGGGTTTGCTCTCTCAAGGGGCATGATCTGGGTGACCATGCGGTCTTCCTGCAATGGAGGATCCTTTTTCGTTCTCGTTTCCAGCCCCTTTTCGCGTGCCGCCGCGGAGGGAATAATTTTAATCATGTTTCCCGAGGGAACGACGGTGAACCCGTTAATCTCCAGGACGGAAAGAAAAACTTTATAGACGTCGTCCACGGGAATCTTTTTGGGAGAAACGATTGTCACCTTGCCTTTCACCTTGTCGTCAATGAGGAAATTTTTGCCGGTCAGTTCACTGACAAATTTAACCAGGACGCCTATTTCAACATTATCAAAATCCAGGGTTACATATTTCTGGGATTTATCCACTTTGATCGGCTTGGAGGCCGCTCTTGTTTCTGCTCTGTCTTGTCGGGGCGAATCTGTTTGTCTCTCCATGTCCGGTTCCCGGCCGGGAGGTTCAGGCGTTATTTCCGCCGGTTCTTCAATATTGGCTTCATCGGGGGCATCCGGCATGGATGACATATCAACCGTCTCATCGGCGCCGGAAATCCGGGCGGAAAATGCCGGACCGGCAAAACAGAGTGTCAGGATCAGTGCGATTATCATGCATGAAAATAATCCGGTTTTTAAAACAGATAATTGTGATTTTTTCATCTTGAAGTTATTTTGTCTCCAATAATTTTTTAAATTCCGGTAAATCGGCCAGCACCGACAGGTCTTTGTCTTTTAAAGCCCATTGTCTGACCTGGGGATTGAATCCGACGGCGTTTTTCAGATAAGAAATGCTTCGGCTCACATTGTTATTTTGTGCGTAAATACACGCCAGATTGTAATGAGCATCAGGGTAATCATATTTTATCCTGATCGCGTCATTAAGACGGATAATTGCCCATTTGTACACTTTTTTCTTCATATAAATCACACCCAGGTTATTCAGGGCTTCTGCATTTGCCGGGTCAATCGCGATGACCTTTTTATATAAATCTTTCGCCTCGTCCAGTTTGCCTTCCTGATGTTTCCGCAGGGCCTCGGCATAAAGTTTCTTTGAGTCGACGGAATCTGTTGTTGAATTGGCTTTTTCGTCGGCCTTGTTTGTTTTTAGTACAGGCGCGGGTTTATTTTCAATCGTTATTTCTTCAACAACCGGCCGGGCTTCTTGAACAACCGGCTTGACCTCATCGACAACCGGCTCGGCAGAAGACACAACGATCGGCGCTTCAGCAATTAAAGGTGCTTTTGCCGGCCTCTTTTTCTCTTCCAATCCGGAAAACAAAACAATCATTCCCGCGGCACAAACAAGCAATATCAGTATCCCCGCTACGGGAAACCATTGGCGGGCTCTTGTCTTCCGACCTCCCGCCACCGAAACGATCGGTTCATAGGCCGCATAAGGCGATTTTTTATCTTGTTGCGCCTTGCGTAATGCGTCGTTTATGTAGCTCATAATATTCCTTTGGTCAAGAATTTCCGACTCCCGTCAGGTTGTCAGACGCGCCAGGATTTTCCTGCCCAGGCTCATCGTTTTCTGAAAATAGTTTAACCCGATATCGTGAGCCGCCAGCCTGATTATTTTGCGGTCGATTTTCGTCGAATTTTTTGTATAGGCAATCAATAGCGCCCGGTCGCAAAGCGCGTTAATGCGCCGCGGGATGCCTTCCGAAAAATTATAAATCAGGCTGTAAGCTCCTCTGGTAAAAGTCAGTGAGCCGGGACCGTTCGCCACCTTCAGGCGGTGATGAATGTATGCACGCACTTCCGGCGGAGACAAAGGCTTCAAGGCATATCGTACGGTGATCCGTTCATTTAACTGACGAAGAGCGGGAAGCATCAGGTGATGATTGATCTCCGGCTGCCCGATTAAAATAATCTGAATCAGTTTTTCGGTTTCTGTTTCCAGATTGGAAAGCATCCGGATCTGTTCCAGGACGCCGTGCGAAAGATTCTGCGCCTCGTCGATCAGAAGAACGGCCGTTTTACCGACTGAAAAATTCTTCAGTAGAAAGTCGTTCAGGACATCGATATAACTTTTCCTGGTCCGGGATGTCTCCTGGATATCAACGCCGTATTCTCCCAGAATTGTTTCCAGCAGATCAAGGTCGGAAACGGCTGTGTTGAAAATCAGCGCCGTTTCCATTGAATCGTCCAAAGAAGCAAGCAGACTGCGGCAGATGGTGGTCTTGCCCATGCCGATATCACCGGAAAGCAGGACAAACCCTTTCTTTTCTTTTATTCCGTATAGGAGACAGTTCAGCGCATCGCGATGCTGCTCGCTCAGAAAAAGATACCGCGGTTCCGGCGATAAACTGAAAGGATTCTCCTTTAATCCAAAATAAGCGGCATACATATTTATTGCTCTCCCGGATCCGTCATTCCAGCGTATAGTTAAGCGTTTCCGCCTTGCCTCTTCTCTTGATACCGAATGCCAAACGGCTTCCGGATTGCATTGAACTAAACAGTTGCATTAAATCATTTGCGTTTTGCATCTGGTTGTTGTTCACTTCGGTGATGATATCACCGTTCTGGAAACCGGCCTTTTCATAAAGACTGTCGGGTTTTATATTGGAAATAATATATCCCTCCCGCACGCCTCGGTGCATGAACGGTCGCACGACAGCCTGTTTCATGATCGAATCCAGATAATTTGATTTTCCGCCAATATTATTTTTGATCAAATTCGCAGTTCCTGGAGATTGCGGTCTCCTGGGGACGCCGGGTGAGCTCGACATCAGGGAATCTTCCAGCGTCTCTTTAACTTTTAATGTTACTTCTCCGTCTGCGCCCTCTAAAACAGCCGTGTTTCTGGTTATCCTGGAGAGCTTGCGCGAGCCGATCTTGTCACCCAGCCGGTATAATTTCTGTTTGCGGCTTCCTCTTTCCTCAACGATAATAAAGCCGAAGGAGGAATTGCCGGCAATGGTTCCTTTCAGATCGAAGTCGATGCTTTTGGCGTCGGCAGCGAAGAGCCCTTCCGCCGATTCGTCCCCGCCCGCCGTTTTCATGGTGGTCAGAAACAGATTGCGTTCGGTAATGATGCCGTACTCCTGAAGTTGATGCTGCTGCCGGTCATATGTTAATGAAGCGCTGCCGTGATTTTTTGTAACGGCGGCGTGCTTCGTTAACGGAAAACTGACGGCTTTGTAAAAAAGATCGGTTGTTTCGTAAGAAAGAATTGTAATCACCAGCACGACGGCAAGAGACATCAGCGCATCGGTATCCACGGATTGAAGGGAAGGGATATTCTTCATTTTTTCGAAGAGCTCTTTTGTTTTTGCCGTGATTTCAGAAAACATAATTACCTACATATAGCGCAGAGAAGGATTGGCTATCGTCCCTTCAATGTTAATATTCATTTTAACCTTCCGGCCGGATAGGATCATTTCACCGCTCATGTTGATCGGGCTGTTTTTGAAATCTTCAGCAAGAGCAATTTCGCCGCTCAATGAGCAATCCATCTGGGAGCTGAATATCTGCAGTTTTTCGATTTTAATCACGCGGTTCTCCAGTTTGCCCTGAATTTCACCCCGGTCGAAATCGATCCGGTCCAGCCCTAAAAAAGGTTCCGCCAGCGGATAGGAGCCTTTGTTCAGAAAAAGCGAAACGGTTCCGGAAAGAGATCCACTGCCGTTACTGCCGGAGGAATGCTTCCAGTTGCCGCTCGCCTTCCCGGTGATTGGTTTGCCGGTGAATATTTTTAAGAAGGTGTATTTGCCCAGATCAATATTTTTAAATCTCAAAGATCCTTCCCGCGGCGGATACAAGCCGGAAGGCGCTGTTTCGAAATTTCCGGAAAAATTGCCCCCATAAGCTTCTCCGCTGATACCGATTTGTTTGTTCTTCCGAAATAAATTGAATGGATGGAACTGCAAATCCAGCACGTCTCCCTGAAAATAAACGTTTGACGAAGCTCCCGAACTTAAGTTTACATTTTTTATTTTCAAACCGAAAGGCAAAGACGGTTTTAATGATCCGGTCTTCAGCATAAAATCGGTGGACCTGACGGATTCTTCTAGTTTGCTTTTGGCGATATCCGAGGGAAACAGCAGGTACAGAAAGACCAGCGTGATGCATATTGCATAAAGCGTGAACCATAATGCCTTTTTTTTCAGTATTTTCATCGCGGCCTGGTATCCTGTATTGAATGATTCGACGGTTGAATGGACGATATCTGCAACTGCACGCTTACATATTCCGGATTTTCCTTCATCTTAGTAATGTTGATTTTCTTTATTCTCACCAGATCAGCGGGCGACTCGGCATAATAGAGAAAATCGGTCAGTTGTTTGATGGTAATCTTGTCCAGCTTCATATCAATCAGGGATTCTTCAAAAGCGCCTGATTGAGTTCCCTTGGACGAATTCATGTACTTGATACGTCCCCGGACGTTGGCCTGCGTCGCCTTTTTTTCCAGATAGGAAAACAGAGTAAAATTTGTGCCGCGCTGGGAAGAGGCTCTTCTGATCGCTGAAATTTTTGATTCCAATTGGTTAAATTCTTCGGAAAGTTTCTTGACGGCGGTCAGTTTCTTCTGGTTGACGTCGATGGACCTGTCCAGTTTCTTTTTCGATTCCCAGAAGGGAAAGACGGCTAATTCCATCATGAGCGCGAAAAGCACGAATAGGGCCGCGCCGGCGACAAGCTTGCGCTGTTTGGTATCCAGTTTATTCCAGAGTTCTTTGATCATTTGACGTCAATCCTTAAATTGAAATCAACCTTGCCGCCGTCTTTGGTAAGGCTGGTTGATCCCATCGTCACGTCCTGAAAATATTTAGATTTCACAAGTTCGTTTTTAATCGAGGTAACCTCATCGATTGTTTTTGCTTCGCCTTTGATGGAAATAACCTTGTTCTCATAATTCAATCCGGTTAAGACGACATCCAGCGAGGGAAAAATCAGCCGGGAGATATCTTTCAGAATTTCGACGGCGGTCGCTTCGGATAGTCCTTCGCCGAACCCGAAAGTTTTTTTGTCTTCGGTAATTTTTGTCTCTAATTGCTGCACGGGGTCCACCATGGACTGTGCTTCCGGGAAACTGTTTTTGAAAATCAGGGCAGTTTCTTTTTTGATGCCGTTGAGCTGCCGCGTTTTTAAACTGTAGTCAAGAATCTGATTGACCACCGCCAGCAGAACAATGATTCCGGCCAGGACGGGCGCCCATCTCAATTGATTTTTAAAGTTAAAGCGTGAACGTCTCGCTGCAAATTCCTCCTGGCGAAAGTTGAACGATTTTTTCCCGGCGGAAACCCTCAGCGCTGTGGCAATGGCTGTGTTCATGATCGCCGGCTGGATTTGGCCGGCAATATTTTTCTCCACTTCCAGCTGTTTGCTCTTGATGAGGTCCAGCGTTTCCAGCGGACAGGAAAAGTAATGGTCCAGCTCTCTGCGCAGCGGAGCGAACAGAGCCCCTCCGCCGGTTAAAATGATTTGCCCGGGTTCGTTTTCCATCACGCCGTTTATCTTCATGTACTCGACGGTGTTTTTCAACTCCGCACAAAAATGGCGGCACTCCTCATTCGTTTTCATGATCGCTTCGGGAAACCCGTTGCTGACTTTCAATTTCTCCGCTTCATTTCTGTCCACGGAGAGATCCGTTGCCAGGGTCCGGGTTATCTGTTCGCCGCAAAAGGCCAGCGAACGAATATGAATAATAAATTCATCCTCGCAAAATGTCGCGGAGGTTGAATTTCGGCCGATGTCCAGAATGATTTTACTTCCGCCGCCCTTTTTGCCGTCTGTTATCTGAGCCGTCAGCGCCGTCGGAGATGAGTCGATGACAGATACGCTCCCCAGATTATTTTCCACGAGTTCTATGATTTCGCGAACGCTTTTTTTATTCAGGCTTCCGACCAGCAACCCGCTGCGGGGCATGATCAGGTAATCGGCGATCACGTCTTCAATGGGCAGGGGAATGAGCGGCTCCAGTTCGAAAAGCAGGGTTTTTCTGATTCTGTTATCGTCGCGGAAAGGAAGTTGAACATGGCGGAATATCATGTCCCGGGGCGACACGGAAACAATACAGGGAATTCCGGAGAAATTTTTATCATCAGCCAGTTTCTTTAAAGCCGGTTCAACGCCTCCGCAGGTGTCGATGTCCAGAACGCGGGTGTCCAGGATGCGGCCGCCGGCCGAACCTTTTTTGGCCAGCAACACGGCTTTGATGGTGCTTTGACCGATTTCCAGTCCCAGAATGTTCTGCGGCATTAATCCTGCCTCCATTTAATGATCTTCACCTGATTTGTGTCCTGTTTCAGAACAATTCCGGTAATTGTTTTTGACATATCATTGATTTTGCCGGTGGATATGATTTTAAAATAATTACTTTTCACGGTAATCAGATCCTGGTTAATTGTTATCGTTTCCATGCCGGGCACTTTCCTATACCATTGATTTCCAGCCAAATCATTGCTCTCTTCGGTGCGGTATTCATCAATTCTGTCGGCCAGATCGGCGCTGATATCGTCACTCAAAGAACGCAGGATTATTTTCGGCGCCGTATTGATGTTAATCAATCCTTCGCTGTCTGTGGTAACGTATCTGGCCAATGAAGGTCTGTCCTTTGTTCCATAAAAGATTTCTTTGGTTACCCCCTTTACCATAAGCAATTCTTCAATGCAATCAAACGGAGCGTTTTTTGCTTTGTAGGGCAGATCGAGGGATTCGTAATAACCGCTTTCCGCTCCGAAACCGGTTGTATTATAATCTCCGTCGATCCAGTCTTTGATGGAATCAATAATTTCATCAATTTTCCTGGCGTCCAGATCGAATTCCGGCTGTGCCAGCAGTCTGCCGAGCATGGCCTTGACGTCCTCGTTGTATTCTTCGCCGTTGACCAGTTTGTTCAGCGGAATTTTTCCCGCTTCATCCTCGATTCTGGCGATAAAATAGCCATCGGGAAAAAGCGTATTGGATTTCAGCGATACCGTTTCCATATTGGCCCAGTCGTCGCGCAGAGTCGTGTGATCGGTGGTGGAATTGGTCAAGAGGGCGGTCGCTCCGTAAAATCCCGATTTGGCGACGTACGTTAATTTAATGCCGTCACTGAGGTTGGCAGCGTCGTAGATGTCAGCGCGGGACGACCGGTTCAATTCAATGACGACGGCGACCAGGATCACGATGATGAGGATGACCGTAATCAGGGCGACGCCATGGTTGTTTGAAATTTTGTTTTTCATCATGCTTACTTGCTGACCGGTAAAAATACTTTTGTCATAAATTTATACGGCTTTTCCCGATCATTCGGGTTGATCAGAAAGAGTTCTATCTTGACCGCTGCCGGCGCCTTGCCCTGGTGGATTCCTCCGTTCACGGAAGAATCCCACAAATCATTTTCTCCTCCGGCGGCATCGTAAAACGTCAATCCGAACGCTTCAATATTTTTACAAATGACAAATCCTGCTTCCGGTTGTTTTATTTCATCCGGTTTGATGCCGGGGACATCCGATCTCCAAAGCGCGTAGCTTTTCCCTCCATCATCCTCCCGGACGAAATAACCGATGGCGGCCGGGCGTCCTTCACTTTCCGTTTCACTGAAAGCAAGATGGGACGCCGACCAGAAATAAATGGCATGGAATTGCCGGTTGCCCGTTTTATTTTTTTCGGCGCTCAGTGTGTAAGCGCCTTCGGACATCTGCAAAGAAGACAAATCCCGGGTAATCCTTTCTAATGCTGTGCGCGCCATTTTGTATATGTCGCCTTCTTCTTCCAGTTGGCGTGATGTTTTCAGGATGCCGGTATAAGAAACATAAACCGTGGCCATGACCAGCGAGAGGATGAAAATCGCAATGAGAATTTCCACGAGCGTAAATCCGCCGCAACCGATATTTTTTTTTGACGGTCGATGATTCATGCTTTACGTTCCAGGCTTTTTATAAAGAACAAGTTTGTAGATTCCGCGGGTCAGAAATAATTTGTTGGTTACCGTGACCTCGATCTTTTTGAATTGCAGCAGCTGGGTATCGTCTATCAGCAGCTGCCAGGTATATTGAGGATAATCGGGTCCAAAATCTCCGCTTTCAGTTTTGTTGGATAAAGTGGATTGTGTTTCAACCTCGACCATTTTGCTCTGGGCTAAAAGCGCGGCCGTGGTCAGAAAACGTGAATCCGTAGCCATGGAAATACTTTGCGACTGGAGCTGGAAAATGGAAACGAGAGCGATGGCCAGAATCGCCATGGCCACCATCACCTCCATCAGCGTAAATCCTTTTCCCCCCGCCTGCTTCATGACGATATCCTTCACCGGGGCACCTGCTGTCCGGAGTCGTTGATGGGAATATCAACATATTTGCCGTAAATATCGGTCACCCCCAAAAAAGGATTAATGACAAGGGTCATTTTGTCTTCCTTATAGGCCAGATGAATGATCCCCGGTGAACAAATATTGTTTTTTTTGAAGATGATTTTTACTTCGCCCGCGGTTCTCTTTTTGTTGTTTTCATCCACAACATCGGTAATGACAACATCCGCTGGCAGAGACAGGGCGCGTTTTTTTATCTCAGCCTGCTTTTCCGCCGTCATATCGGAGGCGGTGACCCAGTAGGCGGATCCGGATAAATCCAGCGAGAGAATATAGTCCAGTTGATCGCGAACGGCCTCTGTCCGTAATTTTCTCTCCAGACCGATCAACTGGCGCGACGTTTTCTTGAGTGTGTCGCCGGTCAGAGCATCCCTTGTGGAAGGAACGGCCAGTACCAGTATCACGCCGATCAGCGCGATGACCAGCAGCAATTCCACCAGAGTAAACCCCCGCTTACTCCATGTCCCAGTTGTTGATGTCCTGATCCACACCTTCGCCTCCGGCTTCACCGTCCTTACCCAGACAGGATAAATCAAAATCGCCATGGCTGCCGGGACTTAAATAGACAAATTCATTTCCCCATGGATCTTTAGGCACTTTGCCTTTTTCCAGATAACCTTCCTGACGCCAGTTCTTGGGGATGTTTCCCACGGTCGGTGCTTCGACGAGAGCTTTCAGTCCCTGTTCTGTCGTCGGGTAGCCGCCGTTATCCAGCTTGTAAAGCTTCAACGCCGATTCCATGGCTTCTATTTGTATTTTTGCTTTGGCCTGTCTGGCTTCATCAGGACGTCCCATGATGCGGGGAATAATCATACCGGCAAGTACGCCCAGAATGACGATGACAACCATCAATTCGATCAGGGTGAAACCTGCCTGAGAATTTTTATGATGTCTGAAAAGTTTCATAATGCCCCCTTGTTTTGTTCAATTTAACTCATCTTCACATAACATGTGCCATATTTTGTATGGTTTTGTAAAGAGGCCAGAGGCAAGGCGCGTAAATCCCGAGGAAAGACGACGCGCAATGCGGCACATGGTTTCTTGACAAAGTCATTATCGGACAAGCTGGTTCATTTCAAATATCGGCAGTAAGATAGAGACAACAATAAAGCCGACCACCAGACCCATCACCAGTATCATAAGCGGTTCTAAAAGCGATGTCATGATCATGATATTGGCCTGCGATTCATTTTCGTAAGCCACGGCAATGCGATTGAGCATCGCCTCCAGCGTACCACTTTGTTCTCCTACGGCAATCATTTCCGTAACCAGCGGAGGAAACAAGCCGCTTTTGTTCAGCGGACCGGAAAGCCCCTTGCCTTCCTCCAGGTCTCTGGCGGCCTGATGAATAGCGTCGCCGATGACAACGTTGTTGACAATATTACGCACAATTTCCATAGCCGCCAAAAGCGGTACGCCGCTTTGCAGCAGCGTGGCCAGCGTACGGCAAAACCGGGCTACGGCGATTTTTCGGCTGATCTGGCCCATGATCGGAAGTCTCAGCTTAATGTTATCCCAGGAGTGTCTGCCCGCGTCGGTTCCCGCCGTCATGTATTTAAAAGCGGCGATTCCGGCAAAAAGCAGAATCAGAATAAGCCACCAGAAAGCTTTCAGAAAATTGCTGACCTTGATCAAAACAAGGGTTACCAGAGGCAGCGTCTGGTTCATGTCGGTAAAAATGGTCGTGATTTTGGGAACGACAAAGGTCATCAAAAGAAAAATAACGGCGCTGCCCATGATGAACATAATAATGGGGTAGGCCAGAGCGGAACGGATTTTGCTCATTAACGCCTGCTGATTTTCACTGAAATCGGCCAGCCGCTCCAGAACCAGATTAATGGTTCCCGAAGCTTCCCCGGCTCTCACCATGTTCAGATAAAAAGGAGGAAAGATGCGGGGAAATTCCGACATGGCCTCGGTCAGACTTTTGCCTTCCGTAACCTGTTCACGGATTTGCGCCAGCGACTTTTTTAACAGCGGATTTTTTTCCTGCTGCATTAGAATGGAAAGAGAAGGCACCAGCGGCATTCCCGCTCCCAATAAAGTGGATAACTGGCGGGTGAAAACGGCGACCTGACTGGCGGATACCCTTTCCCAGAGATTAATTTTCAGAGCCGCTGAGACGGCGGAATCTTTTTTTCCTTCCGCTTGATTGATTTCGACGGGATAGATGTTTTCTTCCCGCAATTTCTGACGTGCTGCGGCAATGCCCGGCGCATCGACAAAACCCTTCAACTGCCGGCCTTTTTCATCTAAAGCGATGTATTCAAAAACACTCATAAAATTTACTCTGTTTGCGATGTTAGCTTATCCGCGCGTTTAACATAAATTTCATTACGTTTCAATCCTGCGTCTTGCGCATTTCCCTGTCCGGTCTTTTTCTCCGGTGCAATAAAAAAGGGCTCTTTAGCCCTTTTTTATTGCAATTTTATTAGCCGGTATATTCCTGCTTCTATAAATCAGGTACTGCGGAAACTTCCCTTGATTCCGCGCTTTCTCCGTTATTATCCAGAGCCGTTACAACAAAGTAGTATGTTTTTTCTTTGTCCAGGTCAGCGGCTCTGGTGCTGGTGCCCGTCCAGTCTGACGCGCCTTTCTGAGCGGTAGATTTTGTAATATTGCTCGCTGTATAGAAATAAACATTATAGGTTAATGTTCCCGTGTAAAATGTCGGAGGGTCCCACGCGAGATCGACAAAACCCTCTCCGCGATTTACGACGCGGAGATTTTGAGGGGCGGAAGGAGGCGGATTTGCGCTGGGTCTGGTTGTATATGCAAATGAACCGCTGCTGTCTCCACTATCGCTTGCATCGTCATTGTCCTCCGCCGCGACGAAGAAAACATAGGCCTGGTCATTGTTAAGTCCTGTGAAGGTATATGCGTTACTGGTGATTAGGGGACTTTCCTGATAATTTGCGAAAGATGTGTAATAATACACTTTGTATCCGTTCGCGCCGATCACTGCATCCCATGTCACGGTAACCTCTTTGTCTCCGGCATTGGCGCGGACATTTTTAGGAGCCGGCAATGGCGGATCAACTTCAGGCGTCGCGTAAATCGCCTGTGTCAGTTCGCTTTCTTCATTCTCGGAATTTTTAGCGGAAAGGGCAAACCAGTATGTTTTTCCGTTTTCCAGGCCGGTTACAATATAAGGGGCGCTGATGAGATTGTTTGTTTCTCCATCTATTTTTGTACCCTGAGACTTCATTTTTTGAGAGTCAGGTTGACCTTCATTGTCATCTTCCAGATAATAAATGCTGTATGTTTCGGCGCTGCGGAGCATCTGCCAGTCAAGCGTTACTGCTTCATTGCCGGCATCGGCTCTCATTTGCACTGCCAAATAATCGGAATCGGAGGTGTCATCATCAATACTGACATCATCATCAGAGCACGAGCAGACAAAAATTACCGCCAAACTTATCAGCAATAAATATAATAATTTTTTTCTCATTTGTACTCCTTTAAATCAATCGTCGTTTAAAAAAATCGGGAAGAGCCATTTATACGTTAAATTTCGGATGAACCATGGAAAATAATTGCCGGCGCTTCGGAGATTTTTTTTTGATGTTGTTAAATAATGAACACTAAAGGTTAGCCCTGTCAAGTTAATTTTTGCCGGGTAAGCCGTTCATGTAAACAGCGCTGATTTCATCGGTTTTTTCGACGCAGATGCTTTTTAAATACGCCTTGATAAAACCCTTGAGAAAAACGGGTGCAGGAAGCTTTTCCGTTTTGTCTTCTTCAATGTCATTTAGGTAGTCAAGGCGGATTTTTGTTTCCTGATGAATGGTTTCGACGGCGACCCCCAGTTCTTCCCGGATGGCCTTGAGGTCGGCGCCGGTTATTTTCTGCCGGGCAAGAATCTCCCGGATTGACTGGCTTTGGGAAAGCTTTGTTTTTAATTCCGATTTGTTATTTTTTTGCGCCAGGAAAGCAATGTCATGGCGGTTAAATTCGAAGATGTTGACCGGTTGAGGGGCCGTTTTGCTCTGATCTGCGGAAACGGACGTGTCGGACAGATTCATTTCATCGTTGTATTTAGCTCTTTGTGCTTCATTGATCAGAGTGAAATAAGCCTTATCGATCAGCGCGAGGATCTTATCGCGCTCTTCTTTCGAGAAAAAAGAATAGCTGACCAGAGAATCGGGCTGATACATCTGCAGGGCGGCATTGTAGGCGCTGCGGATTTCCGCAGCGGTCGCCGTCGTTGCGATGTCCAGCATTTCGTAATAATTCATCTGGTCCAAGTCTTTTTCCATCAGCAGCCTGATTCAATTTTTAGAGATAATTAAACATCAGCTGTTCGCCGAAAGCGTTGCCCATTTTTTTATTAACCACACGCAAATCATTGGCGGCCCGCGTGTAGGGATAACGGTCCAGAAAACACACCCGCTGGCAGATGGCGTCATGAACATGCTCGTCGTAGGCGATGCTGCCCGCAAATTCCACATTGATGCCCAGATGCTTCTTGATAATTTTACAAATCTGTTCACCGAGGGCGGTATTGTCCTGCTTGCGGAGTTGATTGAGAATAAGTTTGAAACGGAAAGAACTGAAATCCTTTCTGATCAGCGTGTATTTCTCCGGAAATTCTTTCTTGATGATCGAAACGATATTTTCCGGTTTGTTGAAAGAATCGTCACCCAGATGTTCCCGGACTTTTTTTTCGAGCGTTTTGAAATCGGCAGTTGAAAAATAATGGCGGATGCGACGCAGATAGATGGCGCGCATCAGACGGTAAACATTCTCGATGGAAGTAGGTTCCGGCGTGGTGATGAATATTCCATGCCGCGAAGCCAGGAAAAAATCCAGCGTGTTAAAGGCAGTGCCCGCTCCCAGATCAAGAATGATATATTCGTACTGAAGCCTGGCAATGGCCTTGAGTGTTTTTATCTTTTTCTCATACGGAAGATTGGCAATATCCAGACTGTCGTGGGCGCCGCTGATTAGAAAAAGATTAGGGAAGGGTGTTTGAAGAACCGTATCTTCCAGATCAGGGATTTTTTTGGAGACAAAATCGGAGAAACACTTTTCCGGATAGGGAACGTCCACCATCGTGTGCAGATTTGCCGCTCCCAGATCAAGATCAATCAGTAAAGTTTTTTTCCCGGATTTGGCCAGAAGACGCCCCATCGAACTTGCCAGAAAACTCTTTCCTGATCCTCCCTTGCCTCCTCCAATCGGCCAAATGTGAGCCATAAACCATCCGCGAAATGATTTTACCGGAATTCATACACGATAAAATAACGATATTCAAGTATTTACTTTCTTGACTTCTATTTCTTTTATTCATAAAAACTCAAACATGATTGATAACGAGCCTGAAATCAAAGTCGCCCTACTGCAGAATTACAGCGAGGCGCAAATATCCTTAAAAGGAAATTTTTTCCTGCCTGACGGCCGGACAATTGACGGTCGCATGAACGTCCATGCGGACAATGGCCTTATCGATCTTCAGGATTCTTCGGGAAAAGAAATTCTTAAACAAAAAGAAATCCTGCTGACTGCAAATTCCGAAGCGATCTTCACCCTGGCCGACGTGAAAATCGGCATTGATTTTCACTGGCAGCGACATCAAGAACAATCTTTTCGGGGAGATTTATTTTTATCGGTTGTCTCCGATTCCGCTTTAAACCTCATCAACAAAATTCCTCTGGAGGATTATCTCGAAAGCGTCATTTCCTCGGAAATGTCCGCCTCTGCGCCGCTGGAATTTTTGAAGGCGCAGGCCATCACCGCCCGCAGCTGGCTGGTGAGTATGCTTGCGAAAAAGAAAGCTGCCCGGCCTTCCGTGCAAGTGAAAACCGAACATGAAATCGTTGTCTGGCAGGATGTCAACGACCATGAAGGATTTGATGTCTGTGCGGACGACCACTGCCAGCGTTATCAGGGTATCACCAGAATTATTTCTGAAAACGTCCGGGAGGCGATCAAGCAGACCCGTGGGGACTTTCTGGTTTATGACGGCGAAATTTGTGACGCACGCTATTACAAATCCTGCGGAGGACAGACGGAAGTATTTGCGTCAGCCTGGGAAGATAAAAATTATGATTATCTGAACAATGTGAGTGATGATGTTGACAGACGTTCTCCTGTCCGTTCGGAGGGCGAAGCAAAGCGCTGGCTGACCGGCAATCCGAGAGCTTATTGCAACACGCAGGATAAGGAATTGCTGAAGATGATTTTACCGGCGTTCGATCAGGAAACGCCGGATTTTTACCGCTGGCAGGTTGTATACTCAAAAGAGGAACTGGGAAATATAATCAGGAAAAAATCGGGGATTGATTTTGGTGAATTAATCGACCTAGTTCCGCTGGAGCGCGGTCCGTCGGGTAGAATCTATAAATTGAAAATTGAAGGCTCGAAGAAAACAATGATTATCGGCAAGGAACTGGAAATCCGCCGCTGGCTCTCGCCCAGCCATCTGTTGAGCAGCGCTTTCATTGTAGAAAAAATAAAAGAGTCTGACAACACGGTGAAAAGTTTTACTCTGAAAGGCGGCGGCTGGGGTCACGGCGTGGGTCTCTGCCAGATCGGCGCGGCGGTCATGGCCTCCAGAGGATTCAAGGCGGAAGAAATCCTGACGCACTACTTCACCGGCACAAAGATAAAAAAATTGTATTAACGAAATCCAAACTTCAGAAGTAAAGTAACGCGGGATTGAGAATTTGTCATCCCCGCGAAGGCGGGGATCCAGGAACAAAATTATGTCCGAAACAAAAACAGAAACAATAAATAATGTGGGCCGGAGGAACCCCTGGCTTTGGGTTCCTTCTCTCTATTTAGCCGAAGGCATTCCCTACGTGATTGCCATGACGGTCAGCGTTGTGCTTTACAAGGATATGGGACTTTCCAACACCGAAATCGCTTTTTACACAAGCTGGCTTTATATCCCCTGGGTCATCAAACCGCTCTGGAGCCCGTTCGTTGATATCTTCCGCACCAAGCGTTTCTGGATACTGGCTATGCAACTGGCTATCGGTGCCTCTCTTGCCTGTGTTGCCCTGACCTTGCCCGCGACAAATTTTGTGCGTTATTCTCTGGCTATTTTCTGGATTATGGCTTTCAGCTCCGCCACGCACGATATCGCCGCCGACGGATTTTATATGCTGGGGCTGGATACGCCGCAGCAGGCGGCGTTTGTCGGTGTGCGCGTTATTTTTTACCGGATTGCAACCATTGCCGCTGAAGGCGGGCTGGTTTTTCTGGCCGGGATGCTGGAAAATTACGGCTATCCGGCGGCGAGAGCCTGGTCGCTGGCCTTTATCGGTGTGGGCGCTCTTTTTCTGGCTTTTTTCATCTATCACTTTTTTGTTTTGCCGCGGCCAGCCACAGATGTCAGCGCGCCGTGGGACAAATCGAAAAATTTTCTGGCGGAATATTTCCGTGTTCTGACCCTTTTCTTCCGGCGCAAGGATATTCTTGTCATCATATTATTTTTTCTATTATACCGTTTTGCCGAGGCGCAACTCACCAAAATGGTTGTGCCGTTTCTGCTGGATACGCCAGCCAAAGGCGGTTTGGGTTTAACCACAGCTGATGTCGGCATTATTTATGGCACGGTCGGAGTTATAGCGCTGATGCTGGGCGGCCTTCTGGGCGGTTATGTGATTTATAGAAACGGTTTGAAATATTGGCTTTGGCCGATGGTATTTATTATGCACCTGCCGGATGTGATTTTCGTCTATCTATCCTATGCCCTGCCTCAAAATCTATGGCTGATCGGTTCCGCCGTAGCGGTTGAAAAATTCGGTTATGGCTTCGGCTTTACCGCTTACACGATTTATATGATCATGGTCTCGCAGGGTGAATACAAAACCGTATTCTACGCGATAGGCACCGGCATTATGGCGTTGGGAATGATGATTCCCGCTATGGGCAGCGGCTGGATACAGGATATGCTGGGCTATCAGAATTTCTTCATCTGGATTCTGATCACGACCATACCCGGCTTTATTGTGGCGGCGCTGGTGAAGATTGATCCGGAGTATGGGAAGAAGTAGCAATACCAATGTGCCTTCATCGGCTAACTTTGTTGGATGCGTTGTCGGCTTCCTCAACGTATTATCAATACGCCTGCGGAGCCTCCGCCTTGCCGTCGCGTTATCCTTCGAAGGCAAATGGTATTAAATATGAAGTCGTGCGCGCCTCGCATCTGGAGTTTTTACGAAGTTGCATTAATAGATATGGTATGAGAAAAAAGGAAAAAACAGAAAATACATATTATGATAGGGAAACAAATTAATACAGCATTCATATTGGGCGCGGGACTGGGGACGAGGCTCCGGCCACTGACTGAAGATACGCCCAAACCTCTTTTGGAAATAGGTGGGAAGCCTATTATCACTTACGCGATGGCGCATCTGCGTGCCGTCGGCGTTAAGCGTTTTATTGTCAACACGCATCACTGCGCGGAAAAATACGCCGAGGTTTTTCCTGAAAATAATTGGAAAGGTATTCCAATTACATTTCGTCACGAGCCGGTTTTGCTTGACACTGCCGGAGGCATCAAGAATATCGAAGACCTGATCGCCGAAGACGAAGGAATCATCGTTTATAACGGCGACATCATCACCAACATGCCGATTGAACTGCTGATTAGAAAACATTTTGAACTGAAAACACCTGTTACGCTGGCGCTGCGTTCAACCGGGCCGCTGCTCAATGTCAGTGTTGATAAAGATGGCTTTGTTTGCGACATGCGGCATATCTTGAAAAATGACGGCGTAAAGAAATGTCTTTTTGCCGGAATCTATATTGTGGAAAAATCTTTCCTCAAACGATTGACAGCGGGGAAAATTGAATCAGTCGTTTTGCCGCTGGTGGAGATGATAAAGGAAAATCCGCGCTCTGTCTGCAGCGTTATAATTGATGATGGTAGTTGGTATGATGTGGGGACGGTGGAAGAGTATAATAGGTTGAGAGAAACAGGCATTGGTTAAGGAATACCATGTTGATGTCATTCCGGCATGGGCTTGGCCGGAATCCAGGAATAAAAAAGACTGGATCCCCGACAGAACCATTCGGGGATGACAAAGGGGGCCCATTCGAGAAATGACAACGTTAGTTAGAATTTATGCAGAAAGAAATTCAAAAATTTTTAACTGAACATCTGGGCAAGGCTGATTTTAAGCTTGAGCCAATCAAGAAAGGCGGCTCCGACCGAGAATTTTTAAGGGTGACTCTGCCGCATGGAGACAGCTTTGTCTTTATGCATTACGGCGATGAGGTGGCGGAAAATGCCCAGTGGGCCGGTATTAACAAATTCATGTTATCGCTGGGTATGAATGTGCCGCGGATTATTATACAGGATGCCGTCAGGCATTTTATCCTGATTGATGATTTAGGAGAAGTTGATCTGTGGTCGGAAAGATTTATGCCCTGGGAAGAAAGGCGCGATTATTATTTTCGGGTGCTCACGCAAATCCATCGTTTACATTCTTGTGACCTGAAATCCGTTCCCGGGGATGTGCAACTGTCGGAAAGTTACGGCCCGCGATTATATAAATGGGAGCATGACTATTTTCTGGAAAATCTCGTCTGGGAAGTCTGCAAGATAAAACTTTCTTCAACGGATGCCGCGAAGTTGAATCAAGAACTGGATGCGCTTTCCGAGCGCCTGCAAAAAATAAAACCGTCCCTGATTCACCGCGATTTTCAGTCGCAGAATATCATGATTAAAAACGGCAGGCCTGTCTTGATTGATTTTCAGGGAATGCGCCAAGGCTGTCTGTTTTACGACTTGGGTTCGCTGATTTGCGATCCTTACGTCACCTTCGAAGATGAAGAACGAAACGAGCTGATAGACTTTTACTGTGAACTCATGAAACCGTCTTACAGCCGCGATGAATTTATTCAAAATTTCTGGATGGGATCCGTGCAGCGGCTTTTGCAGGCGCTGGGCGCCTACGGATTTCTCGGACTCAAAAAACACAAACCCGCATTTCTGAGTCACATCGGCAATGGCTTGGAGAATTTATTGATAGCGGGTGATAACGTGGGAGGACTCGAAACGCTTAGTGATTTGGCAACTGAATGTGAAACAATAATTGCCCGAAAAAATTATTAGACATAACGTATAAGTCAATTTTGTGATGAATCATTAAGCGTTATATTCCCGTAATGCTTGCACCATTAAAGGTATTGATAAATATGATGCTTCAGATTAGGATACATAAAAATTCCTGACAAAGGAGAATGGAACGATTATGCTATTCATAATATTATTCATCATCATAGTCGTTATCGTTGTCATTTTAGCTTACAACCGCCTTGTGCGGTATAAAAACAATGTCGAATCGGCATGGGCGGATGTGGATGTCCTCCTGAAAAAACGCTATGATCTTGTGGGCAACCTGGTAGAAACGGTTAAAGGATACGCCGCGCATGAAAAAGGTCTTTTTGAGAAGTACGGTGAAGCCCGGTCATCGGCGATGAAGGCAACCGTTCCCGCAGACCGCGCTAAAGCGGAAAATATGATGCTGGAAACAGTGCGGGGATTGTTCGCGGTTGCCGAAGCCTACCCGGAACTCAAGGCCAGCGCAAATTTCATGCAGCTTCAGACCGACCTTAAAAATCT
>CAZIJZ010000043.1:0-22857 GCA_964539765.1 uncultured Smithella sp.
ACCCCGGTTTCCGGCGTGAGAGGCCAGCGTCCTAACCACTAGACGATGGGACCATGGTGGCGTGTCTTTGTCAGGTTCAGCGCAGATACGCTCAACTTGCTGTCCGGCGGTTTTCCTGCCGTCTCGAGGCTAGACTATCTATTGAATCAACCTGTAAAAGTCAAGTTAAAATTGGATCAGTTCTGAACGCGTCATTAATATGGCGCAAGCGATTCGATATACGCTATTGCGTTATTGATTTTTTTAATTACACGTTCCTTGCCCAGCGTAACCATGATTTCATCAATGCCCGGGCTCACAGTTTTACCGGTCAGTGCCACGCGCAGGGGCTGCGCGATGAGCTTGAATTTTATGTTTCTCTCCTGAATGAAGTTCATTAAAAATTCTTCGAGTCCTTTTTTACTGAAATCCTGCAGGGAAACCATCGATTCAACAAGCGCTTTCAAATGGGGCGCGACATCAGCCGTCAAAAATTTCTGAGCTGACTGTTCGTCGTATTTAATCTCGTCGGTGAAATAGAAATCGGCTGAGCCGGCCAGTTCCACGAGCGTCTTCACTCTTGTCTGCAAATCGGCAATCACTTTTTGAGTGAAGTCGGTATTGCTTGTGTCGATTCCGGCCGGCCAGATGGTTTTCATCTCTTCTCTTAACCGTTTGGGTGCCGCTTCCTTAATATAATGTGCGTTGAGCCAGAGAAGTTTATCGGGATTGAAAACCGCTGGTGATTTACCGACGGCATCCAGATCGAAGAGTTCAATCAGATCCTGGGACGAAAATATTTCCTGATCGCCGTGGGCCCAGCCAAGACGCACCAGATAATTGACGAGCGCTTCCGGCAAAAAGCCCATTTCCTTATAGGCCATAACCGACGTTGCGCCATGGCGTTTGCTCAAACGCGTCTTGTCACTTCCCAGAATCATGGGAACATGGGCGAATTTGGGCACATCAAATTTCAGCGCCTGATACAGCAGAATCTGGCGAGGAGTGTTGTTGACATGATCATCGCCGCGGATAACATGGGTGATATTCATCAGGGCATCATCGATAACGACAGCAAAGTTGTACGTGGGATATCCGTCACTGCGTTCGATAATCAAATCGTCCAGCTCTTCATTATTGAATACGATGTTGCCTTTGATGAGGTCTTCCACGACCGTCACGCCTGTCTGCTGTCCGCGGAAGCGCACAACACTGCCCGCGGTTTTCTTTAGATTTTTGTCGCGACAGGTGCCGTCGTATTTCGGTTTCTTGCCTGTCGCCAGAGCCTGTTTCCTTTTTTCTTCTAATTCTTCCGGTGTGCAGGTGCAGTAGTAGGCCTTGTCTTCCTTGATTAGTTTCTGAACCATCTCCCTGTGCAGATCAACGCGCTGTGCCTGAAAATAGGGACCTTCGTCACAATTTAATCCCAACCACGTCATGGCATCCAATATGGCTCTTGTGGATTCGTCGGTGGAACGCTGCTGGTCCGTGTCCTCGATCCGCAGAATAAATTCCCCACTGTGATGACGGGCATAAAGCCAGTTGAAAAGAGCGGTTCTTGCTCCGCCGATATGTAAAAAACCTGTGGGGGAAGGTGCGAAACGTGTTCTGATTTTCTTCATAATTTTTTCCTGCTTTTTCCCAGCCTTATAGGATTGAGAGAGACCTTTTGTCAAGTGTCTTGAAATTTTGTGTTTAAGCAGGCCCGGGGGAAGTGCCCTGAAATTTGAAATCAAATATAAAATTAGCAAGTTAATTCATAATCTAAGGAGATAAATTGTGCTTGACATTAAAGGGATTTTATAATTTACTCGCAAGGTTAATTTAGGGGTATTTTTTAAGCGGCAGGCTTCTTTTATGGCTAATTCTTTGAAAATTAACATTTTTCTGATTCCGGAGGAGGGACAGCATTTTATTTTTTCTGAAGGCGATGTCTGGTTCAAAACGTGTTTTCAGGAAAGCGAAGCACCTGATTTTTCTCTGGAAAAAATTGATGTTGACTGTCTGATTACCAAAACCTCAGGCACTGTTTTTATCAAAGGTTCCTTTTCAGCTTGCATTGATATTTGCTGCAGCCGCTGTTTGGAAAATACAAAAGTTAAAATCGGCAGCGACTTTGCTTACAGCTTGCTTCCCGCAAAAGCGGAGAAAAGAGAAGAATTGGAGCTTAAGCCGGAAGAATTAGAAGTGAGTTATTATCAGGGAGATTTTCTTGATTTGACTCCGATCATTTGTGAACAGATTATTTTGCAGATACCGATTAAAGCGCTTTGCCGTGACGAATGTAAGGGGTTGTGTCAGCAATGCGGCGTCAATTTGAACGTGACCTCCTGCCGATGCGGAGCCGGTTTGATGGACAGCCGTATGGCTGTTTTGAAAAATTTTACAATAAAAAATTAATAATAGAAAAGGGTGAATTATGCCAAATCCAGTAAAGCGACATTCTAAAACAAGACGGAATCAGAGAAGGGCGAATGATTTTTTGAAATCTCCTTCAATTTCTTTGTGCCCGCAGTGCAATGAGCCGAAGCTGCCTCATCGCATCTGTCCAACCTGCGAAACCTACAAGGGCCGGGAGTACAGGAAAGCGGAAAAGAACGACTAAAGCGTACGATTAAAAAAACAATTATACTGATAATCAATTGGTCTTAAAACTCTTCTTTTCTCTTTTTGAAAAGAAAGAATTACCCCCAGCGACCGTTACGAGAAGTCCAAATTGAAATAATCTGCCAAGCAATCAAAGACTTGAGGAGGATTTGCATGACGTTAGAAGAAAGAGTTATCAACATAATCGTCGAGCAACTTGATGTAACAAAAGAAGAATGTGTTCTGGAAGCATCTTTCATTGACGATCTGGGAGCGGATTCTTTAGACATCGTTGAACTGCTCATGGAAATGGAAGAAGCGTTTGATATAGAAATAGCTGACGAAGAATTGGAAAAAATTGCCACGATTCAAGACGTGGTGGATTTTCTGAAAAAGAAAGGCGTTAAATAAAATAAGCCGTGCAGGATTAAATCCCATGAAAAGGCGTGTTGTAGTAACAGGTCTTGGTGCGTTGACCCCCCTGGGAAATTCATTACATGAATCATGGGAGGCTGCGGTTTCGGGTAAGTCGGGCATCGGCCTGATCACGAAATTTGACAGTGCCGCGTTTAAAACAAGAATAGCCGGTGAAATAAAAAATTTTGATCCTCTGCAATATGTCAGTAAACAGGAAGTCCGTCGCTATGATGACTTCCTTCTTTATTCAATCGCCGCAGCCGAGATGGCGCTGGCGGATGCCAGCCTGACGATTGGTTCCGATATTTCCGAACGAACCGGTGTGATCATCGGTTCAGCGATCGGGGGGCTGGCCACCCTGGAAGAAGAATATAAGAATCTACTAAATGCCGGTCCCCGCAAAATTTCTCCCTTTGCCGTTCCTGCAATTCTCGCCAATCTTGCGTCCGGGCACGTCTCCATCAAATTTGGAGCCAAAGGCCCCATCAATTGTGCAGTTACGGCCTGTGCATCGGGAACATCGGCCATCGGTGATGCGTACAAAACCATTGCCTACGGGGATGCCGATGTCATGATTGCCGGAGGGGTGGAGGCGGCGGTTACGCAACTGGCCGTCGGCGGTTTCGGATCCATGCGGGCGCTGTCGGTAAGAAACGACGAACCTCAAAAGGCCAGCAGGCCATTCGATAAAGACCGCGACGGTTTTATCATCGGCGAGGGAAGCGGCGTTGTCATTTTGGAGGAGTTATCCCTTGCCATCAGCAGAGGTGCGCGAATTTATGCGGAACTGGCTGGTTACGGTTGTACCTCTGACGCTTTTCATATGGCTGCACCGCCGCCCGGCCATGAAGGTGCCGCCCGCAGCATGCGGGTTGCGATCAAGGATGCCGGTTTGCATCCTGAAGACGTCGATTACATCAATGCTCACGGAACGTCAACGCCGCTCAATGATTTATATGAAACGCAGGCGATTAAAGCGCTTTTTGGAGAACACGCTAAAAAATTAATGGTCAGTTCCACAAAATCCATGACCGGTCATATGCTGGGCGCTGCGGGAGGCGTGGAAGCGATTTTCGCCGTTAAGGCTCTTCAGGAAGGCGTTATTCCACCGACGATTAATCTTGATAACCCCGGAGATGAATGCGACTTGGATTATGTACCGAAAGTTGCGCGACATCAGGAAATCAGCACGGCCATGTCCAATACGTTTGGTTTTGGCGGTGTCAACGCTGTTTTGGTGTTTAAAAAATATAGTGAGTCCCACGTTTCAGAAGCGTAGTGAGACTTGCCGAAATCAAGCGAAGCGAAGATTGAGGCCTTAGTCGAACTATCCCCTGAGCGACACCAATGGGGATTTTGAAACAAGAAGAATTTAAGAATGAAGGAGAGAAATATTTTCATGTCTTTTTTAGAAAAAGTTGATCTGGAAGTAATGAAGGCCATCGATCTGGAAACACGCCGACAGACGGGAAAAATAGAATTGATCGCCTCGGAAAATTTTGTCAGTGAAGCGGTGCTGGAAGCGCAGGGTTGTGTGATGACCAACAAATACGCGGAAGGTTACCCGGGAAAACGATATTATGGCGGCTGTGAATACGTGGACATCGTGGAGAGTCTGGCGATTGACCGCTGTAAGCAACTTTTCGGCGCCGATCATGTGAATGTTCAGCCCCATTCGGGCACGCAGGCGAACATGGCGGTGTATTTTGCCGTCGCGCAGCCGGGTGACACCATTCTGGGAATGAACCTGTCTCACGGCGGGCATCTGTCTCACGGCAGCCCGGCCAATTTTTCCGGGAAGTTTTATAAAATCATTCCTTACGGTGTCAAGAAAGAAACGGAAACGATTGATTTCGACGAAGTGGAAAAACTGGCCAAAGAACACAAGCCCAAAATGATTATTGTCGGCGCCAGCGCTTACCCGCGAACGATCGATTTTGAAAAATTTCGCAAGATTGCTGACGAAGTCGGCGCGGTGATTATGGCGGATATCGCTCATATCGCCGGTCTGGTCTGCACCGGATTGCATCCCTCGCCGGTTCCCGTTTGTGAGTTTGTTACGACCACGACGCATAAGACGCTGCGCGGCCCGCGCGGCGGTGTCGTGATGTGCAAGGACGCTTACGCGAAAACGCTGAACAGCAGGGTTTTCCCCGGCATGCAGGGCGGCCCGTTAATGCATGTCATTGCGGCCAAGGCCGTTGCCTTCAAGGAAGCGCTACAACCGGAATTTAAGGCCTATCAGCAGCAGATCATTAAAAACGCCCGCGCCATGGCGGAGGAACTGCAGAATAATGGCTTCAGGCTTGTTTCCGGAGGAACGGACAATCATTTGATGCTGGTTGATTTAACGGACAAGAATGTGACCGGCAAGGATGCGCAGGAAGCGCTGGATCGCGCCTCCATCACCGTCAACAAAAACGGCATTCCCTTTGACACGAAGAGTCCTCAGGTGACCAGCGGCATCAGAATCGGCACGCCCGCTGTGACCACCCGGGGCATGAAGGAAAACGAAATGCGTCTGATAGCCTCTTACATTGCTGATGTGATCAAAGACATCAACAACGAGCAGAAAAACAAGGCCGTTGCGGAAAAGGTCAAAGAACTTTGTGATCGCTTTCCTCTGTATCAGGACCGGATTAAAAATATTTAACCGGAAACCGGAACGGGAAATTTTTCTCGTGGTAAATTATTATGGCTGAAAAAAAATCATCGGCATCCGGTGCGCAGGAGAAAAAACGAACAAGACCGGATTGGGACAGTTATTTTCTGGATATTGTCGAACTGGTATCCAGGCGCAGCACCTGCTGCCGGAGATCGGTGGGCGCGGGACTGGTGCGTGACAGCCGTATTCTGGCCACCGGTTATAACGGGGCGCCCTCCCATTTGCAGCATTGTCTGGATATCGGCTGTCTGCGCGAACAGCTGAAAGTTCCTTCCGGGGAGCGTCATGAACTGTGCCGCGGACTGCATGCCGAACAAAACGCGATTATTCAGGCGGCGCTTCACGGGGTCATCACCAAAGGGTCGACGCTGTATTGCACGAACCACCCCTGTGTCATTTGCGCCAAGATGATCATTAACGCCGGTATCAGACGTGTTGTCATTCGCGACGGCTATCACGATCAGCTGGCCGCCGAGATGCTCCAAGAAGCGGGAATTTGTGTTGAACAACTTTAATCTGTCAAGGTGACGTCATCATGAAATGTCCGTTTTGCGGCCATTCGGAAAACAAGGTTATCGACTCACGAATCAGCAAAGACGGGAAAGCCGTCCGCCGCCGCCGTGAATGTCTGGATTGCACCAAACGTTTCACCACATATGAGTATGTGGAAGATGTGCTGCCGATGGTGGTTAAAAAGGACGGCCGCCGCGAACAGTTTGACCGGCAGAAAATATTGAACGGATTGAAAAAAGCCTGTGAGAAACGGCCGATCAGCATGGAGGCGATAGACAAGCTTGTCGAAAATGTCGAACAGGGCTGTCAGGAAATGCAGGCAGAGGAAATTTCTTCCACGGTCATCGGAGAAAAGATAATGAGTGAGTTGAAGAATTTCGACGGTGTTGCCTACGTGAGATTTGCATCGGTTTACCGGCAGTTCCGCGACGTCGGTGAGTTCATGTCCGAATTGAAAGATTTGCTGAGCAAGGGTAAAAAATAGATATGTTTACCGGAATCGTGGAAGGATCAGGCAAGGTAAAGCGTCTAACGATGAAGGGCGCGGACGCCGTTCTGGAAATTGAAACAGGCATAAGCCTTGCGGAGGTTTCCATCGGCGACAGCATTGCCGTAAACGGCGCCTGCCTGACGGTCACGTCCATGAATCAAAATAACTTTCAGGCTGATGTTTCCGCAGAAACGCTTTCCAGAACCACTTTGAAATTTTTACAAGCGGGACAGAATGTTAATCTGGAAAAATCTCTGCGGGTCGGTGGTTTTGTCGGCGGTCATTTTGTGCTGGGACATGTCGATGCCACAGGCAGGATACTTTCGCAGATTCAGAAATCGGGATCGCTGATTCTGGCGGTAGAAATGAAAGAAAATATTTCGCGATATATTGTGGAAAAAGGTTCGGTGGCCATCGACGGCATCAGTCTGACCGTGAACAAACTTGAAAAAAGCCGGTTTTATGTTAATATAATTCCGCATACAGCGGCCCACACCACGCTTGTGCAGAAAAAAGAAGCCGACTTGGTCAATATTGAAACGGACATTTTAGGCAAATATGTGGAAAAATTATTGCAATCAAACCGGGGAATCGATGAGGATTTTCTGGCAAAACATGGTTTTTAAGAAGTAAGGATAATAAAATGGCAATCAGCACGATTCAGGAAGCAATTGAAGATATCAAAAACGGGAAAATGATTATTCTCGTTGATGATGAAGACCGCGAAAACGAAGGCGATATTTTCATGGCGGCTCAGTTCGCCACGGCCAAAACCATCAACTTCATGGCCCGCTACGGCCGCGGCTTGATTTGTTTGACCCTTAATGAAGATATGGCGGATAAACTTAACCTGAAACAGATGGTTCAGGATAATCAGTGCCGTTTCGGCACCGCGTTTACCATTTCCATCGAAGCGCGACATGGCGTTACCACTGGTATTTCCGCTGCGGATCGGGCGACGACTATTCAGACAGCTGTGAATCCGCAGGCCAAGCCGGAGGATTTGGTCAGTCCCGGACATATTTTTCCTATTCGCGCAAAAAAAGGCGGCGTTTTGGTGCGCACGGGACAGACGGAAGGGTCCGTTGATTTGTGCCGTCTCGCCGGTTTGACGCCGGCCGGCGTCATTTGCGAGATCATGAAAGACGATGGCACGATGGCCAGAATGCCGGATCTGGAAATTTTTGCCCGCGAACATAAATTGAAAATTGTCACGATTGCCGATCTCATTGATTATCGCATGCAGAACGAATCACTGATCAGGAGAATGGCGGAAGCGACGATACCGACCTGTTTCGGTGGTGAGTTTAAGATGATCGTTTATGAAAACGATGTGGATGACTGGCAGCATATTGCTTTGGTTAAAGGCGACATCAAAGAAGATGACGAAGTGCTGGTCAGGGTCCACTCGGAATGTCTCACCGGCGATCTTTTCGGTTCCAAGCGCTGCGACTGCGGCGATCAGCTGCATCGCGCCATGAGCATGGTGGAAAAAGAAGGCAAGGGCGTAATCGTTTACATGCGTCAGGAAGGCCGGGGGATTGGTCTGGTCAATAAAATCAAGGCTTACGCTCTGCAGGAAGAGGGCAAGGATACGGTGGAAGCCAATATCGAACTTGGATTTAAACCGGATTTGAGAGATTATGGAATCGGTGCGCAGATTCTGGCTGATCTGGGTGTGCGTAAGATGCGCTTGCTGACCAATAATCCGAAAAAAATAGTCGGACTGGAAGGGTACGGGATTGAGATCATCAAACGTGTTCCCATCGAAATAGATCCTAATGAAAATAACATTCATTACATGAAAACGAAGAAAAAAAAGATGGGACATCTTTTGAAGATATAAACAATTTCCACCGGTCTTTCCCGCACCGGCGGGAATCCGGTTTTAATATCAGTGCGGAAATTTTTACGGAAGGATGAATAAAACATTAAACATAAGGATGGTAATGAACTATGCCGAAAATAATTGAAGGAAAAATTGTCGCCAAAGGAATGAAGTTTGGCATTGTGGCCAGCCGTTTTAACGATTTTATTTGCGGCAGATTAATCGAAGGAACCATTGACGCTCTGATCAGGGCCGGCGCGGATGACAAGGATATTGTGATTTATAAAGTTCCCGGTTCTTTTGAATTACCGCTGACCGCCAAAAAATTGGCCAAGAGCGGACGCTTCGACGCCGTTATTTGTCTGGGTGCAATTATCCGCGGCGCCACTCCGCACTTTGAATACATCAGCGCCGAGGTATCCAAAGGTATTGCCGTCGTTGGTCTGGAAACGGAAGTGCCTGTTGTGTTCGGGGTTTTGACCACGGATACCATTGAACAGGCGATTGAGCGCGCGGGGACCAAGTCGGGCAATAAAGGGGCGGACGCGGCGATGACCGCGATAGAAATGGTGGATTTATTCAAGAAGATTTAAATAAAAACGACGGTCTCGGAAGTCGTAACAAAGCAGCGTGATCAAAAGTTCTTTGAGGGTTTATAATTAATGCGCGGGCGGAGAAAGGCGAGAGAAATTGCCTTACAGGTTCTATACAGTCTTAATTTTGTGAATATTGATGCGCAAGAGGCCTTGAAGCTTTTCTGGGGTAATTTTGTGGCTCCCCAAACGGCTAAAGAATTTGCCGGGTTTCTGGTGCAGGGCACATGCGAACACAAAGAGGAACTGGACAAGCTTATTGCCGACTGTTCGGATAACTGGTCGCTGGGACGGATGTCCCGTGTTGATATCAGTATTTTACGCCTGGCCGTATTTGAATTTCTCTATTGTGATGACATTCCGCCGAAAGTCACCCTGAACGAAGCCGTCGATCTGGGGAAAACGTTCGGCTCGGAAAACTCCGGTTCTTTTATCAACGGCATCCTCGATGCTCTAAATCTGAAATTAAACAAAAAAAATGCAGCTAAGTCTCTCGACAGAAAACCCCGATCTTCCAAAACATAAATGTCTGGTGCTGGGCATCTTTGCGGACGAAAAACCGCCGCGCGGCATCGGCGGATTTATTGACTGGCGTCTCAACGGGATGATTTCCCGGGAAATCAAACGCGGAAGAATCAGCGGCCGTTTTGATGAAAAAACAATTATTCCTTTTCCCGGCAGAATCGGAGCGGAAATACTGCTGCTCTTGGGATTGGGCGCTGTGGCCGATATCAGTTATGACAAAATCTATAACGTTGCCTATACTGTCACGAAGGTTGTGGATAGTATGGCTCTGAAAGATTTCGCCTTTGAACTTTATGGAGAGGGACGCTTAAACTTAGTCACCGCGGATATTGTGGAAGCTGCGGTGACGGGAATTTTTGATTTTCTGTCGTCGGACATAGAAAAACTGTCCGAAATAAACGTCTGCGCGGTTGCTTCTCCCGCGAAGCTTCATGCCGTTGCTCAGGGAGTCCGGCAATTCAAAACCAACGTCAACGATAAGGGCGCCGTGGATATTTCCGCGCTGGAGGAAAGTCTGGCGCGGAGCTGATGCCTGGACACGAAAAATAAATTTTCAAACCATCAGGATTTACGAATAGACCCCATTGCCGAACTGGAGTTTTTACGGAGGAGATCGGCAAATCCATCCGGACTGATCGGCTTGCTGAAATAGAAACCCTGCATTTCATCGCAGATTTGATCCGTCAGAAATTTTTCCTGCTCCTTGGTTTCCACGCCTTCGGCTACAACGGTCATACTTAGATTTTTGCCCATCATAATGATGGCCTCGGTGATGGCCTTGTTATCGGTGTCCTGCGGAAGATTGCGGATAAAGGATCGGTCCACTTTCAGCGTATCAATCGGGAATTTCTTTATCTGCGCAAGAGAAGAGTACCCGGTTCCAAAATCATCAATGGCGAGCCGCACACCCATTTCTTTTATTTTGGTTAAAATCGGAATAAAACGCAATGGATTATTCATGATCATGCTTTCGGTAACTTCCAGTTCTAAAAGATTGGGCGACAGGCCTGTTTCGTGCAAGACAGTTTGAACATCGTCCAGAAAGCTTTCATGCATGAGCTGTCGCGGCGACAAATTCACTGCCATACAGACGGAGGGCAGTCCCTGCTTCTGCCAGGAGACATTTTGGATGCAGGCCGTTTTGATTACCCACCTGCCGATGGGGACAATCAGTCCCGTTTCTTCAGCGATGGGAATAAATCGTGTGGGCGTGATATGCCCCATTTGCGGATTGTTCCAGCGAAGCAGCGCCTCCACTCCGGTAATTGCCCGGGTATTTAAATCCAATTTGGCTTGATAGAGGAGGGATAACTCATTTCGTTCCAAAGCATGGCGGAGATTTGTTTCAATCGAAAGTCTCTCATTGGACATGGAACGAATGGTGTCCGAATAGAACTGGAAATTGTTCTTGCCTTCTTCCTTGGCGAAATACATGGCGATATCCGCGTTTTTCATCAGGGACTGTTCGTCGAGACCGTCTTTGGGAAAGACACTGATGCCGATGCTGGCGGTTACGCGGCATTCCTCCCCCATAATATCAAGGGGGTGCATAACGGTGGCCAGAATTTTTTTTGCGAGAAATTCCAGTTGCTTTAAATCGCTGAAATCTTCAACCAGGATGGTAAACTCGTCACCACCGAGACGTCCGACGATATCAACCGTGCGTAAAGATTGTTTGAACCGCAGCGCCATCTCCTTCAAAAGTTTGTCACCGGCTTCATGTCCGAGGGAGTCATTGATGATTTTGAAGCGGTCCAAATCGACGAATAAGACCGCCAGTTGTTTTTTATTCCGTTGTGCGGATTGAATGGCGTGATCCAGCAGCTGGCTGAACATCAGACGATTCGGCAATCCGGTCAGCGCGTCATGCGTTGCCATGTGATTGAGTTCCTGTTCTATTCTCTTACGCTCCGTAATGTCACGAATGACGCCCTTAAATCCCCGCACTTGCCCCGCCAGGTCTTGTTTTAGTGATACGGAAGCTTCGATATATCGTGTGGACCCGTCATTTCTGATAATCAGCCAGTCAAATCCTTCGGTGGGATCTCCCGTTTTGTACACCTTATTAAATGCCATTAAAACTTTTTGCGAATTTTCCTTGTCGGAAAAACGTTTGTAATTGGTCCCCTGTATTTCTTCCCTGGAGCAGCCGGTTATGCGACACAGGGAATCGTTGAAAAAAGTGAAGTTGCCGGCAAGGTCAACTTCAAAGTAACCCTCCTGAATATTCTCCAGAATGCTTCTGTATTTCTCTTCGCTTTGACGAAGCGCTTCCTCTGCCTGTTTCCGCTCCGTGACGTCATGCGTGATTCCCCGAAATCCAATCGGTTTTCCATGTGCGTCCTTCAGTAAGGATATCGAACCTTCAATATATCTTTTGGTGCCGTCTTTCGTGACAATATGCCAGCCGACTGCATTCAGGGGAACGCCTGTTTGATACACCTGATGATAAGCCTGAAAAACTTTTCGAGCTGTTTCCCCGTCCGGAGTGTACATCCGGTTATTCATGCCGATCAATTCTTCCCGGGGGTATCCGAGCACCCGGGGGACGGCATTATTGAAAAAAGTGAAATTGCCGGCAAGGTCAACTTCAAAGTAACCCTCCTGAATATTTTCCAGAATGCTTCTGTATTTTTCCTCGGCGATCTTGCGCTCGGTAATATCCATGAAACTTCCCAGCGTGGCTCTTTCGCCCTGGTGGATAATCGGGGTGACTGTTTCCAGAATATACCTCAGCTCATTATCTTTTCTGATAAATCTGTATTCATAGGGCGCGACACTTTCCTTCTTCAGACATTTTATGGCCTGATCTCTTACGTGATCTCTGTCTTCAGGATAAATGTTTTTAAGGGAATAATCACCAATCAGTTCCTGTTCCGTATAGCCCGTAATTTTCTGATACAAATCGCTGACGTAAACGAATTTCCTGTTCTGAACAACATAAATGCCTACTCCGGCATTGGCTATAATAGCTTTTGCCAGCAGAGAAAGATCATCGTTCGGGGAAGAAATTTTATCGGGTTGATTTATCGGGTTAATTTTTTTTGCCATTTTTACCAAAATACATATTTCATCGTTAAGATAAAGAGATCATGATTTGCCAATGTTCAGCATAAATTGATCAACGCTATAATGTAGTATTGAATATTAAAGCAATTTACATGCCCGATGCCGAATGAAATCAGGCCTGCGAATACAGGGCGGCAGTCGGTATAAAATGTAATGATATCATGCGGTTCATGTCTAATTTTCCAATGCACAATAATAAACAGGGCCTGATTTTCAGGCGAAAAGCAGTTAATTTCACCAAGATACTGTGATTCCAGCCATATATCGCGGCCGCTGCCGACATGGAAATTGCTAGACCATTAGGTCTGAAGCGAATAAATATTACATCCTTGCCGTAATATTTATTTAAAGATACGGGACAAGTGCCATTTTTTTCGTTTTTTCCAGTTCCCTTTATGATACGCGTAACTGGCCAGTAGCGGCAGGACCGTTGTTGCCTCGGCATAGACCATTTGCTCGCATGATGAATCCACTTTTCCCCACGAGTTTGCTTCCTTCAGTGTGGAACTCGAGCAGGCTCCATCGCGTACATCCGCGACGGTAATCTGGACGGCGTACTTGTGCATGGGCACATCTTTTCCCAGAATTTCGGCGCACACCACGGTATCCTGGGCGAAGTTTTTCGGGACACCGCCGCCGATCATCAATAAACCGGTTTTCCCCGCCTTGATTTTAATATCGGTCAGTTCCCGGAAGTCTTTAACCGAGTCAATGGAGACATGATGGTCGGGATGATCATGCTGATGCAAAACCAGACCGAATCCGGCCGAGCTGTCGGAAAAAGCGGGACAGAAAATCGGAACGTTATTTTCATAGGCCGCCTGAACCAGCGAATTTTTCTTTTTAGCGTTTTTAACCAGGTATTTGCCCATCGCGGCGATAAACTCTCGGGAAGAATAAGGGCGAGGGTCCAGAGCATCGGCAATTTTTTTGATGGCGCGGTCGCACGCCTGCAAGTCATCTTCGCTGATAAAGGTGTCATAAATCCTGTCGATGTACAGTTTGCGTAATAATTTGTCGTCAATAAAAGGTGTGCCCTGATAGTGACTGAAACCCAACGCTTCAAAGAAATCCATATCGACAATCGAAGCGCCGGTGGCCACGATGGCATCAATCATGTTATTTTTTACCAGATCAACGTAAATTTGCATGCAACCGGCGGCGGAAGTGGACCCGGCCAGTGTCAAAATAATGGCACAGTTTTTTTCCTTCAGCATGCGGTCGTAAATATCAGCCGCGTTAGCCAGATCACGGGCGGAAAAGGACATTTTTTTCATCGCGTTGATGATGTCCACCGCGTTGATTTTTTTGATGTCAATGTGCTCAACTTTAGTTTTGAGTAAATCTTTCTTCTTCATGCAATTCCAACTCCTTAAAATTTCTTAATTTACTTTTAATTCATAGACCCGTAAAAGTCAACGTCAGAACATTTTCCCGAAAATCGGATGTCTTCGGGCGGCCATTTGCACAATCCGGCTGCCCATTTGAGCGTAATCGATACCGTCGACTTCGGCCGCGCAGGCCATGCTGGCATCAGAGCTGATATCCGCATTAGGGTTAACGTCCAGAACAAAGAAAACATTGTCCCGAAGCCTAATATCCATCCGGGCGTAGTCCCGGCATCCCGTCGCCCGATAAGCGTCGCGGCACACCTTTTCCAGGGATTTTTTTTCATCAGCCGTGAGCGGTGCCGGCAAAAGCGTTTTAATTTCTTCATAATGAAGGGACCCCGGAATAAACTTCGCGTCATAGGTGCAGAGCCTGTCATTGACATTACTGAAACAGGAAAAATCCATTTCCGCTGCCGGTAACACGATCATGTTTTCATTGCCCCAGACCGCGACATGAAATTCGCGGCCGTCGATAAAATCTTCCACCAGCGCCGGCTGGGCATATTTATTCAAAACAAACGATATGCGGTTTTTTAAATCCTCCGGATTCATAACCACGGACTCCGGTGTGATTCCCGCGGAGCAATGCTCATTTTGCGGTTTGACGATTGCCGGAAATATTTTCCAGTCCTGCACATCAGGAACATCGCAAATCCGCCACGGCGGAGTGGGAATGGAAGCTTCATCCAGAATAATTTTGATCCGCTGTTTATCCTGCGCCAGCGCCAGCGCAACGGAATCGGCGCCGGTAAAAGTATAACCCAGCGATTCCAGCTTTTTCGCGACCAGCCATTCACTATGTGCCACGCCCGGCAGTCCCTCGCACCAGTTGAAAATGATATATTGCCGGGGATCGAAAGGACGAAGATGGGCGGCAATATCGTCATCTTCAATGGCGATGGTAACGGTGGAATAGCCCTGTTTTTGCAGGGCATCGCCGAGCTCGGTTGATTGCCGGATCACCTCATTTTTTTCTTCCATTGTCCAATCCGGATCCACATTGTACAGTAAGATCACCGGAAGTTTCTCTGGTTCTATCGGTCTCGTCACTTTATTATCCTTACAATGAATTTATCGCTTATTGCTTCAGCCTGCTCGGCTGAAAAAACGGACATTTTGATAAGCGGATTTTAGAGAAGCAATGAATGTCTGTCAACAAATATTAAACACGATCATCCTATCCACCTGCGTAAAAAGCGTTCCGGCATCCATGAATACCAATTATGTTTCAAACGAAATCGCGCAACAGGACGGTACATGGCGGCCAGCATTTTCATTATCGAAGAATCGGACTGATAATTCATTTTCTGGTCAGCGAATATGCTGACGATCTCGATTCTTTCCATGAGCTCTCTCGTTTCATCATCTTGATCGCGTCCGATGTGCTGTGTCCAATTAAAAGTTCCCCATCCCTCCAGGGTTGAGGGTGTCACGTCGTCCTTATGAACGATCTTTTCGCGAAGGCGGGTGCCGGGATAGGGTTTATAAAAATGAAATGCACTGATCAGGGCATGGGGATTATCGCGCAATAAGGACCAGGCCAGGTCCGTTGTCCTGAGAACGTCATCACGGGTTTCAGAAGGAAATCCGCACATGAAGTTATAATACACCTTCATTTGAGGATAACGGCACAGACGTCGATTGAAGGCCACCACCTGATCGGGATGAATGCGTTTGTTGAGAATTTCCAATATACGGGGAGATCCCGATTCAACGCCCACCTGTAAAAAAGCTCCTCCGGCCTCCACAACAAGATCTAAATCCGCATCAGTCATTTGATCGATCGTATCCACGCGAGCCCCCTGAAAGCCCATTTTGATAGACCAGCGTTGTTTGAGCACGCCGGTCATAATCTCCCGTGTACGATCCTTATCGATAAAAAAACCATCGTCTATGAAATGAAACGCTTTCACACCGTGTGTTTCGACAAGCGGTTTCAACAGCTCCAGTAAACGAGGTGCGCTCAACGCTCTCCACTGCCGTTTGGAATACAGGGGGTTATAACAAAAGGTGCAGTTGAACGGGCAGCCTCGTGATGTCTCGACTTCCAGCACGTGCTGATCATCGAAGTAACGGTGCAGATATTGATGGATTTGAACAAGGTGGTAAGGCATCGGAGGCAAGGTATTCAAATCCAAAAAAGGTCTTTCCGGATTATTAACGATCAGGCCATGATCTTTATAGGCAATGCCTTCCAGATTCTGCAGGGATTGACCTTGTTCGATCCGTAAAACAAGTTGCCGGAAGGTTTCTTCACCTTCTCCCTTCACCACCACATCCAGGTAAGGATGTTCCAGCGTTTGCGCGGGGAACAATGTTGCGTGAACGCCGCCCCAGACGACCGGCGTCGATGAATGTTGCTTTACAAACGCTGACATCTCGAGGGCATGGGTTATTTGGGAACCGGTCATCGCCGTTACGCCCACACAAATTGGCTTCTGCTTTAAAGCCCGGCGAAGCTCTGACTTCCAATCCGGCGAAAGCCGCTGGTCGATCAGGATGATCGGATAGCCGGCCTCATCAAGTTTTGCCGCCGCGGCTAGTAAAGATAAAGGAATCCATGGGCGAAAAACTTTGGAATAAAGCCCTTCCGAGGGACGCAACAAGACAACAAATCTCATCTCATCTTTTTTTGTTTTGATCGTGATAAGAAAATCCTTTAAAACTAGATTGGTTTGAAAGAGATGCTAGATAAACGATGACAGTCCGTCAAGCGTGAGATTAAATATTTATCATCAACTGTCATTTTGCGTTGTTGCTGTTGTCATGAATATTCTAGGCTTTGTGCCGGTACGATTTCACGAGGCTTTTGATGTCATCGCCGAGCAAGGCCAGGCGGGACAGGAAAACCGGTTGAATCGCCGCCGGAACATTATAATGGATATCCTTAATCAGCCCTCGAAAATCACGGTTGTTCACAAAATCAGGTTTGTACCACCTTCTTTTCCTGATATCGTCAAAGTCGGTCAGCAATATTTCATCGTCCCTGAAAATAATGTTCTTCAGCCGAATATCGCCGTGAATTAAACCGAGATTTTTTATTTTACTGGTTATGGCTACAATGGATTCAATGGCTTTTTGAATTTTTGGCGCATTTTTTTGATTTTTAAGAAAATACTCGTCGCCGGTAATGCCGTCAACCCATTCATATATGAAATAAGAATCTCCCCGCAGGGGGCCAATGCGGGTTTCCTTATAAGCGATCGGTCTTGGCGTCGGTATTCCGTTTTCATTGAATAAAAAAGAATAATGCCATGACGTGCTGGCGCGTGTTCTTCTGAAATAACGCTTTATCCTGTGCCACGTCGATTTGTAGTTATGAATTTTGACGATTGCTTTTGTTGCGCCGATTTCCAGAAAGACAATCCTGTTTTTGAAATTGTTCTGCATGATCCGGGAAGGGTGCCGCTGAAGATAATCATCGGGATTACGCAGCAATGCGCGCATTTCATCGGAGATGAAATGCTGATCGCACACAATTCGCGTAAAAAAATTATTTAGCCGGTAACAGTTTTTAGGATGCATTTCCGTTGCTCGCCGGTTGAGATTGAGAGAGCCAATGTTTTACTGCTTCGAAAACAGTACGCGGGTCTATTGCTTCCATACAGGGAGCATTCCGGTCGATTTTCTCGCACTGGGAGTGTCCGCAGGGAATACAATCCCGGGCCGACTGAAAAAGAGTAATGTTGCCGTAAGTTTGAATCGCAAAACCCCGGCGTCCGCCCCGCTGTAATTCATTGGACCAAGGCGACCAGATTTCCGGCAGGGTCGGACCGAACATGACAAATACCGGTTTATTAAAAGCCGCAGCCAGATGACAATTAAAAGTATCAACGCCGACATAACCAAGAGACTGGTCGGTCAGGGCGGCGCATTCTTCCAGCGATAACCTGCCGATCAGCGACCGGACATTTTTCAATGCGGGTATTGAAGCGGCTACCTGCCAGTCGATCTCACTTTTTCCCCCGGTGACGATGACGGGAATGTTCAGCGAATCAAGCAAATGTAAAAGACTGTTGCGGAGATTTTGCGGATACGATTTGCAGAGAAATCTGCCGGCCGGATGAAAGATGATAAAACGGTCGATGGACAGATCTTTTAAGATTTGCTGCACCTTTTGCCTGGACGGTTCGGTATACCTTGCAGACAAGATTATCCGGTCGATGGTTATGCCGAGTCCGCGCAAGGCGGTAAGATTGTTTTCCAGGATATGTTTTTCCGGAGAGATCAGATAACCGGAATGAAGCAGGAGCCGGTGCCACCAGTTTTTTGCGAAAATCGGTTCCATTGCGCCGATTGATGTCCTGCCGGCCAGAAAGGCATAGAGGTTGCTTCTTTCATTGGTGGTAAAAGAAATTGCCAGGTCGTATTTCCGAAATATTCTTCGCATCAGACTGATTTGCATCTTCAGCGAGAAAAGAAAATTACTTTTTGACGCATCTTCTTCAAAAGCAATGATATGATGAATTCCATTCAGGAGTTCAGCCGCCGCGACCGTATCGCTGTTGACCAGCAGATCAATGGACACGTTTGGAAATTGCCGGGAAAGTATGTCAACCACCGGAGACATGGCCAGAACATCGCCAAGAGATCTTCTGATTATTAACAGGATATTTTCAGGTATTTTCATGATCTCATGAGAGATTCGCGCTGGTTTAGCTCGCGAACGGCTCCGGTCGACATGGTCGGGGGAATTTTTTATAAAATCACCCGGGTCATCGTATTGTCCGAATAAAAAACTTCTCAAAATTAATGAATTCCGCTTGCCGGAACATTCATTAACTGAAATCGGCTGCATAAAATACGATTCAGTTTCGCGGCGATATAAAATCCGTTCACCACACGGATTGTTTGTTTAACGTTACTTGCAAACGGCTTTGAGAAGCGCTTCTGCGTTGGAGTCTGTTTCTATATAGTTCCATTCCGGATCGTTGTACGCGTGGGAATACAATGATTTTCCGTCTTTATCGTACAAGTACAAATAGATCATTCTCTCGCTCTGGTTCTGACAGTCAATTTCCGAGAGATAAATCATATGCGACAGTTTATCATAACCTCTGGTTGATAATCTGTTTTCACGTCTGTATTGAATGGCATTTGACACTTCTTTGTTTGAAAAAACCCACTTGTTGAATATTTTGATAATACTGCCGTTGCTATCTTTAGCCACTCCGCCTTTTTTATAAAAATGAACCGTGCCGTTGTTTTGCTTGCCGTACTTCACCCAGTCCGATGTTTCAACAGTCGTATTGCTGCCGGTTTCGTAAGTGCTGAATAACAAAACCTTTCCCGTGTTTATTTTGCGGACTTTTGTTGTTCTGCTGTTTTCATAAATTACGCGGTGCACGACGGCATCCAGGTTGAGAATTTTACCCAGCTGCAGGATGTCATGATCTGTCAGGGCAGCTAATGATATTTTTTGTTTTTCCGCAACGGCACTCAAAGCATCTTTATCCAGGATGTTATATTTGTCCCCGTTGATTTCCGCCATTTCCAGAAACTGTTTTTCTTCTTCCTTTTCCAGAGCCTCTTTTTTATCTGATCCCAGCTTGGGAATCTGAATTTCAATGATCAAGCCGACATTCAGTTGGCCTTCTTTCTTGGCCAGAACGTTGTCGATATCATTACACCAGCTTGAATTTCCCCGGCTGGCATCCCACCCCTGGAGGCAGAACTCCTGACTGAGGTACTGACTGATTGCGTCCGGATCAACATTTATTTTGACCTGCTCGCAAATTTTTCGTCCTTTCTTGTCCGCGCTTTCCGTGTGACTGACCACCGTGGTTTTTCCCACGTAATTACTGAGGGCATAATTGACGCAATCAGATGTCACCTTGGCGAAACGGGATGTCTTGACTAGTTTTTTGACACCGTCTTTTTTGGCTTGTTCGTTCACCGCTTTTTTGAAAGCGTCCAATTTTTTCTTGTTTTTCATATCGCCGGTATACACGTCGCAATATTCGCCGAAAACCTCCTGCATCGCGGAAAACCCGCTGGAAGGGAAGGATAATGCAACAAGCACAAAAATGATTAAGATGAATTGAGATTTGTTCTTCATAAGCCCTCTTTTTAATGTAAAATACGGTCCAGTATTTTGTAGTTTAATCACTATCCTCTGCGGTGTGAGAGAATGCGCGTAACATTACCATAATTGTAATTAATTACAAGATGCAATTTATCCTTCTTCCGTTATCTGATCCGCCGTATTGAACGCTTTTTGAAGGACGTTATTGTTCATATTGGTTTTTCTTTGTCATTAATCCCGCGACTTGCAATCCCCGGGCTCCTGCCGGAGGGAGCTCCACTATTTGACGGTAATTTTTCTGGTTGACGCCCTGCAATTATTAAATTCAATGCTTTCGCTGACCACAGAATTATCATCCGCGCAGGCAATGGCATAATAGGCCGTCTTCGCTATACCTTGGGGAACGGTAACCTTTGCTGACCCTCTCGATGTTTTTCCTACTGCAATTGCCTTAACAGAGCGCGTGCCGCCAAGAAGTATGGCATTGGCCGTCCTGGAAGGGGTCGTGGATAGATAGTACCTTGTTGCGGAAACAGACGCCGAGGCATTTCCCTGGTTTTTATTCGTGTCCGTGATGGAAAAACTTCGCCTCGATGCGGTGATGGTTGTAGACCAGTTGCTCACCGCCGAGATGATCAGATCAGGCATGCTGATCGTTAGCGAGGCGCTTTTATAAGAGGAAACATTTCCCGCGGCATCTTTGGCCCAGGCATATAATGTTTTTGCGCCCAATGTCCCCGATGGGAATGTATAACTTGTCGGAGCGGTTGCCGACCATCCGGCCGCCGATGATAAGGGTTTCGCTGAAGAAGCGGTAATCATGTAGCCGGCGACCTCCACGTTGTCCGTTGCGGTAAATGCGCTGATAAACACCGTGAGCGATTTTGAAACCGTGGGTACGGAGAAGGCTGTTACGACGGGCACGGTTCTGTCACCGGGAACAGGATCTCCATCCCATTCGATATTAAGCGTCTGAAATCCGAGCGGATAGCTGGACAGGCCGCTAAACGTGCAATTGTAATTGACATACATTTTTACGCGAAAGATGCCGTTGGGCCTGCCGGCGGTTGTTCCCCAACTGTTGAGGGCAATCCAGTAGTGATCATCCGGATCGGAACTGGAATCGTCGTAGCCGACCAGGGTGACAGCATGGCCGCCGCCGTCATAGGCATCCCAGGTTTTGCCGCAGTAAACATCCGAATCCCAGAGGGCGCTTTCCGACTGATTGTTCCAGAAATTATAGAAATTATTCCAAGCCGTTTCATTGGGAAGGAAAAAAGCGAACCAGATGGCTTTCCCCTGATTCAGAACATTCTTGATGTTGGAGATGGCCTCCGCCTGAGAAATTCCCGTGGTATGAACAGTGGCTTCCGATATCGATTTAACGGGATAGCTGGCGGCTGTCGAAATATTTTCGCAGGATACCCTGGAGAAAGCGCCGAAGTAACTGCACCGGAAGTTGCCGTCTTGAAAGGATGCGTTGGTATTGTCGGCGGGGATGGCCATCAGTTTGCTGTTGTAGAAATCCACAACGTCGGAGAGCCAGCCGCCGCAACAGGCGTTTTCCCCGTAACAGGAATTGATAAATTGAACCGAAAGATTGTCGGCAGTGCCTTGTTGTGTATTCAGATCAATTCCCATAACGCGGGTTCCGGCCCATGCCCAGCAATCGCCGCACGATCCCTGGTTTTCCGAAGGCGTATAGTTCAAAAGTCCAAGAAGATTGATGGAGGATACACTGCCCGTATTGTCTGTTCGCGCTTTCGCTCTGGGATGCGCACGACGGTGGTATTTTTCATGGATAGGCGCGCGCGGTGCCCGTTCATACCTGCTCTGCCATTTTCTGATCGTTGAATCATCCGGACGCATGATGGGAAATGTTTTTGCCGGACGATTTGCATCCAGAACGTATCGCTCTCGTTGCCCGGTGGTGCTGTCCGCCTGGCCGGACATCGGTAACATGAAAAACGTTGACATTATAAGAGCAGCAAATATCTGCCATAGGAATTTTTGTCTCATATCAGCGACCTCCGACCTTGCCTGTATAAATCACCTATGATGTTAAAACCCTGAGCGCTGTTATTGCGCCCTGCCGTCAGCGATTGTGGGAAAATCAAACAGAACCGGCGTGCAGGCTCCCCTCGTAATCACTTTCATATAGCAGGGAAATCGTTTTCCCGTTTTAATATCGTATTGTTGCAGAAAATCTTTTTTCGGGAAAGAAGAATCTTCGCGGACAAGCAGCCACTGTTTTCCTTCCGCGCGGGCAAACTCTCCCTGAATCTTTTCCTGCGGATGAAAGGAAAACCTGATTTCGTATTCCCCCGTCGTTCCCTTTGCGGGTGTTACCGAGACGATTTCAGCGTCGCCTTTGTACTGTTTATACGTGCACGGTCCGCCAACGCGTGGAGAGGAAGACGCCACCGCGCACGCGTACAGAAAAAACAAAAGCATCACAGGCAGGATCAGATTGAGGAATCCTGAATGTCTGAATGCTTTAAAATTTATAAGATGTTTCATGAATGCCTTACCCGTCACAAAACAGGCAAATCTGCAATCGTTTTTTTGCCTCGAGGCGACCATCTTAATTTTGTGAAAGTATATATAAATATGTTTTTTTTTGCAAACGCCTTGATTTGAAGATTTCAGGGCGCGATCAGTTCGTTTAGGCGGGGTGTTCATTTTATATTAATTAATCTTCAAAGCCGCCACCCATACCGATTCATGGGGAACATACGTTGAACTCCGTTTGCTAAAAGGAATTTATAAAGTGCAT
>CAZIJZ010000044.1:0-21917 GCA_964539765.1 uncultured Smithella sp.
ACAACCCGGGCAACGGTATCGGCGACAATCAAGAAAGCGGCTCCGAACAGGGCGCAAACCGGCAGAACCAAGCGGTGGTCGGAACCGAAAACAAGGCGCATCAGATGGGGAACCATAATCCCGACAAAACCGATAATTCCGGCCAGGGAAACCGCCACGGCAACAATCAGGGATGTTATCATCAGGAGCAGTTTTTTTGTTCTTTCCACGTTCACGCCAAGATGTTCCGCCGTATCTTCACCCTGCACAATCAAATTAAGGTTCCGCGCCTGGGCGTAAAGAAGCGCAAAACCGGCCAGAACGCAGACCGCCGCGACAAAAATTTCCCTGACTGAAGCGTGAGAGAGATCGCCCATCAACCAGAAGGTAATGCTGTGCAATTCCATGCTGTTGACGACGGAAAGGAAAAACAGGATCGCCGCAGAAAAAAAAGCGTTCACGACAACGCCGGAAAGCAAAAGAGAATGATCCAGCAGAGCGCCCCGGGTTTTACCGGCCATCATAAATACAATGAAAACCGTTGCCAGCGCGCCAGCGAAAGCCAGCAGCGGAATTCCCAGATAAAAAGAGCCCGCGCCGATAACAATGCCGATAATGGCGCCAAGCGCCGCTCCGCCGGATATTCCCAGAATATAAGGATCGGCCAGAGGATTGCGTAAGATCGCCTGAAAAACAACACCGCCCAGAGAAAGCGCGGCGCCGACGATTCCCGCGAAAATAATCCGCGGCAGACGCACGGAAAAAACGATCAGTTCTTCTTCCGAAGATAAAGACAGGTTGCCTGGAAGAGCGCCGAAAAAAGATGTAAAAATTCTTCCCCACTCGATATGAACGCTTCCCAGGGAAAGCGCAAGGATGCCGATCGCCAGTAATGCAAATATCATGAGGGCGCTAATCAGCAGTACCCGGGATAGACTAACACGGCGGTAAATGGGCGTCTTCCTCCTCAATGTTTGATAGAGGCTTATATATCGTCTTGGACGCGTTTTCCACCACAAAAAACATAATGCACCAGACAGGAACACGGAGGAAATGTTTTTATGGTTTGTCTTCTTCCGGTTTTTGGTTCTCCGGCGGCAGAACCTTTTCTTCCGTTTCTTCGATCACCGCCTCTTCCCCGACATACAGTTGTTGTTCCTCCTCAATAACGGCCGCCGAACCCTGCGGCTTGGGTTCCATTTCGGCAATCCAGAGCGGATGACGATGCCGCGCGTAATCCAGACGCACCTTGCCGGTAAATATGCCGCGCACCATCGGCCAGTTGGGCCGCAGCGCGATGGCGGTCATGTGCGCCAGAAAAGCGAGAAAAAACAATATAAAGCCGATATTATGAATCCACGTCGCCCAGAGCAAAACGTTATGCGACATTTCCGGCGCGTAAATATTTTTGTATGTCTTGACCAGCCCCGACAGAATCAGCATCAGGATGATAATAGCCATGCCCGCATAAGCCAGGCGCTGTTCCGGGAGATATTTCTGCATGGGCGGCTCTTCACCAAAGCCAAAAAGGCTTTTGATCACGATCACCGATGCGGAAAAATCGCCTCTTCGGGGCAGCAGGCCTTTTTCGCCGCGCGGACCGTGATAAAAAATATGAAACATGGCCGCTGCCGTAAAGACCAGCGCTGCCGCATAATGCAGGTAAAGCGACGTAATAAAGTCGGCAGACCAGCCCAGACCAGGAATATCAATAATGTAGTAGCGTTTGCCGACGGGCAGCTCAAATATGCCGGTGAAAAGAAGGACAAGGCCTGAGAGGGCGATCGCCCAGTGTTCGATCAATTCCATCATGCCGTGGCGAACAACAAGATTTTTTTCTGTCAGGATTTGCTCGATCATGGCCTTATTCCTCCTTTCCCGCTTTTTCTTTGCGGCTGATCAGCCGGTTCCACACTCCGGCGACGACAGCCGCGGCAATGCCCAGAACAGGCGCCGCCAGAACGGCCTTCCCCAGAGAATCCGTTCCCGCCATTCTGCGCTCGACTTTCATCTTCATGTCCGGCTGCCCCGGTTTCTTAGTCATTGTTTTATTAATTTCCTTAAAAGGAACCGGAGAAACATAAAGCGTGGCGGTACCGCCGTTTTGAGTTTTTCCGTATATAGAACCGTTGATGCGAGCGGCCCGGGTAAAGGCGACTTTTTCAATAGCCGATTTGGAGCCGATTAGCAAAGCTTCCCGGGGACAGGACGCTATGCAACCGGGAAGTTTATTTTCCGCAAGACGATCAACGCATAAATCGCATTTATACATGACGCCGTTGCCCATCAAACCGGGCAGAACCTGCAGATAGATGCCGACGCCGGATTGCCGCTGAGGAATTTCCCACGGGCAAACATCACGACACTTCGCGCCACCGAAACATAGATCCTGATCGATTACTACGGCGCTGTTTTTATTTTTCTGATTAGCGGAAAAAGGACAGATGGTAGCGCAGGCCGGATTATCGCAGTGCATGCAGCGTCGCGGAACAAAGATGGTTTTTGTCTGACCGGCTACCTTGACTTCGGCTTTGTGTACATAAATAAAATTGTAGGGAGTCAGGCGATCGAAAACATCGCGCTTGTGCGACCAGTCTTCAATGGTTTTTCTCGGCCAGGGTTCTGGAATGGGATCAATCACTTGTGGAATTTTATCCTTATTGATTTCTTTGCAGGCACTGACACAGGCGGGCATCTTACGATCGACACAGCCGTCGCAGAGACTCAGATCAATGAGTGTGGATAATTGTTCGTCTGAAGTTGCTGAAGCTTCCCGGGGTGGTCCGATGCCGGATAAAATCGCCGCACCAGCCGTTACTTTTAAAAAAGACCGACGGCCGATTTTCAAGTCCTTTTCTTTTTTCATAAGATTTCTCCATTTAATGATCTGGGCAAATCATAGGGCAAGCCATACTCTTTTTCATTGATTGACATCAATTTTTACAAAATCTGTTATTTCTTTAAACAGGGAAGCGTCGGTGAACATCGGCCAGTCGTTATGACCGGCGCCTTTAATGATCCACAGTCGTTTTCGGCCTTCAGGAAGGGCGTTATATAAATTTATCGCGTGTTTGACCGGCACAATTTCATCCTGCTCCGCCCCGACGACGGCAATTTTATTTTGAAATGTTTTCAAATTTTCCACGCTGTCGTATTGATCTGTCAGAACCAGTTTAACCGGTAAAAAAGGAAAAAGCGACTTGGCAACAGACGCCAGCGTATCCCAGGGAGTTATCAAAATTATACCGGCGACGGGAACCGATGTTTGTCTGGCAATCGCGGCAGCCACACCGCAGCCCAGCGATTCGCCGATCAGATAAAGGGGGGCCCCGTATTGTTCATACGCAAGTTGCACGGTTTCAAGTCCGACGGCGACAAACGGTTTTTCTCCGACTTTTCCAGGACGGCCGCCGTGCTTCGGATATTCTGCCAGGATGACGCGGAATCCAAGGTTCATGAAAGGTTTTAAATAAAATCCTCTGTCCAGAGCGGTCCCCCCGTTGCCGTGAAAAAGAACGATAGTGCCATTGGGTGCGGGTGTGTCAAGGGTGGACATCAAACCCTGATAATCACCTGTCACCGCCTGCCAGAGTTTCATTTTTTCGTGGGCCAGCGCCTGTTCGGTCGGCCATGTGGCATCGGGAAAATAAAGGAATCGGTTTTGCATGTTACGGCTCCCTAAAAAAATTACGGCAATCACGATGATGCTTAATATTGTTTTCATCTCAAGGATGTAATCTATTTGTTTTTCTTTTCTTTTTGATAGCGTCTAGGGTAGCAAATTTGATTCTTTTGTAAAGAAGATTCTGCGGAGCGCTTCAATGCCCGGCAAAGAAAAGTTGTTGAAATTTTTATACAATCAAAATAGAGGTAACCTATCAAAAATGAGGGGTATCTATGATTTCCAAAAGAGCGTCCAAATTCACGTCTTTCATCGTCATGGATGTCATGGCGAAAGCCGAGGAACTGGAACGACGAGGCGAAAATGTTATCCATATGGAAGTGGGCGAGCCGGATTTTCCGACGCCGCCGGTGATCATGAAGGCGGCAAAGGAAGCCCTGTCCAAAAACAAAACCCTGTACACTCACGCGCTGGGTCTGCTGGAGCTCAGACAGGCCATCTGCGATTTCTATTTTCTGGAATACGGCGTCGGCATTACACCTGATCAGGTTCTGGTATCCACGGGCACGTCACCCGCTTTACTTTTCGCGATGCTGGCCATCCTTGATCAGGGCGATGAGGTGATCATTTCCAATCCGCGTTATCCCTGTTATCAGAATTTCATCCTGGCGGCCGGCGGCAAAACGAGAGAAGTCAAAACTTATCCCGAAGACGGATTCCAATACCGCCCGAAAGACATCCAGAAGAAACTCTCTTCACGGACAAAAGCGATTATGATCAATTCGCCTTCCAATCCGACCGGCATTGTTATGACCGAAGAACAATTGCAGAATGTCGCTCAGTTCGACAAACAGTACATTATCTCCGACGAAATTTATCATGGTCTGGTTTACAAAGACCGCGCGCATTCCATCCTGGAATTTACGGACAAAGCGTTTGTGATCAACGGATTCTCCAAACTCTATGCGATGACCGGATGGAGGCTGGGCTACTGCATCTTCCCCCGGGAATTTTCCAAAGTCATGCAGCGCATTCATCAGAATTTCATGATTTCCGCCAACAGCTTTATTCAATGGGCGGGCATCGCCGCCTTGACCAACGCGAAAAAAGATGTCTCCAGAATGATAAAAATTTACGATGAACGCCGCCGGTACATGCTGTCCCGTTTGCAGGAGATGGGTTTCGTTATTCATGTCGAACCGACGGGCGCTTTTTATGTGTTTGCCGACGCACGTCGCTTTTGCCGGGATTCCTACAAAGAAGCTTTTCGGATCACGGAAGAGGTCAGGGTCGGCGTCACGCCCGGCATCGATTTCGGCAGCGCGGGCGAGGGCTTCCTGCGTTTCTCTTATGCGAACTCTCTGGAGAATATCAAAGAAGGGCTGGACCGTCTGGATCGTTATTTCAGAAAACGCAGATAACCGGTTGCTGATTCTTCCGCTATGGACATGCGTTATGCGTCAGCAAAAGGAATTGTCAGCTCATAGATTCCTCGGGACAAAACAGCCTGGACAGGGAATGGCGCTTTTTCATAGACTTTCAACATTGCTTTATTCGTGGCCAGAACATCGGCGGTAAATCCTTGGATACCCTCCTCCCGAGCAGTGCGAATCAACAATTCAAAAAGATACGAAGCGATGCCTTTGCTGTGATACTCTTCGTCAACAATAAAGGCCGTGTCAGCGAAGGCATCTTGTTTCGTCCGGGCGTAACGCGCCTCGGCAATGATTTTTTCGGTGCCGGCAACCTCGACAATGCCTACAATAGACATGACCCAATGGTAATTCACATTAACATATTCCTGCATTTTTTTATGGGGCATTGTTTTGATAGAAGTGAAGTACCGGGAATAGACAGCCTGATCTGAAAACCGGTAGAATAAGTCGCGCATTAAATCTTCATCAGAAGGTTTTATCGGCCGGAAATAAACCTTCACGCCATCTTTAAATTCATGGGTACAGCAGACCTTGGAGGGGTAAAGAGATCCTGATTCAGGAAAATAAATCTGGTCGGCGTAAAGCAGTTTTGCTTCCTTGGCCTGTCTGACGAGGTCAGCCCGATCATCGGGATGCGCGATGTCAATTAGCGCTTGCGCTCGCTCCCGCATTGTCTTTCCCAGAAGATAAGCCACTCCATATTCTGTCACGACCAAATCCATGGATTCACGATTGGTAAACTGAAAGGGCAGATTATCGACAGATAAAACAATATTCGGCATACCTTTACGGTTACGGCTGGGAAGGCCGAAGATTGTCCGGCCTTTTTTTGACAACGCCGCCCCCATCAAAAGTTCCTGCACATTTCCCGGACCGGCATTGAAATTTCCCTTGCCGACGTGGAGAGCAACATTTCCGGTTAGATCAATTTTTCTTGCCGGAAGAATGGCTATCATCCGGTCATTGCTTCCAATGACCTTCGGATCCGTAATAACGTCTTCCGGCTGAAATTCGACAAGCGGATTGTTATCCAGCCACTGCATCATTTTTTCACTGCCCAACAGATAGGACGCGGAACTCTTACCGCGAAAAACACTCTTGCGCCGATTAGTTACAGCCCCACTTTTTATAAGGTCCATCAGCGCATCAGTAAAAAAAGGAGAATGAACTCCGAGATATTTTTTGGAAGCCAGTTGCACAGCCAGAGCTTCATAGAGGGGACCTATGCCAAGAGATATACAACTTCCGTTTTCAATTACATTTGATATATTAGCAGCGATTTTAAGGAAAATATCTTCCAGCGGCCAACGGGGGATATAAAGCGGGGTCTCGGTCGATTCGACAAAATAGTTGAATTCATCCATGTGAACAAGGGTGTCCCCCATGATTCTAGGCGCATGGGCATTGACCTCGCCGACAACAATATTTGCCGCCTCCATGGCCTGCCTTTCCACATCAACACCCAGCAGACAGGCGTACCCATTTTCATCCGGCGGTGAAATCTGAATGAAGGTTGCATCAATGTGAATAGCTCCTGATTTGAATAGTCCGGGTATTCTTGAAAACCTGCTGGGAATAAGATCCACCCTGCCCGCGCTGACAGCCTCAGAAGCGATCCAGCCGGAAAAAAATGTCTTCAAGCGGAATTTCCGCGAATATCTTTCATCAATGGGTATCGTATCCCCGATGCTTACCAACTGAATCAATTCCAAATCCTGCAGATTCGGTTCTTCTGAAGCCATGAGATGTTTAACCAGCGTCCGCGGCTCCGCCATACCCGTACCGAGGAAAATAGCCATACCCGGTTCGATTTTAGCAAGAACTTCTTCCGGAGAAACGACTTTATACTTCCACATAAATAATTACCTTTTTCAGTTGTATGGTTAAAATTTAATTTACGCCGTTGTCAGACTGAACGTGACGATTATAGGGAGGCAACCAGTACCTGTCAAGACAATTAAATGTTTACAAAACGGATGGAAACAAGACTCCGGATTTATATTTTTATATGTGTTTCCTGAAATTTTTTGCTGTAAAAATTCCTTCGGATATATTCAGGATAGTTGCCATTTTTACCTTTCCATCTGCAAAGCAGGGACACATTTCTTTTTAGTTAGTATTCTCCAGTCCCCGCGCGATGCGTTCCAGCGTTTCATCAAGTCTTCCCGCACTGCCCAGTCTTTGGGAAACAGAGAGTACCAGTTCCGAACCGTCTTCATATCCCGACATCACCAGAAAAAACGGAAAATACTCCGTCGCCGGCGGTACGGCCCAGAAAGACCGGGCGGAAAATCCTCCTCCCCGGAAAAGATTCAGATTAACCCGGCCCAGATTGGACAAAATTCCCGAAAGACCGTAGCGGCCTTTGCGATGCCTGTCATAAATCATCTTTTGCGCGCCGAACTTAACCAGTCGCAACGGAACATATTTCATCAGCTCATTAAATCTTTTCATCCTGCCTTCGTAACCTTGTCGGAGTTGATACGCCATGTCGCCGGCAATCTGCTCCGGCGTCATATCTTTTTTGACTTCGACATAAAGATCCAACGTCAGATTGCCGGTACTGCGCAACCCTGGCTGACGAGGCCGCATATCCACCGCCACGGCAAACCGCACGACTCCTTCCGCATGCCGCCAGGCTTCTTCCGCAGCGAGGCGGGCGCATCGTGCCAGAAGCATCGGCACCTTGCCTCTGATGCTGCGACGTTTCCAGATCACACCTTGGGCGTCGCCTTCGGGAAGTCCCGTAGGCGTAATGTGTTCGACAGGAAAAGCGCGGCGAAACTGCTTTTGAAAACTTTTGGCCATCTGAACTTCCGTCAGGATCGACGTCGATCCCATGACGTTTTCTTTTCGCAGGACCCGAAAAACGTCTTCCGCCCAGTACAGCGTTCCTCTGCCGTCCATGACGCCATGATGCGTGCGAAAGATAACCCGGGGAACCGGGCCATGTACAAGCATCACTTCACAGCTCGGGCTTTCGCGAAACGGCAACGGTTCCCGCAGAAACGGCGCTCCTTCCGGCCCATGACCGTCCCATCGGCTTCCGTCTATTTCCCGAACACGCGGCGGATGGCCGGAATCGATCCAGCGGCTCCAGGCCAGATGACCTTTGAGAATGAGCCTTGCCCCTGGATTGGCTTCAGAGGCAACAGCCACAGCGGCGCGCCAGAGATCCGGATCAAGCACGCCTTCCCCGTCGAAAACAAACTGGTTGGCCATCGGAGGACAGATCGAATCAGTCGCCACGTACGTGCGTTCAATAAAAGTCGCTTCCCGCGTGTAAAATTTTTCCATCACAGCACCTTTTAGTAGGGTTCCTTTTTCTTCTTATCACATTTTCATGCGCGCTTCAGTTACTTTATGATGGCTTCTGTCCTCACGAAAAAAATCAGGCTTCAAAACACTTGCTTGGAACCTGATGATCTTGAAAAGCGCTTTCTTCATGTCTGACTCTTCTCATAAAAATGATCGGTTCAGGCGATGATGATTTAATTCACCAGTGATTCAGGTTCCTCTCCCCTGAGTACGCGAGCAATATTGGCCGTTGCCATGTTAATGATTCTTCCCGCGCCTTCATCGGTGACGCCCGCGGAATGCGGAGAAAACAGGAGCTTCTCGTTGTCCACTTCCAGCAGTGGATTGCCCGTGGTCACAGGTTCCTGTGAAAAAACATCAATTCCTGCGCCGGCAATTGTTCCCTTTCTGATCGCTGCGGCCAGGGCCTTTTCATCCACCAGTTCAGCGCGGGCCACATTGATCAGATAAGCGCCGGGCTTCATGGAATCTAAAGCCTCTTCATTGATCACACTGCGGGTTTTTTCTGTCAGCGGCGTATGAAGACTGATGATATCGGATTGACTTAAAATGACGGTCATCTCAGCAAACGCTACACCGAATTTTTGTTCAATGGACGGGTCAGGCCGACAGAGGTCGTGGTAGAAGACCCGGTTTAATTCAAACGGTTTGAGTCTCTCTGCCACTGCCCGGCCGATGTGTCCAAAGCCAATAATCCCCCAAACCTTACCTTTCAACTCCGCGGGCTTGACGGTCATTTGTTCCCATGCCCCCGACTTAAGACCGGTATGGGCACGAAACAAGTTTTTAAGAAGACAGAGTCCCCAGGCGATTGTATGTTCGGCGACACTGACGGCATTGGCGCCTGCGGTATTGGCGACCCTGATTCCCCGGACCGTGCAGGCATTCACATCGATGTGCTGATAGCCCACACTGGGTTGCTGAATAAACTTCAGATGCTTTGACTCCGATACGACATCGGCTGTTATTTTATGTTTGAAGGTGTAATCTCCCAGAACGATATCCGCCCGGGAAAAACCTTGTTTAACTTCTTCGACAGACATGTCATGGCCGGCGATCACCTCGAAATCGGGCACATCGGGGGTCTGCCGGATCAAAAGTTTGACAAGTTCATCAGACAAAGGGGCCAGCGACAATACGATTTGAGCCATATCAGGCATCCTCGTAACAAAGATATTTTTTCGATTTATATTTTTTATCACAAGTGAGCTGACAAGTTCAAGGACGGATCCGTCTGACACATATACAGGTTCAATACCTAAAAACAAGAGTGGGGATAGGTTAATTCAGCTTACTCCGAAATATGTACCAGGTTCGAATGGAAGGCAGAACTTTAACCCTTCCCATTGACTGGCATGAGCTCCGCAGAACAAGTCGTAAACGTAAAGATCAAGGCTGATCAACTTAACGATCTCGACCGTTTCTGCCGGAGTGAAATTGAAAGCTCTTGCGGGGCGGCAGGATCAACTTTTACTCCAAGACGCATCCTGTTCGTCAAAACACGAGACCCATGTATAGAGCCAGACCATTGATTTATAAAGGAATACACAGATGGCTTCAGGGCTTTCTCTGTTATTGAACCGCTCTACAGCCAAAATCCGTTTCTATATGGTCTCTTCTTTCATGAACACCTCCAATTTTTTTTAGATGTTCATGAAATGACGTAATAGCTATGCGATTGTGAAAGAACTTTGTCCATGATGTTCTGGCACTCAACAATTAAGCCTTCACATGATTCTATTTTTCGTTGAGGATACTTACAAATCATGAAAAATGTTGACAAAAAACCTTTTTTGCTCTTTTATGTTGATCAATATTCCAACCTAGAATCGTAAAATAAAAAAAGTCGCAGAGTAAAATCAATTATTAGGATGACCGAATAGATTGGAGAAGCAATATTGAATAGCGCGTATAATCAGAGTTTGCTTAAAAATCAACCGGAGTATAGTTGTTCGTTACCCATTAATTATCAGGATTTCTGGATAATCAACAGCAAAGGAATAGACTACTACATGATTGATCTTAAGAATACTGATATCAATATTGTAATGGATATCATCGATGAATGTGACATTGTAGAGAAGGAGTGTTGGCAAGCACAAGAGAATTTCTACGATTATATACAGAAATGCGATATGCTGAGTTATGCTGTAATAAATGACCGGATTGTTGGTTTTTGCGCGGGAACCCTTTTTTTTCATGACTCAATCTGTATATACAGCAATGATGAAACCATGGTGCTCGGAGAGTTTCGCAATCGCAATATCGCCAGAAACATGGTATTCGCTAATATGCGTTGGGGTTTAATGAATAGATTCTTTAAAGGTATAAAACACTTTGTGTTCATGTCGATTTCAGGCAATCCCCGTATCATCAATGGATATTATAAACACAGTTATCCGATAAAAATTTTATTTGATTGTTCCTTCAAGGCGTCTGATAAATTAATCGAGGCCTTCAATGCCTTTCGCGATCGATACCGGATGGCTCTTGTGCATGAGGATTATCCTTTCTGCGTTCAAAATCTGTTCCCGGGGTCCAATACTTTCGATCCTGAAGATGAACGCTTTCAGTTTCTTGTCAAAGTCAAAAACAGTATGCCTGAGCATTTTGATCCTATGAAGAGAGGAGATGCCTTTGCTTTCTTGGTGAAGGTGCCGACAAGTTTTACACGTGCTTTTGTAACTTTCCTGATGAGTTTTGCTTTTGGTAAAAAGTTTTTTTCCCGCAAGGGGATCGGATTGTTTGCCGGTGATGTCATCCATTCAGGCGTGTCAGGGTTTGAGAAAATCCCGCAAAATATGTAAAATCATAAGGATGTAACATTGATCAAGATCCGCTGGTACGGGCATGCGGCCTTTCATATTACAACGAATCAGAGCACAAGAATCATTATTGATCCTTATGAATCGGGAGCTTTTAACAATGCGCTGACCTATGGCCCGATTAAAGACAGAGCGGATATCGTGATTACCAGTCATCATCACGCAGATCATAATTATACAAAAGATATTCAGGGCGCATATGCCCTAATTCATCAATCCGGTTCTTATGAAATAAGAGACGTAAGAATTGAAACAATATCAACGTTTCATGATGCCGCAAAAGGCAAAGATCGGGGCGATAACCTCATTTCAGTGATCAAGGCAGACAACATGTTTTTAGCTCATCTTGGTGATCTTGGCCATGGCCTTGATGCTGGTTTGTTAAAACAATTAGAAAAAGTGGATATATTGTTTTTACCTGTTGGTGGCCTTTTTACGATTGATGCATTTGTTGCCACAGAGGTCATGAATGCTCTCCATCCAAGCATTGCTATTCCCATGCATTATAAAACAGAAAAGTGTGGTTTTCCCATTGCGCCTTTGGAAGACTTTACCAGTGGCAAAGAAAATGTCCGCATGCTGAAATCTTTTGAGGTGTCAATAGATAAAGAAACCCTTCCCAAAGAAACGGAGATATTGGTTCTTGATCATTCTTTATAGGAAAAAGAAATCATAAGGAAATTCAATCTATGCGGTTCGTTGACCATCGCAATATCACCTTTGATATCATCCGGCATGCTGAGGCGATGCCTGACGCGCCCGCATTGCTGTTACCTGATAGTGAGATAAGCTACGATGCGCTGAACAAACTCACATGGACATTTGCCCAGGTTTTGCATAATCGGGGAGTGAGGGCGGGCGATATCGTCGCGTTGACGTTTGCGGAAGAATTGAATTTGGTGCTGGCCATGTTTGCGGTAACGCGATTGGGCGCAACGGTATTTTCCATTGCTCAGAGTTCAACGCCGATTCAGCGCAAGGAATTTGCAGCACAAGCACAAGCAAAGATATTATTGACCGATCGACCCGGTCAGTTTGATTCAGGTTTGCCGGAAATTCAAATTGACCTGCAATCGTTAAAAAACGTCTCCATTCCGATCAATAAGGATATCTTGGTCGCCAACCCCATTGCGCCTTGGTTGCTTGTTATCGGTTCGGGCACCACCGGGAAGCCTCTGTTGATTCCTGTCACACATGCACAGGAAAACGCACGCTCGTCAATGTCCAGAGATTGGCTGGGCATTACATCAGACGATCGCATCACATCGCTTAGCCACCTTGATTTTACCGCGCCCAAACATCGTTTGCATGAAGTCTTGTGGGCTGGAGCATCGTTTGGTCTGTTTGATAGAGACACGGAGAATCCGATTCAGATGTGCCCTCAGCGCTCTTTTACAGTGTTACATGCCACGGTTTGGCATGTGGAAAGTATGCTGGCCACATTGCCACCGGATGCTGCGAATGCACTTGATTCACTCAGAATTCTTTCCATGGGCGCTTCCAGCGTCAGTGATGATTTGCGACAGCGCATCAGGCGGCATCTCTGCTCGAATTTGCTTGTTCGATATGCAACCAACGAAACCGGTCCCATTGCCATTGCCGGCCCATCTGAAGTTTTTGCCGTGTCGGGTACGGTGGGCAGACCGACGCCGGGCGTACTCATCCAGATTGTTGATTCCTCTTCACAGCCTGTATCCATTGGAACCATCGGTTTTATCAGAGTCAGAAGCCCCGGTTTAATTGATGGTTACTTTCACGATGAAAATACCACGCGACAGCGCTTTAAAGATAATTGGTTTTTACCCGGCGATCTCGGCAAGCTTACACAAGACGGCCATTTGATATATTGGGGCCGTGCTGACCATATGATGATTATGGGCGGCATTAATATCTATCCGGCGGAGATTGAGGAAGTGCTTACCGGACATCCGGCAGTTCGGGATGCCGCGGCTATGCCGGTTAAAAATACAATTCTTCAAGATATTCCCGTGTGCGCGGTCGTGTTGTATTCAGGAGCAGATATATCGGAGCAATCCTTGCTGACGTATGCACGTGAACGGCTTGGAGTGCAAAGTCCGGATCGTGTGGCCATCATCGAAAAAATTCCGCGTAACGAAAGAGGTAAATTGATCCGGGCCGAGCTGATGGAACAGATAACCATCAAGCTTGGGATGACCAGCTAAGTCCGTGCAATTTAATGTCAGGCAACGATAGGCATTACCTTAATAAGGTCGCACAGCCCCAAGAAATTGATAAGAGCTGGCTTCCAGTTGTCGGCAAAATAAGAAACGGTCTCTTGTGTGTCAAGAATATTATGACAACCGTGGTGTCATTTGATACCAAGCTCCCCTATCAATGCTTTCAATTGGTAATCTTCAATATGCCTTATTTTATGCATATATTGAATTGTAGGTGAAAGAATCAATGAAAAAAACAGGGCCATTGCTAACATTGCCTTTAATTTTTCTCATTTACTCTCTCCTTGAAAATATGACGTGCGGCATATTAATTTTTATTAATTATGTACATTATAGTTCATTATGACTGTTAACAATAAATTCTATACACCGGAATCTTCATCTCAGATTATTATTCGGGAAGCATCATTGGAAGATAACGCGCAAATATGCGATTTGATAAAACGTACATCCATGACCGGAAGTATTGCGATGACAACGGACTACGAACCCAGTTTTTTCTCTGCCATCGAAGTTGAAGGATATGCACATCGCGTGGCAGTAGCAGAAGCGAATAATCGGATCGTTGGATTACGTGTCATGTCGAATCGCAAAATATTTCTTAATGGACACCCTGTTGATTTTGGATATATCAGCAGTATTCGGATTGATCAGTCTTTCAGGGGCAAAAAAATATTCGCTAGTCTCATCCGGTTCATGCAAAAATGGCATCAGGAAGGTCTTTGTTTTCCATACTATCTGTACGCTGTATTAAAGGATAATGTTTCTGCAAGGAATGTTTTTACAAATGGCAACCTTGGATTGCCACCCGCCAAGTGTATGGGTATTCTTTATAACGCCGCCATTCCAATATTCAAGCGTCGTCTTCCACGTATGCCGAGCGGGCTTCAGCTGATGCGCGGCAGTGAATTAGGAGCTGTCAAGATTACAGAGTTTCTTAATCGCGTCGGACGTGAAAAGCAGTTCTTTCCTGTCTATACAGCCGAAGATATCATTGCGGATAATGGTATTCTGCGAGGACTGGACCTCCATGACTTCTATGTCGTCATAAAGAAAGGCCAAATAGTTGCTGTAACTGCCTCATGGAATCAACTTCCATTCCGCAGAACACTGATATCCAGCTATCCATGGTACCTACGAGGACTAAAACGTTTAAGTGCTCCCTTAACTAGACTATTGAATATGGCACCAACCCCCAATCCCGGAGAACCTCTCAAAAATGTAATTGCAGCCTGCATTGCAGTTGCAGACAATAATCCGCAGATATTTGAATTTCTATTAAATACTATCCTGTATGATAACTACAATACCGACAAAGCGTTTCTGGTCGTTGGTTTAATGGAATCTGATCCATTAATCTCAGTTCTTCATAGGTATCTGCATTTTACAGCATGCACCTGTATTTACATGGCATCGTGGGAGGGTTTCGATATTTTTTCTGAACTTGACGGAAGAATCCCATACATTGAAATAGGCGGTTTGTAATTTCAGGCTTAATACCTAAAGCCCGGCTTTTTATAGCCGGGCTCTAACAGTCGATTTACAAAAACAAAGTTACGCCAGCAATCAACGGCATTCCGTACAGATCATCAGTTCATCCAGCGGTGTTCCGGTTTTCTTGCTGATGAATTTCAGCTGATCAACCGGCGCAAAATATTTGCCGCATTTTGAACAGGCCTGCATTTTGAAGGTGCGTCCCCAGATTTTGCGCTTGTCGCCGGTCGAGGTCATTTCAATATGACCGGTGGGACAGACATAAGCACAGGCGCCGCAGCCGATGCAGGCGTCCGATTTTTCGCTGTAAGGCGTTCCGACGTTTTTGTGCGATCCGCGGGAGAACAAGCCGATGGCGCTCACGCCGACGACTTCCTCGCACACGCGCACGCAGGAGCGGCACAGGATACACTTACCTTTATCCGTATCCGGAATGAATCTTGCCTGGGGTTCCACGCAAAGTTCCTTGGCCAGTTTCTGCAAAACTTCCGATTCGGGACAGCGGGCCAAAAGCAGTTCCATGACCAGACGGCGGACATTCAGCGCCCGTTCACTTTTTGTATCAACAATCAAACCTTCTTCCGCGCCATAAAGACAGGATGTTACAATTCTGGTCCGATTTCCCTTTTTGATTTCCACCACGCAAAGCCTGCAGGCGCCGGAACGCGAAACAGCCTCATGCGCGCAAAGCGTGGGGATGGAGATGCCCGCACCGCGAATGGCTTCCAAAAGCATCGTTCCTTCCGGCACTGATATATTTTTTCCGTCAACAGTCAAATTTACCATGATTTATCCTACCTCTATTTCACGTTGATTGCGTCAAACTTGCAGCTTTCAAAGCACGCGCCGCAACGGGTGCACTTGTCATTGTCAATGGTGTGAGCTTTTTTCTTTTCGCCGCTGATCGCCTGAACGGGACATACCTTGCTGCAAAGGGTGCAACCAGTACATTTCTCGGCATCGATGCTGTAGGTAATCAGCGCTTTGCAGACACCTGCCGGACAGCGGTGTTGTTTGATGTGCGCGTCGTACTCATCGCGGAAATATCGAAGCGTGCTGAGCACCGGATTGGGCGCCGAACTACCCAGCGCGCACAAAGAGCCGTCCGCCACGCCGGTTGCTATTTTTTCCAGAAGCTCGATGTCGCCTTCTTGACCCTTGCCCGCGCAGATGTCTTCAAGAATTTCCCGCATGCGGCGGATACCTTCACGGCAGGGAACACACTTGCCGCAGGATTCTTCCTGCAAAAAGGAGAGAAAATATTTGGCCACGTCCACCATGCAGGAACGGTCATCCATGACGATCATGCCGCCGGATCCCATCATGGAACCGACTTCATAGAGCTTATCGAAATCTACCGGCAAATCCAGCAGGCTTTCGGGAATACAACCGCCCGAGGGTCCACCCGTCTGGACAGCCTTGAATTTACGGCCGTTGGGAATGCCTCCGCCGATATCATAAATGATCTCGCGCAGCTTCATGCCCATCGGAACTTCTACCAGCCCCGTGTTGTTGATCTTACCCACCAGGGAGAATATCTTCGTGCCTTTGCTCTTTTCCGTGCCGATGGAAGCATACCAGTCAGCGCCTTTATTGATAATCAACGGAACATTGGCCCATGTCTCCACATTATTGAGGACAGTGGGTTTATCCCACAGGCCCTTCTCCACAGCGTGGACATATTTGGCGCGGGGTTCGCCGGCGCGTCCTTCGATGGACGCGAAAAGCGCCGATGATTCGCCGCAGACAAAAGCGCCGCCGCCCTTATTAATCGAAATGTCGAAATCAAATCCGCTGCCCAGAATATTTTTCCCCAGCAGACCGGCTTGACGAGCGCTCTCGATAGCCATGGTCAAATGAATAACCGCCAGCGGATATTCGTTGCGCACATAAATATAGCCGTGGGAAGCGCCGATAGCGTAAGCGCCGATGATCATGCCTTCGACAACACTGTGCGGATTGCCTTCCATCAGAGAGCGATCCATATAGGCACCGGGATCGCCTTCATCACCGTTCGCAATGATGTATTTGGGAGAGCCGTGCGCCTTGCGGCAGCCTTCCCATTTCGTGCCGGTCATGAATCCGCCGCCGCCGCGTCCGCGCAGAGCCGCTTTTTTAACTTCATTAATAATTCCTTCCGGATTCATTTCGGTCAAAGCTTTGGCCAAGGCACTGTATCCGCCAATGGCAATATAGGACTCAATTTGGGTGGGATCGATAACACCGTTGGATCCGAACACCAGACGTTTCTGTTTTTTGTAGAAAGGAACTTCCTCTTCCTGCATCACCGTCGCATGGGTTGCCGGATCACGATAAAGAAGTTTTTCAATAACTTCGCCCTGCATTAACGTTTTGGTCACGATATCAGCGACATCTTTTTCTCCGACACGCTGATAAAAGATCTTCTGGGGATGAACAACCACCAGCGGACCTTTTTCACAGAAACCGAAACAGCCAGTCGCACGAACTTCCACGCCTAAATTCTGTTTGGCGATTTCCGCTTCCAGCGCGTCCTTGACCTTGATGCATCCGTAACCGCGGCAACCGGTCCCGGCACAGATCGTGACCATTTTTTTATTCGGATCATAATTCTTTTTCAGATCGTCCTGAACCTGGCGCAAGGCTTGTGTATTCGATATTTTTATCATGATTGCGCCCCCTCTCCTTTGATCTTGCCGATAACCTTATCCACTTTGTTCATGGTCATCTGGCCGTGATATTCGGTATCGATAACCACCACGGGACCTAAAGCACAGGCACCCACGCAGTTGACCGTTTCCAGAGAAAATTTATTATCGAAAGTCGTTTCACCCGGTTTGATGCACAAGGTTCGTTCCATTTTATCCTGAATGGCCGCGGCGCCGCGAACATGACAGGCCGTCCCCATGCAGATTTTCACGATATGCTCACCACGGGGCTTCAGGCTGAAGGCTGTGTAGAAGGTGGCAACTTCATAGACACGGCTGAAGGGTATGTCCAGAGATTTGCCTGCTGTTTTCAGAGCATCCTTGGGAAGATAATTGAAGGCCTCCTGAATATCCTGCAACACGGCAATCAGTGAACTTTTATCTTTGCCGTGTTTTTTAACAATTTCTTTTGTTTTTGCTGCTATGTTGCTCGCTTTCGTCATGCTTTTTCACCTCGGTATTCTTTTGAGGACATCCCTCTTAATTGCCTGTTTTCAGATATTTGGCTTTTTCCATCAGTTTTTGATATTCAATGGAAATGCGTTCCTGAATCTGATCAATTTCATTATCTTTCAAATGACGGAATCTCCCCTGCGGCTTGAAGTACTCCCGGATGGGTCTGAGCTTTTTGGGCATATCCGGAGAAACCCGGTAATGGCCATGTTCCACTTCAAACAAAGGAAATACGCCGGTTTCCACCGCCAGCCGCCCCATGGATATTGCCGTATGCGAAGGAGACCGCCAGCCGGTCGGACACATGGAAAAACAATGGATATAGGAAGGTCCCTTGATGCTTTTCGCCTTTTCAATCTTGCGGATAAAATCCAGCGGGTAACTCGGACAAACGGTTGCGACATAAGGTATCTCGTGGGCGACCATGATTTCCGCCATGTTCTTCTTCCACGTTTTCTGTCCGGAACTCACTTTGCCGGCCGGCGCCGTGGTCGTCGAAGCGCCCATCGGCGTACCGCTGGAACGCTGAATACCCGTGTTCATGTACGCTTCGTTGTCGAAACAGACAAAAATCATATCGTGACCGCGTTCCATCGCTCCGGAAAGCGCCTGAATGCCGATATCCATGGTCCCGCCGTCGCCCGCCATGCCGACCACCTTGACGTAACGGTCATCGATCTTTCCTTTTCTGCGCAATGCCTTGAGTCCGGCTTCCACGCCCGATGCCACGGCCGCCGTGTTTTCGAAAGCGACGTGAATCCAGGGCACACGCCAGGCCGTTGTGGGAAACATGCTGGAGATGATTTCCATACAGCCGGTCGCCGAAGCGATAACCGTATTTTCACCAAGCGCCTTACACATCAATCTCACGGCGAGCACTTCAGCGCAACCCGAACAGGCGCGATGACCGGAAGAGATCAGTTCTTTTTTATTAATCAGCCGCGGGGCAAATAAATCAAAATTTTCTACGATATTCATTATTCTCTCACTCCCCAAAATTCATAGGTATCCACTGCTTTATTTTCAGTATCCGCCAGAACTTTTTCAAACATGCCGATAAAATCACCCACCGGTACGTCGCGACCACCCAGTCCATAAATATAATTGTACATCAAAGGCCGCTGAGCTTCCGCATACATGGCGGATTTGATTTCGCCAAACACCGGACCGCCGGGACCGCCAAACGATATGGCGCGGTCGGTCACGATCAGTTTTTTCGCGTTTTTAATCGCGGCTTTGACTTCCGCAAACGGGAAAGGACGCCACAATCTTAATTTCACCAGACCGGCCTTGACGCCCTTGGCACGAAGGTCATCAATAGCCATCTGCGCGGTTTCACCCATCGAGCCCATGGTCAGCATAATAACTTCGGCATCTTCGGATTTATAAGTTTCCACCAGTTTGTAATGGCGACCAAACATCTTGCCCCATTCGTCCAATACGTCCGCAATGACTTTCTTTGAATTTTTCAGCGCCTCGTCCTTGGCCTTCATAATTTCCGTAAAATAGTCCGACATGGCAAAAGCGCCCATCGTAACCGGCTTTGCGGGATGCAACGTCGCGTGCGGGACAAACGGCGGCAGAAATCTATCCACTTCTTCCTTTGAGGGCATTTCAAACGGCTCCACCATGTGCGTCAACTGGAAACCGTCAATATTAACATTGACCGGCAGCATGACATCCTTGTGCTCGGCAATTTTAAAAGCTATGATCGACATATCAATCGCTTCCTGGCCGTTTTCCACGAAAAGAGAAATCCAGCCCGAATCGCGCTGGGGCATGATATCGGTGTGATCATTTAAAATGTTTAAGGGGCCCGAAACCGCCCGGTTGGCGATGGCCATGCAAATGGGCAGACGCATCGCCGATGCAATGGGCAGAAGTTCGTGCATCAGCATCAACCCCTGAGAACTGGTCGCCGTGTAGGAACGGGCACCGGTACCGGATGCGCCGATCACCGCGCTCATCGCCGAATGCTCGGATTCAACGGTAACAAACTCCGCGTCAATTTCACCGTTGGCGACCAGATCGGAAAGATGTTCCGCAATGTGTGACTGGGGCGTAATAGGATAAACGGCGGCCATGTCAATATCGCAAAGACCCACGGCTTCCGCTACGGCAATTGCCACTTCCATTCCAATGCGTTTTCCCATATTACTCCTCCTCCACCATCTTTATCGCACGGGGCCAACACTCATGCGCACAAATACCGCAACCCTTGCAATAATCCAGATCGGCTTGAAAGAAGCCGTCTTCGGTCTGTTGCACGCAACCTTCCGGACAATAAACATAACAGATGCCGCACTTGATGCATTTTGCATTATCCCAGATGGGTCTTTGAGACCGCCAGCTTCCCGTATGATATTCACTGGCGCTTCCCGGTTCGGTCACAACGCAGCCGATGGGAAGTTCCTTCCATGTTTTCAATGCCATTGAGATCTACCCCTTAATTGTATATTGTTATTTCGTCGTAAGCCCGCTTCATCGCATTAAGATTCTTCTGAGCGATTCTGCCGAAACGGCGCTCTATAGATTCTTTCATCGTATCCAGATCCATAATGCCGGTCACTTTCAGAAGAGCGCCGATCATGGTGGTGTTGGCAATAGGCACGCCCATTTCCTTGCGTGCTATTCCGGTGCCGTCAACAATGGCCAATGTCCCCTTGTAATCAAGCGCCTTGCGAATTTCTTCAGGAGTTTTATGCGTATTGACAATCAATTTGCCGCCCGGTTTCAAGCCATCGAGAACATTCACCAGACCGATCAAACTGGAATCCAGCACCAGCACCACATCAGGCTCATAGATGCCCGAGCGGACATTGATTTTTTTATCGGCAACACGGGTAAATGCGGCTACAGGCGCCCCTCTTCTTTCCGGACCGAAACTGGGAAATCCCTGAGCGTATTTTCCGGCTGCAATTGCCGCCTGAGCTAGCAACTCCACCGAGGTCACCGCTCCCTGACCGCCACGTCCGTGCCATCTAACCTCTATCATTTATTTTCGTCTCCTTATCGTGATACAAAAATGACCATCATTCATAATATAGAAGCAAATTTCAGTCAACAGATTTTCACGAACGTTAAAATAATTCGTTATATTAAAGAGATATGCCATTTTTGCTTTGTGGAAACATACAGGTCTTTGCCCGAGGAATCGTTGATAACAAACAGCGGAAAATCTCTGACTGTCAGTTTCCTGATCGCCTCCGGACCGAGGTCTTCATAGGCAACCATTTCAACTTTTTTTACACATTGGGACATCAAAGCGGCAATGCCGCCGATCGCTCCTAAATAAACCGCCTTGTGTTGTTTGATGGCGTCCACAACTTCCGGAGAGCGGTTGCCCTTGCCAATCATTCCCCGAAGACCGTTTTCGATTAATTTCGGCGTGAAGAAATCCATCCGGTAACTGGTTGTGGGTCCGATGGAACCTATGATTTTTTTCGGCGGAGCAGGAGTCGGCGCCGCGTAAAACAAAACGGCTTGCGACAAATCAATCGGCAATTTCTCGCCTTTGAGCAACGATTCGTACAAACGCCGGTGCGCCACATCGCGGGCCGTATAAACCTCGCCGCTAAGCATTACCATATCACCGGCATGAAGCGAGGTAAGGACTTCTTCCGTCAGAGGTGTTTTAATTTTCCGTGTTTCCATAATCATCGTTTACAAAACTATCTCTTTATGTCGCGCGACATGACACTGAATATTGACTGCCACCGGCAGAGACGCTATATGGCAGGGCATCATTTCGATATGCACGGCCAACGCGGTAACGCGGCCGCCGAGACCTGCGGGGCCGATACCCAGATTATTGACGTTCTCCAATAATTCTTTTTCTATCTGCTCCGCGCGTTCGTCAACTCTGTTTTGTTCTCCCACCGGCCTCAAAAGCGCCTTCTTGGCCA
>CAZIJZ010000045.1:0-20760 GCA_964539765.1 uncultured Smithella sp.
TTCTGCGCTTCGATCAGCATGCGGGAAGCCCGGGGATCAAGCGGAAATTCGGCCATTTTCCGGCCGGTTTCCGTCAGCAAGTATTGTTTTGTTTCTTCGATGCTGTCGTCTTTGGTCAGTGCTCCCAGATCGCGCAGGATATCAAGACCATCACGGATATTTTTGGGTTGGGGCTTATCGATAAAAGGAAAGGACGTAACGGCGCCTAGATTAAGCTCCAGCATCCGAAGAATGACGCCGGCCAGATTGGAGCGCATGATTTCCGGCGGCGTGTAAAGAGGCTTTTGGGAAAATTCTTCCTGCGAATAAAGCCGGATGCAGATGCCGTTTTGCACACGGCCGCAGCGGCCTTTTCGCTGCTCGGCGCTGCTTGCGGATATCGGTTTGATCGGCAGGCCGGTCGTCTGGCTGCGGGGATTGTATTCCAAGATTCGCGCCAGCCCCGCGTCAATCACATATTTGATTCCGGGAATCGTCAGCGACGTTTCCGCGATATTGGTGGCTACAATGATTTTCTGCTGGTCAGCAGGAGCAAAGATCAGTCTTTGCTGAGAGCCGGACAGCCGTGCATACAGGGGCAGAAACAAGCCGGAACATTTTTTAGCAAGCAGTCCGCAGGTTTCGCGAATGTCCTGCTCGGTCGGCATAAAAATCAGAATATCTTCATAACGGCGTTCGCGCTGCAAACTCTCCACGCAGGCAACAGCTTCATCGATATAGGTTGTTTCGCCTTTTTCTTCCTTGTCCGGATCAACCGGCCGATAGCGGACTTCCACCGGATACATCCGCCCGGAAACCTTGATAACCGGCGCATTTGTGGAGCCCCTTCCGGTATGAGCCGAAGGCTCTTTGTAATTACGCGACATCCCGCGAGTAACAACACCTTCTTCCGATGGCAGGAGCGGTGAGATTCCAGGACTAGCGGGATTGAAAGCTTCCGAAAACTTTTCCGTATCGATGGTGGCCGAAGTGATGATGACCTTTAAATCTTTTCTCCTGGCGAGCAGTGTTCGCAGGTAACCCAGAATAAAATCGATATTCAGGCTGCGCTCGTGGGCTTCATCCACAATGATGGTATCGTAGGCCAGCAAATCCCGGTCTTTCACTGTTTCTGTCAGCAGGATTCCGTCAGTCATGACTTTGATCAGCGGCTCGGCGGAGCTTTTCTCTTCAAAGCGGATTTTATAGGCGACGGATTGGCCGCACTCTTCACCCAGTTCCGAGGCGATGCGCTGGGCAATGCTGATTGCCGCGATACGCCTGGGCTGGGTGAGGCCGATCATGCCCCGCAGACCCAGACCTGCGGCAAGGCACATTTTGGGAATCTGGGTTGTTTTTCCCGAACCGGTTTCGCCGGTGATAATCGTGACCTGATGTTTTTGAATGCTATCAATAATCTCTCTTTTCTTCGTAATAATAGGAAGGTTTTGCGGAAACTTAACAGCGGGAGAATTTTGTTTTCTACTGCGATAGCGATTGGTGGAAAGATCGGAGATTCTTTTCAGATAGATTAATTTTCTGAAAGCAGATTTTTCATCTTTGACTTTATGATCTTCGATGCTTTCTAGCTGACGGACAATATTATAATAATCGATAATCATTACAGAATCGAGATTCTGTCTGATTTGCCGAATATCCTGCCTGATACTTTGCAAATCTTTTCTCCAGTAGAGTTTTTGTTAATGGTTTTATTTCACATGGCGAGGGATACTGTCAATGCTGGATGTGTAGCGAAAGATCAAAAGCCTAACCTGATTGTGCTGAAAGGGAGTTCCCCGACAACGCCACATTTTTTAGAATTATCAGAGTTAAGGATTCCTGATTACAATAGAGTATTATGCTAAGGACATTATTACGAGAAGGGCGTCAGTCATTTATCCTGTAGTAACCGGGGTTCATTCCTGTCCAACCTTTAAAAGCACGATAGAAATTCGCCATATCACTATACCCAAGTTCCATGGCAATATGTTCCATCGGATAGGATGTTGTTTGAATCATATCAATCGCTTTTTCACTGAGAATTTCCGCCACAAGATTCTTAAAGGATGTTCCTTCTTTATTCAAATAACGCCTGAGGGTACTGACGGAAAGGTTCATGCTTCGGGCTAATTGACTGAAGGACGGCAGACCTTCGCTCTGAGTCATGATCCTGTGCCTCACCTGACCGGTCACCGTCTCCAGCGCTTTCTGGCGAACGCAGAGTTGCTCGCATTCCTTTTCGTATGTTTTTCTTGCCAAGGGGTTGGACATGGGCAACTTCCTGGATAGAAATTTACTGTCGAAGACCATCTTGTGTTCGTGGGCATCAAAATGAACCGGACACCGGAAAATATCCTGATAAGCTGAGGCATATGACGGTCTTGGATAAGCAAACCTTATTTCATGTAATGTAAAAGGAGTCCCAAGTACATCGCTGCACATCCGGTAGATGGCAACAAAGTTCGCTTCGCAGGCCAGAACACGGATATCTTTCAAGTTGAGCAGTTCTTTCATCTTCAGGAAAGCAAGGTTATCTTTTATTGACAGATCATGTTGGAAATAAGAAGAGACAAGAGAAGAATATTTGAAAGCCAATCGCATGGCATCAAAAGCTGTATCGCTGCAGAGAACCGCGGCTCCGAGTTTTACATGCACACCAACATGATGATGCTGCCCGATGATGAACCCGATCTCCGGATTCTTTGCCAGCTTGAGTATCTTTTTTAGAACAAGAAGTTCCTGTTCAGGGGTTATGAAAATATCAGGATTACCAAGATCCTGAGGATGGATGCCGCTCCCCGCGAGCAGCGTGACCGCGTCAATCCCCATCTTTTCCATCATGCCTGCCAGCACGGCCACGCCATTTACCGACCAATAAAGGGGCAAGGTTCCGCTTGTTACCAGATTAATGGGTTTAGTCATCCTCGTTTCTCCATAAAATTTAATCCTGATCGAAAATGACAATATATTGATTCTTAATACAATTGTCAATCTGCTCTGACATGATTATAAATATCAACAAAAACTATTAACAGGAGAACTCCATGAAAAATAAAAAACTATTATACACTCTCTTCTTCATCGTTCTTCTCTCGACATATCTGAGCTTCGCATGGGACGCGGCCGGTATCACTTCTCCAGTCTATTATAATATGATTATTGGTGCGATATTTACATTATTCGCGCTACTCCATGGCAATATATACATAGGCAGAAAAAGCACAATCGTCCTTGCGGTGCTGACGTTTGTTATATCTTTCATTATGGAATATGCAGGGGTGAAAACGGGACTCATTTTTGGTGAATACCATTACGGTGATGTTCTCGGACCCAAGGCGCTTGAAACAGTCCCCTGGCTGATTCCTCTTTCCTGGTTCATGTTCATGTACGTTTCGACCATTTCGGTTGACGCCGCATTCGGCAGGAATTATGCCGGCTGGGCCGCGCCATTACTGTTCGCAATGCTCGACTCCATAGCCATGACCGCACTCGACATCCTCATTGATCCCCTTTGGGTAAAGAAAGGCACGTGGATTTGGACAGCTGTCCAGAATCTGCCTGCCGGATCCGTCTTCTATGGAATTCCGACACAGAACTACTTCGGCTGGCTTCTCACCACAATGATGATATTCATTCCATACCGCATTGTCTTTTTCAGGAACAGGTCCACCCTTACCGAAAGGGACAGCGATTTCTTTCTGCCCTGCCTGATTTATGCGTCAATTGTCGCCGTGGGTTGTATTGAGTCATTTGTATACATATCCAACACGGGGGTTATGTTTGTTTCCCTGATGACGGGAGGTTTGCTTTCTATCGGTTCGCTGCTCGGCTTCATGACATGGCGGAACCAGAGAAAGCAAAAACACATAAAAGAAGATGTCCTTCATATATTGCGGCAAATGAAAAGGATGTTTTTTCAATGAAAAACACATGGACTGCCACGCCACCGGAATCCTGGGAGAAACAGACGGCGGTTATTCTCGTTGGATTATTTTCTGCCGCACTCGCGATCAGTACGACCCTGCATCATTTATATCCCCATGTTCTGGAAGTACCCAACCTGCCGCCGCCAAGGGTTATGCCGTATGTTTCCTACTGGATGGAACTGGCGATAGGCGATGTGACCAGTCTGATTATCGCGGGGTTCGCCTTTTATCACTGCTTCAAGAAATACGGTCTGGGCATGGCGGCACTTTTCTTTTTTGGTTCAATGATCTTTTCCGGTCTCGAGGAAAACGAGTGGATCCTCCTAAGCGGCCGTCTGCTGGGCAACGATACCTATTTTTTTACACGGGGAGGTTTATGGTTTCTGGAAATACCCTTTTACACATGTCTGGGCTGGTATTTCATTAGTTACTGCTCATTTGAGATATTTGAGATTGTGGGTTTCAGGTGGCCCCGAATTATCCGCGCCGCGGCGGCAGGGATCTTTGCCATGTCTCTTGATTTTTTTTGCGATCCTTTGCTGGTGAACATCGGTGCGACTATGGACCCGCCCCAGCCTTATGGTCTGTGGGTCTGGCAAAATGCGGACACCCTTCGGCTGTTTTCTATACCAATGATGAATTTTGTGGGCTGGGCTCTGTTGGTTTTCTTATTCTGCTATTTATTCGGCTTCATCCTGGATAAAAAAACATCAGGGCTCTATTCTCCAGGTAAAATGATCAGGGTCTTTTTTCTGGCCTTCCCTGTCATGTTGCTTATATGTTATGTATCATTAAGTGGCCTCGAATCAGTTTTTCAAGGCTTATGGAACCAGATAAATATATTTCCCATTGATTTTCCGGTGAAGTGAGGAAGGTTGAGTATGAAACTCCAGACAAAGCAAAGAATAGTATCGGTATTTCCACTCATACCCATTATCTATTTTTTAATAAATGTTTTTTCAATGTATTCTCTCCTCAAACCGCGCTATCCGGATTCCCCTGTAATCTGGATCGGGATAGTTATTTCAACCATCACGGCCATTATTGCTACGCTTTACCTTCTTCGGTTGCGTAATGAGAAATGGGATAATTAGGGACAGTTGTTAATGCTCAATAATTAGGTAACTCTTTTGGTATAATTTGTAAAGTGATAGATATACTAAAGGAGGCGCCGAATGAAGTATTCACAAATAGTTGTGGTTAAGCGGTGGGTGCCGATATTAAAGGAGTACGAACGGACAAAGGCAAAAATAAATCCTCGTCCATTCAGATATGTAAAAGACATATGCGAAGCGCATCATATATCGAAGAAAGAGCTTTGCCGATACTATCGTAAATGGGTGGAAGGAGGAAAAACAGCCGAGTCTTTACTCCCGGCAACGCGTGGAGCAAAACCCGGAAGCAGAAGAACACCGAAGGAAGTAGAGCGCAATATTATTAAAGCCTACAGGGGGTTTGGTTCTAATCGTTATGAGTTGGTTCTATTATTCAAGCCTTACTATCTGGATAAGACGCCTTCCTCAGCCACCATGGATAGGATCAAGGCAAGATATCCTTTAAATGAATCGGCAAAAGAGATTATCAGGCGATATGAAAAACAGGCTCCCGGAGAGTTGGCTCATATTGACCTGACCAAGATACCGAAGGATTTGCGCTGTTCTTTTAAAATTAAAGAGCTCTATGTTGCCGCCATCTGTGACGATTGCACAAGACTGACCTATGCCGAGACCATAAAGATAAGAAAGCATCCACGCTTACTTATTTCATGGCCAGATCGCTGTCCTGGTTCAAGCAGATATACAATTTTGAATTTGAGGCGGTCATGTCTGACAACGGACCTGAATTTAAGGGTGTTTTGAGCAAAGAACATCCCTTTGAGACGATGTGTCAGGAATTAGGGATTAAGCACGTTTATACCAAGCCCTATCGTCCGCAGACAAATGGTAAGATAGAAGCATTTTGGAGAATCCTTAAAAGTGAATTTTTCTATCCCAATTCATTTGATTCACAGGAAGACATGATTTTAAATTTGGGCAATTTTTTATTTGAATTTAATCATCTCAGGAGACACGGTGGATTGAACTATGAAACACCTTTTGATAAGCTCCAAAAAGTTACCGAATTAGTGAGCTAGTACAACAGTCACTTATTATTCCTACACCTTTTTGGCGGGCTCCCTGCCGACCTCAAGCCTCGCCGCACAGGGTGCTTATTTCACGACGTACCGCTTCTATCAATTCATCCTTGTGTTCCAGAGTATAAGCCGAGGCGTCGATCGGTTTGCCGATATGAATGTCCACCTTCTGATCCAGAAAGAAGTCCCAGGTTTTGGGCGGCAATACTGTCTCTGAACCCCGGATGCCGACCGGTATAATCTGCGCGCCGGCTTCCATGGCCAGGATGAAGCCTCCTTTCTTAAACGGTCCCATTCGGCCTGTTCGCGAACGGGTGCCCTCTGGAGCGATCCATAATACAATTCCATCCTCCATTTTCTCGCGTGCCGCCTTGAGATCCTGCTTGGCCTGCTCGATGTTGTGACGGTCGATGGAAATAAATTCTCCCGCCGCCATCCCGCGCCCCCACAGAGGTATCCTGAACAGTTCCTTTTTGGTAAGCATGCGAATGCTGGCCGGAAGCGAGAGAATCGTCAGGGGAATATCATAGTGACTGCGGTGATTCGACATGATGATGTAGCGTTTTCCCGGTTCGATGCGAATGTTGAAGGGGTCGAAGACCGTCTTTTTGATGCGGACCGCATTTACAAGACCGTTGGACCACCAGTACAAAAGTCCATCACCATCTTTTCTGGGGTACCCGCCCTTGACGTACGTCCAGTACAAGACGATGACGGTGATTCTGAGTGTCACATATAAACTTACCAGCATGATTAAGATTTTGCGGGGCAGGGAGGCCTTCATAACATTCAATTTCTCCTCTTCAGGGCGAATATATTTTTATCACAGCAAAAAATCTTTCGGTTGACATCTGCAAATTAGACCCACATTTATCCCGCTCGGTAATGCCTCGGGAATATCAAGGATATCTGCGATATCCTCCGCCTGCGGCGGGATAATTCAACTTACAAGTTTCAGTTTGCTACGCTTCTGAAACTTGAGTTTCATTAATTTCCAATCCAGATAAACCGAGGATTGGATAATTCGACTTACAAATTTCATTGTGCTGTGCTTATGAAATTTGAGTCTCATTACAACCATCAAATTTCAGTGCACCTATAGTGCCCTTTAGGGTATTCGTTTCTGAAACTTGGGTCTCATTAAAACATGGGCTTGTCAATGCTGTTTAAAAATACCATTTCGGAAAGGGATTTGCGCGGCGGTCCTGCTTTCGGTTCGGTGGCCGGTCGGCCGATCGGAATGACGGCATAAACTTTGTGACCTTCGGGCACGGCCAGAATTTTTTCACAGGCTTCGTGGTTCATTAAACCCACGACCACGGTTCCCAGTCCCAGCTCATGGGCTTTCAGGCAAAGGGTCTGCACGGCGATGCCCAGATCAAAAAATTCCCAGTTGGGAATTGAAGTAACCTGTTTCCCGTCATAGCAGCCGGAGATGCCCGTTTTCGCGCAGGCGACAATCAGAGCGGAAGCGGCCAGAGAACATTTTGTGGCCGGGTTTTTTTCGGAATAGGTGCCGGCGACTTTTTCCATCAGTGCTTTGTCGCGGACGATGATGAATTCCCAGGTCTGGGTATTGGCCCAGGACGGCGACCAGCGCACGGCTTCAAAGATTTGTTTGAGTTCATCATCGGTGACAACATCGTCGGTAAATTTTCTGACGCTTCTGCGTTTTAAAATGGCTTCCTGAAGTTCCATAATCTACTCTCCTTTGTTATCTGATTTTAAATTGACAATTTTTTCTTCGAATATCGTTCTGGCCTCATCAGCCAGGGCGGCGATGGAAAAATTTTTACTCCTGTAATCCGGATTGAGAGAACCGATTAACCGGAGTTCAATTTCATTATGTTCCTGAGTGTGAAAAAGGAAATGACCGGGTTGAAATAATTTGTTGGTTCCCCTGAGTAAAATGAGTTTCAATGGCGCGTTGCAATAGCGGGCAATCGTAAAAACGCCCTTGTTGAACGACGCAAGATTGCCGTCGCGGCTCCGGGTGCCTTCAGGAAAAACAAATAAAACGCCGCCCGATGACAAATGCTGTTTAATATCTTCCAGGTTGTTGATCATGGCCGCGCCCATCATGGTGTCGGATCCGGAGGAAATATAACCGTAGTTTTTCAAAAACCAGCCGAAGATGGGAACTTTGAAAAACGTATGTTTGACGATGGTTTTCTGTTGTCTGAAAAGCGATACCAGCAGGATGGGGTCGAGATAGGACAAATGATTGCAGACGATCACCGAGGAATGAATTTTTCGCACATCTTCCGGAATGATGAATTTTGTCCCGGACACGAGCAGTTTCGTCAAAGCAAAGAATATTTTTAAATGGATATGGTTTAGTCTCTGCAATGCCGCGGCGCGGTTTTTCGCAAAAACGTAAACCGGCAGGTACAGGAAAAGCAAAATAAAAAGATATCCGAACATGAAGTAGAACCACAAAATCACTGTTACGGATAAATTAACTGCAAAATGAAAAATACGGGACAGAAGCATCTTCAACTCAGGAAAACTTTTTAATCATCAGCATGGTGTTGACGCCGCCGAAAGCGAAATTTTGAATGGCCGCTGTTTTTACCGGATGATCCGTCAATTTTTGTACATGTTTTAACATGGCACAGCGTTCATCGATGTTTTCCAGGTTCAATGTCGGCGCGATAAAACCTTCCTCCATCATGTAGAGGGCCATGATGGTTTCAATGGCGCCGCAAGCGGCCATGGTGTGGCCGGTATAGCTTTTTAAACCGACAACATGAGGATGGCCGCCAAAAACAGCATTGATCGCCTGCGCTTCGATAATATCGCCCATCTTGGTGGCAGTGGCGTGCGCGCTGATCAGGTCAACGTCATCCGGATTAATCCGGGCGGTTTCCACGCCGAGTTTGAGCGTGTTGGTGATGCCGGTCAGGTTGGGTAAAATCATGTCGCCGCCGTTGTTGTTGCAGGCAAAGCCAATGACTTCCCCCAGAATATTCGCGCCGCGCTTTTTGGCAAATTCATATTCTTCCAGCATGACCGCTCCGGCGCCTTCGCCCACCACCAGGCCGTCGCGGTCTTTGTCAAAAGGACGGGGCGTTTTATGCGGTGTGTCATTGAATGCCGTGGAGCAGGCCAGCAGATTATCAAAAACGGCAACCGTCGTTGTATCGTATTCATCGGCGCCGCCGCAAAGCATCGCATCCTGCATGCCGAACTTGACGGATTCATAGCCGTAACCGATGGACTGAGAACTCGTCGTGCAGGCCGTTCCCGAAGCAATGACTCGTCCGGTGATGCCAAACATCTTGGTGATATTCACGGCGGTTGTATGCACCATGGATTTCAGGTAATCCACCGCGCCAATTTCCTTGACCGCTATTTTATCTTCAGCGCCGAAAAAGATGCGATAAATATTTCTCTGAACGGTTGGCGAACCATGAATGGAACCGAAGGCTACGCCCAGTCTTCCGGATGTGATAAAATCCTCGGTCAGACCGGACTGTTCCAGAACTTCCTTGGCGACCTGACAGGCGTAATAGGCCACCGGCCCCATGGTCTTGCGGTGATTCCGTTTAAAATCGTATTCAACGGGATAATCCACCGTCCCGTAAACTTTGGAATGGATATAGCGGCTGAGAAATTCCTCTTCACGTAAAGTTTTTATGCCGGAGACGCCGTTTAACAAACTCTGAACGATCTGATTTTTTCCGTGCCCGATAGGCGTAATAGCGGACATTCCTGTGATCACGACTCTACGTTCCATAATATTTTATACCGGTGAAAGAAGGTTTCTTTTCTTTGCGATCTTTTCAATATAGTCGCAAATCTGATTGATCGTGCGTATACTGATAGCCTGTTTTTTTTCTTCCTGGGTTATTTCCGTTTCCAGAAACGTTTCTATCGCCAGGAGAAGCTCGATAGCGTCAATGCTGTCGAATTCGTAAGTCTCGCGCAAATCAGCATCCATATCCGGATTTTCGATTTCAAATTCCCGTTGAAAAACATTTATTACTTCGCGTTCAATTTCCTGACGTGTCATAGAGTTCAATTAACTTTCAGAGTTTGATTTGTGTGGCTTTTAACAAATATCGCGTCGCTTTTCAATGTATTAATGAGACCCGAGTTTTGATGAGACTTGCAGAGGACAATCGAAACGAAGTTTGTCCCTGCCACCTGAAGGTGGCGGGATTATCCACCCCATTTAATTTCCCGAGCAAATCGGTCCGGGCCGACAATTTGTCTGGCCGCATTGAAGGAGCCGAACAGACAGCCCATCACTCCCGGCGCTAATGCGTTTTGCCCCGTCAGACACAGACCGGGAACCGGCAGATTATTCAACGAAATCGCTTTCAACAGCTGACGTGCTGAGCGCATGATTCCATAACAGGCTCCTTCCGGAGCATTCACATAATCCCTGATCGTGAGCGGTGTGTAAACATCCAAAATCCGGGCGTCGCTGAGATCGCCGAATATTTCTTCAGCCTTTTTAAGCAGATCTTTGGCGATATTCATTTTCCTTTTTTCATATTCGCGACCGCGTTTGCCCGTTACTGTATTTTCCCATGGGAGCCATTCATTGTAGGTAGATTTTGTGATGATCGAAAGCAGATTGTCGCTGGAGGAATTGGTGCTTTGTACCTGATAAAACACACCGTCCAGAATCACACCATTTTCATCATGTTGAAGCCGATAAATATTATGACTCATTGGGGAATGTTTTGCAGCATCCACTCTGACCTGAACGGCGATAACGCCTTCCGTTTCTTTAAGTCCCTTAATTCTCCTGCGGTGAGAATCGCGCACGACGTCCTCGTCCAGCAACCGGAGCATTATCTTCGGATGGATGGCGGCAACGACGCCATCAGCTACCAGAGCGGCATCCGATTCCAAAATCACGCCGGATACCTTGCCTTTGGTGACAGATATTTTCTTTACGCCGTTATTTAAAATAAGTTTCCCCCCCAGTTCCTGAAAGCGACGGACAAAAACATCCGTCATCCTGCTGCCGCTTTCCTTCAATCGCCAGGAAGAAAAAAGATAACTTGCTAAAACCATATGATGGAAAATGACCGGACAGTCGTTCAGCGGCACGCCGATCAAATTGCAGGGAACGGCTAATACCGCCCGCAAGCCCACAGACACACCCAGCGAATCGAGCAATTCTCCCATGGGAAGGTAATAGTCCATGTTCTGGAAGGGACCGCCCTGATTGAACAAGAAAGAAGGGGCCATCATTTGCCGAGAAATTTCCCGTAGATTTTTGATGATAATATTCAGAGCCGCTTCATCTTGAAGGAAAGTGTTTTTCAAACTGCTTTCCAGCGCATCAAGACTTGCCGGCAAATCGAATGTCAAATCGTCAAAAATATAACGGTCAACGATTCCCTCACGACCCATGGGGACAAAAAGTTCGTTAACCGGTATGCCCAGAGCCTGAAACATTATCCCCAAAGGCTCATCTTTGCCGAGAGCGCCGACGTAATGTATGCCGACAGGACAATCAAATCCCGAACGGCGGTATGATCGCATCAATCCCCCGGGAAGAGGATTTTTTTCCACAACGGTTACGTTGAAATTCAAAAGTGACAGAAGTATTCCGGCGCTCAGTCCACCGATACCGGAGCCGATGATAACGATGTTTTTACCTTCAACGGTATTTCTCATCTGCGTTCTCTCTTTCAGTTTGTCTGTATGCATTTGTTTACTATAAGTCAACCGGAAATGATCCTTCAACTGTCGGATGAACAAAAACAAATTGACAGAAAAGAAAGTTATTCCTATACTTTTACACACTCCAGAAAAAAGTCCGGCACAAATCCGTTGGGGGGATTTCTTATATGAATAAGAAAAAGACCATTGCGTTCGCGGTCATGATTATTCCTGTCATTCTCGCGGCGCTGGTCGTCAAAAACAGGTCAACGTTTGACCGCGCCAGACAGGATTCTGCCTTTGATAAAAGTTCCCGTATCAAATTAAAAGATATCGAAACGTATGATCGGGGTATTGATTTCAGGGAAGAAAACGCCAAAATTCCTTTAAGATGAAGTCGTGAACCCTTATACAATCAAGTTGTTCAAGCTTGGAAAAGATAGAATTTCCAGAAAAATTTTCTTTCTGATGATGTTTTGTTCAGGCAATTATTAACGTCACAAAGGGATGTGGAGGATATGGAAAAAGTCGGCAATTATATTCTGGAGGAAAAAGTTCACGAAACCAGAAATTCCAGCGTTTATCAGGGTCACAAGGAAAATGGGTCCGAATCTTTTATGATCAAGCTTTTAAGGACGGTAAATGCGACTCCTTCGGAAATCGCCCAATTCCGGCAGGAATGCGAACTGATTAAAAATCTCGATATTAAAAACGTTATCAAAACCATCGACATCATCAATTATAAAGGGGGCTTTGCCCTTGTCCTGGAGGATTTTCAAGGAATTCCGATTAATCATTATTTCAGCAATGATCAGAAATTTAATCTCAAAGCATTTTTGACGACGTCGGCTGATGTTGCGGCAGCGCTGGGGAATCTGCATGCCCGGGGCATCATTCACGGAAATATTAAACCCCCAAGCATCCTGATTCATCCGGATACTGAAGAGTTGAAAATCACGGATTTCGGAATATCGGCGATTCTGACTCATGAAAATGATGAGGTTTACAATCCGGATTTCATCCAGGAGACACTGATATACATGTCGCCCGAGCAAACCGGCCGGATGAACAGGTCTGTCGATTACCGTACAGATCTGTATTCACTGGGCATCACCCTGTATGAAATACTGACCGGTCTTTTGCCTTTTAAATCCCGGGATCCCATGGAACTCATCCATGCGCATATTGCCATGATGCCCAGGGCTCCGTTCAAACTCAATTCCGACATTCCCGCGATGATCTCGGACATCATCATGAGACTGCTGTCCAAGAATCCCGAGGCCAGATACCAGAACGGCTTCGGCCTGGAAGCGGATTTCCGGGAGTGTTTGAAACAACTCGAAAAGAAAAAGAAAATAGAGCCTTTTGAACTGGGAAGTAAAGACATCTCCACCCGGTTCATCGTCCCGCAAAAACTCTTTGGACGGGAAAAAGAAATATCGGAACTGATATCAAGATTCGAGGAGGTGGCCAGCGGCGAAAAGGGATTGTCGGTGATGGTTGTTGCCGGTGCGCCCGGTATCGGTAAATCGGCCATGATTAATGAAATCCATAAACCGATCGTGGCCAGGCGGGGATATTTTATTTCCGGCAAGTATGAGCAATTCAGAAGGGACAAACCCTACAGCGCCATCATTCAGGCTTTCCAGGTGCTCGTGAAACAAATCTTATCCGAAAGCGAACAGAGAATCAGTCTCTGGAAGAAAAACCTACTAAGTGCGCTGGGCGATAACGGTCGGGTTATCACCGACGTGATTCCGGAAGTCGAATGGATTATCGGAAAGCAGCCGGATTTGCCTCTTCTCGGTCCGGAAGAGACCAGGAACCGGTTTAAATTTGTTTTTGAAAAATTCATGAGTGTCTTTCCGCAGAAGGAACATCCGGTGGCTCTTTTTCTGGATGATTTGCAGTGGGCGGATATGGCGAGTCTTCAGCTCATGAAAAATATTATGCTCAGTGACATCCATCATCTCTTCATCATATTTTCGTACAGGGACAACGAGATGGATGAGACGCATTCCTTAAGAGAACTTCTCAAGGAAGTTGAAAAACATAACATCCGTATCGACAAAATCGCGCTTGGCCCTTTGAAAGAAAAGGAAGTCACGGAATTAATCGTTAACTTTTTGCGGTGTTCGGAGGAACGGGGATTCGGGCTGGCCGGGCTTGTGCAGGAAAAAGCCGGCGGCAATCCTTTCTTTGTCAATCAGTTCCTGCATACGCTTTATAATGAAAAGATGATTGTTCACAAAGGAGCACAGGGCTGGCAATGGGATGTGAGAGAAATCAGCCGGATGAAAGTGGCGGACAATCTCATTCAAATGATGGCCGGAAAGATTGAAAAACTTCCTGCGAATACTCAGGATGTTTTAAAAATCTGCGCCTGCATCGGCAACCGGTTTGATTTGGAAACCCTGGCGGCGGTCAGAAACACATCGGTGGATGGGGCGCTGGCCGATCTTACCGAAGCCGTCAAAGAGGGGATGGTCAGCCGGATCGGCGATTTCTATGTCTTTCATCACGACCGGATTCATGAGGCAGCCTATTCGCTGGTAGCGGACGCGGAAAAGTCGGCGCTTCATTACAAAATCGGGAAGATCCTGCTGGACGACACTGATGAAAAGGATTTGCCGGTCAAGCTGTTCTATATCGTCGATCAACTCAACCTTGGCGTCCGGATGATCCAAAACAAGGAAGAGCGGGAAAAACTTGCGTGGCTTAATCTGGAAGCCGGAAAGAAGGCGAAAGAATCGGCAGCCTATGCGCCCGCATTCCAATATCTGAAAAGCGGGATGGATCTTCTGGAAGATAATCCCTGGGACAATCAGTACCGTTTGACGCTTGCGCTTTATTCCGAATCGACGGAAGCCGCCTACCTGATGGGTGATTACGACAAGATGAACGAACTGGCGGAAGTGGCCTTGAAAAAGACGACGACGACTTTGGAAAAAACTAAAATCTACACGTCGATGATCAACGCCTGTGTCGCACGTGAAGATTACAAGGGCGCGATAGACGTGGCCATGCCGATCCTGAATATCATTGCTCCCAGGTTCGGTATCCGACTGCCGAAGAAAGCCAATAAAATTCATATCGCCTTGGAAATATTCAGAATCATGCTCAAACTTGCCGGGAAAAGATCGGAAGATCTGATTAACCTGCCCAAAACAAGCGATCCGGAAATCCTGGCAGCGGGAAAAATTCTGGCCAGTGTGAGCCATGCCGCTTTTTACACCGACCCGAATTTGCTGGCTTTAATCATTCTGAAAACCTTCCGGCTGATATTCAAATACGGCCTGGCGCCGGAACATGCCTTTGCCTTTGCCGGTTTTGGAATCGTTCAGGCGGCCGGCCTCTGGGATTTCAGATCCGCTATCGCCTTCGGCAAAATGGGGCTGAAACTTGTGGAAAAACTGGATGCCCGGGATCAGGCAGCCCGAACGGTTTTTGTTTACAACGCGCTGGTTCGGCACTGGAAATATCCCATGAAGGAAAGCATTGAGCCCATGATCGAGGGCTATAAGATCGGATTGGAAACAGGCGATCTGGGATTTGCCACTTTCAACCTTTATTTCACAGAAGTGCACTACATCTTCACCGGCCGGGAACTTTCCGATCTGGAAACATATATGGGAAGAAACAACAGAATTATTGCCGGGATGAAACAGGGACACACGTTGACGCTGCAATCGATGACCTGGCAGGCGATTATGAATTTGCTGGGACGATGTAACAATCCTGTGGAATTGACCGGCAAAGCCATCGAGGCGGAAAAACTTCTGCCCTCATGGGAGGAAACTGAAAATCTGGCGGCTCTTTCGGTTTACTGGTTCGTCAAATTAATCTTGTATTCGCTTTTCAGTGAGTACAGGCTGGCCTTGAAAGCTTCCGATGAATTCAGAAAGTACATGGACTCGCAACAGGGAGTTTTAATCAATAAATATGCTGTATTACTGGATTCTGTCGCCAGACTGAAGGTTTATAAGAATGCTTCCCTGCCGGAGAAAATCAGACATCGCCTATTAATGAAAATCAATGAGCTGAAAATACGGGCGTGGGCCAAAGCCGCTCCCATGAACTGTTCATACATGTATACTTCAATTAAAGCTTTGTATGCATGGATGATCCATGGTGATCTGGCAGAAGCGGAAAGATTGGTTGAACGGGCTATCAGGCAATGCAGAGAATACGGCGATTTTGTTGTGGAGGGAATTGCCTCTGAAATCATGGCCGGGGAATATCAATCGATCGGAGAGAATGAAAAGGCAAAAAGGTTCCTGGATCAGGCCTGCGCCTGCTATTCCAAATGGGGAGCGACGGGCCTGCTGAACAAAATCAGGAAAATGTATCCGGCATTGGTTCCTTCTGAAGCAGGTATTTCGCAGGACGTCGAGGCAACGACAGCCTTGAAAACAAAAAGCGATCTGTCGGTTGCGCTTGATCTGTCCACGGTCATGCAGGTCTCCCAGGTGATTTCCAGTGAAATCATGCTGGAGCGGCTTCTGGAAAAAATCATGCACATGTCCATTACCAGCGCCGGCGCCCAGCGCGGTTATCTCATGCTGGAATCGGAAGGAAAACTCATTATTGAAGCGAGCGAAGATATTGACAATGATGAAACGAACGTCATGCAATCCATCCCGCTGCAGGAATGCCCGGATATTTGTCAGGCCATTGTCAACTACGTCCATCACAGCGGGAAAGACGTCATTCTCAGCAATGCCGCGCAGGAAGGGCCCTTCACGGATGATGCCTATGTCATGAACCGCCAGTGCAAGTCTATCCTGTGTATTCCCATCATTCACAAGGGAAAAATCTCCGGTATTCTTTATATGGAAAACAACCTGAGCGAGGATGCTTTTACTCCGGCACGACTGGACATTCTTCGTTTCATCTCCGCCCAGGCGGCCATCTCTATTGAAAACGCCAAGCTCTTCGAACTGGCCACGACGCTGGAAAACATAGAAGACGGGTATTGGGAAATCGACCTTGCCGGAAACTACACATTTTTCAACAGCGCCGTCTGTCAGATCCATGGTTACTCCAAAGAGGAACTGATGGGGCTGAACAACCGACAATATACTGATCCGGAGACCGCCAAAAAAGTTTATAAAGCATTCAACAATGTCTATAAAACGGGAACGCCTCTCAAGGGTTTGGACTGGCAGATTATCCGAAAAGACGGGACAAAAAGATACGTTGAGATATCCATTCTGCTGCAAAAAGACTCATCCGGAAAACCGATAGGCTTCCGGGGAGTCGTCCGTGACATCACCGAGCGCAAGAATATGGAAGCTAAGCTTCAACAGACCCTGGACAGTTTAAGCAAAGCTTATGACAGCACGTTGCAGGTCATGGTCTCCGCTGTTGAGGTGAGAGATCCCTATACCGCCCTGCATCAGGTCCGGTCCGCGGACGTCGCCCGCGATATCGCCGTAGAAATGGGATTGCCTCAGGAAAAAATTGACGCCATTCGCATGGCCGGCGCTATTCATGATATCGGCAAATTATCCATACCGCCGGAGATCCTGACCAAACCCACCGGGCTGACAGGCGTTGAATTTGCTCTTATTAAAGAACATTCACGAAGCGGGTACGAGATTTTGAAAAATGTGGAATCTCCCTGGCCTCTGGCACAAATTGTCCATCAGCACCATGAACGGATAGACGGTTCGGGCTATCCCCGCAGTTTGAAAGGCGATGAAATTTCCATGGAAGCACGGGTGCTGGCTGTGGCTGATGTTGTGTCGGCCATGATTTCTCATCGCTACCATCGTCCATCTTTAGGCATCGAAGCGGCACTGGAAGAAATTGAAAAAAATAAGGGGACACTTTACGATATTCATGTTTCCGATGCCTGTTTGAAGCTCTTTAAAGAAAAAAAATATAAGCTTACATAAAACATGGGACGGGTAATACCAGCCCACTCAGACGGTTTGTAAAATTTTTAAAAATCGCGAATGCCCTGTTTTTTCCGGAATTTTTTTTTGACTTGACAAAAATTTGAAAAATAGTAATCTTTTGTAAACTCAAACGGTACGTTTATAATTCTCTCCTGTACGTTGCCTGTCTATATGAGATCCACGGAAAAACGCCAATGCGTTTTTAAAGTGTTGGTGTGTGGATTGCACTTCGTTGTTTAAACTTCATCATTAGATAAAAATTTAAGGGGAGGGTTTTATGAAACGTATTGCTAGCTATAAGCGCTTGTTTTTTATATCCTTTTTAATTTTGGCCGTCGGCTGTCTTTGGGCCATATCGGTAGGTGCCGCTCCGCAGGTTGGTCCTGCCGGCATGGCTTTTTACGAGAAGCCATCCACCATACCGACAACGCACGGTACACTGATCCGGTACCGCACATCAACATCCGTTCCGCCGAACGGACCGTCGTGCTATTCGTGGACGGTCATGTATTCTTCACAGGATGCACTGGGACAGCCCAATGTGGTTACCGGTACAGTACTGGTACCAAAGTCTTATTATTCGTTGTTGATTGCGCGTCCCATTATAAGTTACGCGGTCGGCACACACGGCCTCGCCCAGAGCTGGGCTCCTTCGATTCAGCTCGAAAACGGCACCGATTATGAAAGTTCCAATATCAACGCGGCTCTCGACATGGGCTATGCCGTTCTGATCACCGATAATCCCGGTTACACTAATGGCGATGTGCCTTCCTATATGGTGGGTAAAGCCCAGGGAAAAGCGGTCCTGGATATTGTCACGGCAGCACTGCAGATCCCCAATATTTCTCTCAAATCATATGCGAAAGTCGGTATCTGGGGATATTCCCAGGGCGGGCAGTCGGCGGCATGGGCAGGCCAGCTGCAGCCTACCTACGCATCGGGTATTAAACTGGCCGGTGTCGCGGCCGGCGGAGTCCCCGCCGAGTTGTTTGCCGTCGGGGAATACCTGGACGGCAATAATGGTTCATCCTTCCTGCTGGAAACCTGCATCGGGCTGAACTCGCAGTATCCGGATCAAATTCTCCTTAGTGACCGGGTGAATGCCACTGGTTTAGACGCCATCGACAGTGGCCTGTCCATGGGTGTATTCGAAGCACTGTTCTCTTTCATGAATACGCCGCTGTCCAACTTTACCAAATACGGAGAAACTTCAGATCAGATTTTTTCGATACCGGAAATCGCCAATGTGGTCAATTCGCAGGAACTTGGCAAAACCAAGATAAACGTACCCGTTTTTCTGTATCATGGCACCGGCGATGAATTTATTCCGCTGGAACAGGCGCTGAATCTCAAAGAAAAATACTGCAGCCTTGGCGTTAATACATCCTATATGGTTTATCCCGGCGAGCACATTACCACACAATTCCAGGCCGCACCCCAGGTGCTGGACTGGTTGAAAGACCGATTCAATGGAAAATATGCGATCAGTACCTGCAGAACCTCTAATCCGCGTCCGGTATCCACAGCGAATCCTGTTGACGGTGATTTTCTTTTTTCTCTCGATGGCTGGACCCTCGATGGAACCATTCATTTGAAAACACTCAATAGCAATGTGAAATTACCGGATGGATCAACATTTACGGCGGAAACCAACATGACGAACAACACGATTACAGGCGGCATGTCGATTCCGGAATTCAGCTACTATATTTATGCGTTCGGCATGCTTCCGCTCCAAGTAAAACTGAAGATTGTCCCCGCAGGACCGATGACAGGCACAGCCTCCCTGGATGAAAAGGGAATCCTGCACATCAACGGGCATGTGTACGCGGATATCTATCTCAAAAAGGTAGGTGAACTGGGTGTCGGGATTCCCTTCTCTCTGAAAACCAAGACGCCGGTCGATTTCCCCATCGTTTTCGACGGACCCGTGTCGTCACTGGGAGATGGCTCTCTGAAATTCACGGGCACCACGACGTTCCCGGACATGGTCGAAAACGGGATCATTATCAATGCCTTGTTTTCAAGTCTGATGTCCGGCCCGGGGCAGGAATTCACTTTCACTGTGACGCCGCCGGCACCGATAAAGTGGTAATGTTTTTATAATTTAGAATTCAATCTGGTTCTCGGCTCCGGTCTTGCCGCCTTCTGGCGGCTGGATCGGAGCTGAATTTTAGCAATTGTCGTATTGCCTGATTTTTAAACAATAACGGGTATGAACATGAAAACATATACCCTCCGCGTTGCGGGATTCGCGTTTCACAATAAAAAAGGATAAAGGAGATTTCTTCAATGTCGTCAATTTACATGGATAAAAGAAAATCAAAAACAAAAATAATGATTGCCATGTTCATCGTCGGTGTTGTGATCATTTCCGGCTTTCTGTATTGGCATAACAGAAATACAGAAGAGCCTGCTTCAGCAATGCAATCGCCCGTGTTCAATATGTCTGAGAAAGAAGTCATAGATGGTCAGAAAATCGCGGCCGTGGCGGCTATTCCGGCTAAGGCGGTTTCCGGTACGGTAACAGAACGTCCGGCTTATGTGTCCGAAATGGAGTGGCAGGTGCTTCAAAACGTTGCCAGTCAAAATCCGGATGTTCATTTAACCGACCTGGTCAACAAAATGCTGTTTATCAAAAAAAAGCAGGCCTGGCTTGATGCCGGGAAAAACACGGAACAGCGCAGGCAACTGGCGAGGCAATTGCTGGATATGATTCCGCAACAGCTGGCCATTGAGGCCATTGATTCAAAAACAGCAAAGGAATTGGAGGCTGAACTGAACGACGACTTGCAATCACGGGTATGAAACTCCAAAGCAAGCTTTGGAAACAATTTCCGCAGCAAGCTGCGGGGTATTACACCCGTGCTTATGCAGGATATCCCTATGTGCTATACACACGGGATAATTCAACTAGCAAATATTACTTCGCTTTGCTTGTAATATTTGAGTTTCATTAATTCGATCTGCAAGTTTCAGTGCACTGCGTTTCTGAAACTTGGATCTCATTACCCTCCGCTTTACGGGATTGGATAGTTCGTCCAAAAAATTTCAGTATGCTGTGCTTCTGAAATTTGGGACTCACTACGACTTACAAATTTCAATTCACTTCGTTTTTGAAATTTGAGTCTCACTATGAACGCATTCGTTGATTGTGAGATTCAACAGGTCTTTAATGCTTTGATTTAATCAA
>CAZIJZ010000046.1:0-19585 GCA_964539765.1 uncultured Smithella sp.
CGAAGAAATGGTGATGCTCAAGAAAGATTATGGAGTGAAAGAATTTCACATGATTGATGATGTTTTTAACCTGCAAAGAGAAAGGGTTTTAAAAATATGTGAGTTGATTCGTCAAAAGCTTCCCGGAATAGCCATTGCATTTCCCAATGGTTTGAGAACCGATCTCCTGGATAAGGAAATTATCACAGTTTTGAAACAGGCGGGGATGTATTATTTTGCGGCAGGAATTGAATCCGGTTCACCGGCAATACAAAAAGTGATTAAAAAAAATCTCAATCATGCTAAGGCACTTCAGGCTATTGAAGATGCCGCCCGGATGGGAATAATCGTTCATGGTTTTTTTATGATGGGTTTTCCCGGAGAAACTGAAGAGCAAATTAACATGACGATTGATTTTGCGCGAAAGAGCTCGCTCAACACTGCCGGTTTTTTTGCTGTTACAGCTTACCCGGAAACAGAATTGTATGAAATGGCAAAACAGATCGGCGTTGCTCTGCCGGATAATTTCGATACGTATCATTATCATCACAATACCTTGAACTTAACGAATATGTCATTATCAAGATTACAATCGCTTCGAAAAAAGGCTTATTGGAATTTTTATTGCAATCCGGAAAGAATATATAAGATTATATCAATGACACCCAGGAAAACGGATATCCTGACCAATTTAAAGATGCATTTCCGTGATTTTTTTTAAAACAAAGCAGAATATTCCACGAATTCAAATTCCGTCAACAAAACAGAGGTGAAATAATAGTCTGATCTGCATTGAGGAAATAAAAGGATTGATGGTTGATTCGATTAATAAGGCTTATGACCTTTATAATACGACATGTCATAACGCATCACCCGATGAATGCAAAACGGCCCGGGAACATCCGGGATGTGCTTTCTTTTACCGGGTTCAATCTTAAATTCGCGTTTTAGAAAAAAACCCGTTACAAGATGATAATGATCCGGATTGATAATGGGCGGTTTCCACAAAATCATGCGGGCAATAATGTTGTTGATTTCCTGCGGCAGGCAAAGCACGATAAATCCATCCGGCTTGCATATCCTTATCATCTCGCGAATCGCGTTCGCCGGAGTGCGCATGTGCTCCAAAACATCCGCGCAAATTATTCCGTCGAAAAAATTGCTCTCTAAATTTGAATGATTAAGGTCTTCCTGCCTGAGGATGGCATGCGGAGCTTTTTCCGCCGCCCGCGCCAGACGCTGACTGGAAATATCGATGCCCCACAATTCCCGGCACGTCATCTCCCGCAACATGTAACCGTCGCCGGTGCCGGCATCAAGGATTCTTTTTCCCGTCATATCGCCGGCCAGGGCAAGACAGTGATCAATTCGTTTGCGGTTTAGCCAATGGACGGATTTATTTTTTGATTCGTAATACAAGCTGTGCGGAAGGATATTCGCCATTTCCTCTTTAACGGCACGCTCATCTGTTTCCATTGCTTATCAACCCATCAAATCTTTTATTAAACAATATTTATATACGCCTGTGTCCGGACTATAGAAAGCCAAATGAGACGTGTCAAGAAAAACCTGGCTTTAAAATCATTGAGACAAGCAACAGCAGTCCCCATGATAACAAAATTTAATTGCAATGAATGATGTCCTGCGCTAAATGAAAAGTATGAGAAAAATCATTCTATCCTTTTTTTTATTCCTGATCATTGTATCCTTAACCGCTTGCGGCAAAAAGCAGGAAACTGAAAAAACGGATCAATCGGAAACGAAGCCTCCGGCCTATGGCGACATTCTTGTTCGCGGCGACATCGGCGACGCCAGCAATCTGATTCCTCTGCTGGCTTCCGATTCAGCTTCCCATAATATCGCCGGCATGGTTTATAACGGTTTGGTGAAATATGACAAGGACATGAACATTGTCGGTGATCTGGCCGAATCGTGGGAAATTTCACAGAAGGGCCTTGTCATAACATTTCATTTGCGCAAAGGAGTCAAATGGCATGACGGCCATCCCCTGACCTCCGCTGATGTTCTTTATACTTACCGGGTAACGGTTGATCCTAAAACGCCCACGGCGTACGCCGGTGATTTTTTAAAAGTTAAAAAAGCGGAAGCCATCGACGATTACACTTTCCGGGCAACCTATGACAAGCCGTTTGCGCCGGCCTTAATCAGCTGGAGCAGCGCCATTCTGCCGCGGCATCTGCTGGAAGGTAAAGACATAACCAAAAGCTCTCTGTCACGAAAGCCGATCGGCACTGGTCCATACAAATTTAAAGAGTGGGTAACCGGCCAGAAAATTGTCCTTGTTTCCAACCCGGATTATTTTGAGGGGCAACCTTACATCGACGGACGGATTACGCGCATTATACCCGACACGGCCACGATGTTTCTGGAGCTGCGCGCGCAAAATATCGGCATGATGGGTCTGACACCACTGCAATACACGCGGCAGACGGAAAATAATTTATTTAAAAACAATTTCAACAAATACAGATATCTCAGCTTCGCCTATACGTACATGGGTTATAATCTGAAAAATCCGCTTTTTGCCGACAAGAGAGTGCGACAGGCGATTTCCTACGCGATCAACAAGGAAGAAATCATCAGCGGTGTTTTGTTGAATCTGGGCCAGCCGGCCAACGGCCCTTATAAACCGGGAACCTGGGCCTACAATAACAAGGTGAAAATCTACAATTATGATCCGCAAAAAGCCCGCGAACTGCTGCGTGTTGCCGGATGGACAACCATGAACCAGGCAGGAATCCTGGAAAAAAACGGTAAACCGTTTGTGTTTGAAATCGTCACCAATCAGGGAAACGAAACGCGTCAGAAATGCGCAGAAATCATTCAACGGCAACTCAAGGATGTGGGTATCCATGTAAAAATCCGCATTCTGGAGTGGTCGGCATTTGTGACGGACTTTATCAACAAAAGACGTTTTGACGCGGTCATCATGGGCTGGACCATACCGCTTGACCCTGATGCCTACGATGTCTGGCACTCCAGTAAAACGGCGCCGGAAGAATTAAATTTCATTTCCTATAACAATCCGGAAGTGGATGAAATGCTGGAGAAAGGACGCAGCACTTTCGACCAGAAGGAAAGAAAAAAATATTATGATCGTTTTCAGGAAATTCTCGCCGAGGACCAGCCCTACACTTTTTTGTATGTCCCCGAAGCGCTGGTGATCATCAACAAACGTTTCCGCGGCGTTGAACCTGCGCCCATCGGCTTGGAACACAACTTCATCAAATGGTACGTTCCGAAAAACGAGCAGAAATACACGATGGCCCGGTAACAATGGATTTTGGTCCGTTTTCAGGAATTAAAGATATTGTCTGGTGAAGGGAAAAAATCACACTAATAAATGGGGATATTCTGCTTAAACATGTCGGTGATGATATTCTCCATGGAATACAGACCGATGGGAGCGCATAGCAGCCACTTGGATGCGAAAATAGCACCCTGCCCGAATGCTCTTTTGCTGATACTTTCATGAATCAGCCTTATTGTCTGATTGGGCAATCCGAAAATAATCTCGTGTTTGCCGACAATTCCTCCCACACGAATGGAGTTTACATGCCTGTCTTTTTCCAGACCGAGTATTTGGGCTATTTTCAAAGCAGTTCCCGATTCTTCTTTCTTACCCCGAAAATGTTCTTCGACGACTTCAATATCGGCATGAGGAGCAATTCTCTGAAGTATCTGCGAGGCAACCAAAAGAAAATTGATGCCCAGCGTTATATTGGGTGAATAAAGCACCGCTGTTTTCGTGGCCAATTGTCTTAATTCCGCCAGGTCCTTTTCCTTGTATTTGGAAATGGCGGAAATAATTTTTATTCCGAACTCAGCGGCCGGGGCATAACTGTTGTGGGCTCTGGCGCTGGAAAAATCAACAATAATGTCCACCGGATGATGTTGAAAAAAAGCGGAGCATACCTCATCGACCGAAAATATCGGGGCATCATTCACTTCATATCCCAAAAGGCGAGTGGCGAACTTGTGGTTATCTTTGTACGTTTTCCTGACAACCCAGTCCAGATCAAACAAACCGTCTTTAAAAAATTCATCCGCTACCATCCGGCCGGTGTTTCCGAAACCAAAAAGACCGATCTTTATTCTCCTCTGCGGTGTTTCATTTTTTGTTTTCATCATTACAACTCATACCGGCTTTTTTCAGAAACGTTTTCGGACAAAAAACGCCATCTGATGTATGCAATCAGATGGCGGCCCGACCATCAAAGGTAACCTCCATAAGAATTATTTCTTATGGACCCGTTTAAATAATTTTTAATTTTAGTAGCATAGAAGGAAGCGAAAGGCAAGGCTTGCCGGTAAATTATGATGTTCCAGCGTCAGGAGATAGAACGAACAATGGTGACCAAGGCATCAAAAATGAAAAAGGAGCTAACCGCTGAATCAGTCAACTCCTTATTTTTATTATGGTGCCGAAGACTGGACTTGAACCAGCACGGATTTTGTCCACCACCCCCTCAAGATGGCGTGTCTACCAATTCCACCACTTCGGCATCCAAAAAGCAAAAAATCATTTTCATTAAAGCAGCTTTTTTAATATGAGCCGCCGCTTCAACTGCTCGACTCGTAATTAAAAAACCCGAATTACTTACTGGCCGGAGCCGGTGGCACTGCCGGTAGCTTGGCTGCATCAGGACCTGGCACGGAAATCGGAAGCGATGTTGCATCCCGGCTGGGCGCAGGGATGGTTTGATCAACTGCCGGTGGTTTTTGGTCCATTAAAGAAGAAGTACTTCTGTGATTGGCCATATAGGTAAGGATAAGAGATGTCAGCATAAAAACAATTGCTACACCGGCGGTCAACTTCCCTAAAAAAGTTCCTGCTCCGGAAGAACCGAAAACCGTCTGGCTGGAGCCGCCGAATGCCGCACCCATATTGGCTCCTTTACCGGCCTGCAAAAGAACGATCAGAATCAAAACCAGACTAATTATAATATGAAGAGCAATCAACAATGTATACATATAAATCTCTTGTTAAAATTTTATTTTTAAAGCGGCTGGACAATACCAAAACGGTATAAGCTAGTCAACTTTTTTCTTTTCCCAGTTATTTTAGAAACTTATACCAGTCGTCTCAGAGTCTGATATATTTTCCCCCGTCAATCGTTATTTTCCCCATTCTCTCTAAGTATTCAATATGTTTGCCGACCAGTGCCCGCTCATTCGATTCAAAAAATTCCTTTGGCTCCCTTGGCTTGCCGTAGATGAGCCACGCCCCGGCGATTTCGTCCAGCGATTTGGGTTCTTTCAGAAAATTCAGGATTTTTTCTTCACGTTGATAAATGACATTTTCATAATCATCCCAAAGCTTTCCCGGATTTTCTTCAAAAAGTCCGGTATTGTGCGAGGCAATCCATCGGCGAGCAGGAATGGATTTAAGCCTGCGAATGGATCCGATGGTTTGTTCAATGCTGGAATAAAGATCTCCATACCAGGGACCGAATGTCGTTAAATCATAATCCCCGAGAAAAAGGACGCCTTCATCAGGAATGAAAAAGGAGAGATGTCCCGGTGTGTGGCCGGGTGTGGCAATGACCTGAACCTTAAGCGACCCCAGATCAATTACCGCGTCATCCTGAAGAAACCAAGCTTCCTTTTGCGGACGATAGTTGAAATTATTCAGCATGATGTTTTTCCAGCGTTCGCGGAGTTGTGCTTCCTTAATTCCATACCAGTCCAGAAAAATCTCCATATCGGTCAAAGGCGGGAAATCCCTCTCCGAGATGCGCAGGGGGCAACCTTCAAAAAGATTTAAAAATGCCATGTGATCTTCATGCCAGTGCGACAACCAGACCTGATCGACACCTTCTTTTTGTTTAAGGTCGGAAAGTTTTTGCATGCTACAGGATGGATCGATGACGACACGGCAATCCCTGCCCTCCAGATAAACGGAGTGACTAAAAGGATATTTGCCGCCGTTATCACCACGAATGAAACGAATCCTGCCGAATTGAGCATCCATAATTAATTTTTCTTCCTATAGGCTATCAATCTTTATTTGTGGTTACGAAAAAATCACCCGAAGCGCAATGATCGGATGTATTGCTTTTTTAGACAAATTTTATTGAATCTGTTGTGCTTGAACTTAACATATATTTTCATGTAAAATTTAAAAATTTTAAAATGTAACAAGGCCACCATTAAATTTTACATTATCACTTGCAGTATCCATTTCCTTTAGCTGTTTCTAAGAATATACATATTCCCAATTTACATGCTTTATTCAAATCAAGACAACCAAGTTCGTTCTTACCATACTCAAAATATGCAATTCCCCTGTTGAGATAGGCATTAGCGTCATGAGGCTTTCGGCGTATTACTTCGTTATAGTCCGCTATGGTGTATTGATACTGGCCAAGTTTTGAGTAAACAAATCCCCTAATGTTATAGAATTCGGCATAGTCGGGATTCAGTCGTATTGCTTCATTTAAGTCTTCTATGGCACGATGATACTGGCTAAGTTTAGAATATGTAATGCCCCTGTTGTAGAAAACAAAAGAATAATACGGATTCAAACTGATTGCTTTATTAAAGTCATCGATGGCTAAATGATGTTGGTCAAGATCATCATATTCCAGACCTCTGAAATAATATGCGAAATAATTCTCCTTCGTTACCTCCAGATTATGACTAAAAAGAATGACTCCATTTTTCCAGTAGCCACACTGTTTCCAAGTTAAAACTGACATGATCATCAGAGCTGTTAATCCCAGCGGAAATAAAATTTTTCTATGCGTGTCTTCTTTTAAGAACAAATGAGGAACACCCCACGCCAGCATAATGGCAATCCCGATAGATGGAAAATATGTATAGCGATCTGCCATTGCTTGTCCGCCTACTTGCATCAACCCGATAACCGGAATTAACGTTCCCAGATACCAAGTCCAACCCACGAACAAGAAAGGATTTTTCTTAATAGCATAAATAACAATAATGGTAATGCCGATCAGAATTAAGAAAGAACCAAAAACTTGCGCTGGCGGGGACGATAATTCATAAGGATAAATGATGGCTAAATTAATCGGCCAGAAAATTTTCCCTAGATAAGAAAGATAAGAGATAGCGGCATTCTGCAGACGTATAAAAAAAGAAAGATCATTCAACGGAATGATCAAGCGCGCTATATTTTGAGCCCAGATGGTTATAATACATGAAACTACTGTTAAGAGAAGAAAAGGGATTTTTTCCCACAGAAGATTACCAATTATATGAAGACGCCTTTCACCTAGAGGAGACAACCCAATCTCCCAGCGTCTCAATGGCCAGAAATCCAGCAGAAAAAGAACAAAAGGCAAAGTAATAAGCATAGGCTTGGACATTAGAGCTAAAGCAAATAATACTAAACACAGAAGATATTGGATTTTTTTTAATCCCTCAACATAGTAAGCGTAACTATAGATACTTGCCATGCCAAAAAACATGCTCAAGACATCTTTTCGCATAGTTGCCCAAGCCACTGATTCAACCCTCAGAGGATGCAGGGCAAAGCAAGCAGCGGCAAATGCAGAGGGCCAGACATTATTTGTTGTTTTGTTTAAAAACAGGAACAAAAAAATAACGGCTCCAATATGGAGAATAACATTGACAATATGATGACCAGAGGGATTTGTTCCAAATAGACTCCAGTCCAGAGTATGTGAAAGCATAGTCATGGGATGCCAGTGACCATTTACAACAGCCGTGAATGCCCATACAATACTTTCACGATTAAAGCCTGATTGAATATTATTGTTTTTAGTAATATGTTCCGGGTCATCAAGCGCGATGAAACTATTACATATAATCTGGTTGTAAGCTACAAAAGAAGCCGCAATTAACAATATGATTATGAGATACTTGTTTTTTTTACTCATAACATTTTAGCGTATTATTTACTAACAATTCTCCTATTTTTGTCCCTACATACATGCCAGATAGCACCAAAGTCATCAGAACTTATTGCCTTAATATTGCATCTTATCTTTATAATTTCGTTTTCTTTTTTTCTTGCTCTTCTTCTTTGGGTCTTATTTTTAATACCTCACGGAGAGAACGGGTTTCTGAAGATAATTGTTTCTGTATTGCTTACGGTGACGATTACATTCTCCCAACTTTTAACATTAGCAACTCATTAAGAGTACGTATAATATCTTTTAACATAACTTTTGACCTGCCATACCTGCGAGGATAATGGGTAACGGGAAATTCTTTTATCACTCCCTTCAATCTTCTGAGTTTTAATAGTATCTCCATGTTAACAACATAATAGCGAGCCTTGATGTGCAAACATGACACGCTGGAACGTCTTAGTAATTTAAACGCACAATTGATATCTTTTACCTCCAACCCAAATAAACATTGTGCAAGCATATTGTATATCCGTGAGGAGATTATTCTTGTCAACGAATCTTGCCTGTTTTGTCGATACCCGATTAACGCATCACTTTCCACATCAATGCCCTTGGTTATTTTTTTAAGTTCTTCCGGATCGAATTGATTATCGGAATCCATGATGAACAGCCAATCATGCAGGGCAGTGTCAATACCAGAGCGTAGAGCACATCCATAACCTTTATTGTCGTTATGATGAACAATCTTCAATGAATCATATTTTGATAACAAATTCCTAATAATTACTTCAGTAGCATCAGTTGAGCCGTCATCGATAACAATGATCTCAAAATTATCGGCTATAGAAAGCAGTGCCTTATGCAACCGATATATCGTTGTTTCGATATTAAGTTCTTCATTGTATGCTGGAAGAATCGCTGAAATATTCATAAACAGTTTATTTGCAGTTATGCAAGGTTTGTTATGTGTAGTCTGTTTTGTAAGGGAAACGCTATCATACAGTCCAACGCCAGCACGAAGAGTCCTTTAATTTAATTCACGATATTTGTTTAATAAAAAACTTTTTTAAGTTAAATAGATATAAGAATAAAATTATTATCTGTCAATGACAAACGACTAAGTGTATTGCTTCCTAAAAGATATCACCAAAGAAGGTGAATAATTAATTATTACCAATAGAAATTATTGAATGGATAAGGGAAGCAAGACACGCTCACTTTCAGGAAGTTATCGACTCAAGGTAACACCGATACGATCACAATATTGATTCACCGGACATAGGCTGCAAAGCGGAGAAACCGGCTTGCAGGTTTTACGACCGAAGGCCACCATGATGGTGTTGTAAATAATCCAATGGCTCCGCGGCAGTTTTTTGCGCAGGGCAAATTCGGTTTCATCCGGCGTTTTCGTTTTTACATAGCCGAGCCGGTTGGAAATTCTGTGCACGTGCGTGTCAACACAGATGGCATCCTTGCCGTAGGCCAGTGACACAACCAGGTTGGCCGTTTTGCGCCCCACGCCTTTGATGCTCAACAAGTCGTCTAAGTTGTCCGGCACATTGGAGTGAAAACGGTTGATTAATTCGTGGCAAGTGTGATGAATGTTTTTTGCCTTCACGCGGTAAAAACCCACCGGATAAATTGTTCTGGCAATTTTATCCACAGGCACTTTCAGCATTTCTTCCGGTGTGGAGGCCAGTTCAAAGAGCCTGTCGGTAGCCACAGCGGTGACTTCATCCTTCGTCCTCAGGCTCAACAGTGTAGAAATTAAAATAACAAAGGGATCCCGCTGATTCTCCGCCAGATGTGAAACAATGGGCATGGTACCCACAGCCAGTTCTTTCTTTAAAACTTTGATGATGGTGTTGATTTTACTATCTTGCATAAATTAACCTGTTTGTACCAAAGTCGGTCATTCCCGCGTAGACGGGGATCCAGCATTATTATTTTCTGGATTCCGGGTCAAGCCCGGAATGACAGATGGAAAAATCTTTTTAAAAGTTAAACGCCGGCTCATTGACCACCGATTGAATAAGAGCTTCCGCCGCTTTTTCCTGGGCCGGTTTCCCGCTCACGGCCAGCCAGATACTGCCTTCCGCGCCGCTGACGCCGCCCGCCGCAACCAGAGATGCCGTGGCGCCGGTCAGCATTTCAATCGCGTCCAGTTCGGTAAAAATTTCTCCCGGCACGGGCAGCAGTCTCGGACCTTGACCCCCCGGAGCATTCATTTTCGCCGCCAGGTCATCCAGATTTTCCAGGACGCGCTTTTCCAGTCCCACCGGCAAAATCAGTTTTACGCGCCTGCCGACCACCGCGGGCATTGCCGCGCCGATGGTTCCCGCTTTCGGAGCACCGATCAGAATGGCCGCCCTTCGCTGGACAAGATCCACGGCGTTGGCTCCCTTCAGAATGACATCTCCTTCGCGCAAATCATCCACCACGCCGAAGATCGTTTTATCTTTCTTAAAGACACCGTTTTCAATAACCACGTCTCCGAAAAATTTGCTTTCGTCATAGCTTCTTCCGGTTGAAGATTTCGGACGTTTCGGTGGTAAAATGATCCCGCGATAAAAATGATCCCGCTGGAAAGCTTTGAACTGGCCCAGTTGTTTAAGAATTTCTTCCGCCACGTAGCCGTTGGTTGTTCCGGCGATGATGACGAGGGTCCCTTTTTTCAAAGCCTTCACGACCGCGGCATGTTGCGCGATGCCTTTTCCGATCAGACGCTTCCCCGCGGCCGGCGTTAAAACAAATTGTTTCATAGATTTTTCCCTCTTTTTGTGTTTGTAAGATTAAACATGACGTACAGCTAACGGCGCACGTTACGTTGATACCAGCGCCGTCCCAGCCAGCGTTGCTGATGCCATGCAAAAACGGGCAGAATTCCTCTGCCGCGCAGCCAGAAACGATCAGGAATCGGTTCGGCCGTCGGCTGAGCGCCCAGTGCGATTTCGGCGCTGACAATGCCCTCGCCCTGTCCGGAACGACGATGGGCCAGCACGTTCCCGCTTGCATCCACAATAGCCGCGTTACCTTCAAAGTAGCCCTGGTATTTAATCGGCAAACCCGGCATCGGGCACTCTATTTCACCGCAATGCGCGGCGTGAATGACAGGCGCGCCGATGAGACGCGCAGTACCCCGTATGGCCGCAATGGCGTTGAGACTGTTTGCCGGTTCCCAAAGACGCTGGAGAAATTTGGGGAAATTGGTCGGTATGCTCCACCAGCAGGAACCGCCCATTACCACGTCCACCTGATTGCGAAGACGGCGCGCCGTCATTGTCCGCATAAATTCCCAGCAGACTGCCGCACCGATACGCGTGTTAGCGTGTTGTCCGAGCACCCCCCCGTCGGTCTGATCACCGCCTTCATAGAAATAATTTTCCCACATGGTGGGGAGATCCTTATCGTGTTTGCCCACAAGAGTTCCGTCGGCGTAACACAGGTAACGGTTGCGCACACCGCCATCGGGCAGCCGGCATAAAAATGAGCCTCCCAATATCACTTTATGTTTTGCGGAAAAGTCACGCAGGAAGTTTACCGCCACACCATCCATGCTCTGAATGGCCTTCGCAATCTCCGGATTCCAGCTGACACCCGTCGTGAAAAATTCCGGCAGCGCAATCCACGTTGCGCCCTCATGAACAGCGCATAACGCTAAACGCTCACAGTTGGCGATGTTTGCGGCTGAATCTCCGATGCGGGTAACAAGTTGAATTGCAGCGACTTTAACCGTTTCTTTCATGGGTATTCTTTCTTACCCTTCAGCATTTTTCTGTTGGATGAATTTTATATAAAAAGTCGCGTAGGGCAGCTCGCAAATTATCAACCGCACGTGCTGAATTCCGGCGGCTCCATAATCGTAATGTTGTTTCGTCTCAAATATTCTCTGAATCCGTATAAAGGCTCACCCCGGTATTCCATCACCACGGCATCGGCGGGACAATTATTCAGACAACCGAAACAGGCCAGACACTTGTCTCGATCGACGATTGTCTGAAAGGGATCGATGGCTTTTGTCGGACATGTTCTCACACAGGTTCCACAACCGATACATTTTTGCGCATCGACGGTATGTTTATTGATCATTTTTTTATTCATCCAGACCAGCGGAAGCAACCGTAAAACTTCTCTCGGGGCCACTTCGTAGCCGATCGGAATCGTCTCATCCCGGGAAATTCTCGCAAGGGTATTCAAGACAAAACGACGCACCTGATCGAATGTTGCCGCATTGGGCAAATGCTGTCCTGATCTTTGATTGGCGCTGTCCCATTTGGGCGTGGGATAGGAGGGAACGCTTCTGAAAGCATCTCTGCCGACGGGGACACCCCCTTTATTCGCCATGATTTTCAAAATATGGCAGGAGGCATTGTGCTGATTACCTTCCGGACCGCCGAAGGACACGAACGCAGCAACCGGCGTACCCGTGATGGAAGAAATTTTTTCCAGCCATTCAACGACATTGGAAGGAGTGTCATAATAAAATACCGGCGTGCCGACGAAAACAAGATCATAGTGCGGCAATATACGTGGATCGGTTTCCTGAAATTCCCGTTCATCAACCGTCATATTTTTTCCCTTCAGGATGCAACGGATCAGGCGGGCGTACCTTTGAGTGTGGCCCGTCTGACTATAGTATAAAATCAAAACTTTTCGGGGTGATCTTGTCTTTAAAGCCGGGTAAGCAGCCATGCCTTCACTTGCCCGGGAAATCGGCAGGCAAAAAGCGGCGCTGAGAACGGCACTTTTTTTGATAAAGTCTCTTCGTGTATCCATGAACGCTCTCTTTACAAGATGTTTAAGTGAAAATTATATTAACTTTAAAAGATTTTATTATCAATAGGATGATTTCCACCGACCCTGATGTGACGGTATGATAAAAGTTTACGACATTTTCCGCAGAGGAAACATCATCCATCGCTGGTCACTTCAGGAATCCCAAATCCTGCAAAATTTCTCGTGCCCGCTCGGCATCTTCGGCTTTAACCAGCAGACGGGCATAAGCGCCGGCCGCAATAAGCATCACAGAACTTTCCCCCTGGAAAAAATACGTGATGCCTTCACCATCCAGGATGGATTTGATGAAGGAGATATCGCCCTGCTGATACGTGGAAAAAACTTCTACGAAGTCCTCCCCTCTGGAATTATCAAATATTTCCGGAGGCAACTGATAAACCAAATCGGAACCGCAATCGGCACATTTATAAAAACCTTCTCTATATTCGCTTTTGCATTTCGGACAAAACATCTCTCATACACCCGAAAGTCAACCGGTCTACGGCAGATAAACGCCGGTCCCGATGAAATAGTTTGTTCCCGGAACAGGTTCAACATAACCCAGTTTTTTCTGTTCACCTTTGACGCCGGGCTTCAACCAGTAGAATTCGACAAATCCGCCGCCCTTTTGGGCCGCAGCGCTCAATTCGCGAATGACATATTTCCCTTTGACATCTTTATGATCATAAAGATTTTTCCCCGGCAAATCTTTTTGTGTCGCATGCGCAATATTCACGCACTGGAAGTCGTATCCGTAAAAATATCCTGATTTATCCGGATAGAAGCGGATGGGATTGACAAAGGAGCGGATCAGAGCAATCTTTTCTTTTTCCGATTTGACATCTTTTAAGATTTCTCCCAATCCCGTAGCGGTCGTATGGACGATTGTTTTCGCAATGTCCTTGTAACATTCCATTGATTTTTCCTGGGCGCCCTGCGCGAAAGCATGATTCGCACCGGCGGCCGTCAGTGTCAGAAAAAATAACATGCTAAGCACTATCGTCGTTCCAGCCACGCGATAACTTTTAAAACTTTTCTTCATCATGATAATTCCTCCTTGATTAAATTATTAAATTTAAACACTATCCTTGATGCTTGATATTGTCGCAATCATCCCGTTATCGGGAAATATGAATGAGCCGTTCGGTATTTCCCGGCTAAAAAGAGTATGTCCCGGTCGCGAACGGAACGCTCGCCATTCCGGAACAAATCTTCCATTTTCCACGTTCCTTTTTAAGCGTCAGAGCATAGCGGAAAAGCGTCTTATTTTTTTTCCCTGCGCTTTGATAGGAAATCGGTATCTCGATGATGACGCCGGCCAGGGAGGGAACGGCCTGAACATGGACATTGCGTCGTTTCCCCCAACGGATGTTGTCCATATTGTGGAAATCTTTCTTGAAAGCGGCGCGAATACTTTTAATCGATTTAAAAACTTCATTGTCATTGGTGCCCATCATGAATAAAGGTTTTGACGTTGCCATATCGGCCATTAAGCTTTCAATATCCCTTTCGGCATAATGATTAAGAAAATTCATCGCGACTTTTAATGCGGCTTGTTGTTCCCTGGTCATTGCCAACCTCCGTTTGTAACGTGTTAAAATTTGGTTAAAATATGTCTGCTTTATTTATAATGATCATCCATGATCATGCGGTAGACCGCCTGACCGCCTATGAAGCCGGAAGCCTCTTATCAAACTGCCCGGACGACAAAAATCCGATAATGAAGATGAGCAACAAACTCATTTTCCCGATATTGAAAAATATTATCGATGTTGCCGAATTGATCCAGCAGTTTTCGGGAGATATCTCCCAGCATCGGCATATTCAGCCCGTATCTCTGACCGAGTTCAGCGGATAAAAGTTTCAGCGGCCGCGCAGGGCGTTCATCCATGACCTCCCAGTTCGCTTCCAGCATCCTTTCTTTAAGTTCCTCGACGGTCGGATACCATTTGGGGGTATGCATCGACTGATACAGAAAATTGATGCATTGTGCTTCGATCTCTTTTTCAAAACATGCGGTTTGATGAATAAATATTTCGCCTTTGTGCGCCTGACGGCGAATATGTCCAAGAACAGGCATCAAACCCTCCCGTCCAAAATAGTGCATAACCGATCGCATGATAAATAAAATGCATTTATCGTCATGCACAAGATCCTTACGGCTGAAATCGGAAATCAAACGGTTTATGCAGGCAATCCCGTTTTTTCTCATAGCGTCCAGCTGGGTTGTTGAACAATCCAGATTTACCGGCCTTACATTGGCGTCCAATCCTCTGGCGATCAGTTCCTGAAGGATGAATCCCGTTCCTCCGCCCAGATCCACGATTAAATCGGCCTGGGGACCGGACAGATGACTCATGATCGTCTCAATGAAGGGACGGGCAACAACCGCATCGGCGAAATACCCCTCATGCATGGCATTCCATTGCCGTCCATGGATCCCGATTTCTCGGTTTATTTGTTCATCGATATTCATATTCAACCCTGCACGCGTGCTTATGATACCACATGACAAATATGTGTCAACAGCGTCATCCGGGCTATTGACGGTTTAAAAATCTCCGGTTACAATAACAGAAATTTAAAAATAGATGACCCGGAAAAAGAAATGCAAAAATTTCTGTTCTGTTTTTTTCTGATAATTTTTTTAACGGGCAGCCCTGATACCCTTCAGGGTCAAAATAAAAACAGCGCTAAAATCAAAGGAGGAGCAACCATGGAAATAAAATCTCAGTCTTTCCAGCATGAAGATATGATTCCATCCCCATATACCTGCGACGGGCAGAATATTTCGCCACCGCTTTCCTGGAGTGGTGCGCCGGAAAAAACAAAAAGCTTTGCCCTGATCTGCGACGACCCTGACGCGCCGGTCGGGTTATGGGTACACTGGGTTCTTTTCGATATACCGGCATCGGTTTATGCTCTGCCGGAAAAATTTCCCCGTCTGGAAGAAATTCCGGGATTGGGGAAAAGCGGCAAAAACACCTCCGGCCGTTATGGATATGACGGCCCCTGTCCGCCAAGCGGCACACACCGTTATTATTTTAAATTATACGCACTGGATACGACACTGAATCTCAAACCGGGATTGACCAAAGATGAACTGCTCAAAGCGATGAAGGGGCATGTGCTGGCCGAAACACAGCTCATGGGCAGGTACAAAAGAAAATAAATCCCGCCCCGGGCGAAAAAACGCACGTTGTAGAAAGATCAAAATCTTTCTTTATCGGGAAATATGCAGAAAAAGATTGACACCCAGCGATTCCGATTTTACATCGATGTTGTCTTCGGAAATACCGCAATCGCAGGCTATTTGGATCAATTCTTCCGGCGAACGGTGATGCAGAAACCAGTTGCCGAACTCCATATAATCGCGGGTGGGATTATTTAACGAAAAATTACCAATCACCACCTCCCCGCCTTCCTTGACAAAGGCAAGTTGTTTGGTCAGCAGCATTTTGAAAGTTTTCTCATCCAGATAATCGAAAAGGCCGGCCGACCAGATCAAATCATATTGCCGCGCAGGTCTGAATTTGAAAGCGTTATCGCGATGGAATTCTATGTTACCCAAAAAGCCGTTTTCTTTAATTTTTTTATATGAATAATCGATGGCGTTTTTGTCGTAATCCACGCATTCAAAAAACACGTGAGATTTTCCCTGAGATAAAAATTCCACCACATCCTGACAAGGACCGCATCCGATATTTAAAACATCGCATTGACCATCTCTTTTCTCGAGCGCATTCAGGATATCTATAAAATATTTTTTCCGGTTTAAAATGGCTCGCGGAGCCGCCTGAGCATGAAAGAAGCGATCCCAGTTGACCAAGTGCTCCTTCGGAGACAACCAGTGCTGATAAATTCTTTCAATGATAATAAAGTCACCGGCGTAACCATGAGGTTTTAAAACAGCGTATCCCTGCATCGTATCTTGCGTGCAAAAAACATCAGACAATTCGTGCCAAAGACTGGTCACTTCGCTCTCACTGATGATTTTTTGTTTGCGCTGCTGACTGATTAGTTTAAAAAATTGATCCAGTTCTTCATACTGACTTTCCCGGGGACCTCCGCTTTCAGCTAACATTTTCAGATATTCAATGTGTTGCCTCATTCGTTCTCCTTAACCTTCATTATTCATTTAATACCATAATTAAAGAATCGGTTCCATCGATTTATAAATCATTCAAAATAAACTCGGTTCTTTCCATCCTTTTTGCTGCGATACATAAAATGGTCAACCCTGTCGACGAAAGATTTTATACTTTCATTTTTCTCGTACTGCGCCAGTCCGATACTGACCGTGAGATAGATTTCTTTATTCGGGACAGAAGAAAAATTTTCTTTTCTTAGCTCCTCCCGAACTCTTTCTGCAGTGACAGCGCCTTCTTCTTTAGCTGTCATCGGCAAAATGATTGTAAATTCTTCACCGCCGTAACGATAGGCCGAATCTTCCTTACGCAGGCATCTTTTGATCACCTGGCCCAGCCGCACTAAAACACGGTCCCCTTCAATATGTCCGTAAGTGTCGTTGAAAACTTTAAAGTCATCAATATCAAGAAGTAAAAGGGTTAGGGGAGATTCACGTCGTTCAATCCGGTCCAGTTCCATTTGAAGCTGACTATAAAAATGTCTGGAATTATAAAGCTGCGTCAGATCGTCAATGATACTCAATTCCCGGTATTTTTCTTCACTGTCCTTCAATTCCTTTTCCAGTATCTTGCGTTCGGTGATATCGCGCGACACGGCTTGAAATCCAATCACTTTGTCATTTTCAACGATCAACTGGGTATTCTGTCCAATCCAAATCTCACGGCCGTCCTTCGTGACGATCGGATATTCCGAGTATGTATTTTTAATTCTTTTCACGAATTGACGGCCGAAAAACTTAACGGCTTCCTCACGACTGTCCGGATGGATAAATATCGTATAATGTTTCCCAATAATATCCTCTTCTTGATAACCTGTCATACGGATCATCGACGCATTTACGAACGTAAAAATTCCCCGATGATCGGTCAGGAAAACAATGTCGTTGGCATTTTCCACCAAGGCACGGTACCGTTCCTCACTTCCCCGTAACGCCTCCTCCGCCCGCTTATGTCCGGTGATTTCATGTTGAAGATCCCGATTAACGATCTGATAATCCGCCATTTGCTTTTCCAGTTCCCGATTGATCTTATTCGTCTTTTCCTGCTCATGCTCCAACTGTTTCGATAAAAAATAATCACGCCGCGTATAGTACTCGATAAAATAACAGGCAAACATTCCAAGCACATTGGCGCTGATGAAGAAAAAGTTGTTGCTGATCAGAATGTCAACGGGTATTGGATTGATCCAGATGGTCACGATTTCATACAAAAGCACCTGTACCCACCCGGCCAAAGTCGCCCACAGAAACCGGACGCAGACAAAAGTATATCCCCACATGAAAACAAGGATAATGCCGGCATAATAATAATAATTGACCGGTGTCGGGGCGATGGCAGTCATCCAGACGATGCCGCCACCGGCCATAACGAGTACACCCGTCATAAAAGGCTGCATGTAACGTTCAAAGGATCGGGAAAAGGATACCCATAACGTACCGAAAAGTACCGGACCAACGATGATGAAGCGAATAAACCATATGGCATATTTATGCTCCGGCATGACCAGCGCATCCAGGATACCAAAAAATGCGTACAAGAGCGCTCCCAGAATCAGGAATCTGCGGAGCTGGGGGAGAGACACCCGGTAATAATGGCTCAGAAACAACGCTTCAAGATGCGAGGACTCGCCTGAAAATTTGAGCGTCAATGGGTGCAGTTTCATATTCATGAATCACTAAAAATCCGAACAATAGGCGATTGCCCGTTTAATATGGACACTGTGTGGCTCATGCAACGACTGTTAAAGAATGAATTACGAGTACCACAATTGCCGGCAAATAACAATACTCCCGCGAAACAAAAAATATAATATTTATAACGGCTTGTAATATTATTGTTTCAGGGGAAGGTTCTGTCATTCAAATCGACTCTTTGATCAATTACAAACTACTTCTTTTCTGGAGTGAAAAGTTTTTCGATACGGCGACGATCTATTTTACCGGTGGCTGTTCGGGTGATTGAGGAAACAATTTTAATAAGACGGGGAACAGCGTATGGCTCCAGCTTATCCATTAAAAGTTTTTTCAAGTGAGTCTCGGTCAGATCGCAGGCAACCAGGGCGGCAATCATACTTTCCCGTCCCTTGTCCGTCGGCAGCGCCATAACATAAGCATCAATGACCGTGGGCAGTGTTTTGATTTTCGCCTGTATATCCATCAGATCGACTCTTTTCCCGGCAACCTTGACGATACCGTCGGCCCTGCCCAGCAGAACAAAACGATTATCTGCTTCTGTGCGGGCTTCATCGCCGGTCACACAAAATCCTTCCGGGTCGCGCTCCATTTCCGGTGAAGTAAAATCGGATTTGACCGACAATCTGCTCCCCGTCAATTTCCAGGACACATTGTCCAAAGCTTTCCAGCTTTCCGTATGTTCACTGACGGAACGTAATGCGATTCCCCCTGTTTCCGTTGATCCGTATACCTCGGTTATGCCCAGCCCTGTTTTCCTGTAAAAATACAAGCTGTCGTCACAATCCAACGCGCCGGAAGAAGAAAAAGCCGCCTTGAGAGACGGAACGGACAAATTGTCAACTTTCAGAACGCGGTAATGAATGGGCACGCTTACCAGAACGGAAGCTTGATGCTTGGTGATCGTGGAAATGATCTCCTGCGGAAAGGTATAGATATCGGAGAGTACCGTGGCATGCGTGACAAAAGGAATTAAAACGGAGAAGAGCAGACCGTAAATATGGTAAGGCGGAACGGTCGCGACAAAAAGATCCCGGTCTGAAAGGCCGAATTTTTCCTTCAAATAAAATGCCTCCGCCAGTAAATTGCGGGGTGATTTCGACCAGACTTTCGGTTTGCCGGTTGATCC
>CAZIJZ010000047.1:0-19261 GCA_964539765.1 uncultured Smithella sp.
AAAGCCCCCGTTTCGGCGTTGAGCCTGAAATTACGGCCAAAATCGCCCGTATGCGTTTAAACGGCAGGCGTCTGCGTGTTTATGAAACGGGTATTTCGTATGCCGGACGCACTTACGAAGAAGGGAAAAAAATCAACTGGAAAGACGCCGTATCGGCCATTTTCCAGATCATCCGTTTCCGGTTCATGGATTAGCATTTTCCTTTTTTTAAATCATTTCAATAACATCAAAAATCACGTCTTCACGGTCTGTACATCAAGCGGCTAAGCACAGCATAATATTAATTTAATTGATTATTTAAAATGAGCCTCCGGGCAATATTTATGCAATTTTGTCTTGACAATAAGCACAATCTTATGCCGATATAATGCATTAAAATTTATTGGATTAACCAAGGAGGTTGCGAAGTAAAGTTATGGCTAAATATGTTTACTCTTTCTCGGAAGGATATGGAAAAAGCAAGAATCTTTTGGGTGGCAAGGGCGTCGGACTTGCAGAAATGGCACATCTGAAAATTCCTATCCCGCCGGGTTTTACAATTACAACAGAAGTTTGCACGGCTTTCTACGCAAATAAAGGCCGTTACCCTCAGGGATTAAAAGAACAGGTTTTAAAAGCGCTGCAGAAAATGGAAAAGGACGCGGGGATGAAATTCGGCGATCCGAAAAATCCGCTGTTGTGCTCCGCGCGGTCGGGTGCGCGCTCCAGTATGCCCGGCATGATGGAAACGGTTTTGAATATCGGTCTGACTTCAAAGACTATCGCGGGTATGATTGAAAAAACGAAAAATCCGCGTTTCGTTCTGGATTCCTATCGCCGTTTGATTCAAATGTATTCGGACGTCGTGATGGAAAAAGCCGAAGGGATTGAGCCGGAAGAAGGCATGGGTGTGCGTCAGCAGTTGGAAAGAGAACTGGCGGCGATGAAGGAACGCCGCAATGCCAAATCGGACGTTGAGCTTACGGACAAAGACCTTGCCGAACTGGCTGAAATTTACAAAGCCAAGGTGCAGGACGTTCTCGGCAAACCGTTCCCGGATGACGCCATGGAGCAGTTGTGGGGAGCAATCGGCGCGGTCTTCAAGAGCTGGAACGGCAAACGCGCTATTTCTTATCGCCGTATTGAAGGTATTCCCGATGACTGGGGTACGGCGGTCAACGTGCAGGCAATGGTCTTCGGCAACATGGGTGAAAATTCTGCCACCGGTGTGGCCTTTACGCGTAATCCGGCCACCGGCGAGAATAAATTCTACGGAGAGTGGCTGCCCAACGCGCAGGGCGAAGATGTGGTCGCCGGTATCCGCACACCGAATCCGATGAATGAAGAAACCCGTCAGTCAGACGATGTCGATGGTCATCCTTCACTGGAAAAAGCCATGCCGAAAGCTTACGCCCAGATCAAGGCGATTCGCAACAGACTGGAAGCGCACTTCCGGGATATGCAGGATCTGGAATTTACGATTCAGGACGGCCGTGTCTGGATGCTGCAGACAAGAACAGGCAAACGCAACGGTCCTGCTGCTGTGCGGATTGCCGTCGAAATGTATAAAAAGAAAATGATCAGCGCCGCTGAAGCGGTTTCCCGCGTAACGCCGGCGCAACTCGATGAAATGCTGCATCCGATGGTTGATCCGAAAGCCGAAGTCTCGGCGGAATTCCTGGTCAAGGGTCTTCCGGCGGGTCCCGGCGGAGCCGTCGGGCTGGTTGCTTTTACCTCCGATGTCGCCATGGAATGGAAAAAAGAAGGTAAGAAAGTCATCCTCGTTCGCGAAGAAACCAACCCCGAAGATGTGGAAGGCATGCGCGCGGCTGAAGGCGTTCTGACGGCACGCGGCGGTATGACGTCGCACGCGGCGCTGGTTGCCCGCGGCTGGGGCAAGTGCTGTATTGTCGGCGCCGGCTCTCTGCACGTTGACATTGCGCAAAAGATTATGAAGGTTGACGGCAAGGCGGTGCGCGAAGGCGATTTTGTCACGCTCAATGGAACCAAGGGCCGCGCTTACATTGGCGCTCTGCCGATGATCAGCGGCGCGGAAAATGATGTAAATTTTGCCGCTTTCATGAAAATTTGCGATTCGTTGCGACGTCTGAAAATCCGCACCAACGCAGAAACACCCAAAGACGCCGCCAAAGCTGTTCAGTTCGGCGCCGAAGGCATCGGACTGTTCCGCACCGAGCACATGTTCTACGGCGAGAACAGCGAACAGCCGCTGTTCTATCTGCGCAAAATGATTATTGCCGACACGGAGGAAAAACGCCGTGCCGCACTGGATGAATTGTTCCCGTTTGTCAAGGGCTTCATTAAAAAGACGATCGAAGCCATGGGTGGAAGACCGGTGACGATCCGTCTCTTGGATCCGCCCCTGCATGAATTCGTGCCGGAGAATCCCGATGAGCGCGCGCGTCTGGCGGAGAGTCTCGGTATTTCGGTAGAGAAACTGAACGGCCGCGCCGAAAGCCTGCATGAAACCAATCCGATGATGGGTCATCGCGGCGTTCGTCTGGGCATCAGTTACCCGGAGGTAAGTGAAATGCAGATTCGCGCCATTCTGGAAGGCTCGGCAGAGCTGATCAAGGAAGGCAAGAAGGCATTGCCGGAAATCATGATTCCGGTTGTCTGTGATGTGGCTGAGTTCAGGAATCAGGCGGAACTGGTGAAAAAGGTTTATCCGGATGTGCTGGCTAAATACGGCCTGAAGAAGATCCCGTACATGGTGGGCACCATGATCGAAATTCCCCGCGCGGCTCTGCTGGCGGACAAGATTGCCGAAGAAGCGGAATTTTTCAGCTTCGGAACAAACGATCTGACCCAGATGACGTACGGCTTCAGCCGTGATGATGTCGGCGCGTTTGTGCCCGGCTACCTGGCCAAGAAAATCATACCTGTTGATCCGTTCCAGATTCTGGATCAGAGCGGCGTCGGCCAGCTGATTCAGATGGGCGTGGAAAGAGGACGTCAGACACGGAAGGATTTAAAGGTCGGCATTTGCGGCGAGCACGGCGGCGAACCTTCCAGCGTTATGTTCTGTCACCGCGTGGGCATGAATTATGTCAGCTGTTCGCCCTATCGTATTCCGATAGCGCGTCTGGCTGCCGCTCAGGCCGCAGTGGAAGACAAGCAGAAAAGCGCGTCGAAACCCAAGGCAGTCGCCAAGCCCAAAGCAAAAGTAAAGACGAAAGCGAAAGTAAAAAAAGCGAAAAAGTCACGCAAATAATTAACCGTAGAGCGCCCGGTGATAAAATCGGGCGCTCAGATTAATTCAATAAGGAAAAATATCTTATGGAAACAGCCGTAAAGAACAAAAAATTGCTGAGCTGGGTCAAAGAAATGAAACAGATGTGCACGCCAAAGAATGTATATTGGTGTGACGGTTCCAAAAAGGAATATAACACATTGATGGCGCAGATGGTGAAAAGCGGCGCGACGATCAAACTGAAGAAGAGAAAGAATTGTTTTCTGTTCCGTTCTGATCCGTCAGACGTGGCGCGTGTGGAGAATCGCACGTATATCAGCTATCCTGATCAGGTTGACGCCGGTCCCACCAACAACTGGGTTGCTCCCGATGCATTAAAGAAAACGATGAAAAATCTTTACACGGGATGTATGAAGGGACGCACGATGTACATTATTCCCTTTTCCATGGGGCCGATTGATTCGCCGATTGCCAAAATCGGCATTGAAATCACGGACAGCCCCTACGTCGTCTGCAATATGCACACGATGACCCGCGTGGGGAAAAAGGTTCTCAAAAAACTTGGCGACAAGGGTGATTTTATTCCCTGTATGCATTCCATCGGCGCTCCGCTGGAAAAAGGACAGAAGGATGTCGCCTGGCCCTGCGCGCCGATTGAAAAAAAATATATCAGCCATTTTCCGGATGAGAACCTGATCTGGTCTTACGGTTCCGGTTACGGTGGCAACGCGCTGCTGGGCAAGAAATGTCTGGCTCTGCGCATCGCTTCGGCGATGGCTAAACGCGAAGGCTGGATGGCCGAACATATGCTGATTCTCAGGCTGACCAATCCCCAAGGCAAGCAGTATCATATTGCCGCGGCCTTTCCCTCCGCGTGCGGCAAGACCAATCTCGCCATGCTGCAGCCGACCATCAAGGGCTGGAAATGCGAATGCGTCGGTGATGATATTGCCTGGATGAAAATAGGTCCCGACGGACGCCTTTACGCGATCAATCCGGAAGCCGGATTTTTCGGCGTGGCGCCCGGCACGTCCTACGATTCCAATCCCATGGCAATGGATACCATCAAGCAAAATGTTATTTTCACCAATTGTGCCCTGACCGATAGTGGCGATATCTGGTGGGAGGGCATGGACGGCAAGCCTCCCAAACACGCGATTGACTGGAAAGGAAGAGACTGGCCCAACGAAAAGAATGAAGTGGCAGCCCATCCGAATGCGCGTTTCACCGCGCCGGCTTCTCAATGTCCGGTTATCTGTCCGGATTGGGAAAAACCGGAAGGTGTGCCGATTGATATCTTTGTCTTCGGCGGACGGCGCGCCGGTGTCGTGCCCCTGGTCAACGAAGCCTACAACTTTGACCACGGTGTATTTCTGGGCGCGACGGCGTCGTCGGAAACGACGGCGGCCAATATCGGCGCTGTCGGCAATTTGCGGCGCGATCCTTTCGCGATGCAGCCATTCTGCGGCTACAACATGGGCGACTATTTTCAGCACTGGCTGGATATGGGCGACAAGCTCGGCGACAAGGCTCCGAAAATATTCTATGTGAACTGGTTTAGAAAAACAGCGGATGGCCGCTGGCTCTGGCCCGGTTTCGGCGAGAACAGCCGCGTATTGAAATGGATGTGCGAGCGTGTGGACGACAAGGCTGAAGCCGTTCAGACACCGATCGGCTTGCTGCCCAGACTGGGCGGACTGGATATGAAAGGGCTGAAAATTGACGAGCGGGATATTCAGGAATTGCTCCGGGTCGATCTCGATGCCTGGAAGGCGGAAATTCCCGATATCGAAAAACACTTCGCGCAGTTTGGTGACAGATTGCCCGCAAGACTCCGGAAACAGTTTGAGGAACTGAAGAAAAGACTGGGATAGTTTCCGGCAGAGACAACATAACGACCGGTTGAAATTTACATTAACGGTAAAAGCAAGAAGGAAGGGGACAGCGAATGATCGCTGTCCCCTTCTTTTGTTCAAGGTTTCTTTCTGAGATTAGAAGCTGAAAGAGAATCCGGCATTTGCCGTGTAGGTCGAGCTGGTGTCGCTTATGCCGACGCCAATGCCGGCGTTGTTGACCAGGATGTCAATCGTATTGAATTTTTCCAGGGCAAGATTGATCAGCGTTTTGATTTCGTCCTCCGAGGAAACATCTGTTTTGCGGATGATAACATTGCCGCCTATTTTTTTGATTTCTTCTTCTGCCTGTTGAAGCCCCGTTTCGTTGACATCGGCCAAAACAAGATTGGCGCCCTCGCGGGCGAAAAGTATTGCGGAAGCACGACCGATGCCATTGGCTGCGCCGGTGATAATCGCTCTTTTACCATTTAAACGTCCTGACATAGCCATCTCCTGAAGATTTATTTTTTGTGCGAAAAGCATAGGTAAATAGTTTTTTCGTGTCAATGGGAAATGGTTCGTGGTGAATAGTGAATGGTGAATGGTTGATGGTGAAGGGAATTTTTTTATTGCAATCGTTGATAAAAAAATAGATATTCCAGACACAACACGGAAAGCAGGATCATGGATAAAATTAATCAGATGCGGGAAAAAATCGGCAGTATACCGGATTACGCTTTTTTAGGTGTGATTCTTGTTGTCTGTCTTGTGTATCGAATTTATTACTTCGGATATCTGAATCCGGTTCCGGTTTTGTACAATTCGGATAGCGTTTCATACTTCACGCCGGTTGATATTCTGCGGGGCGTTGTTGATTTATACAGGACGCCATTATATTCTTACGTCATACAGTTTTTTGAAGTCATCTCTGCAAAGAATCTCGTTTCCAATATAATTCTTTTTCAACAGATATTATCTCTTTTTTCGATCATTCCTTTCTTTTATGTTTCCCGGAAAATCATCGGGAATTTATTTTTTAGTATTGCCGCGACGTTCTTTTATGGTTTGTGGCATTCGATACTGATCCAGAATGTTCATCTGAATCCGGAAAGCCTGTGTTTTGCCGGATCGGTTATGACGCTGTTTCTTCTTGTGCGGTTTCTTGAAAAGCCCGGGAGAACGAATGCTCTGGCGCTTGGCGTCTTCCCTTTTTTTTTAATCATGTTGAAGCCGACTTATTTCATCCTGATATTTGTCCTGCTTCTTTTTTTGTTGTGCCGTTTTTTTCTTCTCCGCGACGAAAGAAAAATCCTCTACTGGGGATTGCTGGGATTATGCGTTACGTCTGCCGGGGTACTGGGGTACTGCACGATGAATTACAAACACAACGGCCAGTTTGTCTTAAGCAATATTGCATTGAACAATACGATTGCTCATTTAAGTATAAGCGGGGCTTACGAATATGGGCAAGATGACGAATTCATGGCCATCATCGACAAAACCCGCCACATTAATTATTATGCCGCTCCTTTTACGATTAATAATCATTTTACGGATAACTACCGGCTTTGTTATCAGCGATTTCCGAAATATCTGCCTCCGACGGAAGATATGCTTTTCTGTTCAAACGTTCCCGACACAGTGAATTATCCGCCGGAAAGGATAAAACGCTTCATCCGTAATTCCCAGTGTACAATGGTCTATTTCAAATATATGATCAAAAGGGCTTTTGATATTATTGTGGCCGCCTACGGGAATTTGTTTCTTTTGCTTATTCTGCAATCGGCCGTGATTGTTGGTGTATTGGTAAAATGTAAAAAAATTGCCTGGGTGCAGTCGTTTTGTGTTGTGTTCGTTCTGGGACAATTCTTCTCGATCTGGCTGGCCGGTCTGGACGACATGGATCGCCATTTGATTCCGTCTTATCCGTTTATCTTACAAATTGCGGGTTCGCTGCTGACGGTTTTAACAGCCGCGTTTAATAAAAAAGAGATTACGAAGTATATTGTTTAATATGACTGAAAATATAATAGAGTTGATGACCGTGACGAAAAGGCTTTTGTGAAATGTCCAAAATACTGTTGATCAAACCAAGATGTTTGGGGCTGGAATTTGTCTTAATCACTCAGCCGATGGGCTTAATGTACATAGGCGCCACATTGAAACAGGCGGGACATGAACCCAAAATCCACGATTGTGCTCTCGACTATAAAGATCTGCATATTCTTAAAAAGACTATTAGGGAATGGAAACCTGATTTCATCGGATTAAGCATCATAATTACCGAGCTGGAACAAACAAGAGCAATCATGAAAATAATTCATGAAACGCTTCCCGATGTTCCGGTCACTTTCGGCGGTCCGTGGCCGTCGGCCTACCCTGAAGAGGCTATGAAGAAGTTCGGGGCGGACTTTGTCGTGATCGGAGAAGGGGAAAAGGTCTTCGTTGGGCTTATCGATGCTGTCGACAAAGGACTGCCCACGGATTCGATTCCGGGAACGGCTTCCGCAGTGGACGGCGTTGTAAGGATCAATCAGGCAACGCAACTGACGGAAGCAGAGTTAAATTCCCTTCCGTTTCCCGCGTGGGAACTGCTTGATCACAAGTTGTACGCGAAGCTTCCATCTGCCGCTATCGTTGGCCGCAGGCCTTATATGGCGATCGTGACGTCGCGCGGTTGTCCCTATCGTTGCGCTTACTGTCATCAGACAATGGGTAAAGTGTTCAGAAAACGTTCCGCTCAGTCGGTCATTGCCGAAATAGAAGAACTTCGCTTTAAGCATGGTTTTAAGGAATTCGAGATTATTGATGACTGTTTCAATCTTGATCGCGAAAGGATGTACGCTATCCTGACAGGCATCCGGGACAGAATCGGCGACGCGAAACTGCATTTTCCAAACGGTGTCCGGGCTGATATGCTTGAACCTCAGGACCTGAATCTTTTTAAACAGGCAGGGACCGTATCGGCCGGTTTCGCCATAGAAACGTCCAGCCCCCGCATTCAAAAGATGATCAAGCGGAATCTGAATATAGATAAAGCTGTCAAAGCGATCAACGCGTCTGTGCAGGCCGGAATTTATTCGATAGGTTTTTTTATGCTTGGTTTTCCCACTGAAACTTATGAAGAGGCGAACGATACGGTGGAATTCGCGGCCAATTCATCTTTGCATCGGGCTTTGTTCTTCCATCCCATGCCTTTTGCCGGTACGGAAATCGCAAGGCTGGCCGCTGATGCGAATCAGGCAATTTCCCCTTTTGATCCGGCGAAAATGAAATATGGAAACAGTACTTTTAATATTTCAGCCATGTCTGATGACGAACTGAAAACAATTTACAGCCGTGCCTACCGGAATTTTTATCTGAACTTCAAAAGAATGTTCCGGGTGATTATTTATCATCCGAGAATTTTCTCCCTTCCGCACTATGCTTTTCTGGTCTTATTGCGGGCATTACCGAAGAAATCATGATTCCATCCGCATCGGAAATCAAGCCGGTTCCATATTTTTCAGGATATTCATGCTGTTATCTTGAAAAAAAATTTTTGCTTAACAGAGCGGTGATTTTCAGCGCGGCTCCGGCATACGTGGAAAATTGAGAAAAAGATCGCATGTCCAAAATGCGGCGAATAATGAACGCGGGCCGCAGGTAAAAATCGCGGTAGCTTTTGTAATAGTATTTTTTGACCAGTTCACCGGAAATGGTATCGAGGTTTAAGATCGGCTGCGAGAGATTATAGAGGTCCCAGTTCTGATGCAGAAGAGCTTTCTTCTGTGAAAATTCATGATACAGGGCCGTTCCCGGAAAAGGCGTTGTGATGTTGAATACGGCAAATTGCAGTCCGGTTCTTTTCGCGAAATCAATAGTTTTCTCCATACTGGAAACGGTTTCCCCGGGATTGCCCAGCATAAAAGCTCCGCGAATATTAATTTTTGCCGCCCGGGTCCAGTCAACAGCCTTCTGAAATTGATCCACGTCTGTTTTTTTATTGATATTTTTTAAAATTACCGCATCGGTTGTTTCAAATCCGTACATGATCTGGTGACAACCCGCTTGATTCATTAAGATCAGCAATTCCGGCGTTACGGAATCCACGCGGGCAAAACAGGACCAGCTGATTTTTATTTTCTTCTTGATGATCAGGTGACACAGATCGGAAACATTTTTTCTGACGGCGGTGAAGGTGTCGTCATAAAACGATATTTCCCTGATGCCGTACTGCTTCTGCAGATAGTCGATGTGTTCGATAATTCTTTCAGGAGACATATGCCGTATTTTTGAACCGAACATTCGGGAAAAACAGAAATTGCATTTCCCCGGGCAACCCCGCGACGTGACCATGCCGATGGACGGGAATTTGCGGGCCGCGCCCAAAGCCGAATGATACAGATGCATCGGCAGTTTGTCATAAGCCGGAAGGGGAAGTTCATTCAGATCAGCGTATGTTTCAGCATCCCAGTTGACGATAATTTCATGATCTGGATTTCTCCAGGTCAAATTAGGAATCAAATCGTAACGGATCCCTCTGGCCAGCATCGAGACAGCTTCTTCGCCTTCGTTGCGGACAACCATATCGCAGATGTTGTCCCGGACCAGCTCCCTGTGAAAGACGGTGGGATGAGCGCCGCCCATGACTATTTTGATTCCGGGGAATTTTTCATGGATGCCGCGGGCAATCGCGGTAGCGCTGGAAATTTCCGGTGTCGTTGCGGTAATGCCGACAAAGTCGATTTCGTGATTGATTCTTTCAGTAATTTCGTCGACGCTCAGGTTGAGAGCCGCCGCATCGATAATTTGCGAAGAATGTCCCTGCTGGTCCCAGATTGCTGCAAGCAGCGCGAGGCCCAGAGGGGGATTTTCGGAATTGATAATACTCCATATGTTGTTACTTTGAATTTTGCGCGGCGGATTAATAAAAACAAAGTTCATCGGCGTCATTAAAAAAAATTGAAAATTATTGTTTCTGTGCCACAAGGATCAACGACTGTCCCCAGGGAGGCTTAATGAGTTTTTCGGTAATGCCCATTAAGGGGACCAGTTTATCAAATAATTTTGTCTGATTTTCCGGCAATGCTTTTTTCTTTAAGATTCTTCCGTTAAAAAACCACCCCAGTAAGCCCAGAAAATTCATGTAATAGAGCCGGACTATTTTTAAATTCCGGTCCCGGATAAGCATTTTCAAATCTTTTTTATTGTATCGCCGCCGATGTTCGAAGGAAATGTCCATCGAGCCGTAAAGCGACTTCAGTGCAGGGATTAAAATGATCAGTTTGCCGCCGGGCAGGAGCAGGGAAGTCATATTTTCAACAGCCAGCCGGTCGTTTTCCAGATGTTCAAGGATGTTCAGGCAGATAACCGTATCGAATTTTTTACCCTGAAGAGGGGACGATTGAATATCCTGAATGTCGACATGATAAACGCTGAAATTCGATTTATCCAGGAATGCATATTTTTCCTGTAAATAATTTATGTAGTCGGGGTTGATGTCGATTAAAGTTAACTTTTGTTTGAAAATAATAAAATCGGTTATGTTGCCTATTCCGGCGCCGACTTCCAGAATGTTATCGCCGATAAAATCTTTTATATTATTATATATCCAGCGATTGTAATTGAATCTTTTGGATAACAGCAGCAGGGAGTATTTTATATTATCTTTATTCAGAGATGAAATATTCACCGTCCCCCTGTCGGAAGCACCATACATCCGGCAGAATGATTTGCGAAAGATTTAAGAAAAACATGTTGCAATAGTTTCTTAAAAACTAAATAATAATTTTAAATTATTAAAATACCAAACACTCTCAGTTCGATTTTGTCAAGTTGGAAACTATCGGGCTGATATTAAACCGCTGAAGCATATTCCACCTTTTGGGCATGACATAATTTAAACCTTGAACATGTAAAAAGATTCGAACTATTTATGAACCTATCGAGATCGTCATTATTGAAACCGCATCGGAAAGACAATTCACAGAGCCTGTTTGCCACCTTCAACGGATTGAACTTCTTTGATGGGCTGGTCGTTATCATCTGCGCGGTCAGCTTCGTTTTCAGTCTGATAGAATCGGTGGTGAATTATGACAATCTGCACTGGGGATGGGCCTATATTGCAGCGCTGGATTTAAAGAGAGGCGCGTTCCCTCATTCCGAGGTTATTATTTTTTATGGATACATTTATACGCTGCTTCAAAGTTTGGCGTTGAGTGTTTTCGGCGAAAGATTAATCAGCGTGGGAATTGTGACAGGCTTGTTTTATTCATTGACATTATTGCTTTCCTATCGCATTTTCCTGAGATTTCTGAACAAGAACCTTGCTTTCATTGCCGTGCTTTTTATTTTTTTGATTCACCCTTATATCATTTATCCGGCCCCCAATTATTTTGCTTATACCTTTCAACTGCTGGCGTTGCTTTTTTTCCTGAAATATCCGGAAAACCGCAGTTACGGATTGCTGGCCGGTCTTTGTCTGGGCATGGCCGTGCTTGCGCGATACTCTTCTGTGGCGGCGCTTGTAACGCCGTTTGTCATTCTGCTTTGCCTGGATTTTTTTATCGCCGGGAAACGTTATGAGCGGCTGATCCCGAAAGTCATTCTCGTCGGTTCCGGCTTCCTGATTCCCGTATCATTGTTTCTGGGATATCTTTTTCTTTACTCCGCTCTCGACGACTTTTTTTATCAGAATGTCATTTTAGTAAAAATAATCGGCCGAGGTGGAAATATTGAAACCTATGCCAATTTTCTGGCATCTGTATTGCAAATCGTGCCGAGTTACGCTTCCGATTTCCGCGGCATACTTTTCACTTTCATGCTCCTCATCTGTCTTTTTATTATGCTCAGGGCCATGATTCGAAAGCCGAAAGATAAACCCGGAATACTTGATTGTCATTCTTATGACATCCTGGCGGTTTGTCTGATAACTGTTTTTGGATTTTTAAATTCCATGCATGTTTATGAAACGTTCCGTCTGGTTAATGGTGTCTCCCTGGGAGTCGGTTTATGCGTGCTGGTTTTTTACCATTTCTTTATCAAGTCGGGAAAACCGTTAAAGTATATACTGGTATTCGGCGGTATGGCGATATTTGTATTTTTATCCTCCAGCCTTCTTTTTGAGAAAACGACATCGGCATATTATCCGTGGCAGAAAGAAATTCTCTTCGGCAAAGGCGTCACAAACGATAGGATTCCTATGCTGAAGGGTAAAATTCTAACGCAAGAATATAATGATTTTTATCAGGAAATTTTTGATGCGATCGAACCCTTTAAGAAAAACTGTTATATACTAAACTACACACGGGATGTAGTCGCTTTTGCATTGAATGATTTGCCCAGAATTCAAATATCTCCCGTCAATATTCAAGGGATTGATGACGTATCCAGGCAGGCAAAATTAATTGAAGCAAAAAAAGCCGTTATCCTTTCCTATAAACCGCTGGACTTCCCCGGTTACAGACAGATTTTCAGGAAGCCTTGGCCCGATGAAATACCCTGGCTGGGCGGCGGGCTCCTGTTTATTTACGCGCCCCAATGATGCGCATTTGCGTTACCATGCATGATGACGCTGTTCATGAAGTATGCGGAAGTTTAAGACAATAAGTGCCTTACCGTTAAATATTCCTTTGACACGTAATTTTATTCTTCATATACTTTTGCCGTGAAAAACCGAACGCTTTCCGGAGAAAAAGAAGTGAGCAGTCCTTCGGAGAAATACAACATCCTTGTGTTTCTGGGGGTGCTTGTGGTTACCGCTCTGGTTTTTTCCGGCAGTCTGAAACTGGACTGGACGAACTGGGATGACGGTTTGCATGTCTATGAAAATCAACTGGTCAGGGAGGCAAAATTTAAAGATATCTTTCTTCCCGACAGACTCCCCGACTACAACACATACATTCCCCTGGTCATTTCTTCTTTCGTTCTGGAATGGAAACTTGTTCAGGACAGACCGTTTTTATATCATCTGAACAATGGATTACTGCATCTTTTATGCACGGCGCTGGTTCTGGTTTTGTTTCGTAAGACAGGACTTTCGATAGGGTGGAGCAGTTTTGCGGCTCTGCTTTTTGGAATTCATCCCATGCGGGTGGAATCCGTAGCCTGGATCACCGAACGCAAGGATCTGCTGTATGCGTTATTTTATCTTCTGGCGCTGCTTTCCTACATTCAATATATCGTCCGGGGAAAAAACATCCGGTTGGTCCTGACATTTCTTTTTTTCATGTTGTCTTTGTTGTCCAAAATTCAAGCGGTCGCGCTGCCGCTGTCGCTGGTATTGCTGGATTGGTATTTTAAAAGAAAACCTGATCTGAAATCGGTGATGGAGAAAATAGCGTTTTTCGGTTTTTCCCTCGCCGCCGGTCTTGCGGCGCTTGTTTTTTTCCCTCAGAACGCTTCCGTTTCAGCCGACAGCAAGTCCTTGATTCATACCTACGGTATTTTTGAGCAGATTATAACAGGCGGCTATGCTTACACGGTATATATCATCAAATCAATTCTCCCCTTCGCAACGTCCACCCTCTATCCGATGCCCTCATCCTTAAAGCCCGAACACTGGATTGGCGCGGCAATGGCAGTTGTCGTTTTTTTCAGCGCGCTGGCATGTTGGCGCCGGTTCCGGTTTGTAACGTTTGGCGTATTATTTTTTACTTTCAATATTGTTTTTCTGCTGTTGTCTTTTTTAATGAATGAAACGGCGTTCCTGAATGATCGTTATGTTTATATCGCTTATGCCGGATTGTTTTTCATCACAGCCATGTGTATGCAGCAATGGGTTGAAAAGTTTCCATCATTCCGGATGGCTGTCGTTGTGCTCGCCTTTGTGATGTTATCGGTTATGGGCCTGCTGACCGTTAGATATATTCCTGTCTGGGAAAACAGCGAAACGCTCTGGACATACGTTGTGGAGAAATATCCGCGGAAAATACCGATCGCTTATCTGAACCGAGGGCATCACTGGCATCGAAACAATCAACCGGATAAAGCGCTTGCGGATTTCAACACGGCCATCGAGGTCAATCCCGAATATGCGATCGCCTATCTGAACAGGAGCTCCGTTTATCTTGAAAGAAATGAGCCGGAAAAAGCCCTTGACGATTTCAACCGCTACCTGACATTGATTCATCCCTATGACAAAAAAGGTCATCTCCTGAACTGGCAATTATCGGAAATGATCGGCTACAGAGGATCTATTTATTACAGAACAGGCAGGTACAAAGACGCTCTGGCTGATTTTAAAACGGCCATCGAACTTGATCCCTTCAATGCGGGCCATTACTTTAACCGTGCTTTGACGTATATGCAGTTACGCCAATACCCTGAAGCCATCCGTGATTTGAATGCCTGCAATCACTCCGATCCGGGCAACCCGGATATCATCAATAACAGAGGTCTGTGTTATCTGCTGGCCGGAAATTGGGAGGCCGCCCTGAATGATTTTAATACGGTGATCATGATGAATGACGGTAATCCCGCGTATTATCTAAATCGAGCCAGAGTCTATCGTCAATTGGGACGATTGCCCGAAGCGATCCAGGATGTGCGCGTTGCTGAAGAAAAAGGTGCGGTCATTGGCCCTGAACTGGGGAAATTACTGCGGAATAAGAAAGATAAAAAATGACCCAGAATAAACTCTACATTGTCATGCCGGTCTATAATGAAGGAGACGCGATAGAAAAGGTTGTCGCCGAATGGCACGCCATTGCGGATTACGCAGGCAGCGGCAGCAAGCTTGTCGTATGCAACGATGGCAGCACGGATAATACATCCGCCATCCTGGAGAGAATGAAAAACAACCATCCGAATTTGACGGTCATCAACAAAACCAATACCGGCCACGGGCCGACCTGTATGGCCGCCTATAAATTTGCCGTCGCTGAAAAGGCGGATTGGGTTTTTCAAACGGATTCCGACGGCCAGACAAAATCAGGCGATTTCCGGTCTTTCTGGGAGAGGCGCGGGGAGTTTGATTTCATCATCGGCTGGCGCAAACACCGTAAAGACGGTCCGGCCAGATGGTGCGTTTCCCGTACGCTCAAACTGGCGGTGTGGATCATTTTCGGCACGGCGATGAAAGATGTTAACGCGCCGTTCCGTCTGATGAAGGTTGAGCGTTTGCGCAGATATCTGCCGCTGATTCCCGACGATTATTTTCTGCCCAACACCCTTTTATCGATCATGATTGCCGGAAATAATGAAAAAATATCGTGGCAGGAAATTTCGTTTAAGCCGAGGTTGTCGGGAAGTTCTTCCGTCCCTGTCAGGAGAGTTGCCGGAATGGGCATCCGGCTACTGTCTCAATTATATAAAATGAGAAACATGAAACTCCCGCCATGAAAATATTATTGATCAGACCGAACTACGAAAGCCATATTATAACGCCTCCGCTGGCGCTTGGTTATCTGTCGTCCTATTTGAAAAAATCGGGGATCGACACGATCATTATCGATGGTTTGAAAGAAAATATGACAGTTGACCGGATGGTGAGCAGAATTCGTGATCTGCGGCCGGATGCCGCAGCCATAACCTGCCTTTCCGCTTTTTACAAAGAAACGGTGTTCCTGTCGCGTGAACTCAGGAAAAACAGCATTCGAACAATCATCGGCGGTCCGCATCCGACTTTTCTTCCTTACCGGACGCTGGTTGAGTCGCAGGCCGATTACGTTATTTGCGGCGAGGGAGAGATCCCGCTTCGTGACCTGGTCATCCATGATTTCACAAACAACAATATTCAGGGCGTTTATTCACTGAACAATCTCAAAGACGAGCGGCAGGAAGTCATCAAGGCATCCGTGGCGGAAAATCTTGATGATCTGCCTTTTCCCGATTGGGAACAGATTAACCCCGGCGATTACCCTCCGGCGCCGCACGGCGGATTGGCGCGCGGATTTCCCGTCGGTGTGATGGTGACCAGCAGGGGGTGTCCTTATGAATGCACTTTTTGCGCGTCTCCAAAGTTCTGCGATCGGAAAATCAGATTCCGGTCACCGGAAAACGTGACGGCTGAAATCGAATATCTGATAAAAAATTTCAAAATCAAAGAAATACATTTTGAGGATGATAATTTTACGCTGAATGCGGATTATGTAAAACGGCTGTGTCGTTCCATCATTGAACGGAAGATTAAAATACACTGGGCCTGCCCGAACGGCATCCGGGCTGATTGTATCAGTCCGGATCTGCTGCAACGGATGAAGGCAAGCGGGTGTTATTATCTCGCCTATGGTGTCGAATCCGCAAACCGGCAGATTTTAGAAAGCGTTAGGAAAAAAGAATCCCTGGAAACGATTCAAAAAGCCATTGAGATGACGGAGAAAGCCGGTATATCCGCTCAGGGCTTTTTTATATTCGGGTTGCCGGGGGAAAGTCCGGAGACGATTGAAGAAAGTATCGACTTTGCTCTGCGGTCCGGATTGTCGCGCGCGCAATTCATTATTCTGGATGTTGTGCCGGGTTCGGAATTATGGGACACGCTTCGCGGTCAATTTGTTCCCGACTGGGAGAAAAAAAGTTATATCGAGCCGGAGTATCTGCCGGAAGGAATAACCAGGGAACAATTACTTCGTGCCCAGACAAAAGCCTTTCGGAAATTTTATTTAAGGCCTAAAATATTTTTCAGTCTGCTTAAACTGATTCGCTTCCCGCAAATGGTCTATCTGGCAAGGCGACTGAAGGCCTACAGGATTATTCGGATCCGCCATTGATCCTGGTTAAAACGGCGGCAGCGCTTCATGATGGTATTGATGAGTAAAAAACGATCTGAAAATCATCCTGACAACGTCCGAAAAGGTTTGCTTCTTAATTTTTATCGCTGTTTTTTTTCAGGTCCGAGGATAATTCCTTCATAAACAGAAATTTTTCTTCCTCGGAGCAAAATTGAATATTTCTTGTTATCTCGGTAAGAAAATGATTGTTTGTCCGGTTTTTATTCGTGCTTCTTAAATCATTATCTATCCAGTACAGTTGTGCAGGATCGGCAGGTCTCAGAAGAATATTATTCAGTTGCAGATCCTTGTGAAAGACGTTGCGGGAGAGCATGAGAGAAATTTCATTCGCCACGAGCTTCTGACAGCGTAACCGTTCGGATTTGCTCATGGCAACGATATGCTGTGAGACGGGGATGGTGTCTGGTAAAAATTCACTAATAAAGAGGGAATCGAACCTGCTGAAGGGCATGAGATTAATGGCGTAGCCGAGGGGCGCGGGACATTTCAGTCCCATCTGAAGCAAAGCGATTGAACTGAAAAATTCACGCTGGCCCTGACAGAATATCGGGCGGCGCACATAGTCGGCGGCCTTCTGCGCCTGAATGCGTTTAACCAGAATATCCGGCCCAGCCGATTTTTCCCCCGCGACGAAAAAAAGCTGGGCGGACAACGTTGTGAACAGAGGTGTTTTTTTGAACAGCAAAGGGTTTAACGCGGATTGCAGAAACGCATGGAATTCCTTTCGTACGCGCATCAGCCAAAACTGGGGAGAGAGATGTCTGATAAGAAGCAGGCCGGTCTTCATCACGGGATTTATTTTCTCGCCTCCTCTAAAAGATGTTTTGATGAAACTTTTATTGATCAGATTTTTGTCCCCGTTAATGTCTTCACCTTTTGCAGCGCTCCCGCAATGACCTGATCCATATCGAAATACTTATATTCGGCAAGACGGCCGCCGAAGATAACATTTTTTTCGTTAGTCTGCGCCTGCTGATATTTTACCAGAATTTCCCGATCCGCTTTCAGACCGACGGGATAGTATGGCTCCGAAGGATCATGATGAGGGTATTCCCTGATGATAACAGTTCCCCGCGATGAGGGGACTTGATTGGGATAAAAGTGTTTGGGTTCAATGATGCGCGTGTAGGGAATTTCCCGGTCAGCATAGTTCATGATACTGACGCTCTGATAATCATTTAGAGGGCTTTTTTCTATTTCGCAGCGAATGGATCTCCAGGTCAGCCGGCCGAAACGATAATTGAAATAACGGTCTATCGGTCCGGTGTAAACAAGTTGCTTGGCGACGGATTTCCAGTAATCTCTTTTGTCAAAAAAATCCGTTTTCAATTCCACCGGAACTCCCTTGAGCAGTTTTTCAAAGATCGGTGTATATCCTCCAAGGGGGATTCCCTGGTAATCGTCGTTGTAGTATAAATCATTATCGGTCGTTCGCACCGGAAGCCGGTTAATGATTGCGGCGGGCAAATCCCGTGGATCGCAACCCCATTGTTTTGTCGTGTAGCCTTTGATGAACGCTTCGTACAGCTCTCTGCCGATAAGACTTATCGCTTTGTCTTCGAGGTTCGCGGGTTTGCCAGCACCGGATGATTTGGCTTTCAAAAAAGCGGCGGCTTCATCCGGTGTTAAATTAAGATTGAAAAACTGATTGATCGTGGCCAGGTTGATCGGCAGAGAATAGATCTTCCCGCCCGCGGTGGTCTTCACGCGATGGTGGTAATCATTAAACTCGGCGAAGAGATTGATGTAGGTCCAGATTGTTTTGTCCGGCGTGTGAAAAATGTGCGGGCCATATTTATGAATATTGATGCGGGTTTCCGGATCATCATAGGAATAACAGTTGCCGCCGATATGATCGCGTTTCTCAATCACCATCACTTTTTTGCCGGTTTTTTTGATCTCATGAGCGAAGACGGACCCGAAAACCCCGGCGCCCACCACAACAAAATCAAGCATTTTGATCTGCGTTTCCTTCCGTATTCTGAAAATTCAGCGGCTATTTTAAAAAGTATATGAAGAATGATTTTTCATGTCAAAGAGATATTTTCCAATATTTATTTTAATCGAACCACATGGCAAAATGATTCCCGGGCACATGAAAGAACTTAAACTTAAAAAGGTGAAAATCAAGATCCGCAAATAATAATGATTATTCTCTGTTTTGTTCTGAATGCGCAAATTGAATTATTCGCCGGCAGTCATGACCTTCAGTTGGAAACTCTTTCGATATCTGCAGGTAATCGCCGGGAGGATAACATCAGCGTTCACACCGCCTTACATTCCGGGACTGAATGGCGACTACAGCCCGGATATGATCATTGTTCAGGTGTGTGATCCGTTTTCTCCCCGGACGAATGATTGCTTTAAACCAACTTGCTGCGGGCAACCTGGCGTTGGGCAATCAGGATTTCCCGGTATTGTTCAACATCCGAGAGCATGGTTTTATCGGCATTCATGAGAAAGTCCATCAGCAAAGACTTTTTGTTGACAATAAATTGTTCCATATCTTTTTTGTTGATGCC
>CAZIJZ010000048.1:0-17829 GCA_964539765.1 uncultured Smithella sp.
CTATTCGTTCAACTACCCCCTTAACATACCCTGCTAGCATTTCCCTGAAATGTTCCGGCAAATTCGGGTAATCAGCAACGTTGAAAATATATGTTTTTTTATTAATATTATCTGTCCATGCCCTTCCTTCATCATGATATTGCTTCCAAAGTTTTCCTGATTGAGACAGTGCCATTTCTACTGATAAAACCGGCATTAATATTTTATAAATTCCTGATAAGTCATTTAATGCCATTTTATAGCCTATGGCCCTTAATCCGGAAGGGTCTCCCGGGTATAAAACATCTGCAGCAGCTCTTAGGATATTTGAGGCTGCATTGATTGAAACTCTTGATATAGCCAGTACTGTTTCATAAACTTTACGTTCATCCGGATTAAGCATCGATAAAAGGGATTTTTCCTTCTCGGCGGATGTTGACCGCACTAGACTTTTTACATAAACAATGCCGGTTCCTTTAAAATTACCCATATACTCCTCCTCATTAATTGAATTTATTTAATTAATAAAAAACACCATTTTGATGGTTTTCATCTCATATGAGTCTTTATACTTATCCGTGCTAATACTTAAGCGCCAAGGAATATTCTTACACAAGAGAGTTTCTTATACTGCCGACAACCAAACGCAAGTTCTTATCAATTTAATCAATATAATCATTTAACTTCTTTATCCGAATCTTTAAAAAGCAATTTGCGCAGAGTGCCATAATGATTATAGAGCAATGCGTGATATTGCTCTATAATTAAAAGTTTGTCTGCTGTGTCCACGAGCATAGATGAGTGCATCAATTCTTTTTTCATCTCTATATGTCTTTTTATGCGTTCTTCATCCAGAGAAGAATAAAAGATTTCTATCATTTTTTTAAGTAGAGGACGACAGGAATGCGTTATGAGTATGGCAACAATGTTATTTCCTATCTCCGCGATTGTTTCCTGGGATTTGAGTTCCAATTCTATCAAATAATTCCTGTCATGCAAATTAGCAAGCTCTTCATCAAATATATCCATTATTGTTTTAATTTCACGTGGTGCAATGCGTTTTGCTGAAAGTTTAAGCATTTCCGGTAAGAAGAAAACCCAAAATTTCCAAATCTCGTCCATGGTGTATGGATCTACCAGACTGTCGTCATCCGGCTTCTCCGTTGGCAGAAAAAGCATTTTCAAAAAATCGAGACTGGCGCTCTTCAGGTAATCACGGACATAGATGCCGTCACCTTGTCGTATGGTGAGCACGTTCATCATTTCCAAATGCTTTAGTGCAATCCTCAACGATGCTCTGTCTACAGGAATGTCCTTAACCAACTGCCGCTCAGAGGGAAGTTTATCTCCTGATTTTAGCTGTCTGCTAAAAATCTGCTTTACCAGTATGCTCATAACTCGTTCATGTGCTTGTAATGCTTTCATGTTTTACCATTTCCGGCAGACAGATAAATCTGGCGGTCGACGCTGTATTGACAATATTTCCGCTCTTTCATACGAGGAATAAAATAGTGACATCCGTAAATAGTGCCCCCAAAATTAATGCCTACATGCCATTCCCCATCTTTAAGGGGCGTGGCGCATACAAAGCCGCTGGAGGCGACTCCGGCATTGTTTATAAGCAGGTCAACTTTCATTTTTAAAATTTAAGTTTGCCGACTTATGAAATTTAGCTTTGCAGTTATGATTATTCTCCGCATCTTTCTGGTCGAGATCAAGCGCCTTATCTAAATCAGCGATTGCTTCATCGTAATTGCACATTTTACCGAAAATAACTCCCCGCACATAATAAGACATCGCGTGTTTTGGATTAAACTTAATGGCTTTGTTTATATCTGCGATGGCCGGTTTGTGTTTGCCGAGTTTATCAAATGCCACAGCCCTGCTGTAATAAGCCTCAGCGTCTTTCTGATCGAGATCCATCATCTTATTGAACTCATTCAGCGCTTCTAGCCAACGCTTATCAAATCGTCCTGAAATGCTATCTATCACACCGCTATTACCCTGTTTCTGCCCTGATTCTTGCCTTCGTACAGAGCGTTATCGGCACGTTTGATACAGTCTTCAATATGGTCATCTTTACCCCGATACGTGCTGAGGCCAAAGGTCATTGTCACGGGAATCTTTGTGTCCTTATATTTGAAAACCGTATTTTCAATTCTTTTCCTGATTCGCTCGGCAACATTTTGTCCGCCTTCAAGGTCAGTCTCCACCAGCATAATAAGAAACTCCTCACCTCCCCAGCGGGAAGGGCAATCAATACCGCGAACCTGGTCATTAAAAAGAATCGCTAACATTTTCAGCACGTAATCGCCGCTGTCATGTCCGAAGTTATCGTTAATTCGCTTAAAATGATCAATGTCGCACATAATTAATGTAAAAGGCCTTCCCTTTCGCAAACAACGTTCCTGCTCATCCTCCACTTTTTCTATCATGTCTCTACGATTGGAAAGTCCTGTCAGGGCATCATGCTTGGAAGCTTTTTCGAATTTATCCTTTTCCTGCTCGATATAACGGATCAGCATTTGATGAGAGGATTCGTAATAGTAACTACCCAGGGTGATTATAATATAGATAATGCAGTAGCGTATGACTACATGAGAAGCATACGGTTTTGAATGCATAATTTGTTCAGGCGCTACCATGAGAATCAGGCCCATGCAAAAAAATAACATGCTAGCAATCATTCCCTTTTTGTCACCCAGCAGGGTAAAGCATGCTATAGGCAGAACAAACGACCAAAAAAAGATTGAGATTTCCGTCCTGCCGAGGATAGTGGTTATGCAGCACAACAGGATATAGAAACTGGAAATCACCATATAAACAACGGTCGCCTTTTCCTGTTTGCGGATATAAAGCATGAGTAATAGAGAAACAAGAAAGCCAAGACCATCCATTGCGACAATAGCGTAGTTGCATTGAGAAAGATGGTAGAACGAAAAAAGCAATGTTGCAATCATGGTTATCAAGAGTGAAAATACTGCTGTTATCCTCTTGCCTCTCTCCAGAGGATCAAGTGGCGACGAACTGCCAACTTTGATCAAAAGGCGAACAAAATTGGATTCTACTATATAAGCGGGAAATGTATTTTTCATTTAAAATAAAGATCTCCGGTCTGCAGATGTTCCAACTTGTCATATGTCGGTATTCTCCATCGGTCTATCAAACTGAGTTTACGAACATCTGATCATGTCCATTTGACCTGTGGAAATTCTCTGGGGACGACACCGTCAACTTTCACGGCGGGATAACCCATCACGAACATCACGGTCGGTTCGTAGGGCCATTCTATGCCCAGCTTCTCCAACAATCCTTTTTTGAACTTCATCCAGGGGGCCTGTTTCATGGTATTAAGCGGCAATCCCTGATAGCAGGTGCCCAATCCCAAAGAATGCGCCGCAAGCACCATGTTTTGAGCGATAATACCCAAGCCTATCTCCATATGCGAAACATGGTGGTGATGACCATGCAGCAGGATGGCGCAGGGAGCTTCGAAGAATACATCAGTTTCCTTTTCTCCGAATCGTGAATGCTTTTTGCTGCCTAATCTGGGCCTGGTCAAGCCTGATATAGCCGCCATGGGGCGCTGGTCGAATGCGCTGGGACGGGCAATCACCAGAATCCTCTTGAGGATGTCTATCAAGGGATTTTTATGCATGACTATGTTCGATACGTTGCTCAGGAAGAATATGGTTGATTTATGCCATTCATCCAAAACTTCCCTGTCTGTAATAACTGTTACCTTATATCCTATGCAATTACCTGCCGTGGGCGCAAAGCGGCCGGCTTCCAGAACACGCTCGATTACATCTCTTGGCACCGGGTCCGTTTTGAAGAAACGCACGCTTCTTCTTTCGTAGATAACCTTCTCCGTGGACGTGATTTTAGGTACAATCTCACTAAACGGCGCCGGTTTTTCCAGCCGTAAAGGATTAGGCATTCCATCTCTGGAATCCAGGGGGAAATCGTAGTCCGTGGCAAATCTTCCCTCGTCAATCCTGTAGAAATTCGGCATGATTAGCGCGCCATTAGGACAAATTGTTTCGCAATCATGACATGCAAGACAGATCTTGCCGAAGTATTCAGGAAATCCTTCGAATGATGCCTTGTGCGAGCCGCACCCGAGACAACGTCGGCTCTCGCTGAGGGCGTTTTCCTGACCGAAAGGCAGGGCTTCTTCGGCATCGGGGCTGGCCAGACGTTTGGCGGCATCCAGTTTAGCGCCGTCAGTGCGTTGAAAATCTTCAGTATCTCTAAAGTGCGGAGCGCCTAATAGCGGTAGCGGAATACCTTTGTAAGATACTTCCGTCTTCTTCGGAAGATCAATCTTCACGCCTCTGATGAAGGCGTCTATACCTAAAGCAGCCTTGCGGCCCGCGCCGATCGCATCGGCAACCAGCCCAGGACCGGTTACGGCGTCGCCACCGGCAAAAACACCATTTCCCGATGTCTGTCCCAGAACATCTGCGCCGATCCAATTGGCCGTCTTGGGAATGTTTTCCAGACCGGTCAAATTGAGATCCTGGCCGATGGCGGCTATCAGGGTTTCGCATTGGACATCGAATTCACTATTCTTAACAGGAATCGGTTTGGGTCTTCCGGATGCATCAGGAGTGCCCAGTTCCATCTTTGCACACGTCACGATTACTGCATTGCTACTGCCGCCTACTTTTACGGGAGCGCATAAAAACTGAATTTTTACACCTTCTTCTTGGGCCGCTTTTACTTCTTCTTCATGGGCGGGCATCTCGTTGACTGTTCTGCGATACAGAATGGTCACATCAGAACCCATTCTCCTGGCGGTCCGGGCGGCATCAATAGCCGTGTTACCTCCGCCAATAACCATAACCCGCTTGCCTATTTTGACCGGATTTTTTTCTTTAACTGATTTTAAAAATGTCAGACCGGAGAGCACCTTGCCGTCTTCACCCTCAACTCCCATGTCTGTACTGCCCTGAGCGCCGATGGCGACATAAACGGCCTTGAACTGTTTTTTCAGTTCATCAAACTGAATGTCCTTGCCGACAACGGTCCCGAGTTTCATGGTAACGCCCATATTAACAATCCGGCCGATTTCCGCATCGACGACTGACTCCGGCAGGCGGTATGCCGGAATCGCGTAGCGCAGCATTCCGCCGGGTTTGGGAGCGGCTTCAAAAACGGTTACATCATATCCTATCTTCGCCAACTGGTACGCGCAGGAAAGGCCTGCGGGACCGGAGCCCACAATCGCAACCTTTTCATTTTTTTTCTGGGATGATTTTTCAAAAGCAAGTCCTTTTTCCAGACCGAAATCACCCACTGTTCGTTCAACGCAATTGATGTTGATTGCTGCACCGTCAAAGTAGGTACGGTTGCAGGCGGTCTCGCAGGGATGAGGGCAAACCCGACCGGTAACAGAGGGAAATGGATTATTGCGGGTGAGAACCTTCCAGGCGTCAGCAAGGGAAGCGCCGTCACTGATGATCTTCATATATTCCCGGATGTCCGTGTCGGCGGGGCAATGGAACTGGCAGGCGGGCGCCTGTATATCGGAGTACTTACTCTTCGGCACCATGACAAGACTGCTACCGGGACAATTATGCAAGCACACCCCGCAACCAAAACACTTGTCTTCATCTACAATGATGGTGAAGGGAGCACTCACAACGGGCGGATCAACAATATATTTGAATTTGCCGGGTTTATAGTTCCTTTTCTCTAACTCAACTTTTACTTTTGAACCCTTACCGAATGTAGAAGACATTTATTTTCCCTCCCCTTTCATCATATTGTTAAATCCATTAATGACATCCTGATGCCATAGATTTATGATGCTTTTGCTTCACCCACATATTGATTTTTCTGAGCATCAAAAGTTCCTGCAATGATGCCCTTCTTTTCCAATTCTTTTTTGATGATTCGCTGTGTTTCTGTTTTGGGAAATTCTTTGACGATCTTGACAAAGCGCGGAACAGCAAACTTGGCCAGATCTTCTTTCAGAGTCTCAACCAGATCCGCTTCTTTCAGGGTATGTCCGTCAACCAGAGAGACGCATGCCATGATTTCATCTTCGGCCAGTTCCGAAGGAACCGCGTACACGGCCGCTTCCAACACCGAGGGGTGTTTCTGAATCGTATGTTCAACTTCGTAAGCGGACACGTTTTCGCCCTTGATGCGCATGAACTCCGCATTGCGTCCGACAAAGTAGAGGTAGCCGTTTTTATCCCGTCTGACCAGGTCTCCGGTGTATATCCAGCCGCCTTTCAGCTTATCATTGCCGGCTTTCTCATTTTTAAAATATTCTACCGATTTTTTCTTGCCCTTTGATTCAAAAATGAGTTGCCCCGGCGTGCCGTCGGGAACGTCGTTGCCTTCGTTGTCCACCAGCCTGTAAACTGTATTGGGTGCGGGCTTGCCGATGGACCCGACTGGAGCATTGCCCAGATTCATGATGCTTTTGCCGCCTCCGTCAACGGAGCCGTAAGCTTCATAGATCTTAACGCCAAATCTTCTTTCAAACTTCTCCCAATCGTCCACCGGGCACGCGGCCGATAAGGTAAACCGTACGTTGTTAACATGGTCATTTTCTTTGGGCGGCTGTTTCATCAGGATGGGAATCATCGCGCCGATCGTGTTAAAGGCGGTAACCTTGTACTTACGCATTTCATCCCAGAATTTGCTCGCGGAGAATTTTCTGGCCAGTACCACTTTGCATCCACGGTGCATGGCCTGAGTGACGCACAGCCACAGCGCGTTGCCGTGGAAAAGAGGGAGACTGGTGTAGAGAATGTCCGATTTTTTATACAGTGCATTTGCCGGGATTGAAAGCAGCTTCAAAGTGGTTTTCCCATACCGGTACATGACTCCCTTGGGCAGACCGGTCGTTCCCGATGTGTAAAGAATGAAGCAGATGTCATTTTTATCATATTTGATATCCGGTTTTTTTGCAGACTGTCTATACGCATCCGCAAGATTCAACATCCCTTGAGGAAGGGCAGATGCGCCCATCGTAACTAAACGGTTCACGATAACCTTTTTTCTTTTTTTGACCTTATCGGCTATTTTTTTGTACGCATCGAGAAATTCCTCGTCAATAACGACAAATTCCGCATCGCTGTGGTCCAGAATATAGAGAAGGCTGTCGCCGCGCAACGATGTGTTAATCGGAATGGAATACATCCCGATTTTCTGCGAACCGATATACACGTCCAGATACTGGGGGCAGTTGCCCATGATAATGGCGACGCCCTTACCCTTGCCGGCGCCAAGTGAAAGGAGATAATTGGCTACCCTGTTGGCGTTTTCATCCATCTGCCGGAAGGAAAATTCCTTATCTTCGAAAATCAGAAATGTCCTGTCACCATGCTTGCAGGCTTTTTCTTCCATGAGTTCAGCCCAGGACATGTCCTGGGCAATTTCTTTCGTTTTTATCAGACTTCTGAAATTCTCCCCGAAAGTGCCGCGTCCTGTTTCATCTTTAAAGAATGTTAATAAACTTCTGACAAACAGGAATATGTTTTTTGAATTCGCTAGCAAGTACATCTTATTTTCTCGTACCTCTCTAAAATATTTTATAAAAATTATAAGTAATCAGGAACCTCTGATAGCGCCCGAAGACGCTATCAGAGGTTCTTTCGGTTGCCTACCGACTTGGGGGGTAGGAGGACCAAGCTAACTTATTGATGTCAATATCCTTGTTTATTGTACGTTTGAATATAAACGTCTTTTTACTTTGAAGGGGCTTCCAGTATGTGAATACACATAGCGGCCTCTTCCTGTCCCAATGCCCCGCCGCCATTCTCGGCTATGGCTATTTTCGCGCCCTTGATCTGCCGGGGACCCGCATGGCCGCGAAGCTGCGTTACGAGTTCGTGAATCTGCGCGAGCCCGGATGCCCCGATTGGATGGCCGCGCGACTCCAGCCCGCCGCTGATGTTGATGGGAACTTTACCGCCAAGTTTAGTCGCGCCGATTTCAGCGAAAATGCCTCCTTCACCTTCGGGACAGAAACCTAAAGCTTCCGCCTGATGCAGTTCACCATAAGCTGTGGCGTCGTGTACTTCGGCAAAATGCATATCCTGAGGACCGAGTCCTGATTTTTCATAGGCGATTTTACTGAGACGTTCGCCGATATCAATATCGTCAAAAGAACGTTCCCGTCCTGAACCCAGTACGGACGCCCGAATCTTGACTGCTTGTGACGAGAGACCGAGCTTTTTCACCGTTTCACCATCACAAAGAATTGCCGACGCGGCGCCGTCACCGATCGGCGCGCACATGGCCCGGGTAAAGGGCCAGGTGACCAGACGGTCGGCAAGAACCTGTTCTTTGGTTACGTTAAAGGTGTATTGGGCATTGGGATTCAGCGAGGAATGAAAATGATTCTTGGATGCGATTACGGCAAGCTGTTCAATGGTAGAGCCGTACTTTTTCATGTGCTGACGCGCCGCAAATCCGTATACATCCATGAAGGGTGAATGATCGCCGCCGGAGAATTTTCTCATTTTCTTTAAGGTGTCGTTATCAATCCATTGCTGGAGGACCATATAAATTTCAAAAATGTTTTTGTAGTCTTTTATTTTTTCTTTAAAGGTCGTGTTTTTCTTCTTTTTCTTTTGTTTATCAGCGCGCGAATATTTTTGTATATGTTCATTCATTTTCTTTCTGTCTTCATCGTTCATTCCATACAGAGAAAAGTTCGCCAGGATATTCGGAAGGTCTTCCATATCCAGACCGCCGAGAAAACCGGCAAAGACGGCATATTTGTTGGGATTGTTTAATTTCTCGGCGCCTACGGCCATGGTCACATCATAGAGGCCGCTGGCCACGCCGAGCCAGGCGTGATGGAAGGCTGTTGATCCTCCCGCGCAGGCGTTTTCGACATTGGTAATGGGGATGGCTTCGATTCCCATGGGACGCAGGGCAACCTGGCCCCTGATGGTATCCTGTCCCTTGTTGCGCCCCCATCCGGAATTGGAAAACCAGAGAGCCTGTATATCCTTTTTATCAAGACCGGCTTCCTTCAGGCAGGGCGTTACCGTGTTTGCGGCGAGGTCTTTAATGCTCTTGTCCAGATACTTTCCGAATTTAATAGTGTGCGCGCCGATCACATAGACATCTCTCATCTGATTTCTCCATTTTCAAAATTATATTTTCTTCACAGTAAATATATTGTTTCTGCCATATGTTTGTGGCTATCCGTTCATTTCGGCTTTATAAATTTACCCAGCAAAACCATGCTTTTGCCGGCGAACCAGTCCATCATCCAGGTTGGCGTAATATTGTGGCTATAGACTAAGAACCTGGCCTCCCAACCCACGAGGTAGCGGGCTTTTGGGCTTCTTGCGCTGAGGGCGCGAATGATCACCCTGACGGCCTTTTTCATGGATATCCCCATTTCGGCCTGCCATTTAGGAAAGACGCTTAGGGTCTTTAGCTCGTCTTTATAGAGGTCTCTGGCTTGTTTCGGTACAGATGCAAATAATTTTTCGGTAGTTGTATCTATTTTTTCCCACATGGGTGTTTTGATGGTCTGCAACTCCACGGAAGAGACTTTGATCTTCCACGGGCGAAGTTCTATCCTGAGGGCGCTTGCCGCGGCCTCCAGCGCGAATTTTGAAGCTGAATAGGGCGCCATCAGCGGCAGTGTCATTCTGCCACTCTCTGAGCTTGTGAATACGATTCTTCCCTGCGCCTTGCGTAAGAGGGGCAGAAAGGTCTGCGTCACGAAGATGTGACCGAAAACGTTGACCCGCATTTGCTGTTCAAACAGTTCGATGGGTATTATTTCCAGTGGCCCCTGGACAGAGATTCCCGCGTTGTTGAAGAGCGCGTCCAGGCCCGCGCCGCCGAGAGCCTTTTCGATCTCTTTCGCTCCCCGTTTCACGCTTTCATAGTCGACAATGTCCATGATTACCGTCGTAACTTTATTGGAAGATGCGTCCCGCAGTTTCTTGGCGTCCGCCTCTTTTCTGACGGCGGCGAACACACGCCAGCCTTTTTCGGCCAGTTCCAGCGACGTAGCCCAGCCGATGCCGGTTGAAGCGCCGGTTACCAGGATTGTTTTATTCACAGTCAGCCTCCTTTAAAATTATTGTTCCACTATTTACCTTCGAATATTCCAAAGAACGTTTTTCCCTCACACATGTATTTGACTCATTTCTTTTATCTCTTCTCCTGAATATATTTATTTTCAAGCATTCCTCTTAAGTGACTTGTCCATGAATTTGCTGATAGCCAGCATGATAAGATGATAAATCGGGAAACAGCACTTCTTGGCAAAATAGAATAACTTTATGTCTAATGAAGTAATGACCATGAATTTGCGGGAGCGAATAGCTCTGATGATTGATTCCGCTACCTTCTCCGGCGTAATGGCTATTTTGGGAACGTGTGTACGTAATTTATTAGTTTCTTCCGCTCCGGCATGAATGATCACAGTTTGTACTAATTCCGTATTGACCAATCCGGGACATATGACGCTGACACCGATGTTGTGCTTTCTCAAATCATAACGCAGAGACTCGGACATGCCCACCAACATGTGTTTGGTTCCGCCATATAATATATGCCAGGGCAAACCAAGAATGCCCGCGGCAGATGACACGTTAACGATATGCCCGCCTCTTCCCGCGCGAATCATCTCCGGCACAAAACATTCGAGGCCGTGAATCACCCCCCAGAGATTAACCTTGATTACCTTTTCCCAATCGCTGTGCGGTATATCCTCTATCTGGGAATAAAGCGCTATTCCCGCCACATTAATCAGAATATCCAGAGAGCCATATTTTTCATGAACTTCTTTAGCGAATGACGCCATCGACTGATAATCGCCAACATCAAAAGCACGTGCCAGGCATACTTTCCCGCCGGCATTGGTGATTTCATCTACAGTTTTTTTAAGTCCGTCCTTGTTAATATCGGTCAAAAACAATCGGCATCCCAACTTACCCATGACGATTGCGGTACAACGGCCTATTCCGCTTGCGGCCCCCGTGATAACTGTGGTTTTATCTTTGAAATCTTTGATACCCGGCACTCGCATTCTCCTTTTATGATGGAATCAATTATTTACCTTCGAATCTCCTTTTCAAGCTTTCTTCCTGGCGTATTTCTTCGCTAAATATTTGGCGATATTCGGGGCAAAATAATTCACTGCTTTCGGAGATAACCTCATGAGGATATCAAGAACCTTTGCATCGTTCCCAACCATTATCCTTGTTGAATTCCGTTTGATTCCTTTGATGATTATCTCCGCGGCCTTGTCCGCGCTGATGTGAAATATCTCTTTGTCATACAACTCGGCTGCCTGTTTTCCGGTAATCGAGTGATAGGTATTATTGATCTTCGTGTTCTTCGCGATATTCGTAAAAACCCCTCCCGGATGAACGGTACTGACTTCTATACCGGTTCCCTTCATCTCCTGAATCAGGGTTTCGTTATATCCCCTGACCGCGAATTTCGAAGTGCAATAGGGTCCGTTATTCGCATTCGCTACTATTCCATTGATGCTCGATATATTAATGATATGGCCTTCAGGCCTTTTTCGCAGGTGTGGAAGAAAGGCCATTGTGCCGTAGACCACCCCCCAGAAATTTACGCCCATGACCCATTCGAGGTCTTCGATCGGCAAAGTCTCCAGAAAGTCGGCAATGCACACACCGGCGTTGTTAATAATGATATCGATACCGCCGTGACATGCTTCTGCCTCCTTAGCGAATCTGATTACCTGATCCTGTTTGGATACATCCACAATATGGGTTGAAACTTTAACGCCCTTGCCAATCAATTTTTCCGTTTCTCCAAGACCGGCTGCATCGACGTCTGAGATAGCCAGATGGCAGGATTCGAAAGCCAGCCGGATAGCCAGCCCTCTGCCAATGCCCGAAGCTGCCCCGGTGATTGCAGCTACTTTGTTTTTTAAATTTTTTAATTGTCTGTCTCCGATAAAAGATCAGTGCTTAAATTTGTAGAGTTTGCCTTCTTCCAAATGTTTCACGGTTTCCTGCACGATGCGATTGACATCCTCCGTCGTGATCTTTTGACGGTCCATCGGATTGACATGTTCATCCAGATAACGGATGTAGGCCTGCATGGCGTTGATCGTATCTTCCGTATCCAGACAGCGGATGCTTTGTTCCATCTCAATGCTCAAGCCGTGCCTTAAAGTCGTCTCCATGCCGTCATGCACGCATTTCTTGATCGCGTCCACGGCCGTCATGGGGCGCTTGCTCATCAGATCGGCAAATTCCTGCACGCGGGTTTTGAATTCTGATTTGTTGAAATAATCTGTGATTAAACCGATGTGCCGGGCTTCATCGGCGTTCAACTGATTGCCGCGCAGCATGAACTCCAGTGCTTTGGCCCGGCCGATCAACCGGGGCAGTCTTTGTGAAGACCCCCCGCCTGGTACGATATTGATAAGCACTTCCGGTTGTCCGAGAGTGAATCCCTGGTCGCCCACCATGAAGCGCAAATCGAAACAGGCGGAAAGCTCGGTGCCGCCACCGTTGCAATTACCGTTGATCGCGGCGATGGTTATTTTATTGAGCCGTTCAATGGCAAAGTAAGTCCTTTGCATGATGAACCACAGATACAAACTCGACGAATAACCGCTCATGATTTTGGAGATTTTCAGCATCAGCGTTTCGTACCATCCGAACCAATCCATCAGCCGGTTGGTGCAGGTTGTAAAGTATTTTAAAATAGCGCCTGTTATTCTGGATTTTACGAAAAGATTAAGAAGCAATTTTTTATTGTCTTTTGATAAATTTAAAAGTTCGGGAATAGAGAAGTGCATGATGTAGACATCTTCGATGCCGCCGGTCAGGATGAAAACTCTGACGGAATCGTCCCTGGATACTTGCTTGACCAGATCAAACAATTCCTCAAGCATCGTCACGGTCAGGAAATTTACCGGCGGATTTTTTATTTCAACCCAGAGGGTTGATTTTTCTTTCTTTGTTTTTAGATATTTATATTCCATGTTTAGAGTGCTCCGTCGTTTCTGACATCGTGGAATTGCTAATTATTATGAGCTTCACAAGAAGATGAATATGACATTGGATTCATATTGTCAAGAGAAATGTGACAAAAGTGTCATGTTTTGATTGATTTTTTAATATGATTGTGTAATAATATGTTTTTATAAGAGATTAGACCAATTCCATTTCGGAGAGTTATTGTGACGATATCAAAAAGTAAAGCTCGAATTCCTGTACAAAAGCGCAGCATTGAAACCAGGGAAAAGATCCTCAACGCAGCCTGGGAGCTTTTTGCTGAAAAGGGATATTTTAAAACTAATACGAATGAGCTGGCCGAACGAGCCGGGATAGCCACGGGATCCTTTTATGGATATTTCAATAACAAGAAGGAAGTTGGCATAGAGTTAATGAGGCGATTCTATAAAGAAGCATCTGAAAAGGCACTCTCCAATTTTTACATACAGATTGGCGACAACGTTGCGGAAAACCTTGATACGGGAAGAAAGCTTGTTCGATTTATAATTAAATCTTTAAAAGAATCCCATGCCATCAATCCGATGCTTCACAAGGAAACCACAGCTTTGATTCTTCTGGATGAAGATGTTAGAAAAATTAACAACGAAGAAGACAAAAAGATAATCACATTTTTAATCACTTTCTTACAACAGCATAAGCAATTAATTCGTGTGGATGATATTGAGGCCGCTGCAATAATGCTATTCAGGATAAGCGATGAGATTATCCACCGGATCATGATTCATAAAGAAGAGATCGAGGAGGAGCGGCTTCTCGGAGAACTTGAAGATATGATTTGCGGCTACCTCTTTATCACGGGATAAAGACTTTTTCTTAATATAAAAGAAATTTTATATTAAGAAAAATAATGAAAAATAATGGCTATGGTTCTATTGGTTTATCGCTTAATTCTTTCCGCGGTCTCCCTCTTTTCTTGATCACGGCATCTAGTTTGAATTTATTTTGCACTCGCTTCAGAAACTCTCCGCCTCCGCATATCGTTCGACGATCCATCTCCCCAGGCATGGCTTCTTTCTTCTGAAGCATCTCCTGAATAAAATTCCGGTATTCCTTTCTGATATTCTCATCACTGGAAAGTGTTCCATAGATAACAGGCTCGTCAACTAAATCATCTTTCTTACCATAAGCATTAGCCCCGTAACTGCTCCAGCGATATTCTTTTGGCTCTTTCAGCATTCTTGTACGGACAGGGTTCAACTCCACGTAACTGTCGCAGGTCATGAGATATTCAACCTTGGGATGATGCTTCTGAATCTGTCCTGCCAGAAATGGCCGGTGTACTTATACTTGTTTTTGAAATGCTGGGCATAGGATAAATTAATGCCTTTCATAATCTGGTACAATTCTCTGCCTTTACTTGACGGTTCTATAACCAGATGAATATGATTCGTCATTTTATCATCAGATATATTTGACGGCATTCTAAAAAATAACATTTAACTTTACAAATTATATCAAAAAAGTTACCTGTTCAGCTAACTCTGACATTTTAATAATAAAAATTATGAAAATTACCAGTGCGGAATTTATTAAAAGCGCGGTTTGGCCCCCTCAATATCCGCCAGCGATCATGCCGGAAATAGCTTTTGTCGGGCGTTCCAACGTCGGCAAGTCATCCTTAATTAATACGCTGGTCGGGCGCAAGAACCTGGCCAAAACCAGCAACACGCCGGGCCGGACGCAGTTAATCAATTTTTTTACGATTAATGAGAAGTTTTCTTTTGTTGATCTTCCCGGATATGGTTTTGCCAAAGTTGCTCAGTCAGTGAAAAAAGATTGGGGCGATATGATTGAAGCCTATTTACGAGAGAGACAAAGCCTTTGTCTTGTCGTTTTAATTCTGGATATTCGGCGTGATCCCAATAACGATGATTTATCTTTGCGCGACTGGTTGGAGAATTATCGCATACCTTATTTGTATATTTTAACCAAAACCGACAAATTATCCAATAATCAGGCGATAGCTCATAAGCGTGCGATTGAAAAAAAATTACAAGTGTCGAATGAACAAAAACCAATATTGTTCTCAGCGAAGACACAGACCGGCAAGGTTGATATTTGGAATTATCTGGAAAATCATTTAAGTGCTCTGCCCGAAAATTAATGACCAAGAAACGCCGTGTATTCTTGAATGCCGGTCAGTGAACGTCGGTCATTTTTTTAGCCTTGTTATATCAAGTAGTTATCAAAAAAAATCAAATAAATTAAGCTTGTGCTCTTGACAGTGTAACCAAATTATGTTAGCGAAAATACGCCTAGCGGCGTGGCATTAAAAATTTATTTTTAGGTTCTTTAATATAGAAGAAGAGGTGTAATCAGGTGCTAAAAGATAACGAAAAAGTTGGTGCTGTAATGGTAGTTGGTTCGGGAATCGCCGGCATTCAGGCGTCTCTCGATTTGGCCAATTCCGGAATGAAAGTCTATCTCGTCGAAAACGGAATCAGCATCGGCGGCGTCATGGCGCAGTTGGACAAGACCTTCCCGACCAATGACTGTTCCGCCTGTATCTTGTCTCCCAAACTGGTCGAAGTCGGCCGCCATCCCAATGTTGAAATCAAAACCCGGCGGACAGTTGATTCGGTCGAAGGTGAACCCGGAAAATTCAAAGTTAAAATGACGTCCGCTCCGCGGTATGTCAATCTGGATAAATGTACCGGTTGCGGCGACTGCGCCAAAGTCTGTCCCGTATCAGTTCCTGCCGGATTCAACGGCAACTTGAGCGAAAGAAAAGCCATTTATCGTCATTTCCCGCAGGCTATTCCCAGCGGTTTCGCGATTGATAAACTGGGCACTTCGCCCTGTAAAGCCCACTGTCCCACGCATATCAGCGTTCAGGGCTATATCGCATTGATTGCCGAAGGAAAATTCAAGGAAGCGCTCAAACTGATTAAGCAGGATAATCCTTTCCCCATCGTTTGCGGTCGTGTCTGCAATCATCCCTGCGAAACGGCCTGTATGCGCGGCAAAGTCGATGATCCCATTGATATCATGCACCTCAAACAATTTGTCGCTGATCTGGATCTCAACAGCGACACCCGCTACATTCCCGAAAAGAAAGAAAGCAAAGGCAAGAAAGTCGCCGTGGTCGGCGCCGGTCCTTCGGGACTTACCTGCGCTTATTATCTGGCCATTGAAGGCTATGATGTGGATGTTTTTGAAGCGCTGCCCGTGGCCGGCGGCTGGATGGCGGTAGGTATTCCGGAATATCGTCTTCCTAAAAAAGTTCTCAATGCGGAAATCAAAGTCATTGAAGATTTAGGCGTAAAAATTCACCTGAACAAGAGAATCGGCAAGGATATTTCCTTTGATAAATTGAAATCCGATTACAGTGCCGTTTTCATCGGCTGCGGTACGATGAAGAGCAGCAAGCTCAACATTCCCGGCGAAGATATGCAGGGCGTGGTTCACGGGGTTGATTATCTGATGAAAGTGAATCTCGGCGAGAAAGTTTCCCTGGGTGATAAGGTTGCCGTCATCGGCGGTGGTAACGTCGCCATGGATGCTGTCCGCGTAGCCGTCAGAACAGGCTCGAAAGAAGTGTTCATTCTCTATCGCCGTACCCGCGCGGAAATGCCCGCGTCTCCGGAAGAAATCGAAGAGGCCATTGAAGAAGGTGTTGAAATGAAATTCCTCGTTGCCCCGAAACGTGTTGTGGGCAAGGACGGAAAAGTCACCGGCATCGAATGTACGCGCATGGAACTGGGTGAGCCCGATGCAAGCGGCCGTCGCCGTCCCATTGAAATCAAAGGCTCCGAATTTATCGTCGAATGCGATGCGATCGTTCCTGCCATCGGTCAGGAAGCCGATTTGTCTTTCATCACCAAAGAAAGCGGCGTCGCTATCAACAAATGGAATAATTTAGATTTTGATAAGATCACTTACGCAACCAACGTTCCCGGTATTTTCACCGGTGGCGACGTTTCCACTGGTCCTCAGACCGTTGTTAAGGCTGTATTTTCCGGTAAGGAGGCGGCCAAATCCATTGATCGTTATCTGCGTGGCGAGGATATGAAAGCCGGTCGTGAAAAAGACTGGACCAAGGATCTGGCGGACAAAGCTGATCTTTCCAATTTCTCCAAGGTTCCGCGTGAAAAATATCCGCTGATGAAACCGGAAGATCGCAAAACCAATTTCCAGGAAGTCGGTCTTGGTTTTGATGAGGCACAGGCCAAAGCGGAAGCGTTGCGCTGTCTGTCCTGCGGTATCTGCTCCGAATGTTATCAGTGCGTGGACGCCTGTATCGCCAAGGCCATTGACCACGACATGAAAGTAACCGAGGAAACCATCGAGGTCGGCGCCGTTATCGCGTCTGCCGGTTTTGAAATTTTCGACGCGCGTCTGCGCGGTGAATATGGATATGGAATTTACAAGAATGTTGTTTCGGCGCTTCAGTTTGAAAGAATTCTGTCCGCGTCCGGTCCGTTCTTCGGTCACGTCCAGAGAATTTCCGATGGAAAAGAGCCCAAGAAAATCGCCTTCATTCAATGCGTCGGTTCACGCGATACATCCTGCGGCAACAGCTGGTGCTCATCGGTCTGCTGTATGTACGCGACCAAGGAAGCGATTATCGGCAAGGAACACGCCAAGGGTCTGGAACCCACTATTTTTTATATGGATATCCGCGCGCACGGCAAGGATTTCGACCGGTTTGTCAATCGTGCCAAAGACGAATACGGCATCCGTTACATCCGTTCGATGCCCTCCGTCATCAAAGAAATGCAGCAGACCAACAACCTGCTGATTACTTATGTCAATCAGGACGGAACCCTCAACGAAGAAGAATTCGATATGGTCGTTCTGTCTGTCGGCTTGATGCCTCCCAAGGACGCGAAACAATTGGCGGCAAGCT
>CAZIJZ010000049.1:0-17634 GCA_964539765.1 uncultured Smithella sp.
AACAGGGAATCCGTTGTTGACATAAAATATTATAATTCTTATACTTCTTTGAATAATTACAAAATACCCACAGCGGTTAATTTATGAGTGATGAGAAATTATACATTGTACTGATGGGACTTCCGGCCATGGGGAAATCCACGCTGGCGATACGCCTGAGGGATTATTTTCTCAAAGAGGGCATTGCTACTCGCATATTCAACAACGGAAATCTGCGCAGGATATATTTGCCCCAGTTGGAAACATCGAGTTCGGAATTTTACTCCCCGGGAAACACATCTGCGCTTGAATTAAGAAAGAAATTTGCCTTAATGAATATGGAACGGGCCAAGAAATATTTACGCGGCAACGGTAAAATGGCGATTCTGGATGCGACCAATGCAAGCCGTGAGCGGCGCGCTTTGATTGAAAGAAATCTGAATGATCATGACCTCTTATTTATTGAGTGCGCCAATGATGATGAAGACATACTGAAAATGAGCATACAGGAAAAGATCCGGCTTCCTGAATTTATTCATCTCAAAGACAGAGCGTCAAAAGAATTCTTAAAACGAATTGATTATTACCGGATGATTTACACGCCTTTGAAAGTGGAAAGAAATTATATCCGCATCGATACTCTGCAAAAAATGATTATCGATGAAAAACACAGTGACGTGATTCCCTATTACGAACGCCTGCGGGATTATCTTGTCACGGATGAGGTTAAGAATCTTTTTCTGATTCGCCACACGGAAACAGAATATAATGTGGAAGGTAGAATCGGCGGAGATCCATCTTTAACCCCCAAAGGCCTCAAACAGGCCGCCGCGCTGGGACGTTTTTTCAGAAAAAAGAAAATTTCTTACATTTTCACCAGCTCAAAACAAAGAACCATCCATACGGCAAAAATCATCGGAGCGATGCAGGATGACTGCCGGATCATTCCACTTAAGGAATTCGATGAAATCAACGCGGGTGTTTGCGAAAAAATGACATATGAAGATATTGAGACAAAACGGCCGCACGTTTTCAAAAAAAGAGGCGCGGATAAATACAATTATGTTTATCCGGATGGCGAAAGCTACGCGCTGATGAAACCCCGCATCATGGAAGGAATCAAGAAGGCTTTCTTTTTAAACCGGCATGCGAATAATATCATGATTATCGGTCATCAGGCAGTCAACCGGATGATTCTGTCTTATTTCCTCTATCGCCGCGAAGACGATGTCCCCTACATTTATATTCCTCAGGATCGTTTTTACCATATTGTTTCCAAGCAGGATAAAAAGATTTTTGAACTCAGGCGGTACGAATTATAGTGGATAGTGAATGGTTGATGGCGAGGTTAGCGGTTGAACAGCCGCAAGAAAAAATTTTTCTCAAGTTCATATAGATCAAACATTACATTGACAGGCAGAAAGGTTGTACTTATAATCTTTGAGAGGATTTTTCATTTCAAAAGAAGCATTTAGAGGGTATTTAAAGAGGAAGAATGGAAGAAAAGAAAGTTATCCGTCTAACGGAGACCGTACAAAGCGCGGGTTGAGCCTGCAAGATAGGTCCGGGCGACCTGTCGGAAATCATGCGCGATTTGCCGCTTGTTCATGATCCGAATTTACTGAGCGGATTTGAACACGCGGAAGACGCGGGCGTGTATAAAATTTCCGCCGATGTTGCCCTGGTTCAGACGGTTGATTTTTTTACGCCTACAGTTGACGATCCTTTTACCTTCGGACAGATTGCCGCGACCAACGCGCTGAATGATATTTACGCCATGGGCGCGAAACCTCTGACAGCCATGAATATTGTCTGCTTTCCGATTAAGACGATGGATAAATCAGTGCTGCGGGAAGTTTTGCAGGGTGGTCTGAATAAAATACACGAAGCCGGGGTTTTGCTGATTGGCGGCCACAGCGTCGAAGACAATGAAATCAAATATGGACTTTCCGTAACGGGCGTCATTCATCCTGACAAAGTATTATACAATCGCGGCGCCAAAGCCGGGGATAAATTGATTCTGACAAAACCGCTGGGTACCGGCATTATCAGCACGGCGATAAAAGCGCGGGAAGCCTCTGCCGAACAAATCAAACAGGCGGTTTCCAGCATGACCGGCCTCAACAAAAAAGCGTCGGAGATCATGATTGATGCCGGCGACATCCATGCCTGTACCGATATAACCGGATTCGGTTTACTGGGACATGCCTGTGAGATGATCGAGGGGGAATCTGTCAGCCTGCGTATCAATTCCTCGGCGCTGCCTGTGTTCGATGGCGTGCGGGCTCTGATGGAAACAGGCTTTGTCCCCGGCGGTCTTTATCGCAACAGAGATTTCCGCATCAACCAGGTTGTAAAAGAAAAATCCTGTCCGGACTGGCTTTTCGATTTACTGTTTGATCCGCAAACGGCGGGAGGTTTGTTCTTCAGCTTATCCGCAGACAAGGCGCAAACCCTTGTGGAGACAATGCGGGCCTCGGAGATAACCGATGCCGCTGTTATCGGAGAAGTTGTCCAAGATCATCCGGGTAAAATATTGGTTTACTAAAGGAGGCGCAACCGGCATCTTACCACGCCGAAGACATGAAAGTAGGATCCGTTACGATTAAAAAAGAGACCGAGCTGAATTTCAAAAAGCTGATGGAAATGGTTCAGCCGGCTGATTCTTTGCTGCTGCTGATACACGGCAGTCCTGATCCTGATGCCATTGCCTCAGCCATGACGCTGATGGAAATTGTCCGGCGGACCAAAGGACTCTCCAAAAGCGTTTTTGTATCCACCGAGCCGTTAGTCCGACAGCAAAACATCGCGTTTGCGTCCTCCATGCATGTCCATATTCAGTTGATCAATCAGGTTGATTTTAAGGCTTATCGTTTGATTGCACTTCTGGATGCTCAACCGTCTTTTTTTGATGATTCGTTAAAATTTATCCGGCCGCAGATTGTTTTCGATCATCATCCTTATGAAGGAAACTGGAATGCCGAATTGACGGATGTTCGCCCTCATTATGGCTCCTTGTCCACCATGCTCACCGAATATTTGCTTTGTGCCCGGATTAAGATTTCGCGCAATCTGCACACGGCCTTGCTTTATGGCATCAAGACGGATACGGATAATTTCGACCGAGCCACGATGATCGAGGATATCAAAGCTTATACCTATCATACCAAATACGCTAACATGCAGTTAATTCGCCGCATCGAGCTTAATCAGACCCCTGACCACTTTTTGAAATATTTCAACTACGCTTATCATCACATGAATAGTTTTCGCGGCCGGAGGGTCTGTTTCCTGGACCGTGTTGAAAGCGCGGATGTCTGCGTTCAGATAGCCGACTTTTACTTACATCTGATCGGCACTTATTACGTGGTGGTGGCTGGAATCGTCGGTGACAGGTTGATTATTATTTTTCGCGGCGACGGCTATAGACAAAACTGCGGCGCGATAGCGCAAAAGGCTTTCGGGGTCATCGGCAAGGGCGGCGGTCACCGAAGCGCCGCGCGGATGGAGCTTCCGCTGGATGTGTTGAAAGAAAATCTGGGCGGTGAACTCTCCCGGAAAAATGTTGAACGATTTATTTTAGAAAGTCTGCGAAAGGAACCCAGAACGGTTTTTGAAAAAAAATAACATCATGAATCAGCAGAGAAAGGAATATTATGAGAGATTTGGGCTTCAAAAAAGAAATGACCACCGGATATTATCTTGATCCGTTCAATGAATATCAGGAAAAGAAGATAACCATTGAATCCCGCTTCGATGAAATCACCGGCGTCGCGAGCCGCATTCTGCCTTATCGTATGCGCATTACCCAGAAACCGGATCTGGATGATTATCTGGAAAAATCCCCGGAATCGCTTTGCCCTTTCTGCGCCGAGCTTGTTGAAAAAACCACTCCGAGATTTACGCCCAACATTGTAGAAGCGGGAAACTTTAAAAGAGGGGAGGCCTGCCTTTTTCCCAATTCGTTTCCTTACGATCAGAACAACAACGTGGCGATTTTTTCTTTGCGTCATTTGGTTGCGATGAATGAACTGACCCCGGAATATATGCGGGATGGTTTTGCCGTCTGCCGCGATTATTTTCACCGTGTGGTCGAATTGAATCTCGGTTACAAATATTGTTCCATAAACTGGAATTACATGCCTCCGGCCGGCGGCGGGTTGATTCATCCGCATTTGCAGACGATTGCCGGTTACCGGCCGACCAGTTTCATGCAGAAACTTTTATCCAGCGCGCAGAATTACGCCGCGAATGCCAACGGGGACAATTTGTGGCATAACCTGATCGCCCTAGAGAAGAAAGCGGATAAACGATTTATCGCCGATACAGGCGCCATCTGCTGGCTGACCAGTTTTGCGCCGAAGGGGATGGCCGGTGAAATAGATTTTTATTTCCGCGAAAAAACATCCTTGTTTGACTTGACCGAATCCAACTTCAACGAATTGCTGACCGGGCTGTCCCGCGTCTTCGCCTATCTTTATACCAACAACTTTATCAGCTTCAATTTATCCTTGTATGCGACGATGACCAACAATAATTATTTCTGCGTTCAGGGAAAAATCGTTCCCCGTTTTGCCGTCTATCCGCTGGGAACGAGCGATTTGAATTATTTCGAAAAGCTGCATAATGAAATTATTTGCCCGACTGTTCCGGAAGAATTATGCAAGGAATTGCAACCCTATTTCAAAACGGTGTCATAAACCCGGCGCGTTAACTTATTGGAATATTATTCGCATCTTGACAGTGAATGGTTTTGCGGATTATATAATGTAAAAAGAAGGTTTTATTGTGAGACTCAAATTTCAAAAACGAAGTACATTGAAATTTGTTGGACGAACTATCCAATTCCGATATAGGGGGATTGGGAACAATCCCGCACAGCGGAGGGTAATGAGACTCGCTGACGATAGGAAGCGTTAGTCGAATTATCCTGCCCCTGCATGGGTATCATACCCCGCAGCTTTCTGCGGGATTAGGGTCCAGGACTTGCCCTGGGGTTCATACCCGTGATTGGAATATTGGAATCACGGAAGGATTCGAATGTTCACTATCTTGCCGGAAAACGATCATAATCAGTCATTAAGACTAAAGCGTTTTTTCATGGCATTAGGTTCTTACCTGATGTGGTTTGCCATTTGCGTTCTGTTTTATGTGCAGGGACAAATGGCCAGAGGAACCATTCAAATTCTTTTTACTGCCTCCCTGGGAATTTTTGCCTGTAACATTCTTATATATGCGCTGATCAGAAGCGGCCTGAATAAAAAGTTCAAAGATCCCAGCCTCACGCTGCTGCAAATGATTATCGCCACATTCTGGGTTATGGTCATCGCTTATTACGCTGACACCATGAGGCCTCTGGTGCTCCTTACGTATCTGGTTGTTTTTATTTTCGGGCTGTTCAGATTAACTGTCTGGCAGTTTCTTTTTCTTTCCGCTTTTGCCGTAGTCAATTATTCGCTTGTTTTATTGATTCTCAACAAAATGAATCCCGAACTGGTCAATACCGTGGATTTTTTGAGCGTTGTGGTGCTTGCGGTGGTGCTTCCCTGGTTTTCCCTGGTTGGTGGATACATTACCAAATTAAGGTCTCAGGTCTCCCGCGCGCTGGCGACGATTGAGAAGCTGGCGATTATCGATGACCTGACGCAGGTATTCAACCGGCGTCAGATGTTTAAAATTCTGGAAAACCAGAAGGCCCTGGTGGACAGGGGTATTCATCCTTTTTCCATCTGTATATTCGATCTGGATCATTTCAAGAAGGTTAATGATACTTTCGGGCATGTTGCCGGCGACAATGTTCTGAAGACCGTGGCTCAGGAAACGCAAAAGAATCTGCGCAACATTGACCATCTCGCGAGATACGGCGGAGAGGAATTCATTCTCATCCTGACCAATGTGGAAAAGGCGCAGGCCATGATTTTCGCCGACAGAATCCGAAAGCTGGTCAAAAGAATTGTTTTTGAAAACATGCCCGCTGATTTCAAAATGACCATCTCCGTCGGTGTAACTGAATATAAAGCCGGTGAAGACATTCAGCAGGCGATCAACAGAGCCGATGCCGCTCTTTACCGGGCTAAGGAAAATGGCAGAGATAGAGTGGAGTATGAACCGAAGGTTGCTCCCTAGTTTTGCTGGAAAAACCTGGTGAAAATTGACAGCGCTTTTATTTATGCGTCATTGCCACTGGATTTGGTGCTATCGGCTTTGGCAGTTTCTGTGGTGGACGAACTTTCGCTTGGCTTAGATTTTTCTTTCCTGGTCGCAGCGCCCGGTTTCTTTCCCTTGTAATCCGTCACATACCAGCCCGAACCCTTCAGGCTGAAAGAAGAAAGGGAAACCATCTTGTGAACCTTGCCTTTGCAGAATTTACAGCTTTTTAATTCCGGATCGGAGATTCCCTGAAACGCTTCAAATTGTTTTCCGCATTTCTGACACTTATATTCGTAGATAGGCATACTAAAAACGTACCTCCGTTAATTGAATGTATCAAAATTTCTAAAATGACTGCTGAAGCAGTCCAAAACGATTTCCAGATCGTAGCCTTTAACAGGCAGTAGCGCCGCGCGAGTTAGATTGTTTACAATCACTTCTTCTTTTTCTTTTTCCTCCACACCGGCGTCGAAATCAATTTCCCCGTTGCTGAAGCGCAGAACATGGATCAATTCATGAACGGCGATGTAAAGCATCAGCGGGCTCAGTTTAATGAATGGATTAGCCCTATCCACGGCGTCCAGAATGATATTGTCCTGCAGGCAGATACGGTAAAAATCAAAGACCTTCTCGCTGCTTCTTGCTAATCCGTCCGGATTTTCGTACGTATATTTGCAAAGATGAGCGAAAGCCCCGTCTTTAATTTCCTGCTCATCAAGATAAGCGAGCGTTTTTACTTCATATCTATTATTTCTGAAGTTTGCATCGCTCAATCTGAACTGACGCGATACCAGATTTTCGGCATCACTGAAAGCTTTTTTTGTTACGGGCATCTGCGCCGCGTTAAAATAAAGGGGCATAAAATCACCGCAAGTATTTTCAGTTCGTCCGTAATATATTGATAGAAAGAATTGTTGTCAAGACCCCTTGCTCAGAGTCGCTATACGATATAAAAAGGCAGGTCATAATTTACAAATACCAAAATTTAATTGACAATTTTGGCGCTCAAGGCGTATAACTCTTGAAAATTATAAGATAAATAAACACTTCCATCGAAAGGGTAAATATGGCTCGAAAAACAGATTTTAAAAAAGCGGCAAAAATAAGAATAGGCGTTTTATACGGAGGGAGGTCGGGTGAGCATGACGTTTCACTTTGCTCCGCCGCTTCAGTGGTTGCCGCCCTGGACCGGAATAAATACAATGTAACGGCCATCGGCATTGACAGGGACGGCCGCTGGTATGTACAGGAAAAGCCGGAAATTATTCCCGACAGGGATTTCGGCCGAAAACTGGCTTTGAAAAAGACCGGCATGTGGCTGGTCAATCATTTTGAGCAGAAGAACAAACTGCATCTTTACGACATTAAAAATAAGAACAAGGAAGTGGTTGTGGATGTTGTTTTCCCGGTGATTCACGGAACCTTCTGTGAAGATGGCACGTTGCAGGGCCTGCTGGAGCTGGCGATGGTGCCTTACGTGGGTGCCGATGTGATCGGTTCTGCGGTCGGCATGGACAAGGATATTGCCAAAAGATTACTTAACGAGGCGGGTATTCCGGTGGTTCCATCGCTGACCGTCAGCAAGACGGATTGGCGGGAAAATTCCAAAGCCATTGTCAAGTCAGCTTTGGACAAAATCGGATTGCCGCTTTTTATCAAGCCGGTTTGCGCCGGTTCTTCCGTCGGCGTGAAAAAAGTAAAGAAAAAAGAAGAACTCGCGGCGGCCATGAACTTTGCTTTTCAGTTCGATAATAAAGTGTTGATTGAAAAAGCCATAGACTGCCGCGAAATCGAGTGCGCTGTGCTCGGAAATGAAAAACCGGCGGGTTCGGTTTTGGGCGAAATCATTCCCCATCACGAATTTTATTCCTATGAAGCCAAATACATTGACCCCAACGGCGCGGCGCTGAAAATTCCGGCAGACATTAATAAAACGCTGTCCGATAAAATCAGAAAAATTGCCGTTGAAGGATACATGGCGCTGGGCTGCACGTCCATGGCGCGGGTCGATTTCTTCCTGGACAGAGAAAACAACAAATTTTATCTTAACGAAATCAACACACTTCCCGGCTTTACCAGCATCAGCATGTATCCCAAACTCTGGGCCGCCACCGGCATTCCATACGACAAGCTGCTGGATAAACTGATTGCTTTGGCGCTGGATCGTCATAAGAAGAAGTTGGAGATTAAGACGGAAGGTGTTTAATCCATGATTTTGGATGTACTTGATAAAGCAAATCTTTATTTGACCTTGAACAAGCGATTCGCAAAATCATTTGAGTTTCTCTTACGCCCGGATCTGAAGGAATTGTCAGTTGGAAAATATGAGATAGACGGTGAACGTGTTTACGCGATGGTGTCGAAGGATTCCGGCCGCAAGAAAGAGGATGCTTTACTGGAAACGCACGAGAAATATATTGATATCCAGTTGGTTCTGGCGGGAACTGATACGATGGGATGGAAGCCTAAATCTTTGTGCAAAAATCCAACCGGTGCATATGATGAAGGAGAAGATATCCAGTATTTTGCTGATGAACCTGATTCCTGGATAGCAACAAAAAGCGGTTCCTTTGTGATTTTCTTTCCAGAAGACGCGCACATGCCCCTGATATCGTCGGAACAACTCCATAAAGTCGTTGTAAAGATTACAACGGCCTGGTGAGCGTTAAAGAACCTGTTTATTTTTAGGAAACCAGTAACTTTCTTTTTCAGGAGGTAAAATTATGAAACGTCCGGCATCGTTGGTAGTTGCTATTTCACTTTTTGTCATGGCCGCGGCGCAGGCCGGCCGCTTTATCATCGGGCTCAACGTGACCGCTGAAGGGGTGGAAATTCCTGTCTGGATCAGCGCGGTTGCCGCCCTGGTTCTTGCTGTATTGGGCATTTGGTTGCTGAAAGAAAGAAATGATTAATTAGACGACCTTCCATGCCATTTCGATTTTGAAGGATAACGAGCCGACGACGCAGTCAACAAAATTAGCCGAAAAAAGCGGATTGGTATGTTAGACGTCCCAAATGAAAATGACACCGCTTGTCGGGAAAATCCATTCCTTGTCGGATATTTTAATAGCGATGGATTTCCCTTTCTTTCCCGTTACGGAAGGCTGCGGATGTTTTCCCGCAAAGAAACTTTCTTCCCGGACATTTTTGATGCCCGCGTTTGCGTAATGAAAGTTTATCTCCAGTCCCCTGACCGGATAAATCAGATACACGGGAAAAATTTTATTGTCTTTGGCCTGTTTGGTTGAAATGTCAATTTCGAGTTTTACCTCTTTGTTTATTTTTTTCTTGAGCTTTTCCGATCCGCACCACAATTCGTAGCCGCGTTTGGTGTTTTTTGCCTCGATGATCGGGACGTCTTCATTGTCGATGCGGACATGTTCGACGTGAAAATCGCGCTCCAGAGAGAGATTTCTTCCGTCACTCAGAAGCCAGCGGTATTCGCAGCGCGGGTCTTCAAATAAAGCGGACAACTGTGCATGACTGGAGGCGCAGCCGATCATAAAGATATTGTCGCGCAGCGTTTTTTTATATTCGATATGTGTGCTCACACGCAGATAATTTCCGGAGGAGGTCATTTTCCCCCTTTGCGGCAATTTTGCTATCCGGATATCGTAGCGGAATCCGGAGCGCAATTCGAGACGGCGATCCTCCTTGCCGAAAAGCGTTTCAAACATTTCATAATAAATGGCGTTGCCCAGTTCTTCATCCCGCGCACGTGTTTGGAGGCAATGGCGGATGATGTTATCGATGCGGGAAATGGATTTTTCCTCATCCGGTATGAATATTCGCCGCAATCTGGGCGCGACCGCTTCCTTTTTGCCGTTTTGCAGAAAAACGCGCGGCGCTCTTTTCCCCAGGGCACAGAGCACTTCATAGCTGATGGTTTGAGCCTTGTCCGCGATCTCATGGGCTCTGATGGATTCTTTGCCCTGTCGGCCCAATAAAACAACTTCATCGCCGACCGAGCATCCGGGAATATGCGTAACATCGATGGTGCACATGTCCATCGAAATTCTTCCCACGACGGGAGCCCTGCGGCCGCGGATTAAAGCCTCTCCCCGGTTGGACAGAATAAGCGGGTACCCGTCTCCGTAACCGACAGGGATTGTTGCTATGCGTGTGGGCCGGGAGGTAACAAAGGTGCTGTTGTACCCGATCCCGTAACCGGCAGGAAAATCTTTGATTAGCACGATCGTGGTTTTAAAAGACATAACCGGGGCGAGCCTAGCCTTGGATTCGTTTTCGGGTGAGGGATAAATCCCATAGGTCATAATGCCCGGACGCACCATATTTAATTTGAAATCAGGATAATTTAAAACAGCGCCGCTGTTGTCAATGTGCCGGATTGGAATATTGATCCCGCGATACTCAAGATCGGCAAGTACATCTGAAAAATTTCCCCATTGCTCATCGTTGTAAGAAATGATTCTTTCACTGGAAGCAAAATGGCTGAAAATTCCCTCCAGAATGATGTTGGGCAGTTTGGATATTGCCAAAACCAAATTGAGCGCTTCCGTGTGCATGGTGCCGCCGCGTCCCATACCCGTATCCACTTCTATGTGGACGGGCAGCTTGTAATGCGATTGGATCAGTGCGTTATGGAGCTTTTTCGCAAAAGGCAAATCCGAAACGGAAGGTGTAAGATTATATTTGATAATCTGTTCAATTTCCGCGGTTGTGGAAGGTCCCAAAATGACAATCGGCGCTTCAATCCCGCTGATTCTTAACTGGACTCCTTCGTCGGCATTAGCCACACCCAGTATCCGGGCGCCGTTCTTCAGTGCGGCATTCGATATTTCCAGAGCGCCGTGCCCGTAAGCATCGGCTTTAACCGTCGGCATAAAATCGACTTTCGGACCGATAAGTCTCTTTATTTCTTTGAGATTATCAATGAAGTTGTCCAGATCGACTTCGACCCAACTGCGGTATTTTTGATTTTTTTTCAGCGGCATAAACTATTCCGGTGATTTTTCGCTTTCTAAAATGTGGCGCACGGGGATTGATTTGTGTTGCTTATCTGCGAAGAATTTAAAGACCTCAATCTTTATGCGGCCGAGATGCTGTCTTGGGAGAGAATAATATCAAATCGCAAATGAATGTCAAGTTGTCTATGTTTTGAAAAAAATTAGCAATTTATACTTGAAAAATTAATATTTTTGATTAGAATAAAACAAAAATACCGGAGGGTGAATTTCGAGCCCCTCACAACGAGGAGGAAAACATGTCGCGAGCCAAAGCTGGAGATGTTCTTGGTTGTGAAGTTTGTGGATTAAAAGTGGTTGTGAGCGAAGAGTGCGGTTGCGCCACAATCGATCTTATTTGCTGCGAAGAACCGATGGTAAATCTTGGTCCGGCAAAACCCCCCAAGGTACAGGCTCTGGCGGCGCCTAAAAAGAGGGCGACCGTAAAAAAAGCCAAAGGGACGCCAAAGAAAAAACCCGCTGTTAAAAAAGCAAAAGCTTCTCCAAAGAAAGTAGTAAAAAAAACAGCCTCAAAACCTGTAAAAAAAGCTGCTAAAAAAACATCAAAAAGGAAATAACAGATTTTCCTGAAGATAAAAATTACCTCCGGTAACGCTCTTTGCTCCAAGGGAGTTACCGGAGTTTTTTCTTCAACGGGGATGGTTGTATTTAATCAAAAAAAACAAAGTATTCCCGACATTCATGCCGGTATGTTCCCTGCTTGAAAAAATGTGCGGATTCTGCTTAAGTCCTTTCCAAAGGTCTTTCTGATATGGCAACTAAAGATAATCCAAAGAAAAAAAGTGAAGGGCTGGATTCATTTGCTCTCAAAGTAAATCTGGAAAGAACAGCCGCGACGATAGAGATTCCGGATCAGTATTCCCCGCTGCTCAAAGTTGTTGAAAATCATTACGGTTTGCAAAAAAAAGTTCGCGAACTTTTGATAGAGTTGCATCATCCTTTTGTTAACTGGGAATATGTTTTACGGGAACTGAAATCGGTTTCCATCGGTGATTTTTATGTTTACAACAAGCATCAAGACGGACTTGAAGCCATTGCCACAATGCTTTGTGTTTATTTCAACATTATCAAATCGTCAGCCGATGCCGATGTCAAAGACAGCGCTGTCCATTACCTTTTCGACTATATCGACGCGATCTTTAATCAGAGCAAAGAGTTTCTTCCGAGGAATCAGTCTTTATTCCCTGAGATTATAAAATCGCTTCTGGAGGCTATTGATGAAGATGAGACTATCTTTAAAAAAAGCTCTTCCTACGTAAAAAAAATCATTAAAAGCATTACAGAGAATAATCTGGATGTTCAAACAGATCTGTTTGACAGTTTCATCCACCGAATTTTCCAAATTACATATCAGTTCTGGATTGCTCAACCTGATCCGTCAGCATGGCTTGTCGTGGAAAACGATAACGATCAAGCGTCGGTTGCAACATACAGTCAATTGATTGAACCGCTGAGTCACGGATATCTCCTGTCTCTTATCGAGCATTTGGAAACTCTGCGCCAGGACAAGCATCAGAAAAAAAGCGGCGCGATCAAAAGCTATGCCGGTATGCCGGATTATTTTCAGATCGTTAACGGCTATTTGCAGGTTGCCGATCAGTTGGAAAAGTCCAAGGTGTACCTGGGACATCAGCAGCTGGTGAAGTTGCGTTTTCTCTTCAATGTCATCGATGTTCCCAGCCTTGCCGATATCCACGCCAGTGCCTTGCGGGAAATCAACCATTCCCTCAAAATGGTTTTTCAGGAAGAAAAAAAGGAAACCTTCAACGATTTCGTGCGTAAAATGTTTGGTTTCTTAAACAAGAATAAATCTCAGAATGAATTCAGCGTAGCCACTTTTGATTGCATCACAACGGCAGCGCGGGAAGTTTTTGCGCAAAACAGCCATTCGCTCGCGGATACGTTTATTGATGAGTTGATTGCCTACGGTTTCCAGTATCCTGAAATTAAAGGATCCAACGAAGAATGGCAGGTGAAGGTTAACCCCGCCCATATCATTAATATCAGATGCTGGCTGGAAATTATCGGGATTAAACCCAAATGGACAAGAAAATTAATTTCAGCGCTGATCGTCAATTTAAAAATGGGAGGAGTTTTTGTCCGCGATACGGATCTGATTCAGAAAAACATTTCCGCTCTGCTCAACAGCGATATTGCGTCAACCTATAGTTTGATCAAGCAGCTGCTCAGGCTTTTCCCGGTCTATTTCAGCGAAATCGGCGCGGAAGGTGAGCTCAGGGATATCACCACCAAGGTCGATGAACTTTCCCTGCGCAACGACAAACTTGTTTATTTTTTACGGAAGCAGTCACACGTCGAAAGCAACAGCCTACTTGTTAAATTTATTGAGGATATTTTCCGGTATTGGAACTCCGGGGATAAGAATTTTCTCCGCGTGCATCTTCCCGTTGAAGTTTATGAGCAGGTCATGAATTCCGGTGAATATTTCAACGGAATGCACAAAGCTTTTAAATATTTTTTCCTCAGGATTAACAGCACTCCCGTGAAATTTCTCGATTGGGATAACGAAAAAGTTTGTAAAGAACTGAGTAATGTCAGGGGCGTTAATGAAAGGGATCAGGAACGGGTCAAAATCATGATCCGCATTTATCAATTGATTTATAAAAAATATTATCCGCTGTTTATTGACCTGCTCAAGGATCTGGAAGCGGCCAACGCTTTTCCCCAAACGGACATTTCATCACTGAAACGCTCTTTGAATGCGAAGAATTATTATCGTAGCATTACTATTATTCTGAAATTCCTGTCTATTTTGAAAGAAAGAATTCTATCTTCCAAAAAAAGCCAGTCCTACGAAAACATTTACTACAAAAGACACATCGCGGCGGGCATTCCCTCAATGTACGGAACATACTTCGAGAAAAAATTTGAAGCCGTCGGCCTGTCCCTGAGGCTCGAATCACTGGCCACCATGCTTTTTGAAGAATTGACCAAGTCATTTAATCTCAAATTTATTACCAAACACACGATCAAAAAGATTCACACATACCTCTGGCTTTACATCAACGCGCTTGAAATAGAAGGCATTGCCACGGAAGGCCTCGCAGCCAAGGTCAAATACGTGACCAACGCTTTGTCCATCAAACAGTTTTCGCTGGAGCAGTATGTGGATATTTTCCGTTTTATTTCCAAGGATATTCAGGACATCATCCGTAATTATTACATTGATGTGCATAGCGCCAATCTTCCTGTAATTATCGGCCAGATTTACCGGCAGGATACTGAAACAGAGACAAAACCCGGTCATAAGAAAAATGAAAAATTAATTTATCAGCATTCGGAAAATTTTATCCGCGGAATCATATCTTCGGCTCTCGGCATTCAGGTTCTGGATAATTTCATCAATGCGGTCATCAAAACACTGAACGCGGAATCGGAAAAATTTAAGGACAATAAGCAGATTCTCAAGGTTGTCATGGCGTACAATCCTGATCTGACGGTGTCGTCCTTTTACAAAAAGAACAAAAAACTGGATAACCAGATACTCCTGGGCAATAAGGGATATTTTCTCAAGGAACTCGTTTCCTTTGGATTTAATGTTCCTCCGGGATTTATCATCACCACGGAAGTGTTCAGGGGATACGAAGCTGTCTATGGTTATAAATATATTTTTAATGATCTGGCCATGCGGGTAAACAAAGAGATAAAAAGGCTGGAAAAAATAACGGGGTGTAAACTGGGCGACCGCCGCAATCCTTTGCTGCTTTCCGTAAGAAGCGGCGCGACGGTTTCTCTTCCCGGGATGATGAAATCTTTTTTGAATGTTGGCATTAATGAAGCCATCGCGGAAAATCTCAGCGAGAAGGATGATTTCAAATGGGCGGCCTGGGATTCCTACCGTCGTTTTTTGCAGATGTGGGGGATGTTCCAGGGACTGAACCGTAATTATTTTGACGCGATCATGGACGAGTTCAAACAAAAACACGGCGTGGAAAGAAAGATACAGTTTTCGCCGGACTTGATGAAACAGATAGCCCTTTCTTATAAAAAAGGATTAACTGAAAACGGCATCGAATTTAAAGAAAAGCCTCTGGATCAGTTTCGGCACGCCATTTTGCAGGTTTTTGATTCGTGGTATTCGGAGCAGGCGGAAATTTATCGTCGGCAGATGCATATCTCCGATAAGTGGGGGACGGCCGTCATTGTGCAGAAAATGGTGTTCGGCAATCTCAATGATAATTCCGGTTCCGGGGTCATTTTTACCCGCGAACCGAAAAGCTCTTCAGCCGATGTAACGCTCTACGGCGATTTTATTTTCGGCGTTCAGGGAGACGATATTGTTTCCGGTCTGGTGGAAACGTATCCCATTTCGGAAAAGCAGAGAATCGCGGAATACAGAGATTCAAAAATATCTCTGGAGGCGAAATTCCCCGAAATTTACGCGGAACTGCTGCGGATTTCGGAGATTCTTATTTACGAAAAAGGATTCAATCATCAGGAAATCGAATTCACGTTTGAAGGTCCGACGCGGGATAAATTATACATCCTGCAGACGCGTGATATGAATCAGATCACGACTCAGAATTGGACGCGTTTTAAAGATTCTCCCGTATTGCAGTCCTCGGTTGTCGGAACCGGCATCGGAGTTAATGGCGGCGCTCTCAGCGGCCGGGCTGTTTATTCGGAAACGGATATCAAACGGTTCCGCCATGAAGAACCGGCAACGCCTCTCATTCTGGTGCGCCCCGATACGGTTCCGGATGACGTGGGAGTCCTTCTACAGGTTGAAGGATTGCTGACGGCCAAAGGCGGCAGCACTTCTCATGCCGCGGTGACGATTCCCCAGCTCAACAAGGTTGGCGTTGTTGGTTTCAGCAAGCTGAAAGTTTATGAAACCGATGAATACGCGACCATCGAAAACCATACCATCAAGGCCGGTGATTTTATCAGTATAGACGGATGGAGTGGCACGGTCTATCTGGGCCGGCACGACAGCGAGACCGAGTAATTAAAAAATATTCATTGACCGCGGAATTCCGCGGTCAATGAATATCGGGTTCAAAAACAACCGGTTGGAATTTTCTTATAAAATATTCTTGTGAATGTAAACCGTCAGGTCCCCCAACCTGTTCGTGTAGCTGCCGAATTCGTTATCGTACCAGCCGAATATCTTGGCGTGCACAACGGGAACTTTCATAACCTTATCGGGAAATGATTTGACGACTTCCGCTGGCGTGTTGGGAATGTGTAACAGATCCAGATTAATGAAGGCCGTGCGTGTATGATTGAACTGACCTTCAATGATGACAGCCGCATCAACGCCAAAAAGATCGGCGGAGACATTTTGTTCCATGGTAAACCTGATCAGTTTTTCGGGGTTATTGGCGGCGGCTTTGCTGTATAATTCATTGAGCATTTTTGTATTAATCCCCTGCTGGTTTCGTACCTGGAAAGTTGCGTTCAGAACAATCAGTGACATGGTGCTGGCCGGTATTCTGATGGAATCAGCCATGAAACCGATATGCTGAACTTCCGGAATGACCTCCGCCAGCGCCTTGGCGGCATTGGTGGATGTCAGGATAATGCTGTCCAGGATGCTCCTGTTTTTCCTTAAATCTTTTTCGCCGGCCTTGGGAACGCTGTCCAGCACGCTCTGGGTATTGGTCACGGCGTGAACCGTGGACATGGAGGCCGTCAGAATATTGCTTGTTCCTTCATTTTCCAGCAATGGCTTGACCATGTGGGCCAGTCCGGTGGTCGTGCAGGATGCGGCGGAAACGATCAGATGTTTCTTGGGATTGAAAGAGGTGTGATTAATTCCGTAGATCATCGTGATGGCGTCATCCGGCAGAGAAAGAGCCTTGTTCTTGATTTTGAAAGGTGACGAATTGATGACCGCCTTCGCCCCGCCATGCAAATGCCCGCGGAGGGAGCCGCTTTTATTATCCGACGCTACGGTCGGGTCCTTGAATTTTCCTGTGCAATCCACCACCACGTCCACTCCATGCTGGCGCCAGGGAATATCGGCGGGATTTCTGGCTTCCCGCAAAATCGTAACGGGAATTCCATCAATCAGCAATTTCCCCTGTTTTTCATCGACAATTTGAATGATGCGTTCCGCTTTGATGCCGTACAGAAACTTGTGCATCAAACCGTAGGTGGAATCTTTTTCAATGGCCTGAGCGACAGAATCAAGACCGGTGCCTACTTCCCGTCCCTGATTGATGACGATTTCCTTAAAATACTTTCTGCCGATGTGATGCCACAGGGTGAGTTTCCCGATTCGTCCGAGACTGTTAATGCCCAGGACCGGCTGTTTATTTTCAAATACTTGAGCTTTTGCCATGATTCAAATCCTCCTTATTCCTGTTTCTCAGGAAGTAATATGCTGATGAATTTTCTTTGGGATGAATAAAAAAATGCAGGGATCCCCTGCATGGATATGACGACACTATGTAAATACGGTTTGGTGGTGACCGGGACCATAAATCATCTCCCTTAAAAGGTCATAGTCTATTTACAACACAGAGTTGAAAAAGTCAAGACCGGAGTCTTTAAT
>CAZIJZ010000050.1:0-8442 GCA_964539765.1 uncultured Smithella sp.
TGATGGTTCTTAAATTATTGCAACCGCTGTCTATCCAAAAATACAAATCCTGCACGGTCACATTACTCGAACAGACAAACTGCCGGGCGCCTTTCGGCAACAGTTCTCTGTCCTGTCTGTTTTTGTAAATCCGTATCGAACCGTTTTTCAGTAGAATGACATAATAGGACATTCGTCAACCTCTTGATTGTAAAATCAAATGTTCCGCCTGCTCAGGCGCTCTTTGAAATAAGTTTATTTGGGACAGGGTCCGACGTATTTTCCTTTCATTTTGTTCGACATTTTCATTTCCGGCTGTCCTTTAATTTTAATGCTGGTGGTCGATGCGCCGCTCATGGAATGATCGGTATATGTCGTGGTCCCGGATGTTTGAATCGTCCCTTCTTTGCCCGTGCACTGCACATTATAATTGACCGTATTGCCGACAACCTTCTGACTGATGATTTTACATTCATAGTTTTTGTCTTTATTTTGTGGAACAGGATCGTTTTGGGTAATGCACTGGCGAAACGTGGTGGCAGGCATTGATTGCGGCATGCCCTTCATTTCCACCTGGGTCGTAATGTCCCAGAGACCTTCCTTGAGCTCAGCCAAGGCCGTGGTTGCCCAAAACAAAGACAACGCAATAATGAGGATCAGTGATATTTTTTTCATGATGCCAATCTCCTTTGATCAATATAACGTTGATAATAATTATGATGTCCAAACAATCGAAAATATTCGACTCATTCAATAACCGGTCAATAAGAACAACGATTACCGGCACCGAAGTATTATATACTTATCCTCTTCATTAATTCAATGTCTTTATTGTTACGCTAATTTTTCTCAGGATAACCGGTAATATCCCTGATCTCTTTAAAAAGAGGCCGTAACTGTTCATACATTTTCAGATAAACTCTTCTGTAAAGATTGTCATAAAGGCTGTGATTTTCTTTAATCGGCTCAAACATTTTTCCCGTTCGGGTCATCGCTTTTACCGCGGACGGGAAATCAGAATACAGTTTCAGACCGACCGCGGCATCGATGGCCGCGCCCAGTGCGGATGTCTCAAAGGTATGCGGCCGTTCCGCCACCATGCCGAAAATGTCCGCCGTAATCTGCATCGCCGCGTCACTTTGCGAACCGCCTCCCGACACCTTGAGCCTGGTCACGGGTATTTTTGTCTTCCGCTGGGTCAGTTCTCCTCCTTCCCTTAATCCATAGACCAGTCCTTCCAGTAAGGCCCGATACAGATAGGCACGGCTGTGCACATCGCCGAAACCGATAATCGATCCCTTCGCGAAAGCGTCAACTTCCCGACCTGGCGTCCAGTAAGGTTGAAGCATCAGCCCCTTCGAACCGGCCGGCACATCGTGAATCAACGAATCAAAAAATTTCTCCGGAGGCTCGGCCGTTTTCTCGGCCAGCATGCACTCCTGAAGACCGAACTCTTCCTTGAACCAGCTGACCATCCAGAATCCCCGGAAAATGGAAACTTCCGTGTAATAAGTATCCGGAACGGAGGCGGGAAACGGCGGAATCATCGGATGCAGCTCGACATATTTGGGTGTAGCCACGTCAAAGGTGGCAATGGTCCCGAAACTCAGGCATCCCGTTTCCGGCGTGAGACAGCCGGAACCGAGAATTTCGCAGCCCTTGTCCGATCCGGCCGCGAACACCGGCAGCCCTTCGGGTATTCCGGTCTCATCGGAAGCCTTCTTCGTAATCTTACCCATGATTTCGGAAGGTTTGACCAGAACGGGCAGCTTTTCTTTTTCCACCTTGAAGATCCGCCATTTAAAATCGAACTTTCCCGCCCACTGGTAGGTTTTGTTGTCAAACGGCAAATAGCCGACATTATTGCCTGTCGAATCGATGAACTCGCCTGTAAGCCGATGGGTGAAAAAACCGGAAAGCACCAGATACTTGTGCGTTTTTTCCCATATGTCCGGCTGCTGCTGGCATATCCAGTTCGCCTCGCATTCCTGAATGACGTTCTCCAGCGTATCCAGAAGTTTGACCGTTTTCAGCAACGGACGAAGCGGCGCCGGCAGTATTTTTCTCGAATCGGCCTTTCTCTGGTCTAGCCAGATAATTGCCGGCCGCAAAGCATTGCCGTTCTTGTCCACGTTGATCATTGTGGCGCGCTGTGTCGTGAGCGTCACGCCTTTGATATTCTTTTTTAGATGTTCCTGTTTTTGCAGGAGTTGACTGGTCGTCTTGCAGAATACTTCCCAGTAGTAATCAGGCTGCTGCTCAGCCCAGCCGGGATGTGCCGAAAAATAAGGCTGAATGGGTGATTTGACGATATGCAGGATATTTCCCTCTGTGTCGACAAGAGAAGCTCTTATCGATTGCGTACCGGCATCTATGGAAAGAATTAATTCATCCGCTTTCTTTTTTTGCTCTGACATATGCACCTCGCTTTTTTATCTTAATGTTGCGAATCCCTGAGTGTACATAACTTTTATTGACCATGATCAATCTAATCCGAGCTGACCACCGGGATTCATAATGCTGTTCGGATCAAAATGCTTCTTCAGCGCCCGCAATACGTCCATTTGTTCCTTCCCCAGATGCTGTTCCATCCAGGGACCGATCATTCTTCCCACACCGTGATGATGGCTCAGCGAGCCACCATACTTTTGGATGTTGTCGATGATGCCGCGCTGGAATTTCCGGAATTCTTCAGGATCGTTCATTTTCGCAATGAAAATAAAATAAAGATTGGTCCCCTGCGGGTAAAAATGCGAAGCGTGCGTCATACACATCGTATCCGGGCGGCTCTTGACATAGGCTCGTACGCCTTCATGCAGGCGATGGAGATTATCCCAGTTTACGGCAGCCTCCAATGTATCAATTAAAATTCCGTAATCGCCCAGATCCTCGCGCATGTAAGGTTCTTTATAACGGGTATGTTCCCATTTCTTTGCCGCGTAACCGGTAAGCGATATCGCGCCGTGTTTTTTCGCGATCGCCTTGATTTTGCGCGCCACGAGTTTCGCATAATCCCGATCTCCCTCAACATTGCCCAGAGATAAACAGCGCTGCATGGATTTAAATCCTTTCATCGTCAGAAACTTGTCCACGATGTCCGGCATGCCGTACAGTTTCAGACCACGGTCGGTCTCCTCCGGATCGGAAATACGGTAGATGGCCGGCTTGCCGAATTCCGACTGCATGATTTCACGGCTGGCATTCACCGCGGCCTCCCAGGTCGGATACATAAAACTGAAACGCTGACGATTCTCCGGCATGTAGCGGAAGATTTTCATAGTGACCTCGACCAGAATGCCGAACGATCCTTCGGCGCCTTTCATGATGTCGTTTATCTTGGGACCGGTGGCCGTGGCCGGAAAATCCAGCGTTCTGAAGGTGCCGGCAGGCGTGACATACTCCTGGCTGAAGACAATGTCGTACGCATCGCCGTAATACGTGGAGGCCTGTCCGGACCCCAACGTCACAACCCAGCCGCCCACCGTTGAATATTCGAAGGACTGCGGAAAATGTCCGCAGGTATAACGTTGTTTTGTTTTAAACAGCTCAGGCGCTTTATTCAGGGCTTCTTCATAGGCCGGACCGAACATTCCCGGCTGAACCCGCGCCGTCTGATTCAGTTCGTTCACTTCCAGAAGTTTGTTCATATGCGTGCTGACCACCAGTGAGATGCCGCCATGGACAGGACGACAGCCGAAATTCACGGAAGAACCCGCGCTGAAGACCGTCATTGGAATAAGTTCTTTATCGCAATATTCCACCAGCTTTTGCACATCCTGCTTGTCGCGCGGATGAACCACAACATCGGCCACTTCATGAATAATGCCGCTGCGCAGCTCCAGCATTTCCTCCGTGGTTTTACCTGAAGCATATTTGACACGATGATAATCGTCCAACTCTATATTTTCTTTACCCACAATAGCTTGCAGAGCATCAATCTGATTCGCCTTAAGAGCGGCGGGACGGTTCAATTTCACCGGTTCACGTCCTTCTTTACCTTTATGAGCGAAGTCAGCATCACTTAAATGGAAATCCTGTTTCATCATCCGGTACCAGGCGTCACTGGGATGCTTGAAATGCTGAGGATCGCCGTATTTAAAAATAGATCGGTAAGTTCCTTCAGCCGGAGATTTTTCTGTCCAATCCGGATGGAATTCTTTTGATGTCATCAGTATGTCCTCCTTCTTTTTACTACACCGGCAACGTAAGCAGTTTAACCGTGTCTGAAATTTCCTGTTCAACTCTATTTTTGTCCCACTGCAATTCCCTGGCGGCAACCGCCGCCACTTTACGCAAAACATCCTCGCCGGGATTACCCAGAGTGCCGATGCCCGTGCGGCGCATAACGATATCGGATAAGGTACGGGCCATTTCCTGACGTATGGCATAAACGGCTTCCGCCAGAATCTCGCCGTCGTCGTTGAGGGTTGCGGCCAGAGCCTTATCCCCGCGCGCCAGCTTGATGATTTCGGCATATTCGGCGCCGTAGTTGCGGCTCAGATAATTCAGGGTCGCCGTGCTGAAATCTTTGTTGTCGCGCTGGACCGCGTCAAAGAAGTCACATAAATTTTTTATTTCACACCCGGCCAGATAATGTTGTTTCGTAATGCTCTTACCCAGAGAGCGCCCCATTTTTCCGGCTACGATATCGAGGCAGTGCTGGGCCAGGTTACGACTGGTGGTGTATTTACCGCCTTCAACCGTGATCAGGCCGTCAAGGCCGTCTTTCTTATTGTCGTAGATCTCATACTTGCGGGAGGACGAATAAGTCTCACTTGTTTCTTCTTCGACCAGAGGACGCAGGCCGCCGTAGGTATGCTTAACATCGGCATAAGAAAGCTTGCCGTCGCCGAAAGAGGAATTGACATCGTCGAGCAGTTCCATGATGCTTGTTTTGGTAACTTTATATTCATCCGGATTGCCGGTGAACGGCTTATCCGTGGTGCCGATCAGCGTATGATTGCGCCAGGGAATGAGGAAAAAATGCCGGCCGCCCGGAGTCATGCAGCCGATCTTGCAATTACCGGAAAGCAGACGTTTGGCGGTGATGATATGAATCCCCTCAGACCGGCGCAATGTTCCGCTGCCGTCGCCGTCGGGTTTGGCCAGACCCAGCACGATATCCGCCCACGGCCCGCCGCAATTAATTGTTACAGAGGCCGAAACTTCATGCATTTTATTTTCCAGAAGATCTTTTACACGAACGCCGGTTACGTTATTATGATCTCCCATGATAAAACCTTCCACCTTGGAATAATTGGCTACTTTGGCGCCATAGGCTACGGCGGATTTGATGAAGGCCAGCGTCAACCGCTCCGGAAAAATGCTGTCGCAGTCATAGAAAATCGATGCGCCGGTGAGTCCCTCAGCGCGTACCTGCGGCTCGCTTTGCAGAACTTCTTGTCTGGAAATGGTTCTGTGCATGGGTATTTTTTTACAGGCATCCCAGGTAAAATTCTTGTCATAGGATAATAAATCATACATCAGCATCCCTATCTTGACGACCCATTTATTGTTCTTGAGCGGCGTTTTGTTATGCACCATCATCATCGCCGCGGGATAAACGAAATTGGGAGCGATATTCTCCAGCACCCGGCGCTCACGCAGCGACTCGCGCACAAGCCCGATTTCACCGTTGACCAGATATCGCAGGCCTCCGTGAATCATCTTGGAGGTAACGGCCGATGTGGCCCAGGAGAAATCCTTCTTCTCCAGAAGTGCAACCTTCAATCCCCTTGTGGCCGCTTCATAAGCAACCGAAGCGCCGGTAATGCCTCCACCGATGACGAGGACGTCAAAATTTTCGCTGGTATGATTTTCTATAAATCTTTCCATATTCACCTTTCCTTCTTGAGCTTTTTGTCCTTCATGCTCGTCTTCACGGCTTCCTCCGCGTAAATCAGCACATCTTTCATAATTCGACGGGCATTCTCTGGTTTTTTATTTTTTATGGCCTCGTGTATTTCTTTGTGAAATACTCTTGAATGCTCAACATTATTTTCATCATCAAAATAAAGGTGGCCGTATTCCCGAAATATCTGATTGAAGAAATTCAGGCTGATGGTGCAAACAATATTATGGGTAGCGCGGGCAATAATCTGATGTACCTTGATATCCTTCTCCAGCATCGAAAGATCATCCCTTGCGATTATTTGTCCAAACTCCTCAATATCTGTTTTCGTGCGGTTTTGCGCCGCAAGATACGCCATCTGGGGCACGACGAAACGACGCGCTTCCAGAATATTGTCAAGCACTTCATGATTGCCATTCAAATTAAAAGCGGCTTTGATTAAATCGAAATTGCCGCTCTCCAAATAATTTTTGACATACAAACCGTCGCCGTGCCTGATTTCAACCAGATCAAGATTTTCGAGTTTGCGTAACGCTTCACGAACCGTGGCCCTGTTGACGTTGAAATTTTCCGCGAGTTCTCTTTCCGTGGGCAATTTATCTCCGGGAGCCATATCCCCTTCCATAATTTGCTTTTGAATAATCTTGACGATCTCTTCATGAAGACGTGAGCGTGTCAGCGGACCTGCAAAACCCTTTGGGGCTATCATGACAGGCTCTCCTTTTCCTCTCGGCTCAATTGGCCGGGTGGTTCGACCAATAATACATTACACCCAAAAGGTCAAGTTTTTTATTTTTCAGAATCCGACTGCATAAAAAGGCTTTTGTGCCGTATTCATTTCAGGGTGGGTTCAAGGCATATTTTATTCCGGTGAAGAAACACTGGTAAAAACTTCAGGCATCAATGCATTTTCAAAAAAGGTTAGATGATTAATTTCCTTTTTCACCGATAAAGCCGATGATATCTTTCGCCAGACGATCGGGACACTCCAATGCCGTCATGTGTCCTGCTCCCGGGTATTCAATCAGACGGGCATGGGGAATTTCCTGCGCCATCAACTTGCTGGCCTCGATGAAAAGATCATCCTTTTCTCCGTATATAATCAGCGTCGGACAGCGAATGCCTCGCAAGCCTTCTATTTTGGGATCAGGATCCGTATAAAACGACCGGACAAATCGGGCGATGGTGGATCGATCTCCCCGGCTGATCATATCCTGGGCGGACCTCATGAGTTCCGCGGCCTGCGGCGACTCCACAATCCCGCGGAAAAAAGGAAACGGATTCACCCATAAATTCGCGACGATCTGTTCCCAGTCGAATCTCTCAAAATAGCGGGCCAGTTTATCATTGAAGGCCTTAATCGCTTCATAATCACCGGACATCACGGACGTGGAAGAACCCGTGTCTGTTAGAATCAGGCTTGCCAGTCTGCCGGTATTACGCATGGCGTAGCGGACACCGACGAATCCGCCGGTGGAGTGCGTCAAAAGATGAAATCGATTAATGTTCAGATAATCGGCCAGCGCCTCAATATCATCACCGATGTTTTCCGCGTCAAACCCGAAAGATTCTCCATCCACAACCGTTTTCCCGTGCCCGCGCATATCCAAGGGAATGAAGCGGTATTTTTTTGTAATATCTTCAACGATATTTTTCCAGTAAACGGTATTTTCGATCAGGCCGTGTACGGCGATGATCGCATCTCCCCACCCGTTATCTTCATAGTAAATTTTTACATTGTCGCGCACGTAAAAAGACATGGTTGTCCCCCGAAGTCCCTTTCACAAACTCATAATTCTACTGACGTGTAAATTATATTCTGTTGTCCGTCAATTAAATAATCCGGGTTAGCGTCAACCCGGCCATCATGAATATCCCTTGCTTGACAGAAAATAGCTCGCGTGTTTAATTAAATTCACCCCGTAATAACAGCGTTTTGACTTTAGCTCAGGGAAGAAGCACATGCATAAAAAAATCTCTTTATGGGTTATCGTGATTTTAATGATGACTGTCTCCTGCGCCCCGACCAATGCGTCGCGCTATCGGAAGGGAAATCCCTATCATTATACTTTTACCGTTGTTGATGTCGCGGACGTCAACGCTTTTGCCATGCCCGCAGGAACAATTTTTGTCACCGCTCCCCTGATTGCCCTCGCCTCCAGCGAAGCGGAGCTTGCGGGGGTGGTTTCGTACGAGATAGGTCACGTCGTCGCCCGACACACCGCCGAGAGAATGTCCGCCATGGAAAAAGCTCAGAATAAAACATGGATTTACGCCACTGGCGGGGCGGCCGGATACGACAAGGATCAGGTCGGCAATTTCTATAAAAAACTTCTGGAAATTGAAAGAAAGTCCGGTCGCGGCGATGGTGTCGTTATTAAAAATCTGGCCGATGCAATGAGCACCCATCCCCCGAGCGAAGAAAGAGTAAGGCAGATGCAGGGTCTGGCCGCGCAAAGTCCGGACAGACCGTCGATTACCAATACTCAGCCATTTAAGCGGGCCAAACAAATCGCCGCGAAATTGGACAAAAAATAAACGGACAGAATAATCGTGTTCACCGCTCTATTAACCATTTTTGTTTCATCGTTTATTATCGCCCTGTCCGGCGC
>CAZIJZ010000050.1:8542-14243 GCA_964539765.1 uncultured Smithella sp.
TCACCGCTCTATTAACCATTTTTGTTTCATCGTTTATTATCGCCCTGTCCGGCGCAATGATGCCGGGACCGCTGCTGACCGTGACGATCAGCGAGAGTTCCCGCCGCGGTTTTATGACCGGTCCCCTGTTGATTGCCGGTCACGCCATTCTGGAATTACTGCTGCTGGTTGCCCTTCTGCTGGGCCTGGCGCCTTTTCTTCAAAAGACTGTTGTTTTCGCCGCGACAGCCCTTATCGGCTCTTTGATTCTGCTGTGGATGGCCTTCAACATGTTTCGCTCGCTGCCCTCATTAAGTTTGGAATGGGAAGGACAAAAATCAACCGGGATTCATCCCCTCATCAACGGAATCCTGATGAGTGTGGCCAATCCCTACTGGATCATATGGTGGGCGACCATCGGCCTCGGTTATATCATGTATTCATGGCAATTCGGGTTCCGGGGAATCATTTTTTTCTTTGCGGGACACATTCTGGCTGATTTGAGCTGGTATTCCCTGATCTCCGCCGCTGTCGGCCGGGGCAGGAATTTCTTGAATGATCGCCTGTATCGGGGTGTCATATTTTTTTGTGCGGCTTTTCTTGTTGTCTTCGCCTGTTATTTTGCCTCGGCGGGATGGGAAAAATTAAGCACACTATTATCTTTACCGTACTACTTACAATAAAAAAAGCCCCGCAAACAATTGCGGGGCTTTTGGTTACGTCTTAAAAATCTTTTTTACTTCTCGATAACATAATCAACCGCTGCTTCTACACGGCGATTCTGTGAACGTCCTTCTTTGGTGCTGTTGGAAGCGATCGGTTTTTCTTCACCATAGCCGATGGCTTTCATACGGCCTGCATCAATGCCGCCTTTATCCACCATGTATGCCTTGACCGCGTCGGCTCTTTCCTGAGAAAGATTCTTATTGTAAGCATCGGTCCCGATACTGTCCGTATGTCCTTCAATGATAACGTTCAGGTCCGGGTAATCTTTCATGACCTCGATCAGATCACTGATGTCTTTCTGATACACATTCTTAACGGTTGATTTATCGAAATCAAATTTAACATCAAGGGTCTGTCTTCCTTTTTCAATAATGGTCGGTTTAGGAGCCACAACAACCGGAGGAGGAGGACATGCGGGGCATTCCGCACACTGAGGACATACCTTCTCTTCTACCGGAGGAGGAGGAGGGGGAGGAGGGGGACATTTGTCAGGAACGCAATCATGACAGCTATCATACTTATCCATTTTAGGAAAACCACCGGCTCTGACTTCGCCTTCTCTTGCCAGATTGGCTGTACTTACCTCACTGCTATCATCAGCACTCAATGCCGGCAACCCACCGGCTCTGACTTCTGCCGCCTGAGCCGCTGAAACGACAGCCATTAACATCATAATAACTAAAAGCATTCCAAATTTCTTCATGACACTCTCCTTTCGCACGATATTTTCAATAATTTTTTTATAAATCAACTCTTGTATTAATTATTTACGGCTTATTTTATACTAAACTGCATATTTTATGTCAATAAAATATTTGTTAAATTTTTATGACAATCAATTCCTTGTTAATTCCTTCACTTCCAGCAAATTGTTATTCATATGCAACGATATCCTTCCTTCTTTCTGCAGCACTTGAATCGCTGTATAAACCTCCGAAATGGCGAGAAATATTTCCAGCGGAAGTCGCAATCCACCGATGTCCGGGAAAAGTCGCCGCGCTATGTTGTATATGTATTTTTCACCGCCGCGTACCATCAACAAAACATTGTCCTTTCTTTCCGCAAAAGCTTTTTCGTATCCGGCAATTATTTTATTAATATCGGATACCGTTTTCCCGTGTGCGGAATAAACCGTCAAGGGCTCAATCATTTTTATTCTCATCAGCGATATATAAAACTCTTCCTGACTGAGACGAACCGGCAGCGTCTTTTGCTGATCCAGCATGATAAAAGCATTCGGCGTAATGTGTTCGATGATGGTATCTCCGCAGAAAAGTATTCTTTCTTTTTCGAGAAAAATGCACACAGACCCCTGGGAATGGCCGGGCGTTTCCATGATCTTCGCCCGGTATCCGCCGATTTCCATCTCATCCCCTTCCCGCACAAGCTGATCGACTTCGCAATTATCCGCCATCCGCTTAAAAAAAACAAACAGCAATCGCATCATGATACCCACGGAAGGGGGAATACCCGTAACCCGGAGAAAATTTTTGTACCGACCGCTTAATGAAGCATATCCTTTTTCAATGAATGCCCTGTCCTCGGCATGCGCGAGCACCTTGGCGTTTCCGGCCCGGACAATTTTTTTTGCCGCGCCATAATGTTCAGGATGTCCGTGCGTAACAATTATTTCATTGATGTCGGAAAAATCGAGATGATGCTCGCCCAGAGCTTTTTGAAGAATGCCGGCCGTTTGAACAATGCCCGTATCAATCAAAGTATTTTTTACACCCTTAAAAAGATACACATTAACCGGACCGGGTTTTCTGCCCGGCAGAGGAAGTTTGATGCTGAAAACATCCGGCAAGATTTCACGGCTGTACTTATAGGGTGGTGTCAAGTCGCTTCCTTCCGAGAAAAGAATATGCTTTCGTCCGCAATGAAAAAATACTTAACCTTATCCGCATTTAATTTTTTCGCGCAGTATAAGGAGAAGATCACCGTCTGTCAACGGAATATAAGATGCGTCTCCTTGTGAACATCGTGAAAAAATTCAGGATAGGGCTTGACACACAAAAAACTCTCCCTATAATGACGCAAAAAAAGCAACCGGTCTCTCCTATGGAAAACGAATCATCTCCTTTGTTAGAGCGCAGGAATTTCATCAAGTATTCATTACTGCTGGCGGGCGCCCTCGCCATGCCTTCGTTGCAGGGATGCGCAATTCCGAAAAAGAACGTGCCCGCTCTGGATGATCAGGCTTTTTTAATCAAAAACGCCAGCCTCATAGATGTCACGTCCGGTCAGATGATTGAAAACTCCTGGCTGCTTGTGGAAGACGGGAAGATCGCCGCTCTCGGAAACGGAGATTTTCAGAATAATTATCACGGGTCGATCTTTAACCTTCAGGGAAAATTCCTGATCCCGGGTTTGATAGATGCCCACTGCCATTCCACCTCGTCCCCGGTTTTTTCCATGAGCGTGATCGACATTTTGCGCCATTCCCGGCAGCAAAAAAACAATTTTATCTCCTCCATCGAATCAGGCATAACGACCATCAGGGATATGGGCGCGTTTCCCGCACTGCTGCACCTCTTCATCAAAGATATTAAAAAAGGCAATCTGCCCGGCCCCCGTGTCGTTTACTGCAATTCCATACTGAACACCATGGGGGCTCACCCGGAAATTCCACCGTCGGATGTAAACATTTTTGCCGGCCCGGCTTCCTTATTCATCGGCATGATCATGAACAATTTCAAAAACACGGCCGATATGGAAGAATGCCTTGCGGAAAACGCTCGCGGAGCTTCTTTCATCAAACTGACCCTGGATAACCGGACGATCTTCTGCAAAAAGAACAAGGAGATTCCCGTTTACACCAAAGAACAGCTTGATATTATTTTCCGCTTTGCCGAAAAGAATGGTCTTCCGGTCGTGGGACATCATCATTTTAAATTCGGTTTCGACCGCGCGATGGAATATCCCTTCCACTCCATCGAACACATGATTGCCGACACCATTCTGTCCGACGAAGACGTGCTGCAAATGGCAAAGAATAACGTGGCCATCGTTCCCACCATGACCGTCGGCCAGTCCTTCCTGATGGAGGAGGCCTTTGACGAAATTCCCGAAAAATACGCGACACCGGAAGTGATGGACGAATTAACCGTGAGAAGAAACTACTTTGATCATGAGGCAGCCCGGCACTGCGATCCGCTTCTGCACAAACAGAATCTCGATGCGCTGAAAGATTATAAAACAATCGGTAGAGACAAGCTTTGGGAGAAAAAGAAATTTCTCGTCGATCCCGACGTTTATTTCGGCATGGTGGCCAACGGTTACGCCAATCTCAAGAAGATGAATCAGGCGGGAATTCTCATCGGCTGCGGTATCGACGCGGGAATGCCTTTCTGCTATTTCGGCGGAAACTACCGGGAATATGAAATTTTGCGGCGCCTCGGTTTCACCAATATCGAAGTTCTTCGCTGTGCCACTATCAGCAACGCCAGAATCCTCAAATTGGAAGACAAGACCGGCTCCCTGGAAAAAGACAAATACGCCGACATGGTCGTGCTGGGAAATAATCCGCTACGAGACATCCGCGCGCTTAGAAAACCGCTCATGGTTTTTAAAGAGGGTGAGCTGATGTTTTCCGCCGAAGACCTTTTCCGGAACAAAACAATTTCATCCCTGTAAAATGCTTAACCAGAAAGATGCTTCCTTTCATTCCCTTCTTTGGTAAAGGACGGTCGCCAAGCTTTTGCCGGGTTAAGGCTTAATCCTGCCGGCAGATTTACCAGCCCTTCTTCCACATATCGTCGTCGTCGTAGATTTTTTCATCTTCGGAAGCTTCCTGCGCATCAAGTTCACAGTCACGGGTGGCAGCCTTTTCCTTTTGCATGAAATACTCCCGATACCATTCGTGAGCGGCAATCATCGACATGACTTCACTGGTTCCCGTCCAGATGGAGGCCAGACGGACGTCACGATAAATGCGTTCGATGGGGAAAACATTCGTGTAAGCGATGCCGCCCATCACCTGCATGGAATTATGCACCACTTTCTGACACGATTCCGTGATGAATTTTTTGCTTTGCGAGACCATGCGTCTGACGCGGTGCATATCCGCTCCCCCGTCCACCGCCCGGGCCGTGACATAAGCCATCGCGCGCGCGGCATCCAGCATCATTGCGGCTTCGGCGACCTGAAAGCTCACGCCTTCGAACTGCGCGATGATCTGACCGAAAGCCTTGCGCCGCGCCGTGTAATTCGTGGCAATCTCCAGAGCCGGACGCGCCGCGCCAATCGTCATGGCGGCCGTTCCCAGTCGCTCCGGTATCATCATCGTGTTGAAAACAGCATAGGCTCCGTCGACTTTTCCGACCACGTTTTCCTTGGGAACCTTTACATTGCGGAAAATGATGCGCCCCGTTCCGCCGCCGCGGCACCCCATCAGGCCGTAAAGATATTTGACCTCCACGCCTTCCGTCCGATCAACGATGAAACAGGTTATCGACTGCTGCGGTTTGGCGTCGGGACTGGTCTTCGCGTAAACGAGGAAAAAATCCGCTCCCTCGGCGCCGACGATGAAGCGCTTCATGCCGTTGAGAAGATAATAATCACCCTTGTCTTCCGCTTTGGTAGTAGCGCCGAAAAAGTCAGATCCGCCGCGCGGCTCCGTCAGACATTCGGCCGCAAAAAGATCGCCTCTTAAAAGCGGTTTGACATATTTTTCTTTCTGTTCATCCGTGCCGTGCTGGATGACCGCGTCACAAACCAGTTCCGCCCCCACACCGAAGACACAGGCCATTTCATACCCCAGTGTTCCGATTTCTTCCATAATCATGCAGGTGGTCACCCAATCCATATCGCGGCCGCCCCATTTTTTCGGATAACGGCAACCCATCAGATTGCGCCGCCCGGCTTCCTGGAGAAATTCTTTGGGAAATTTAATCTTATCCGTATCCATATCCAGAATCATCTGGCGCGGCACCCACTTGACTAAATCCCGCGCTTCATCCCGGATTTTTATTTGCTCTTTGGTCATCATGTAATC
>CAZIJZ010000050.1:14343-17336 GCA_964539765.1 uncultured Smithella sp.
CTAAATCCCGCGCTTCATCCCGGATTTTTATTTGCTCTTTGGTCATCATGTAATCAAACATAGATTTACTCCTTTATGTTTTACCCTTTGGGACAAATAATTTGGAAGGCATTATAACAGAAAAACGAATTTAAATAAGAAGATACTTCCATATTTTGAACAGAACGATTTTTCGGCAACAAATACAATGACTTCTTTTCCTCAGAACGACAGGCTCCTTTTGCCGATCATTTTTCCAGCGCTCGCGTATAGGCGTCAACATCTTTCACCTTAAATCCACGATGCTGCATCACAGCGCCCTCCCTTTTTTATTCATGGCTATATGAAGTATCTTCTCAGGTCAGCCCGTGGCGCGCCAGCCAGAGAAACATCTTTTCGCCGAACTTATTTTTTAACGTAAACGCGATAAAACGATAACATAACTCGGGTGAAACCCGTTTGCTGTACCAGAAATATTTAGCAGACCAGCCCGGAACAACATAGAGCTTATTTTTATCCATCGCCCTCATCGTAAACCGGGCGATATCTTCGGCGCTCAATCGTCCTTTGTCGAAAGTCGTCTGGGCTAGATCTTTCTGGAAATCGTTCTGGTAGCGCATGGATTTAAGAAGGTTGGTTTTAAAGAAGGAGGGGCAGACAACGGTGACACCGATATTGTGCGGCGCCAGTTCGGTCCTGATGGTTTCAGATAAAGCAATCACAGCGGCTTTCGCGACATTATACGGACCCATTTCCGGCAAACAGGCAAGACCGGCTTCCGAGGCCACATTGATAATATAACCGCCGCCCTGCGCCTTCATCCGTGGAATAAAATAATGACAGCCGTAAATCATTCCCCACATGTCGATGTCTACACACCAGTACCAATCTTCAAGAGGAACGTCACCGGTCAATCCGGCGCAGGTGACACCGGCGTTATTGATTAACAGATCAACTCTCTTGAATTTTCCGAAGGCATCGACGGCCATTTTTTCGACAGCTTCTTTTTTCGTTACATCGCATGGGTAAACTTCGCCGTCGCCGCCGGTTTTCCTGACCATCTCAAGGGTTTCCCGCGCGCCGGCCAGATTTACATCAGCCAGCAGAATTCTGTATTTACGCTCCGCCAGTTTGAGACATAATTCTCTGCCCAGCCCCGAGCCGGCTCCTGTCACCACTGCGTTTTGCATCGATGCCTCCTTTGGGTTGCCGCACGCACAAACACAGCCACGTTATTGATGGAGCGTAAAACGCTCAAAGTGGCTTTGGACTTTATGCGGACTGTCTCGCTCATAAATTTGTGATTCCCGTCAGGGTAAATCCGGTCTTTTTTCAATAATCAATACGGTGTTGTGTCTGATTCTCTGACATTCAATTTTCGAATAGTCAATGCAAATTTTTCATCTATAACCGATTGAGTTGATGAAGTCGGGAATATTCCGGAACTGAAAATAATATAAAATGAATTCCTTGAAATGATGAAAAACATGATTACAATATAATCAGAGGATAAAGAGTTTTTCGAGAAAAACGGCGCTGGGCATGATTAGTCAGTCAACCAACCGAAGAAACGGAGAAATGATTATGTCAGCAATGACCATCCGCAAAACACGTCGTCCGGCTTCCAATTCTTTTCACTTAATCGTTATTCTATCGGCCTGGGGATTTTCCCTGGTAATTTCTTCTTTCCTGTTCCTGTGGCTGGGTCATCTTCTGGATGAATTGCTGGGCACTGGCCCGAAATTCATGCTGGGTTTCTTTATCCTGTCTATCATCGGCTGCTTTATCGTGATCTATCAGGAAGCAACCGACATCATGAAGCATACCTGAAGTGCAATAGGGGTACAGGAACATGAGGTTTACACGCAAGTGGCAGCCCACGTTCAAGGCCGGAAACAAACCCGAGGGAGACAAGCGGTGGTTCAACCGTGTCTATACTTTCCAACGATAAAAGCCTTCCGATCGGAAGAATGACACTGTCCCTTGTGTCCAATGATACGTTCCGACGTGCCGGGGCATGTCAATCCCAATACGGCTAAATGATTTTCCCGCCCATTTCTTTGTACAGAGATGGGAGAATCGAGGCCAGATGGTTATACTCCATCAGACTGTGGATGCAGTTATTTCTGGACATCGGCGACACGATGGCTTTGGGCAGCGGATATCCTGATTTAACAATGTTTCCTTTCCGGTCCATCGTGTAGGTCAGCCAATAGCGGCTGCGATATTCCACGCCGCCGTCAATCTCGCGCACCGCATGAAAGAATATGTTGATCGGCATCGGCGGTCGGACATTTTTTACCGTTGCGGCCGCAAACGTACTCATCGAGCCGCTTTTGAACATCTTCTCATCCAGGCCCATCTGCCTTGCCGACTTGAAGGCAATCTCCAGTTTTTGCGAGCCTTTCAGATTAAATCCTTCCACCGGATAATGAGTCTTCCCGATATTTCTCATCTGCAGATCCACGCCGCTGCTGTCCAGATGCGCTTCCGGCGTCAGCGCCGAAATGCTTTTATGCGCGACCGGACACCAGATCGCATAACGCAATCCCGCAAGCGGATGCCAGTTAAACCACCAGTCGATCATCTCCGTGGTCACATCCGGCATGAACACTTTGGTCGCCGCAAACCCGCTGCCGTCCGGCAGCAGGCAGTAGCCGGTTTCCGCGGGCAGATATCCCGGATCCATCAGTCGGCTCCTCTCTGCTATCGGCAGCGCCAGCCTCGGATCAATCGGCCCGCGATTGACAATATCCAAATCCTCCTGCGGAATTTTCGCCATGTCTTTGAAATAATATCCGGAATAAGGCAGCGCTTTTTCTTCCGGCGTCAATGCCCGGCGCGGCATGCTGTTGATGAACTCGTTGGTAACGACTTCAGGAAAGACTTTTTTCATACCCAGCAGGGCGGATACCGGATTCACGCAAGACTCCTCGTTAACGGGAACGGATAAACCCCGTCAGGTCAAATCTCTGATATACGGTTTAAAAAACACATGAATGACCGACAACAGG